>NZ_OY761443.1 GCF_963664415.1 uncultured Desulfobacter sp. | reverse complement strand
TCTGGTATTGAATGGAGATTTTTAACCCATTACCGGAGACGAAAAGGAGAATGCTTAAAGTGGATCAGTATGATTACATCCGAACAGCTCACCGTGTTTATGGAAAGGCCATTAAAGAGCTTGCCAGAGAAACCGGCCATTCAAAAAACACCATAAAAAAAATTTTAAAGCAGGAATACATTGGCTACAAGCAACGATCTAAACAGCCATATCCCGTTCTTGGTCCTTATATCCAGGAGATAGACCGCTGGCTTGGCGATGACAAGGACAAGCCATACAAACAGCGACATACAGCAACCCGGATATACCATCGTCTGAAATCGGAACTCGAGTATTCCGGTGGAGAGACGACGGTTCGCCGTTATGTGCGTGAGGCAAAGCTGAGGCTGGGTTTAACGAATCAGCAGGCATTTATCCCATCAGATCCGACGACTGCCCAGGAAGCCGAGGTAGACTGGGAAACTGTCAGGCAGTTATTGCCGGCGAACCCGTGAAGCTGAAATTATTTTGCATACGTTCAAAATGTTCGGGCAAACACTTTGTTCGCTGTTATCCCTGTGAAAGGCAGCAAGCTTTATTTGACGCTCATATCCAGGCCTTTTCATTTTTTGGAGGCGTGTTCCCAGTTCTTATCTATGACAATCTGACAACAGTCGTACAAAAGGTATTTAAAGGAAAAAAACGTCATCTTCAGGAATCTTATAATCGGTTCAAGGCCTATTACAACTTCGATCCAAGGTTTTGCAATCCCGGCCAGGGCCATGAAAAAGGTGGGATTGAAGGCCTGGTCGGCTACGCTCGAAGAAATTATATGGTTCCTATCCCACATGCTGACAGCCTGGACGAATTGAACACGCGCCTCCTCGATGATTGCATGGCCTATGGAGAGCATCGCATCGCCGGTCAAACACAAAGCGTCAATGAATTGTTTGAATCAGAAAAGCAGGTATTGCTGCCATTGCCGACAACATCGTTCAGTAACGTTGAGACGTTCATGGTCAGGGTAAACAAATATGCCACCGTTATTATTGACAAGAACCGGTATTCTGTCCCGACGCGCTATGCTTACATGAGAGTGCAGGCGATAGTAGAGATAGACCAGGTGATCATTTATTGGAGCGGCAGAAAAATAAGCACCCATCATCGGTTATATGGAAATAATAAGTGGAGTTTAAAACCGGAACATTATCTGGAGTTGATTCGTCAGCGTCCACAATCATTTGATACCGCCCGGCCAATTTTACAATGGCGTGATCAATGGCCGGATTGCCTGGAAAAGTTATTAGAACATTTTCGCCGGAAAAACGGTGTAACCAAAGGTACCCGGGAATTTGTCACCGTGCTGATGCTGTACGAAAAATATGCTGTCGACAAGATCGAAGCAGCCGTAAAGGAAGCACTGAAAAGCAATGTCGGCTGCAGCAATGCTCTCAAGCAGATTTTACACAGTCAAAACATCTCTATGGAGTCCCAATTTGATCCTTTGTCGAACTGGGAGACACTGCCCCCTGCTGACATCTCGGCATACGAACAGCTTGGAGGTATCTTATGAACCCAGCAGTCCAGGCAGTCCTCACACAGCACTTAAAAACGCTGAAGCTCTCGACGATGGAAAAAGAGTTGGAAGGTCAGATCCGGCAGGCGCATGAGGCGGCCTGCGGCTACGATGAGTTTTTATTGAATCTTGTTGAAGCGGAAGTTCAAATACGGCAGGAAAACGGTCGCAAGCGACGTCTCAAGGAAGCCAGGTTCCCGATGCAGAAACCGCTTGAAACATTTGATTTTGAGGCTGCCCCTGATTTGGACGCCCGGTTGATCAAAGAACTTTCAACAGGGACATTCATTAAAGAAGCCCGGAATATAATTTTGATAGGTAAAAGCGGAGCCGGTAAAACCCATCTGGCAACCAGCATCGGGATGGAAGCCTGCCGGTATGGACATCGAGTTCGTTTTATTACTGGTTGTGGGCTTGCAAACGAACTGACGGAGGCCAGGGAACAACAGGCTCTGGGTAGAATGATAAAACGATATGCCGGTTATGGGCTGTTGATTCTTGATGAATTGGGGTACGTCCCGTTCAGTAAAATCGGCGCTGAATTATTGTTCCAAGTCCTTACCGAGCGCCATGAAAGACGTTCGATCATCATCACTACCAATCTTGGTTTTGGTGATTGGACGCAGGTGTTTGGCGATGCAAATCTTACCGCTGCTCTGCTGGATCGTGTCACTCACCGGGCTCACATTATTCAATGTAACTGGGACAGTTATCGACTTAAACAGACTTTAAAATCGAGAGGATAAAGAATGAAAGAACTGGATGTATATAATCCCCTGAAAGGTCGAAATGAAACGATAAGGATCGAGATATCCGAAGACTGTACGACCTATTTTGAAGAGGCGGAGAAGAATGATGATATCCTGAGCATTACAGACACAGATGCCGGTTTGTTAATACAAGAGTGTGGGTGCACAAAACCGATTCTCATAGCTGTAGAATCACGGGAATCAATTAATTACAGCCAAAAAGGAGCGTTGAAGGCAATAGCCGACTACTGCGTTGGGTAGCCCGTCCGGCCAGGGCCAGGGGATCGGCCCGGCGCCGGGCCGATCCCCTGGCCCTGGCCGTTACCCAAACCGGAACTATATAAAAAGCGATAAGAGAATGATTTTAACAACAGGGGGGGTCAAAATTGGGTTGTCGAGAGGGGTCAATTTTGTGTTGCAATTCCGATTTGAAGGTTCTAATATCTTTTTAGGTAACATAGAGACCAAAACCGCTTTTGTTTTTTCGAGTTCTTTAATTGAATGATCTATTTTCTTTATTGAATTTCGAATATGAATATCCCCGGTCTTATTTTCATTAAACTTTTCCATTGGCGTTCACCTATAACTCACTATTGACACTGCTGGCTTTAGAGGTGGTGGCTGGCAAAAAACCAAGTTGTTCCCGACGATGAAGCGAATCCAACCATTTTTCATCATTTCTTTGGAACCTGGCTGTCTTATTTGCAACTCTTTCAGAAAATTCAATTAAGTTAAATTTTTTTTGATCCACATAATTGAGAAATTGGGCAAAAGTATCGGGAAGGGTTATGTCTGATAATGAGAGAGATGGCTTAGCATTAAAGTCCAGGGCGGCAAATGAAGATAATAAACCTATGATTTGATAGGAAAGCATATCCTTGTCCGCCTGGTTTGCTTTCGCCCTAATTAGAGGCATGCCGGCGGGGATGTCGTTAAATCCATCTTGAATAATCTTCCACCATCCAAATGTTTTCCTTTGATGGGATTGTTTGCCGGGATTGTTTTGGAATTTAAGCCAATCAATAGTGCAATACGACCACACGTTTTCGACTTTGCTGAAAAGGTCTTTGACTGAATCAATGCCCAGTTCCTTTAAAATTTCTCTACGCAGTTGAAACTCAATTCTGATGATTTTTTTATTTTCCGGAACTTCATTCAATCCCCAAATTTCATAAAACCATGTTTTATTTGATTGTTGCTGTATTTCTAATGGTTTGTCATAGATACGGGCTTTAAGATGGTTTTTCCCGATATCAATGGTTGCAAGTTGCTGATGATTGCGTCTCGTATTGTCGTATGAAGCCCTTGTTACTGTATAATTCAGCAAGGATTCAGACCATAGAGATGTAGGCAATAGGACATCGACGCACAAATCAAGGCGGCTAATCCTTATTTTATGTATTTTCCCACCCACATATTTTATAAAATCGATAATAAATTCAATTGCGGAGTATGGGCCTTTTCGCCAAAGTGTTTCGGAGCGGATTGTTAAAATTAGGCTTGGCATTGATTGGGGTTTTTTCCAGTTTCCAATCACCATATTGTATTCTTTGTTAACGACAATCCACTCATACAGGAGTTTCGGAGATAAACCGTTCGGAATCGTCGAATCCCTTTATTGACAAGCGTTTTCGACCCTGTCTCTTGTAGTACCCCTCAAGTCACACAACCTTTCTATGCTCAAAACCCTATCAAATCAGTCTTTCTATTGTTTTTTTCTTGACATGTAAGACCCTACTAAATATTATGAATCATGGCACATTTCCATATCAAGAAGAAAAAAGGAAGACCCTACCTGTATGTCAGGGAGATCGCCCGGGTAAACGGTAAGCCCAAGGTTATTTCTCAAACCTATATTGGTTCACCGGATCGGGTAGCCAGTCTTGTAAAAGGCCAGTCTCAGGAAATAACCACTTTAAAGGCTGAAGAATTCGGTGCACTGTGGTTGGCCCAGCAAGCAGATAAAGACTTTGACTATAGCGCTCAGATAAATTGATACAATTTTACTCTGATAAACTAATACGTTGGCTGGCATAGGCCGGCATTTACCCCGCCCAAAAAAATTTAAATAAAAACCCCGCGGTACCCTGCAGATTCACGCAGGATAACCGAAGCTATTAAAGATTCGCTAAGATCGTTCTATTAAAGCTATTTTTTCGCAGAGAGTTTTGACGAACCGTTCCAGGTTAGTGATCCGTTTTTGGAGTTCGACGATGGTTTGATTTTCACGTTTTGAAGAAGATTCGGGTGGTGCCAGGGATTTAAAAATGTCACTGATGGGGACCATTTTGTTTTGCCTGACGATTTTTGCGGGATAAGCTGATTTTGTTTCTTGGAACGGGATGTCCGACTTTAATGTCTCAAGATATGCGACACTATCAATAAACCCACAGCCTTTGGTTACCATCACAAGATCAATGGTATTGTAATTTTTTTGGCAGGAAAAGCATCGGGCCAGATTTGTTTTTGGATTGATGCCGGTATTAAATTGATTGCAGACAGGGCAACAGAAACGGTATTCTTTTCCCTGGCCGGATACAGGGATAGACAAGGCCTCAAGCACCCTGTTCATGGGGATGTGATTACGAAGTGTAAACAGTCTCTGTCGGGTATAACGGGAACCTGCCATGATAAAACCTGTCAGTTATATTGTTCCCAACTTTGATCTCAGACTTACACAGTTTCTCATGTTGATCACATGGCTGTTTTCCGTCAACCGGTCGATCAGGGCAGCGGTCAGATGGTCGTTTTTCAAAAAAGACGACCATTGAGAGAAGCCAAGATTTGATGTAATCAGCGTGGTCTTTTTCTGATGACGCCTGCTCATCAGGGTAAAAAACAGACCGACCTGCACCGGCTCAACCTCAACATATCCCAACTCGTCGATTAAAAGACAATCGGTTGCGGCAAATTTTTTAATAACGTGGGCTTCCGTGTGATCGGCAACCGACTGGTAGAGTTGTTCGACCAGTTCAGCAAACGCGATAAATCGTCCGTTGTATCCCCGATCAATGGCATGGGTGAGGAAAGCGGTTGCAAGCCCGGTTTTCCCGGTGCCGGTCGGCCCCATAAAAATCAGATTACGGCATTTTTCCACGTAATCGAACCCATCGTACATGTTCAGGATCTTCTTTTTGTTCAGCTGCGGCTGCCGATCAAAAGGAAAGGTCTCGATCACGTATTTTTCCGGGATCCTGGCACGAGTAATCCGCATTTTTCTGGCGTTTTCCTTTTTGAGATTATACTCCTGCTCGACGACATATTCGAGCAGGCGCGTATGGGAGTAATTGCCCTTCTGAGCGATGGAAAGATAACGGTCCCAGTTCGACAGAAGACCGGAAAGCCTAAGATACTTGAGCATCTGTGTAAATTGTTCATCCATTGTCTTCTCCTGTGAAGTTGTCATAGATTCTCAGATTCACGTCATCGGCAAAATATCCTTGGACATAAGCGTCTCGTTTTTCCAACTGCCGGTCGATCTGCGGCAGCGGCGATTGAAAATGACCGGCCGTCAATTGCAGCGTGGCAATACGTTCAACGATTTTGATGTCAGTGATCCGGTACTTTAACGCCCGGCTGACCGTTTTGATGAACATTTCAAGGGTCACGTTCCGGTACAATCCATACAGTGCGCGAATGAACCGGTGTTTCTGCTTGACGCCGTTTCTGATGGCAAAAGTGAGATATTCATCAATCTCTTCAGCAGCCGTTCGTAATATTTTCTCCTGTTCTGTAGTGGGCTTTTTTCGGTTTTTGGGCATGTACGGCGTTATTTGTTGCCCTTCGGGAGGAATGCGTTTGTTTTTAACGCCGTCCGGCGGCAACGGGTAGCGACCGAGCAGCTCGCGGTTGCGGTAGACCATCAGGTGCTCGGCATATTGCAGCACCTTCACATCATGACGTTTGACGCCGGGTATCCAATAATAATTGCCGTCAACGGCTGTATATCCGTACTGGTCGGTGCCTCGTTCCAGTACACGGTAGGGGGCCGGGACATAAACAGGCAGCCTTTTCAGATACGGCTTTTCATACTCAAACATCCGAGCAGGGATCAAACGGGTTTTAGTGGTAGGCCTGTTGGCCATCCGCTGTGTTGACCACTCGAAAGCCTGACGGTTCATGTCTTCAAGACCGGAAAACTCACGCCCGGGAAAAAAATTGGTTTCAACCGTGTAAAATCCGCGTTCGTTGCCGGCTTTTCGATTCGCATGACCCTTTTCATGGCAGACAAATTCAAAGCCGTACTGTTTGGCAAATTGTGTCATTTCTGGATGTATTACCGCGTTTTTCCCTGTGCCATAAAGGCGGGCCAGATTCGTGTTGTCAATGATGCACTCGTCTGCCGCATATTGCCAAAAGGTCAGCGCTTCATGAAGAAAACATTTCATTGCAAACCGGTCAAATACCCGGTAGAACTTCAGGTACCGCACTTTGCTGTAACGAAAATACAAAAGACTGCCCTGAACTAAGACTATCGAGTTTGCAACTTTGACCCGATACGGGGATGTGTCGTGCTGCATCTCAGCCCCGGGTTGGTCAGGTACTTGACCACAGCGTTTTTTTCCTCTTTTCCCAAAGCCAAGCTCCCGGATGATCCGAGTCAACGTGGAATAGCCGATATCGATGCCGTGCTCTTCGCAGAGGATTTCATGCATGCGTTGAACCCGGCCTTTGCACTTCAGATAAACCTGCTCGACCAGTTCCATGTCGATGGCAATCTTGTCGCTGCGGGTACTCTGCGGCATCTCGCCGCCCTGGCCGATGATGGCGCTCACCGTATTGGTGCTGACGTTCATTTGCCGGGAAATTTCCCGGATTCCTATACCTTCTTTGTGCAGAAGATAAATCGCTTTACGCTTGTCCGGTTCGATCATAAAATTGCCGTATTGTCTGGGTAAACGGAGCCAATTGTCTCAAAATGCCGCCAGATAAAAGATTTGCCTGGGCATAAAAAGGACGGCTTTTAAGCTGGCTGTCGTTACATTTTAATATGAACCGCTGCATATATTTGCCGATGACCTCAAGGGCTGTGAGGATCTGTCGCTCTGGCTCACTACAATCATTCGATGATCGGCTGGGTTGCTTTAACCGACCCAGACTCCACGATATGTTGCCGTCATCAATCTGTTTTCTAAACTCTTCAGACCCCTTGAAATAAGCGTTGGCAAGCAAATCGATATCTCGGGTGGATAAATGCCTGCCTGCCACTGCATCTACAAACGTATCGATCTGTGCTTTTTTTACGTTGTTTATGCGCATAAACTGGCGAAGGGTGTACATGAAGCTGTATGCTGGAAATTGTCCGTTAAAAATCTTGTCCATTACTGTCTGGCTCATCTGACAGATGAGCCCGCTGCGAACACTCACCCATGCTTTGCTTCTTTCAAGCAACTCGGCTATCTCGGCGTTGCTCATTTGATGAACGTTCAAAAGCTCGTCGATCAATCGGGCCTGTTCCAGGATATTGAGGCTTTTAGCGTTTGAGATACGGATCAATTCGATAATGCCCGCCGCTTCGTCGTCGGCCAGCGACAGGTACGGCACGATGCCGATATTCAGCTTCCTCGCGCATCTGAGTCGCTTGAAACCGTCGAGCAAAATGCGGCTTTCTCCCACACCCTTAAGCGGCTCTCGAATACCATGAGACGATATCGACAACAGCAAGCTCTTCTCAGCTACGGCCGATCTGATTCTGTACGCCTCATAACGTCTATCTAAACTGCTTATTTCAACTTGTTCGACCATTTATCTTCCTTCATGGCGGATTGTCCTGATGATGCCGCACATCGTAAGATAATTTCACAGTCGCGTCGATGCTGTGTTGTCTCAATATCTTATCCAGCATGGCAAAGATTTCTTCCATATCGACCCAACGGCCCTCTACCAGACTGGCAACCAGCTGAATGTGACCCACTGTTGCATCGTCAACATTTCCTTTTTTATCGGAACTCGGTTCCGAAAATCGGTTTTGTTGGTGGTTTCGGGCGGCATTCAAACGCTTTTTCTTTTCCTTGCCCTCTGGGCTCTGATAATATTCAGTGCTTCGACTGTTGGCGCTTTGGCGCCGGTGGGCATCTCGGCAGCCGAAAGGGCAGCCAAGATCACAACGACCGGCATTTCGTGGATGGGTAAAAAACAGGATCTGACAATGCCTGCAGCGGGTCAGGCACTTTCTCAGATGGGGCTTCTCTTTGAGAACGGATCGAATAACCTGGTAATACTGAGCGGTGATGCCGCGCACCTCTTTCTTGCGATACCAGTCAGAAATGAATTGAAAATCAGACTGTAGCTGTATTATAAAAAAGCCAAGTGCTCACTTATATCGCTGATGTATTTGGGCATACCCTCGTTGTTCCCCCTTTTTTCTTGGTCGAAAAATGAAAGGTACAACGGGGGTTCCTTTTTTGTAAAGCCTGAATCGATTCTGGAGATTTCTGTAGGACGGGATAAATGCGTCTTAATTTACCTGAGCAATGGTGTCTCAATTTAGCTGAGCGCTATAGGACTTTGATCTTTGCTCTATGATTGATGAGATTATTCCACCGGCCGATCGGGAAAAAGGACCTTCAATAGGGGAATATTTCCTTTATTGTGTCTGGAATCGCATGATTGAGACCGTCAGTAAAAACAAATTATCGGATTGGTATAAGAGAACCGCGATCCAGCATATACGCCCTGTCGATCTAAACGAACTCTCATGCAAACGATACTGGGACAAGTGGGACCGAGTTGATGAAAAAACCTTAAATACGATCATATCGAAGTTCTTCAGACGATTATGGCAGGTCGAAAAGCCTTCGTCTGATTGTCTGTTATTTGATACCACTAATTATTATACCTTCATGGGAAGCCAAACTTTGTCGAAAATTGCGTGCAGGGGTAAAAACAAGGAAGGCAGACATAATCTCAGACAGATCGGCCTCGGCCTTTTGGTTGCACGAGACACCAGACTCCCTTTATTTTATTCGATTTACCCAGGCAATATTCATGATAGCAAGCACTTTGAATCAATCATGGAAGAAATGTTTAGGGTGGCATGCGACCTGAACAATACCAAAGAGCGACTTACAATCGTTATTGACAAAGGAATGAATTCTGAAGGGAATTACACCTGGATTGACGAGCATTCCAGAGTCCATTTTATTACGACATATTCCACTTATTTTGCCCAGGAGCTTGCGGCTACCCCACTCGACCGGTTTGAAATTGCAGATACTGCCCGCAACAGAAGACTGATTGATGAAGAGC
This sequence comes from uncultured Desulfobacter sp., assembly GCF_963664415.1. NCBI lineage: Bacteria > Pseudomonadati > Thermodesulfobacteriota > Desulfobacteria > Desulfobacterales > Desulfobacteraceae > Desulfobacter > uncultured Desulfobacter sp. The sequence goes on along the minus strand of NZ_OY761443.1, from coordinate 710,173 downwards.
GCCGGGAAGAGTGTCAATTGGCATATCGAACTAAAAAAGAATACTGGGGCAAGGAGCGGAGCGTTATCATAACTTATAATCCCAGGACAGCCCGAAAGAAATCATACACCTTTGAGAGCAAGCTTGATATGATCCGACAGGAATTGCTTGCAATGAGAACGAAGGTTAAAGAAGGAGCAGCTCACTGGAAGAAAGCTGAGGACGTACAAGCCAGATATATCCGATTGTGTCAAAGGCTTCACATGGCCCCCGATTTATTTACTCTGAATTTTGAAACATCAGCAAACGGCTTGAATATGAGCTTCCGAAAAGATCCATATATAGTGAAACAAAAAAAGCTGATGTTCGGTAAAAATATTATCATCACAGATAATACGGACTGGGCGACAAAAGATATTATTGAAGCGAGTTTAGATCGATGGCAAGTTGAAGACCGCTTCCGTCTCAGTAAGAATGAAGACTTAGTAGGTGTGCAGCCGATCCGGCACTGGACTGACAGCAAAATTAAATGTCATTTATTTACATGTGTGGCCGCCATGGCTTACCTGCGTCGAATTGAATTAAAACTAAAGAGCGCCGGAATTGAACGGACAGCAGAGAACGTCATGGATGATATGAAGCATCTACATTCTATTCTGACTTTGCCGAAAGGGGCAAGAAAACCGACCAGGCGCCTTGAGACGCCGAGTAAGACCCAGGCCGAAGTCCTATCGGCCTTTGGCCATCATATTAATGAAGGTGGGGTCTTACAACCTGTTACCTGAATTGCGCCCGCCAGGCAAGGCTTTCACCGGGCCATGCAGGTCTAACCACGAAACTCCTGTTTCAATCGCACCACTGCCAATCGGCAAATTCAATGCCTTTACCGTTGGGAAAGCAAGACGGTGCCTATTACGTACAAAATAATCCCGTTCTGTCTTTATGGCTTTGCTGTTCCGGCCTCGACAAAGAGCCTGTACTTCTTGTACGACCGTTGCCGATTCACCTTTTAGCAAAAACCGTCGCTGTTTTGAGACCCAGGCTTTACGTTTTTTGGCTGACCAGTTTTTTCGTAATCCTGCAACCTTTCCCAGATGCTCTACTGCATGATAAAAATCAAGGAGTTCATGCACACTCTCCGGATTCAACCCCAGTGCCTTGATCAGACCAGGGACTCGATTCCATATCCAATGAGCCCCGTCCGCAACAAACAACACCTTGTCTGCTTTTTGGATGCAAAGAGACTTCAAATAGCCCTTCAGCAGCAGAAACAAGCCATCAGGCCCATTAAAACCGCCATCAATAAATGGGGCAAAGCTTTTTTCCTGTTTCCCATGGGCATCGACGACATAAATAATCAACAGCTTGGGTTCTCTCCAGGCCCCATGATATCTGGTTCTTCCTTTGGCTGTCCGGGGACCTCGCTTTTTTTCCCGCAATCGAGTCCGGCCACCATCGGTGCTTATGACAACCCGACGACCTTGAAGGTTGTCCTCTTCATTTAAGGGGAGCAGACCCATTTGCTGTACCACCCGTGCTCGTTCTGCGTAGCGGTAGGCCAGTTTCCGGATCACCTTAACATCCAGGATAGTGCCATGATCACAAAGGACCTGACGTACTTCCTCAAATGAGCTCAGTAACGCGGACCAGGCGCTGACCATCGCCGCCAAGATTGGTGTACATCGATCATGAATCCCGAGCAAAGCCAAAGCAGCATACAAGCCCTTATATCTTTTGCCATTTCGACGGTCACAGGCTCTTCGATAGTATCGAACATGGATTGGGATCGTGCAACCTAAGCTGGTTTGAATTTGAACTGTCTCAAACCCTTCACTTTTCATTCGGCCAGGCCAGCTACGCACCAACTCTCTTTCTTGTTCGTTATGCTCTGGAGAGTTTATACTGGTTTGGACTTTTTTTTTAGCATCAACGCGGCTAAACGATTGGTATAGCTTAAAATTTCTTGTTCAACCTGAATGAGTTCTTCCGGACTGCGAATTAGCCGTTTCTCTTTGTCCAGCTGTTTCAATAATTCATATATTTCTTCTACCGTTTCGCAGGATTCAGCCTTTTTGAGTTTCATACTATTTTCTTCCTCATCAGTTGATAATCGAGGGGAAGCATAACTTCTTTTTGCTAAAGAGGATAGTCCGTTTTAAAAACCGGGAAAATGGGAATGCGCCCAGTGTCAATATTCGAGGCTAAAATTTTTGTATCATCAACCTATTGCGGTATTTTTGCGGGGCGCCTGTTAGTAGTTCGCGCCTTACTCATACTTTCACTTGAACTGGGATTGCTTTTAGATGGAGCTTTGTTTGATTTAGGCATAGTTACTCTCCTTGTTTGGAGAGTCCGTTGACACCCTTAATATACATTGATAATGTATATATATTAAGGGTTCTACGGACTCTTGATACATGAACGGTTGAGCACCCAAACTTTGGTCGGGGAGGGTGCTTGACTTCTTTTTATTCAGAGTCTTTTTCCGAATTGTTGTCTTCTAATTTAAGAGTTTTGTCCTCTAATACTTGCTTTGTGTTTTCTAATCGGTTCTTCCAATTTTTTTTAATGGCCTCTTCAATGTCCCTTAAGAAGACCGACGTACTTAAAAAGCCTGGAATTTTTAGCAGAAGCTTCATTTCCCTTATCTCGAATTCTAAAACGTATTCAATAAAGCCTTTTCTTGTGAGACCGATTTGTTCAGATAATAAATCAATTCTCTGAATCAAATCGTTATCCATTCTTACGGAAACACTTCCCTTTTTAGGTTCATCTTCGACAGCTATTTGTTTTTCTGCCTCCGCCAAAACAGGTTTTAACGATTTTTTAAATTGCCTTACCATGAGATTCAGTTTGACGAGGCCAATATTCTTTTGAGTTTTTAATTCGGTATGTCCAATATCAATAAGGTTATGAATAACCTTGCTGCGTGTGATGTTGCCTTTTTGGGCAATATCATCAACAAACGCAATGATTTTAGGTTCAAGCCGAATGGAAACCATTATTTTTTTTTTCTTATCCATGATAACCTGTGTGTAAATTAATAAAATTTACTATGTAAAGTTTCAGAATTTACATTTTGTGTCAAGGTTTTTTTTCAAAGTCTTTGAATTTCTCTACCTCAGTAGTGACTCGGTTGAGGGGAATCCTCCCGCTTTCGTCTGTGTGCGGTCCGGTGCACCGCTCGGGGCCGAGCCGCGTGCGCTCCGGTCCTCCCCAGAAAAAGCGGGAGGATGTTTCTTCCTGAACCCGCGCTTAAGATGAGATAAAGAAATCCAGGCCTCAAGAAAAAAAACGGTTTCCCAAAACATTTTTTCTTAACGCTGCGCTAAAAAAATATTTTTGGACCCTCCGTTTTGTTTTCTTGACCCCTGGCTCCCTTCATCTCTTAAATAAAAGCGGGTCAGGAGGAAAAATTTTAAGGGTAATCAATCTTGTCAAAGGCTTTCGGGTCAGGTCTATATATTGGGCAGTCGTAAGCCTCATTTGACCCCTTGGTTTGTTTATAAAATTTACAAAATATTGGTTTTGTGTCGTGGTAATACTCATTGCAAGCATGGTATCGACATAGAAAACAGTTTTTGATTTTTATTCTCTTAAGAAATGCCTTTTGAACTTCTAAAATAAATGTCTCTGGATAATCTTGGTCGACAATGCTGATATATAAAGGTTTGACCTTCGATACAAATTTGTCGAATGGATATTGATAATCAGAGTTTAGTATGCACTTCCCGCTTTTGTGGACTATGAAATAGTAGACTAACTTGTTACATCTATGGCGACAGTCTCTTACAATTGGGGGCGGGTTGAAGTTGTAAAAGCATATTCGATCATCATTTTCGTCTATCTGATTCAATGTAAATAAGGTCAAGTCACTTTCATCCTGAATATGAAATTCGATAATGCGAATTTTGGATTGAATCTTGGACTCTTCCGATTGATGTGTTACGGCTATTTCAATGTATATTTTTTCACCGTTTATCGTCTTGAGCATAATGTCAGGTATTAACTGGCCATCCCTTTTTTCTATATCTATAGATGTAAAGGCTTTGGTTAGATCCCACTTACGAACTGTTTTATCAATTTTGCAATGGCCGTGTTGGCAAGCATTACACATGATCGGCACAAAATAGAGTATTTCAAAAGAAGTTCTTTTATTTATGGCCTTTTTGTATGAGCTTTCAAAAAGGCGTTTCCCCATTTGATGTAAATAGGTTTCTTTGGGACAATCTGTATCTATCTTGTGCCGAAAATGTTTTTGACGAATTTGGCCGAGCACTGGCCGTAATACGTTTTTACATCCAGGACAAATATAATCGTCTCGGTTTGCGTGTGAGATGTTGGATATGTGAACGGGGGTTCCGGATTTAGTAAGAGCGTATTGATATTTTATTGGATGCCTACTCTCATTGGCATCGCCTGATAGTTTGTTAACTGATAGGTGGTTGGGCCGTGGTGGGGTGGCTATAAAAAGAAAGGAGAAAAAATATATATATAATTTTTTCCTTCTTTTTAGTGCCTGTATTAGATGGTGGTGTGTGTGGAAAGATGTCTTGGGCGTACAATGTTGAGCGGGTGAGAAAGTGCCGAGGGGTTCCCACATTGAATGTGGGAAAAACAAAAAAGGTTTTGAACTTTGAAAAAAGCCAAAACCCTTGTTGTTAGTTGGTCGGGATGAGAGGATTTGAACCTCCGACCCCCTCGTCCCGAACGAGGTGCTCTACCAGGCTGAGCCACATCCCGACGCATAAGCCGCTATTTTTTACCCCAGAATTGAGCGAATGTCAATTTAGAAAATATTTTCTTTGATAATTGTGGCTTCACGGCCAGGGCCTACCGACACAATTTTAATTTTCACTTCTGATAATTCTTCTATCCGGGCAAGGTAAGCCTTGGCTTTTTCAGGCAGATCCTCAAAATTGGTTATACCTGATGTCTGGGTTTTCCAGCCGGGATGTGTTTCATAAACTGGTTTACAATTTGCCAGGACATCTATCTGGGCTGGAAATTCAGCTGTGACATTACCCGAATATTCATATCCTGTGCAGATTTTAATTTCCTCTAAATCATCTAAAACATCCAGTTTGGTGATGGCAAGTCCGGTCAGGCTGTTCAGGCGGGCCGCATTTTTTAATACCACCATGTCCAGCCATCCGCAACGCCGTTTGCGTCCGGTGGTGGCACCGAATTCAGCCCCGGTTTTCTGGATTTTGTCCCCGGTTTCATCAAACAGTTCTGTTGGGAAGGGACCTGCCCCTACCCGGGTGGTATATGCTTTAACAATGCCGATGATTTCATTGAGCTGTCCGGGGCCCACGCCGCTGCCGCTTGCTGCATTGGCAGAAACGGTTGTCGAAGAGGTGACAAAGGGGTAGGTGCCGTGTTCAATGTCAAGGTGCGTACCCTGGGCGCCTTCAAATAAAATTTGCATACCCTGCCGTATCCCTTGATCAATGGATACGGAAACATCACATATATAGGGGAGGAGCCGGGCACGAATGGTTGCAAACTGATCAATAATCAGCGCCGGGTCCATGGGTTCGGTTTTAAAGTAGTGTTTCAGGTAAAAGTTTTTTTCCGCCATGACGGTCTCAACTTTTTGTTTGAATAAATCAAAATCAAGAAGATCACAGAAGCGGATACCCACGCGACTGGCCTTATCTTCATAGCAGGGGCCGATGCCGCGACCGGTGGTGCCGATTTTATCCTTTCCTTTTTTTATTTCCCGGGCTTTGTCGATCTCCTGGTGATATGGCATGATCAGATGAGCACGATTACTGATTTTCAGCATGTTGGGTGACACATCAATGTTATTGTCTGCCAGATAATCAATTTCATCGAGCAATACAAAAGGGTCAACTACCACACCGTTGCCGATAAAACATTTTTTCTGCTGAATTATTCCGGAGGGAATCAAGTGGCTGATAATTTCTTTTCCATCGACCACCATGGTGTGCCCTGCATTGTTGCCACCCTGGAACCTGACCACATAATCAGCGTGTTCGCTGAGCAGATCGACAATCTTTCCTTTTCCTTCATCACCCCACTGGGTTCCCACAACAACTGTGTTTGTCACGGTTTCTCCTTTTTGCCTCAAAAAAGCTTTTAATAATCTGTCTTGTCTGTTTTTCACATATTCCCTGAATAATTTCAGGGTGATGGTTTAATCGTAAATCCGATCCCATTTGGTAGAGGGAGACCGCAGCCCCCCACTTGGGATCGAGCGCGCCAAAAACGATTCGCTGGATTCTGGCATGGATTATGGCCCCCATGCACATGATGCATGGTTCAATAGTTACATAAAGTGTTGTTTGGGGCAGGCGATAATTATTCATGAAGCTGCAGGCCGAGCGAATGGCTTTTATTTCAGCATGGCTTGTGGGATCGTTTTCTGATATCGGGCAGTTATATCCCTGTCCGATTACCGTGCCGGTCGGGTCCACCACAATGGCGCCAACAGGTACCTCGTCATGTGTTTCGGCTTTTTTTGCCTCATCCAAGGCAAGCATCATGTAATATTCATCATTCATAATCCAACCCTAACTTATATAAGCCTTTTTTCATCAGGTCAAATGTTATGAGATACTATTTTATATGCTATGCAAAAATCAAAGCGGTTGACCCCTTTCAACTCAGTTTGGTATATTCCATCTTTCAAGACTAATTATGTGGTAACCGTGACACTTCGCAGTAAATATACAATAAGGATTAAATATGGAACGTACTAAATCAGCCGCTTTATTTTCATCGGCCAAAAATTTGATACCCGGTGGGGTTAATTCGCCGGTCAGGGCCTGCGGTTCAGTGGGCGGGGAGCCTATTTTCATTGAAAAAGGAGAGGGCGCAAGGCTTTTTGACGCTGACGGCAACGCTTATATTGATTACGTCCTGTCTTGGGGGCCGCTTATTCTTGGCCATCGCCCCGGGCCTGTGGTTAATGCATTGAAAAAAGTGCTGGAGTCCGGCACAAGTTTTGGTGCGCCCACTGCCGTTGAAAATGAGTTGGCCCAGCTTGTTGTGGATTCAGTGGCTTCCGTGGATATGGTCAGAATGGTTAACTCCGGCACCGAGGCAACCATGAGTGCCATTCGTCTGGCAAGGGGCGTTACGGGCCGGGATCTGATTGTTAAATTTGACGGATGTTACCATGGTCATGCAGATACGTTACTTGTGGCCGCCGGGTCCGGTGTGGCTACTTTGGGGATTCCCGGAAGCCCGGGGGTTCCTGCTGATGTGATTCGAAATACGTTGTCTTTACCGTACAACGACATAGAAGGGTTTGAGCAGCTCATGGCTGAAAAGGGCAAGGACATCGCCTGTGTGATTCTTGAGCCTGTGGCGGGGAATATGGGCATGGTCGCCCCTGATCCTCAGTTTTTAAAAACATTGCGCAGTCAAACCGCAGCTCATGGCACCCTGTTGATTTTCGATGAAGTCATGACCGGATTTAGGGTTGGGGGCAGAAGGTGCGCCCAGGGGTATTTTGATATTGATCCTGACTTGACTTGCTTTGGTAAAGTGATCGGTGGCGGACTGCCCGTGGGGGCCTATGGCGGAAAACGCGAAATTATGGCCCAGATTGCCCCTGGGGGATCTATTTACCAGGCCGGGACTTTGTCAGGCAATCCTCTAGCCATGGCCGCAGGCGTCGCCACGTTAAAAACGCTTGAAAATGACCAACTCTACGCTGACATGGATCGCCGGGCAGATATGTTGGTTAATGGTCTTCAAGCTGCAGCCGATGACGCAGGGATTCCTTTTTCTGCCGGGCATTTCGGCTCTATGGCCGGATTCTTTTTTACCGGTCAGAAAGTACGCAATTTTGATGATGCCAAAACCTGTGATCTGGACCGCTTTGCTAAATTTTACCGGGGCATGTTGGCCAAAGGTGTTTATCTTGCGCCATCACAGTTTGAGGCCTGTTTTATCTCTGCCGCCCATACGGACGAAGATATTGAAATCACCCTTGCCGCCGCACGGCAGATCATGGCGGAAATTTAATGACGGATTCAATTAAGCGGATTCATCTGATCGCTGCCTGTGGCACCGGCATGGGGACTTTGGCCTGTATTTTAAAAAAGATGGGATATACTGTCACAGGGTCAGACCAGAATGTTTATCCGCCTATGAGTGATTTTCTTTTAGACAACGGGATTATTTTATTTAGCGGATTTCACCCGGCCAATATCAGTGAGGACCCGGAACAGGTTCCGGATCTTGTGATTATCGGCAATGCCGTGACACGTGAGAACCCGGAGGCCGTTGCCGTAATGGAAAGAGGGATTTCCTATATGTCCATGCCCCAGGCGGTGAACCGATTTGTTGCCGGTGACAAAAAGATTATTCTTGTCACCGGGACCCATGGAAAGACAACCACCTCTGCCATCATGGCCCATTTGCTCGAAACAGCAGGGCTTGGCCCCTCATTTATGATTGGGGGGATTTTAAAAGACTATAACTCCTCGTTTAAAATCGGTGACGGGGAATATATGGTAATAGAAGGAGATGAGTATGATACGGCCTTTTTTGATAAGGGGCCGAAATTCATGCATTATGATCCTTTTATAACCATTATGACCGGCATTGAGTTTGATCATGCCGATATTTTTGATGACCTGGATCATATTTGCCGGGCCTTTGACGCCCTGGTGTCAAAGATTAAGAATCAAAGCCGTATTATTGCCTGCAAGGAAAACGTTAATTTGATGAAGGTGCTGGATCAGGCATGTGCGGTAAATCTTGAGACTTACGGTACAAACGCCATGTGGCAGGTACATGACCATCGCTTGAGCAGTGCGCCGGACCCAGTTACGGGGCGTTTGCACACCCTTGCCCGCATCACGGGACTTGGTACGGATCTCGACATACAAACTGACCTGCCCGGGTATCACAACCTTCTTAATGCAACGGCTTGTATTGCAGCAGCCCGCAGCCTGGGAATAAAAGAGGCTGATATTGCTCGTGGGCTTTCAACCTTTAGCGGGGTTAAAAGACGTCAGGAAATAAGGGGTCAGGTTGCCGGTATCACGGTGATGGATGATTTTGCTCATCATCCGACCGCTGTTAGAGAGACCATTGCCGCAGTCAAACCGTTTTATCCCCAGGGCCGTTTGATAGCTGTGTTTGAGCCAAGAACAAATACCAGCATGAGAAATATTTTTCAAGATACCTATCCCGCATGCTTTGATCTGGCCGATCTTACGTGTATCTGTTCGCCCGGGGTTAAAAAGAATATTCCCGAAAAAGAGCGGTTTTCACCCGAGCGTTTGGCTAAAGATATCTGCAAAAGGGGCAGGGTGGCTCACCATTTCAATGACCCAAGTGATGTCATAGATTTTCTTGCTTTGGAACTTAGGCCCAAAGATCTTGTTCTGGTCATGTCCAATGGTGGGTTTGATAATATTCACCAGCGGATTTTGGGGCGGTTGGGGTGACAAAGATTGTAATTAGAATTATTGGTATCGGGATGCTGCATTCATTTTTGTACGGCTATCTGGTGCCTTTTGTCATTTATCCCCGGTTCGGGCAGCATGGCATTACCTTTGCCGTCATTATTGCCATACTGATATCCATTGGTATCATGGCCACCTTGTGGCTGGGGAAAAATAAAAAAAAGAATAAAGGAGAGTAACCCATGACCAATATTATTGAATGGGATAAAAAATATGGCGTGGATGTGCCTGAACTTGATGAATGTCGTAAACAGCTTATGGATATGTTTAATTCCCTCATTGAAATGCGGACAAAAAAGGGCGATGCAAAGGATGTTGTCAATTTGGTTACCGATATCAATGATTTCAGCAAGATGCTTTTTTCAAAGGAGGAAAAAGTTCTTGGGCAAAAAGGGTATCCGGATCTTGACATCCATTCAAAGTCCCATCGCCGGTTTGTTAAAAAAGCCCTTGGGCTTCGTCGTGAAATCGCAGAAGATGTTGATAATTTATTAGTTGAGGATATTTTAGAATTGCGGAACCTGCTTGTCACGCATTTTGAATCCGCAGACACCCAGTTTATTCCGTTTTTGAGAATTCACAGATATGTGGATGAGTGTGAAAATAAAAAATGAGCCAACGCTGTAATCGGCGCTGTTTCCGGTTTTTGGGCGGGTGCTGAATATTAAAGAAATACATAGTCGTTGACGATACTTGTGTTTGGAAGTTAAAAGTGCTTTTTAATTAAAAGAAAAATAGATGAATGATTATGATTGCAGAAAATGAAATAATACCAGGTGCGGATAGGATTTCGGGAAATGGCGGCAGGGGAGGAGGCTTTGAGGGTGGTTATCAGACCAATAAAAGCAATCGGAAAAAAGACAGGCGCAAAGCGAGGTATGATCGTAGAAAAAGTGTTAGAGACGGTGTGATAGTTACATTGTCATTTAAGAAAGATCGCAGGAAAAAACCTGACCGCCGTTTTCAGGGGGCGGTCAGACCTGTCTCCACAGATGATGCCAAAAGCTCCGGGTATGATATCATTGCATAGTAGTTGTGTTTGATGTTGTTTTATAAGAAACTCTCTGTAAGCCACAGAGATGTTTCAATATTCGTTGTGGGCTAAGCCTGGCAGTAGTTGCTATGTCTGATCAGCCGTGGCTGTTATAAGGCTTTTGGGATATTTTTATTAATCCGCCTTTAATGGGGCGGATTTTATATTTTTCATTGGCTTTTTTTTGACCCTTGTCGATACCGCCGACAATAAAGGATATCCGGCACGCTTGAATCCCGTATCCTAAGAAGAGTACAAGCCGTTTTGGAATGCCATATCTGTGGCGCACGCAATGGTTGTTATAGAGGGTTTTCTCGTACTGAGCTCCCATCATTCAGGTAGCAGCGGAACATTACAAATTAATCATCTATGTGAAAAAATATTACGATATCAGAAGAAAGATGGTATAGAACGGCCTATTTTTAAAAAGCTTTTAATGGTCCGGCGCAATGATTACAGGTGGTTGCTGTTTAACGGTGATACTTGTGTAGTCATTGAAGAAAACAGGAGGTCTTGGGCTTGGATTGCTGCAAAACAATCAGGGCCCAAGCTCATCAGTTTATCTGATCTGCCCGAATGTGAAAGCGGATTTGCCATGACTGGCCATAAAAGCCGGGGATCAGAATTTGACACTGTGTAGATTCTTATTCCTGAACAGACATTACCGGTTGTTACCCGTCAGCTGCTTTATACGGGTATCACACGGTCCCGGAAAAAGTGGTTATTTTTCTGCAGCATGCCCATGAGCTGGCAGGCCGTTTTGACCTCGGTTGAACGTGGGTCTAACCTGCAGGCCGTACTGGATGAGAAATAGGTTTCCAATAACGGCGGGCGGATATGGGGTGGCTTGGTAAGCGCTACCGGGTATGGCATACAATACAACATGAAAGCTTCATTGAGCAGCCTCGGGGCTTTCGTATAAATTTTAGTGAAAGAATTGTTTTGAAACAAAAAGACAGCTTTGCCGACCAGATTTGGATGTTTTTTGCCTCGGTGAAACTCACTGTTTATACCCTGGTGCTATTAGCCGTAACCTCTATTATCGGCACTGTGGTGTTGCAGAATGCAAGCCCTGAAGCCTATATCAGGCTTTACGGCCCGGGGGGGTACAATATGATTCAGGTACTTGATCTGGACAGGATGTATCAGGCCTGGTGGTATCTGTTGCTCATGGTGGTATTATGCGTTAATATTGTCGTCTGTTCCATTGACCGGCTTTCGGCGACCTGGAAAATTATTTTTCCTAAAAATATTTCAGTTAATCCACGGCGGTTTGAAAAAGCTAAAAACAGGCAGGAGTTTGACTGTCACCTTTCCATGGAGCAGATTGCCGGCCGAGCAAAGCAGATTCTTGCCGTCCGGGCCGGTAAGGTGATTGAAAAGACAGATAACGCAAATCTGATATTTTATGCGGAAAAGGGGCGGTGGTCCCGCCTTGGGGTTTATGTTGTTCATGCAAGTGTGCTGATGCTGCTTGCCGGTGCCCTGATCGGGTCTGCGTTGGGATTTAAGGCCAATTTGCGCCTTGATGAGGGGCAAACCGCAGATACGGTGTTTGATGCCCATACACGATTGCCCATAAAGCTGCCGTTCACGGTCAGGTGTAATGATTTTCAGGTTAAATTTTACGATACAGGGGCGCCAGACGAATTCAAATCCAGTTTGAGTATTCTTGAAAACAACCAGGAGAGCTTCACAAAGGATATTCTGGTCAATCATCCGTTAAGGTACAAGGGGATCAATATCTTCCAGGCGTCCTACGGTGCAACCACACCTGATCAGGCCCTGTTTGAAATTACTGACAGTGAAACCGGCACGGTTGAGACGCACACCATAAAAAACGGCGGGGGCGTGTCACTGCCGGCTGATGCCGGGAAATTTATATTTGAAGGATTTATGCCCCATTATGATTTCAACGGTCATAACCTTGGAGAGGCCTTTATCGGCCGCCTTGACACAACCAATGGCCGGAATGCCCAGGTTGTATTGCCCACAAAGTTTCCCACGTTCGATAAAATGCGCAAAGGCAGGTTTACCGTTGAAGTCAAATCCTGGGATCAGGCTTATTATACCGGCCTTCAGGTGACCAAGGATCCAGGTGTGCCCTTTGTATACACAGGCTTTTTGCTTATGATTATCGGCTGCTGGGTAACTTTTTTTGTTTCCCATCGGTCTGTGTGTATCGGCCTTGAGCAAGCCGGGTCCGGAAATACACGGGTGTGGGTGGCCGGTCGGGCCAACCGCAACGCCCAGGGCACCAATTTGACCGTTAAAAAACTAGTGAAGGAATTAAAGGAAGTATCAGGCAAATGAATTCATCCCTGCTATTATCGGCTGCAACATTTATCTATGCGTTGGCATCGATATTTTATATTGGATCTTTTTCTTTTAAAAAACAGACATTTGCCCGGCTTGGATTCTGGGTGATTGTGATTGGCTTGGTGGCCAATACCGGCGGGATTTTACTGCGCTGGGTGGAGTCTTACCATATGGGATACGGGCATGCACCCTTTTCCAATATGTATGAGTCTTTGGTCTTTTTTTCATGGACTGCCGCGGCGCTTTATGTCTTTGTGGAATATAAATACAAGGAAAGCATCATTGGCGTTTTTGTCTCGCCCCTAATTTTTCTGGGTATTGCCTATGCGAGCTTTGATCCGTCCATTACATCAAAAATCACACCGTTGATCCCGGCCCTTAAGTCCAACTGGCTTATTGCCCATGTAATTACATGCTTTCTTGGATACGCAGGCTTTGCGCTTGCTTTTGGCTTCAGCTTTATGTATTTCATCAAACCCAAAAATCCTGAAAAAAAACGTTTGTTTGCAAAATTGCCGGACTGGGATACTATTGATGAGCTGACCTACCAAATGATTGTATTCGGGTTTCTATTTTTGACCATTGGTATTATCACAGGCTCGGTCTGGGCCAATTCCGCTTGGGGTAAATATTGGTCCTGGGATCCTAAAGAGACCTGGTCGTTGATTACCTGGTTTATTTACGCCATTTTTCTGCACCTGAGGTTAATGCGCGGGTGGCATGGGAAAAACCTTGCTATTGTTTCCATTATTGGATTTATAGGCGTACTGTTTACCTATTTTGGGGTAAATTTTCTTTTATCCGGGCTTCATAGTTACGGATAAGGGAATCAAAAAAAATTGCAACACAAATTTTGTGCAGCATTTTTTTTCGTATTCAAAAATGATGGGTTCGTAAAAAGCCCAAAACCAATTTAACATGTTAATATTATTGGCTAAAATTCATTTTTAACTTGCATTTAAAAAATTTATTTTGTATAATATACTCTATGTTATCAATAGCTTAGGGTTGACTAAATGATTAAGACAAATGACCACAATCAGCTCCACCTTTTTGATCCCTGGGACTTTTTAAGCCCGAAGCGCAGGAAATTGCTCGATGACTCCTGGGCAGGGCTTTTTCAAAAAGAAATCCTCCGCTCATTACCGGTCAATCTGATCAAACCCTGTTTCTCAAGAGAAGCAGGACGTCCCACAAAAGAACTCTTTACCATGCTCGGTGTTTTGCTGCTCCAGCAGGCTCATGATCTTACTGATGAAGAAACCGTATCCCAACTGGCATTCAATATTCAATGGCACTATGCCTTGAATTTAACGGAAGAATCAGATGCAGCCAAATATCTATGCTTGAAAACCCTGTGGAACTTCCGTCAACTCATGATCGAGAAGAAACTGGACAAAGCTCTCTTCAATGCTATTGCTGACAAACTATCCGTCGTATTTCAAGTTAATGCTGACAATCAAAGAATCGATTCGGTCCATGTTAAGTCAAATATGCGCCGGCTGGGGAGAATCAGTATCTTTGCAGCGAGTATCAATAAATTTCTGGTTAACCTGAAACGCAAATCTCCAGACCACTTTTCCGGTATCAGCACCGATGTTATCGGGAAGTATATTTCGGAAAAGGCCTTGTCCTGCTTTTCCATGGTAAAACCCTCTGATTCAGCCAAAACACTTGCAAGTGTCAGCAAGGATCTTTACCATTTGATCCAGGAATTTAAAAGCGACTCTGATGTTTCATCCATGTACAGCTACAAGCTGCTTGAAAGGGTTTTGAAAGAGCAGTGCAATCTGGAAGTTGATCCTGAAAGTGGCCAGAAGGTTGCGCTTAAAGCTCCAAAAGAGATTCCTTCAAACTCACTTCAAAATCCTTCAGACCCTGATGCGACCTACAGCGGACATAAGGGACAAGGGTACCAGGTTCAGGTGATGGAAACCTTTACAGAAACAGAGGATGAAGATGAGAAGGCCAGAACCTTGAATCTTATCACTCATGTTGAGGTGGAACCTGCCTCGGCAAGTGATGCCAATGCTCTTATCCCCGCAATGGATGCCGCCAAGCAGAGAAACCTTTCTCCCAAAGAACTCCAGGCGGACTCTCTTTATGGAAGCGATGAGAATCACCAGATTGCCCAATCAGATGGAATTAATCTTGTTTCGCCCACCATGGGAACGACCAAAAAGGAGAAGCTCAGCCTTACTGATTTCAACCTTGCGGCAGATGGGCAGATCATAACATGCCCGCAAGGGCATGCCCCGGTTTTTAAAAAGAAAAAGAAGGAACGGATTACCCAAGGTTTTCCCCTTGATACCTGCATGGGCTGCCCTCAACTGGAAGATTGCCCGGTAAGACTGGGGAAAAAGTACGCTTACAGTCGATATACCGCTAAGGCTGCAAGGATCGCCCGAAGAAGAGCTTATGAACAGACAGATGAGTTCAAAAATAGATATCGGTGGCGAGCCGGAGTCGAAGCAACAATGTCCGAATATGATCGCCGAACCGGGGTGAAACGATTAAAATATCGAGGTCTCCAAGCAGTAAGGTTCGCGGCAACCTTAAAAGCAGCAGGAATCAACCTCTTCAGGGCAACTATTGTCCAGAAGGCGCTCAGCTATGCATAAAGGAGGCATAGGAGAGTCCTTTCGGGGTGTAATACACAGCTTTTTTTGAAAGTCAAAGAGCAATTTGGCGTATAAAAATTGTTTTTTAACAAGTTTTGATCATATGATCAAAATAGTATGCAAACTCAAAAAAAAAGCTCGATTTGGGCTCTGACTTTTTACAGGACCATCAAAAATCTTTTTATGGAAGTTATGACATGGCCAGGGTGCATATAAATATGCACCCTGGCCATCTAAGATCCCCCCTTTGTTGTACCAAATTTTTTTCTCTCTTCTTCTCTCAAAATTTTTACTAAAAATTCCATTTTGTACGGTTCTTTTTATAAACTGCTACTTTAAAGCTATTATGTAATTGTATATAAATATAAAATAGTCATAGAAAAAGATTTCAAATCCGTTTTCATTCAGGACGTTCGACGCCAAGGGTTTCCCAATTAAACTTGACAAGGGAAACAGATGTTAATATAGAATGACCGAATTTGTATTTTCCGGACGTATTGCAGAAAATAGGCATGGTAGATGCTTTTCTGCGTAAAATATTGGCCTGGGGCAAATCCCGTGGCCGCAAAGGTATGGTAACATCAACATTTTAACATTGATGGAGTTTTCATGAGCGAGTTAGAAAACAAAGCAAACGATGGTCCTGGGGATGGTGCACACCATGGCACCAACAACGGTCCAAAAGATGACAAAGGGTTAGGCCTTGGTGTCATCTTTTTTATGGGGGCATTTCTGGTATGTTTCCTGTCGGGCTGGCTGCTGTTTCCAAAATTGCTTTATTCAAAAAAGGAGCAGCCGTTTAATTTCGATCACAGCCTTCACGTCGAAGAAACAGGTGATTGTGAAACCTGCCATTTTCTCAGAGAAGATGGTACTTTCTCCGGAATCCCGGGCATAGAAGCCTGTATGGAATGCCATACGGATGAACCCATGGGTGAAACCGACGACGAAGCCGTGTTTGCCGAGGAGTATGTGGCCCAAGGCAAAGAAGTGCCCTGGCTGATTTATGCTAAACAGCCTGATTGCGTCTATTTTTCCCATGCAGCTCATACCGTTGCAGGCGGCATGGATTGTAAGACTTGCCATGGTCACATTGGTGAGTCCTCATCTTCGCGGCCCTATGAGGAAAATAGAATTACCGGCTACAGCCGTGATATCTGGGGCAAAAATATCTGGGGGATCAAAAAGAATTCCTGGGATCGCATGAAGATGGATGATTGTGCGGCTTGCCACTTGGAAGAAATGGGTCACAAAGGCTACTGCTTCCAGTGCCACAAGTAAGAAACCTCAAGGACAAGAATTTCAAAGTTTATAAAGGATGACTTATGAAAATTGACAGACGAAGCTTCTTGGGATTGGGACTTGGCGCGGCAGCCGGCATTGCGCTTTCCCCTGTGGGTGTCAAGCTGACAGATGATTCTTCCATCTGGACCCAGAATTGGCCCTGGACCCCTGTTCCTGAAGACGGCGAAATAACCTATGACCAATCCGTATGCGGCCTGTGCCCAGGTGCCTGCGGTATCAGCGTCAGAAAAATAAACGGACGGCCTGTTAAGATCGAAGGCTTGGACGATTATCCGATAAATTACGGTGGTGCCTGTCTTCACGGCATTGCCGGGTTGCAGTATCTTTATGATCCTGCCAGAATCAAAACCCCGTTAAAGAAAAACGGAAACAAGTTTGAAAAAATTTCCTGGGATGAGGCCATCGCTCTTGTCGCTGGGAAATTGGGTGAGATTCGTGAGAGCGGTTCACCTGAATCCCTCGGTCTGATCACTAGTGCAGGCAACGGTTCCATGCCTCAGCTTTTTAAACGCTTTATGGCGGCTTTCGGCTCTGCCAATACCTACACCATGCCAAGCCTTGAATCCAACCTGGCGTTGACGGCTGCAACCCTGCACAGCGCCAACCGGAGTCTTGGGTTTGATCTGGACAATTCTGATTTTATTTTAAGCTTTGGTGCGGCTATTATTGAGGGATGGGGAGCGCCTGTTGCCTGTATCCGGGCCAATGCCTCAAGACATGAACGCAAGGCCAAGCTTGTACAGGTGGATTACAGAATGTCCAATACTGCCTGTGCCGCTGATAAGATTATAGCCGTGAAACCCGGCACCGAAGCCGATCTGGCTTTAGGGCTTTCTGCGGTACTGCTTGAAAAAACAAAGATAGCAAAAGATTTGCTTTCCGGAGACGAAAGCAAAGCAGCTTTTGCTGATATGCTGAAAAAAGAATATACTCTCGACAAAGTCGAGCAGCTTACAGGTGTTAAAGCTGCGGATATTGAAGCCCTTGCCATGGCGTTCATCAAGGCCAAGGCACCTGTTGCCGTGCCTGGAAAGGGCAGGGGGGACATGGGGCAAAACCTTCGTGAATTCGCTGCAGTCCAGGCCCTTAATGCTCTGGCAGGCCGCCTGAATAAAGAAGGCGGTGTGTTTGTCATGTGGCCTGCCGGTTATTTGAGTTTTCCTGAAAGTGTCATAGACGATGTTGCAGAACAAGGCGCAGGTAAGGCCAAGCTTGCTGGTTCCGTTAATGAACTGGTTGACAAACTTGAAACGGATGGGGGGCTTTCCGCCCTGTTTATTTACAATGCCAATCCATGCTATGCTTTGAACAATCCTGAAAAAGTAAAAGCTGCCATGGACAAGGTTGGATTCAAAGTCAGCTTTAGTTCATTCATGGATGAAACGGCCCTTAAATCTGACGTCATTCTGCCGGCATCCATTTTTCTTGAACGCCTCGAAGATGTTGCTTCCGGCGCAGGGCTCGCTAAAACAGTCGTGGGGCTGTGTCGGCCCATGGTTAAACCCATATTTGACACCAAACATCCTGGAGATGCACTGATCCTTCTTGCCCAGGCGATGGGAGACAGCATGGCGGAAAGTTTTGCATGGGACTCCTATGACGCCTGTCTTGAAGAAGTCACGGAAAAAGTTTGGGATACCCTGTCCGAAGACGGGTATGTCGTTATTGATGACAAGCCGCCTGTGGGAACCCCAACAACTGATTTTACCTTTCTTGCTTCTGCAACTAAAGTTGCCGAAACCATGGGAGAAGGCGATTATACATTGGTCCCTGTTGATAAAATGCGACTTGCAGGCGGTTCAATGACATCTTCACCTTTTGCTGTTAAAACCGTTTCCGATACGGTCATTGCAGGCAAATTTAGTGTGGTTGAAATTAATCCGGCCTCTGCAGGTGCCTTGAAAGACGGAGATATTGCTGTCCTTAAAACCGCCATGGGAACGGCAAAGGTGAAAATTGGCCTTAATAAAGGCATCATGCCCGGCGTGATTGGTATGCCAAGGGGACTTGGACACACCTTCAATAATCCTTATGTGGCCGGTAAAGGTGTCAATGTCAATGATCTGATCGGCCCGGTCATCGAGCCTGGTTCAGGACTGGATGCTGCCTTTGGAGTTAAAGCCTCCCTTTCCAAGGCGTAAACTGTTTTAAGAAATCATTATAAGAGGTTCTGATGATAGAAAATAAAAAAGTCCATAAGTTCGGAATGGTTATTGATCTGGACAAATGCACGGGATGCGGTGCCTGTATGGTCTCGTGCATGTCCGAGAATAACGTTCCGTTTAAGGAGGATGAATCCAACAAAAAGGACAGCATCACCTGGATGCGGGTGTACAAACTGACCAATGGAAAGTCCTTTCCTGAAACAGAAGTTGTTTATCTGCCCCGTCCCTGCCAGCACTGTGGTGGTATTGGTGATCATGGTCATTCTCCCTGCGTGTCCGTATGCCCTGCTACAGCAACCGATTATGGTTATGATACAGGTATTGTCAGCCAGATCTATACCCGCTGCTTTGGCTGTCGGTACTGCATGGGAGCTTGCCCATACCATGCCAGATACTTTAACTGGTGGGATCCAAAATGGCCCGAGGGTATGGAAAATTACTTGAGTCCCAATGTGTCACCGCGTATGCGTGGTGTGGTTGAGAAATGCTCCTTTTGCTATCACAGGTATCAACTGGCCCGGGAAAAGGCCATTGTTGAAGACCGTGACATAGAAGAGATGGAGTATCAGACCGCATGCACCACCGCATGTCCGGCTGGTGCCATTGTGTTTGGTGACCTGAACAACCCTGCTCACAAGGTCCATCAGATTGTTAAACCCGACCCCCATCCCGACCCCATGAATCATAAAGTTGTGGGTAAATCCAGAAACCCGAAAGTTTTCAGGTTGCTTGAACGTCTCGGCACCAACACCAAGGTGTATTACATGTCTGATCGGGAATGGGTCAGAAAGGCCGGAGATAACTACCTTAAAGGTGAGTGGGAAAATGTTAAAACCCATCATGGGGCGTCTTCATCCCATGGTTAACTTGCATAACACTATTTAGGAGTAATTAGATATGTTAGATGATGCATTAATACCCGAAGGCGCCAAGCGGTGTGCATTCCCGATATTCATGATTGGGATCATTATTGTGGGTGCTGTTTTACTCTGGGGCGTTTATGCCATGTTCCTGTGCTGGTTTAAAGGTCTAAACCAGACCAATATGAACGACTACTACGGATTCGCCTTGTGGATTTGGGCTGACCTGGCCGTTATTGCTGTTGGTGGTGGTGCTTTTTTTACGGGTCTTTTGAAATATATTTTCAAGGTTGATGACCTGAAAAATATTATCAATTTCGCTGTGATCATTGGGTTCATCTGTTATAGTTCAGCCCTGCTGATCCTGGCCATTGATATTGGGCAGCCGTTGCGCGGCTGGTTTATTTTCTGGCATGCCAATGTACATTCCATGCTTACCGAGGTCGCCTATTGTCTGTCCTGCTATTTTGCAGTGTTGACCATTGAATTTATTCCCAACATCCTGGAAAACCGCCAGGCCAACAAGGTGCCGTTTTTTCACCACCTGGCGCATAACATGCACGAGGTGATGGCCGTATTTGCTGCCACCGGTGCTTTTTTGAGTTTTTTCCATCAGGGTTCTCTGGGTGGTGTGGCCGGCGTTATGTTTGGCCGTCCTTTTGCCTACCGTGAAGGTCTTTTGATCTGGCCCTGGACCTTTTTTCTGTTTACCTGGTCTGCTGCGGCATTTGGCCCCTGCTTCACCTTGCTGGTGACCAAAATTACGGAAATGATCACAGGTAAAAAGCTGGTAGGGGATAAAACAGTCAATCTGTTGGCAAAAATTTCTGGGTGGATGATTACCACCTATATGATCGCCAAGATCATTGATACCATTTACTGGGCGTACGTTACTGCACCTTCTATGGGCTTTAAGCTTGGCCATTTTTACAGCAATAATGGATTCTACGGATACTGGATCTTGATTACAGAAGTAATTTTGTGCGGTGTTGTGCCGGGGCTGCTTCTTATTAATAGAAGTACCCGGGAAAATCCGACCGCCCGCACCGTGGCCATCATCCTTGGCGTTATAGGTGTATGTTTGAACCGCTGGGTTATGGTGCTTCAGATAATGGCCGTACCTGTAATGTCCTTTGACACTTGGGCATTGTACATTCCAAGCTGGCAGGAAGTGGCGACCACTATTTTGCCTGTTGCCTACGGGATTATTCTGATTGCCGTTGCATATCGGTATCTGCCGGTATTTCCCCAGGAATTGGAACTTAACGAATCTGCCGAAGCGGCGCAAAACTAATAAAGGAGGTTTAAATGTTTCCCTTTTGTTTTGAATGGGCCTGGGATATCGGCCATGCAATTTTTTTCGGTGGGTTTTGGTATGCCATCTCCATTTTAGGAGCCGGCATGACCTATTGCTTTCTTAAGGCAGCCTATGACACGGTTAATGATAAAGGCGATTCTCATCACTAAACCATAGCCTGCATTATATATTAAGATATTAAACAAAACCGCCTGCCTGACGCTTTGAGTCAAGCAGGCGGTTTTTTTTTGTGAAGTCACGATGCTGCTAAGCTATACTTTTTAATCATCATTTGTGGACATCATTGTATCAATGTAACTTTGTGTATTGGCTATTTCTGAAAGATAAGAGTCCAACTCCGTGTATTCCGCTGCCATTCTTTCATATTTTTTTTCAATACGTTCCATATCCTCTTGGTAGTCATCTCCCAGCCGATCTACTTTATCTTCAAGGGTATCGATTTCATCTTGAAGATATCCACCGGATAAGGCATAGCTGCCAAAGGAATCATTGAGAATATCCCCCAGCCCTTCCTCGTCATCTGTTCCCCTAAGCAGCGCTACAACATCATCATAACTGCTGTTTAATGTTTCATTTAAGGCGTCTTCGTCAAGGGTAATAGAGCCGTCATTGTTAATTTCAAAACCGATGTCTAATAGGCTGGTGATAGATCCATTTGTGTCCACAGTCGTTGTAATCAGATCCTGAAGGGTCTGCTTCAAGGTTTTAACGGTGGAGCTTCTAGCCAGGGTTCCCCAGGTTTCCTCATTGTCGTCGTAATCATCGTTCTCATTAATTTCGGTCAGAAGCGTGTTGTAGGTCTCAACAAGTGACGTTAATTCAGTTACAATGTCTTCGGTGTCGTTTTCTACGGTAATGGTGGTTGAACCTGTAGCGTAAAGCTTTAAGGCCACACCTTCAATAATATCGTCAACTCCTGAATTTTTCTGGCGCTGGTAAGTGATTCCGTCAACGGTGAGCATGGAATTCAGCGAGGCGTCCATGGGTGTTATGGTTTGGTTCTCCGCAAATCCCAGGGTGGCAGCTGCTGTACTATCTGTATTTTCCCAGTCAACAGTAACGCTTTCAAGGGTCCCGGCCTCTGAAATGGACATTAGGCCGGTATCAGCGTCAATGTCTACCTGATAATCCGCATTGTTTCCATCTTCTTTGGATGCATTTTCAAGTGCTTTTTCAACCGCTTCAGCTAATTCTTCCGCGGTCGCGTAATCCCCTGCATCAATTTCCGCGGTCAAAGAAACTGCTTGGCCGTCTCCATTTACCTCTTCAAAAGCAATGGTATTATTTGTGTTGTCAATGGTTACGGCGGCTTCAAAGGCTATGGCGTTCTCCCCGGTCATTGTGTAGCCTCTGCCGTTTGATTCGTTTAAACCTAACCCGTCCGGCTGACTAATGATGTTTATTCTGTTGTCTTCTCCGGTTTCGTCGGCTTCGAGAACGAGCTGATATGGGTTGTCCCCTGTGCCTGTATAAATGACTGTTGCCGTTACGCCGGGATTGTCTTCCGTTTCGTTGATACGCTCTGCCAGGTCTTCAAGTGAGATTTCCGCCGGCACTGAAAAAGTAAAAATTTCACCGTCTCCCACCGTTAATGAGAGTTCTTCTTTGGGAGCCGTGAAAGAGGTGACCCCGTCGGAGCCTTCTACATCAACGCGACCATCTTCTCCTGTGGTTCCTGTAGCGGACTCAATCTGAATATGTATACCGTCTTCATCTGTGTAGGTTGACGCGGTTACATATTGACTGATGGTTGCGTCATCATTGACGGCAGAGACCAGGTCTTCAACGGTCATGCCGCCGGCTGTGCCGGTAATGGTAAACGTTTGAGGATCATCTTCGTTGCCGTAACTGATCGTCAGTGTCTGGCCGTCTTCTAAAACCGTATCCGTCACCGCGCCGTAGCTATCGCTGGATTGCTGGGTGGTGGGCACATAGACGGTGGCTGATGCAGAGGCAAACCCATCCGACATGTATGAACTGGCAGATGCAAGGCGGGAGGTGTTAACGGTGTGGCTGCCGATCTCTGTTCCGTCAAGGACTGTTGCAGTTGTTATTTCGTCGTTAGATGACGCGACGCTTCGGTAAAGATAGGTCGAAGATAAGGAGAGGTTCAACGCACTGGATTTCATGGTTAGAAGCTGACTTTGGACTGAAGAGAGTGCCTCCTCTTGGGCCTGTAGTTCTTCAATGTCGTCCAGGGTCATGCCTGCAATGGTTTCATCTGCTTCTCTCTGGGTGTCCAACAAACTTTGAAGATCAAGGTCAGACCCAAGTCCAAGTGAGGTGATGGTACCGGTTGCCATGATTTTTCTCCTTAAGATATTATCAGCCTTTGACAGGCAAATTCTTCCGAGTGTTGAATCTGGTATCGCCCTAAGCCAATATATCCTTTAGATGGAGAGATATCGATTTTAGAGAATATATCAAATTATTAAGTCTAAATAACATATTGTTTAATTAGGATATATTTAATGTATTTTGAAACTAAATTTCTGATACTTTTTTGTTGAAATATTTTTTTGGGGTTGGTTAAGATGTGTTTGTCAGCTCAATTAAATCTGTGGGATAGGTAAAAAATTCCAGGTGAAAAATACGGTATGTCGGTGTCTTAATCCTTTATGATGAAATAATAATAAAAATTTGTATCAGATAATTATTTATATATGTGATTTTCAAAAATAACACGATTAAAGTATTTTTAGTCATCTTTGGCAAAATGTTTTGAAACTAATCATATGATATAATTTAGTGTGTTCATGATTGTGATGCTTATAGACAGATCCTTTAGGCACTTTTCTTGGTTTTGATTAAGGTCAGGACAAGACCAAGATAGATGTTTTTAGCACTTTAAAACACCGAACCAATCATTAAAAGAATTAAATAACAACACCCAGAGGAGGCAGGCATGTCTGATAGTTCGATACTTTCATCACTGGTTAACAGCTATGAGGCTTATGATGCTGAGAAGACCTCAACAAGTAACGCCAGCTCGGATACTACAATGGGCACAGAAGATTTTCTAACCCTTTTGGTAGCCCAGCTGGAGAATCAGAATCCCCTTGATCCGGCAGATACGGAACAGTTCACAGACCAGTTGGCTCAGTTTTCACAGGTTGAGCAATTGATCAATGTTAATGACAAACTTGATGATATGGTAGCGGATGGTGAGGATTCCGGATCGGATATTGATGTCAACTCATTTGTAGGACTTACCGTTACAGCAACTGTCACCTCAATGACCATTGATGACGGCTCTGTAACTTCCGGCTTTTATGAGGTTGATGAGCCCTCAGAGGTGATTGTGTATGTGTATGACTCCGATGGAACCAAAGTGGCTACATTGTCCCAGGGCGAGGTTGAAGCCGGCTCCTATTTGATCTCCTGGGACGGCACGGACGATGAGGGTAACAGCCTGGATGATGGTGAATATTCTTACGTGGTTATGGCCAATTCCGGGGATGGGTACCAAGAGGTGGAATCATATTTATCCGGAACCGTGGATGCCGTGTCGTACCAAAATGGAAAAGGATATCTGGTGATCAGTGGTGTGCTGGTGGATCCGGAAAATGTTACCACTGTAACGCCTTCTTCGTCCTCGTCTTCATCTGCCGGCAATTCGACTTCCGTTCTTGAATATCTCGGTACCACGGTCTCTTCCAGTTATCCAATCGTCCAGGTGGAAAACGGTGAGGTTCAGGGGGATGCCCTCAGCTTTAGCTTGACCTCGGTTTCCGATGCCACCGTGACAATTTATAATAGCGATGACGAAGCGGTTGATACCATTGAGATATCATCTGACGATACAACCACCGGAGAAAATGAAATCTCTTGGGACGGGTTGACGAGCAACGGTTACAGGAGCGCTGACGGGCTGTATTACTATACGGTTACAGCGGAAACAGGAACAGCCTCAATCGATATTTCCGGAGAGGTGAGTGCCATCACGTCTGTTAACGGAACCCAGTACCTTGAAATCGGCGATACCGGACGTCTGGTATCTGTATCAAGCATAACTTCTATTGAATAAAAGCACGGGCAGATGTGGAGAACCGGATCTGCCCTAACGTATAAAACTATACAGCCAAGGAGAACCCAATGTCATTAACCAGTTCCCTTTATTCCGGCACCAGCGGCCTTAAGAACACAGGCAGCGCGCTTCAGGTAACAAGTAACAATATATCAAACATAAATACCATTGGATTTAAAAAAGGAACCGCGACCTTTGCAGATACCCTTTATCAGGCCATCGGCACCAATTCCGGTTCTTCCCAGGTCGGTCTCGGTATGAACATTGACACCGTCGCCCAGGTATTCACGGATGGTTCCCTTGAGACCACCGCCAATTCAACGGATCTTGCCATTGGCGGGGACGGTTTTTTCATTGTTTCCGAAGAAGGGTCGGATGAAACCTTCTATACCCGGGCCGGTAATTTCTCCTTTGATGAATCCGGTGCGTTGGCCACACCCAGCGGTTTTATTCTCCAAGGTTGGTATGTTGATGCGAATACCGGTGAAGAATACGGTGCCATTAAGGACCTTGTCCTCTCCGACTATACGTGTCCGCCGGATAACACGGAAGAGATGTCGCTTATTTTTAATCTGGATGCAGATGCAGACTCCCTTGCCAATGTATTGTCAAATGTTTTTGAATATGATGAAGAAGAGGGCACCACTGTGGACTCTGACTCCTACGAATACCAGACCGTTCTTACGGTGTACGACTCTTTGGGCTCTTCCCATGAAGTGACCGTTTATTTTGACAAATTATCAGATACGGATTGGGAATACATTATTACCTGCGATCCTCAAGAGGATAATCGCAACAATGTGGAAGCGTTGGATTCTGCAGGGCTTCTGGCCAGGGGCAACATTACCTTTGCCGAAAGTTCGGGTGAAATCGTCTCTATGACCATGGAGGAATATACCGGTCAAATCGGCAATGTGGATATATCCGGAAACAACACTGTTGATACAGTGAATTTTGATATTCAAGACTCCGAAGCCTTGTCGGTTGACGGATACGGGTTTGAAATGACCTTTGACGGGGAGCAATGGGTGCTGAGTACCGCATCACCAGCAACAACATCAAGCTGGCTGGATTCGGAGATCTATGAAGATGCCGAAATTATTTATTCTGATGAAAATGAAATTCAGCTTGTACTTGACCCGGACTCCAGCGGAGGGATAGATGAACCGGACATAATCATCACGCTGGGTGAAGATGCCCAGGACGGGGACACGCTAACTTTTGATGTCAACAATCCACTAGATTGCCATATCCAGGATGTTGAGGATATTATTTACGACAACGAGGCATATAATAACACCACCATGTCAATAAATGACCCAAGTGTCATGACCGTGGATGCAGAAGGCCTTGCCATTGCCTGGAATCCGTCTACTGAAACCTGGGCCTGGAGCAATCCGGAAAAAGCGGCTGCGGATGATACACTCATTTCTGAATTTAGCACCGATACTGCTGCAATAGATGTGAATTCGATTGTCGTCGACTACACTAATGCCGATGTAAGTGAGGGGTCCATGGTGGCCGATGTCAGCTTATATTATGATAATTCTAGTTCTGAATGGGTCTGGAGCGATGAATTAAAAGATCGTGATATCACTGTTGATACATTTACAGTTGAGGGGGTCAGCAGTATAGACATGGTCGTCCAGGAATCCAGTTCGTTGGGTGCTGGTATCCTGAATGGCAGTTATCAACTAGCATGGAACGGTACGGACTGGGATATTTCTCCTAGTTCGGTGGGGGCTACTGTTAGCTGTACTGTCCAGAATACGACGGATGAAGGTTGTGAGGTGCTCATCGAAGATTCGAGTACCGGAGATTCTTCCACCATAGAAATTTCCTTTGATGACGCAATGACCGACTTGACTAGCACTTCTCAGACTATTGACTTTACGATTCTATCTACACCCCCTGCGGAATATGATGAAAATATGATGAAAATTAACACCACCGGGACCGGCTTTGAAATTTCTTTTGACGCTGGCTCTACATTTGTCGACCTGGATTTAGGTAGTCCTGCCCTGACAGGCGGTGAGCATTTTACCTTTACGGTCGATCCTGATGTGGCGCCGGAGGAATACGAGAATGCCATCCTAACCGGTGACGAAACTTATGCAGCCATAGATCTTGACGGTTCAGGGGCTGATGATGGTAAGGATCGAGATATTGTATTTACTTTTGATGAAGAGCTTTCAAGCGGTAGGAGTACAGATCCCTTGGACGATTCAAGCACCATCACTTTTAATATTTCAGGGTCCACTGCCTGGCGGGAAGTGACCACGGATGAAGCAAAGGATACCGGCTACCTGCAATTTTCAGTTGATTTTCTGGGCGGCGAGGCCGGCTCAACTGAAACCGAGATTTCTTTCAACATCGGTACCAGCTGGGACGGCAACAACTGGATTAACGATTCTTTATCATCTACCCAGTATGCCACATCCTCTTCCACGATATACATGGATGCCGACGGTTATCCCTCCGGCGATCTGGAAGGCGTTGAAGTGGATTCCGACGGACTTCTCTCCGGTACCTATTCCAATGGCCAGACCTTGGCACTTTTTTTGATCGCTTTGGCGGATTTTAATAATTATAACGGCCTTGATAACGCCGGCGACAATCTTTATGCCGCAACCAATGAAAGCGGGGCAGCGATTACCAATAAACCCGGAGAGAACGGGCTTGGCACCTTATCTTCCTATACCCTTGAATCCTCCAATGTGGATATTTCCGATGAATTTGTGGACATGATCGAACTGCAGAACGCTTATGAAGCCAATGCTAAAATCATCAGCACCGTGGATGAAATGATGACCACGGTCATAGGCATGAAACGTTAGTAAAGCGGGGTAAATCATGACACGTCCCCTGGTTAAATCAGAAATGGAAACCGATCTTATGGCGGTTCTTGAAAGGAAAATGGTCAGGATCCGGGCACTTCACAAAGAGTTGAACCGCATCCTGGATGCTGAATATATGGCCGGTACGGCCTATGATCCTAAATCCTTGAAAAAGCTTATCTTAAGAAAGCAGAACTGCGTTAACCGGTTTGAGCGCCTTATTGGTTCCATGGCTGATCAACTGGGTATAATGGCAGGTCGGGAAATGCCTTCCACCATGCCGAGAACCCTTGTTAACCGGGTAAAAATGCTTCAGGGATTAACCCGAAAGCAGGAAGCGGTGTTGTTTGGACTTGCAGAGGATCTTGACCAAAGGCACCGGACGCTGATGAAGGCCGCCACCCGCAATGGTCTGTTGTTTAAAAGCGTGCTGAGCCGCCTGTCCGTCATGTCAAATTATGTTAACCACAGGAGTATGGGGGCACCATGAGCAGCCTTAACGCCATATTAAATACTGCGTCCAATGCCGTCACCGCTTACCAGGCTTCCATCAGCGTGACGGGCCAGAATATTGCCAATGCGGATAATGATGATTACAGCATCCAGACTGCGGTGTTATCCGCCACCCCCACGGTGACCTCGAGGGGGAATGCTTATGGTACAGGGGTTACGGTTTCTTCGGTCACCAATTCCGTAAACCAGATTATTGAAAATGCGCTGACGTCTGAGATGTCCAATCAGGCGGCCCTGGAAGAGGCCCAGCTCTATATGACTTCCATTGAAGATCTGTTTTCCGAAGACAGTGACGACAGCCTGAATACCCTTTTGGATGCCTATTGGTCTGCCTGGGAGGATTTGAGCAACAACCCGTCCGGTGAAACCGAACAAAACGCCGTATATGATGCAGGCCTTGCCCTTACGGAACGTATCAATGCCATTGAAGAGGCCCTGTCGGATCTGAATACCGACCTGAATAACGAAATCACTTCTGCCGTTGCCGAAGTCAACAGCATCTCCGATCAGATTGCAGCGTTAAATCTGGCCATCGTCACTGCTGAGAGCATAGGCGGGAATGCCAACGACCTGGAGGATGAACGAAACGCCCTGGTGGATGATCTTGGAGAACGCATTGACATTGATGTCACCATTAAAGAGGACGGCACCTACCTGATCACCACCTGCGGCCTGCCGCTGGTGGAGGACGGCATTTCATACGATTTAAGCATGAAACAGGGAAGTGTGTACTGGCACGGCAAATCCGTAAACACCTATGACATCACCGACGATATATCCGGCGGTGCCATTGCCGGATGGCTTGAGGTCCGGGATGTGGTTATTCCCCAAACCCAGGCCGAATTTGATGAGCTTGCCGCCAACCTGATCTGGACGTTGAATTATCAGCATTCCCAGGGGGTAGGACAGACCTATTTTTCCGGCGAACTGGAGGGAACCTACGAGGCCGGGAAGAGCGGTACCTTTGATAGTTTGTACTATGGGGATGAGATCGACTACACCAAGGATTTTTCCATGGTGATCCAGGATGCCACGGACACGACCTCAACGTATCAAACCGCGACCGTGGATATGTCCATCTCCACATCCGACATTTTAAATATTACCGGGTCCGGAGAGGATGACAGCATTTATGAGCTCACCGTGATTGATGAGGGGACCCTGGGAGAGAAGACCGTGGTGCAGTCCAGCGGGGAGTATCTGGGCGGTTTATCTAGTGGCGTGAACTTTTCTACGGCCCTGAATAACGCACTGGCTGAACAAACCCTTACCATTACCAACGGTTCCAACACCCAGACCCTGGAAATTGCAGACAATGGTGCCGATGCGATTCGATCCGCCGCTGCCATTGCCGAAGATCTTTCTGATATAGACGGTATCTCTGCCTATGCATCCACGACATCAGCCAATTTTGCCCTTTCTACTTCTCTTCCTGCTGTTATTAACACTGATGATCATATTACATTTACTCTGTATGTTGACGGAGTAGAGGAGACTGTCGATTTTACTGTGACGGATACTGCTATAACCTCCCTCGACGACCAGTTCGAAGATGCACTTAAAGCAGCGGTGGAATCCATTAATGAGTCCAACCAGAACACAGATCTGGCTGTGGATGACATGGCTATTGAAAGTGCGTCCGGTGCCACCATCGGGGTCTATGAATTTAATGTAGTGGATGTTACTGAGGCGGATAAGACCGGAGTTATTCTATCCGTTTCCATGGATTCCAGTGACTCCGAATTGACTGAGATCTACTCCACGACAGACGATGCCGTCGCGATTACCAGTTCCGTGACCATTGTTATGGATCCGGGAATGGAGATCAGTTCGGATGAGAAATCCACTGCCGGTTTGTTCGGTGTTACCGGAACACCAGTGTCCGGAACGAGTATGATCACTTTAGGTGGGACTGACGGCTATAAAGATTTTGATGGTGAAGCCATTGCGTTTGCAGTGGATGGTAACTCTATATCATACACGGCTCCGTCCGGGGTTTCGGATGAAGAGCAGGCCCAGGAGCTATACCTTGCTTTGACGGACTCAGTAACTGGTCTGGAAGCCAAGGCCCCGGGAAGCTATGAGGTCATCAAGAACGGCACATCCGTCACCATTGTGAAAATAGACGAAGAAGACGAAGATGCCATCGAAATTTCCAATTTCACAGGCAATGCCGAGTTAAGCGTATCCACAGGTACCGGGTCCGGCAGTGAATCGCCGGAAAACGACACCTTATCAAATAAAAAAAATTCGACTAAAGCCGTCACATTTGGTGATCCTGCAATTATCTACTGGGAAATTCTGAACAGCAGCGGCTATTCCACCGGCGTGGACGGATACGTTGAAATTGATGAATCCGGCGTGGTTGAAATCACTGAAAATGGAAAAACAACTTTAAGTTTTGAAATATCCGATGGGACGCTTGTGGCCGGAAACACCCTTCGAATCAATACCGATGCCGACGGCCAAGCCGATACGCTTGAGGGTTCGGTTACAGGAAAGGCCGCAAGTGTCGATGATACTTATGAGTTTACCGTAATTTCCGGCGGCACCCTGCCGGATAATGAAGCGGATGTTGTGATCGAATGGAAGTCTGAAACCGATTCAGGCACCATTGAACTGGAAGGCAATGAGAATGAAAATTCCCAGATCATCGTGGAAGTGGACGGCATGACCATCGCATTTGACAGCGGCACGCTTGTGAACGGCGATGTCTTCTATGTCACCACGGATGAAAATGGCAAAGCCGTGGCCGATGCCGCCGGAAATACCCTGAACACCCTTTCGGACTGGCACTGGACCCTTGACTCCTTTGCCGATGAATTTAACCGAAGCGCAGGCGGGGTGACCGCTTCGGTCACCAAAGACAATGCCATTGTATTTAACACCAATGATAACTATTGTGCCATTGAAAACGTAACCTGTTCGGGCAGTGACAACATTGATGAAGAGAATTTTGAAATCACTGTGTTAAATTACAGCACTCTTGAATTTGAGGCAGAAACCCTGGAATTTGTGCGTAGCACCGATGAAATTAGCGGATTGACCTCCTGGGACGTTGTCAATCCTACGGGCCACACCATTACCCTTATTCCGGAAGGCGGTGATGATGACGGGTTCCAGGTTGATCTGAACGGAGACGGTATCGGTGATATTGAAATCACCTTTGACCAGCCCGTTTCAGGAGACGGATATATTCGCATGGATTTGGCATCCAGGGACGCGGATGATCTCTCATATGCCTTTGCAGGGAACGAAGACGGGGACAGCGGCGTTGCCGCAGCCCTGGGCGTGAATACCTTTTTTACAGGCACCGGGACGTCAACCATCAGTGTCAATGATGTGGTGGCCGACGGTGATTTGCTGGCTTCAGGCATTTTGGATGCTGAAACCTTCGAGCTTGCCTCCGGCGACAACACCAATGCCCTGGCCATGGCTGAAACCCGGTACGACAGTGTGGACATGAAATCGTATACATATACCAGGGGCGAAGAGGTTACAATTACGGTCACCACCACCTCGCTGGATGATTACCAGGCCTCCCTGATCTCCAACGTCGGGTCCACTGCGGCCGGTATCAGTTCTGCTTTAGAGTATTCCGAATCCTTGATGTATCAGCTTACGGAACAGCGCGATTCAATATCAGCCGTCTCCCTGGATGAAGAAATGATCAACCTGACAGCCCAGCAGCAGGCTTATCTTGCCGCAGCTAAGTTGCTGACAATGGTGCAGGAAATGTACGATGCCCTGCTCGCAACGCGTTGATTTTTAAAATGTTTAGACTTTTGGGGTCAACTAATAACATCGGTGCCACAGGAGGTCTGCCATGAGAGTACCCACCATAAGCATATATAAACAAGCCACATACCAGCTTGGACGGCTTACCTCTAATTTAAACGAGGCCAATGAAACCGTATCCACCAATCTGAAAATCAGTTCTGCATCTGACGATCCAACGGGTATGAAGCAGGTGTTGACCATCAATTCCGACCTGGCCACATTGGATCAGTATCAGGTGAATGTGGACCAGGCCCAGAATGTGCTTACCACGGCTGAAACCTCCCTTGACGCCATGGCTGATCAGTTGGCTGAAATGAAGCTTTTGTGCTCGTCTTTAGCCAATGCCTCGGCTTCTTTCCAGGAACGCTCTGACGCGGCCGAAAGTATGCTGGTCTCTCTTGACAGCCTTCTGGACCTTGCCAATACAAATGCCTATGGCGGATATGTGTTCGGCGGTGACGACAACCAGACAACACCGTTTACCTATGACGATGATGACAACCCAACCAGCGTAATCTACAACGGCAGCAGTGACAGCGTGAACATCAGCATTTCTGAGAATACCACAATATCTTTGGGCTGCTGCGGCAGTGATTTGTTTTATGAAGACCAGATCATTGTGGATACCACCAATAATCAGATCGTTTTTTCCGAAGATGCCGGAAAGGGAGTGGATAATATTCTCAACATTGAGGCGACCATTACCAGCGGTACCTACAGTAAAGATGAACTTGCCGATGTTGTTGCACAGACATTGAATAAAGCATCCGAAGAATATGGATACGGTGTTGTTTATGAGGTGGAATATGATGCAGATGCCAATACCTTTTCCATTGGGACAGACGGCAGTGATACCACCACCACAACAACCTTTAAGAATATTGAGACCGAAACCGCCAGGATTGCCAACTTTGAATCCACAAGCCAGGATTTTAATGACGTTGAGATTCGAGTTATAAACGATTCAGCCCTGACCGAATATACACCGGATGACGGCTCTGAACCCATTACTTTGACTTACACCGCAGACGATACCTGGAAGATTTCCAATGACCCCGGTTACGGACTTAATGCTGAAATTGGGGCCGGCGGTGATACCATAGAACTTGATGTAAATGATGACGGGGAGATTGATCTTGTCATTGATTTGAATGAGACGCCCGAAGTGGATACCTCCTTTTCCTTTGACGTTACCCAAACATATGAAAATACAAGCATCCTGACGGATCTTGGGTTTGCTTCTCAAATCATAACGCTTTCACCGGTAACCAGCCATGCGCCAGTGGCTGGGGAAGTTACCGTGGATGATGAAAATAACGCCATTGATTTTACAGAAACCACTGAGGATGGAGAGACCAGCGTTCAGTTGACAGCCATCATCCCAACCGATACTTACACAGATTCCGAATCCTATGCCGAGGCCGTGGAAGAGGCCCTTGAAGCGGCATCCGCTGAAAACGGCAACCGGGTTAATTATTCGGTGGAATACGATGAGGACAGCAAGAAATTTACCATCAGCGAGGACCTTGATACCGGCCGCAGGCTTGAATCCTTTGAATTGCTTTTCGCGTCCGGCACCCATGTCGACTCCAGCGCTAATTTCAATTTAGGTTTTGGTGATCTGGATGTTTCATCCGCTCCTGTGGAAGGCCAGGAAGCCACCTGGAGCATCTGGGATACGGTATTCGATCTCAAAGAAGCGCTGGAAACGGATGATGTGGACGGCATTGAGCGAGCAATGACCCGGCTGGAAAATCATTATGAAAGTCTTACCTCAAGCATATCAACTGTGGGGTACGTTTATAACAGCACAACCATCGCCGAAACCACTATCACAGATTCGGATTTAACACTGACCACCCAGCGCTCCACGGTCCGGGATGCGGATACCGTAGAAGCCATTATGCTGCTTAAATCTTCCCAGACGGTTTATGAAGCTGCGTTAAGTTCCACATCTTCAGTCATGGGGTTAAGTCTGGTGGACTATATGTAATGAGTGTTTGAACGCAAAGTCACCCACCTGCGGCGTTGCAGAAAAATTTAAAATCCTTATTGCCAATTTTAATTTCGGTTTTAAATTTTCTGCGCCTTGCATCTGGGCAACTTTGCACCCAAATACGGGATCGTTGAGGCACTATTTAGAAGAGATATTTCCAGACTTTCCAGCCTACTTTTTCTTCACGCTGCCATCCGGTGGGCACCTGCATGAGATTTTCCGGATTTTGATTTTTTAGCTCGTTGAGTTTTTTCTGCTTTTCCTGTTCCATCTGTTCCCAGGTGAGGGTTGTGCGTTGGAATACTTTGTGGTTTATGGCTGCCGCGATGCGGTCCACTTTTTTAATCAGATCGTCGCTGTTTTTGGATTGCTCAAAAAACGCCATGTATTGTTTTTCAGCGGTGTCAAACACCTTGGCATCAATGCTGAACGCGCCTGCAAGACTGGTGATGGTGCCGTAAAGCACATATCTGGATCCGGTTTTCCGGGCAGTTTCATGAACCAGTTCACTGCCGGAAAATTGTTTTAATTCGGGCTCAAGAGCCGCCATCTTTTTGGGGGAGATGACAACAACTTTTTCAGGGTAGGTGAGCCTAGAATAGAACATGGTTGAGATGCCTTGTTTCAGG
Source organism: uncultured Desulfobacter sp. (assembly GCF_963664415.1). Classification (NCBI taxonomy): domain Bacteria; kingdom Pseudomonadati; phylum Thermodesulfobacteriota; class Desulfobacteria; order Desulfobacterales; family Desulfobacteraceae; genus Desulfobacter; species uncultured Desulfobacter sp. The sequence goes on along the minus strand of NZ_OY761443.1, from coordinate 675,339 downwards.
TAGTCCAGATTTTTATTCTTATTGGCATTGATGTCAAAAGAGAGTACGGCAAGGGTTTCAGGGGAAGCGGCAAAGCCCGTATATGGAAAGATCAGTCCGCCAAAAAGAAAAACGGCGACAATCAATTTAATCAAAGTATTCGGTTTTTTCATCTGCTTGTTCCCTTTACAATTTTGATTTGAGCATGGGCGTGACCACTTTGGGGTCTGCCTTGCCCCGGGTCTTTTTCATGACCTGCCCCATGAAAAAGCTGAACAGTTTGGTCTTCCCGTCCCTGTACGCTTGAACTTCTTCGGGGTTTTCTTTAATGATTTCATCTACCATGGCTTCAAGTTCACCCTGGTCTGATACCTGTTCAAGGCCTTTTTCTTTGACAATGGCTTCAGGATCTTTGCCGGTTTCAACCATCTGTTCAAAAACTGTTTTTGCGGCATTGGCATTAATCCGGGAGGATTCCAGAAGTCCAAGAAGTTTTGAAAACCCATCGGCATCAACGGGTGACTCGTTAATTTCAATACCCTTGGCGTTAAGCATGGCCATGAGCGTTGTCATGATCCAGTTGGCGGCCTGCTTGATGTTTTTCAGTGGTTTAACTGTCTTTTCAAAATAATTGGCCATGTCCAGGCCGGCTGTTAAAACGCCGGCATCATATTCAGACAAACCGTATTCCTCTATAAAGCGCTGCTTTTTTTCATCGGGCAGTTCGGGCATGCTGCTGCGGACGTCCTGGATCCAGGTGTCATCCACGATCAGCGGCACAAGGTCAGGGTCCGGGAAATACCTGTAATCGTGGGCCTCTTCCTTGCCCCGCATAGATGCGGTGCGGTTTTTGTTAGGATCCCACAGACGGGTCTCTTGGATAACCTTTCCCCCTTCTTCAAGGACATAGGTCTGGCGTTGGATTTCGTACAGAATGGCTTTTTCCACATTTTTAAAGGAGTTCAGGTTTTTAAGCTCGGTGCGGGTGCCGAATTCTTCCTGCCCAACAGGCCGCAGAGAGACGTTGGCGTCACATCTGAACGAGCCTTGCTCCATATTGCCGTCACATACATCAATATACTTTAAAATGGCGTGCAGTTTTCTTAGGTATGCACCTGCCTGGGCTGCCGTGCGAAGATCGGGCTCACTGACAATTTCAATGAGTGGAACCCCTGTTCTGTTCAGGTCCACCATGCTTTTGCCCCGTAATGGATCATGGATCAGCTTTCCGGCATCTTCTTCCATGTGAATGCGGGTAATGCCGATGCGTATTTGCTTTTCATCCGCTTCAATGTCCAGAAAGCCGTGTTCGGCAATGGGCATGGCAAACTGGGAGATCTGGTAACCTTTGGGAAGATCCGGGTAAAAATAATTTTTTCTGTCAAACCGGCTTTCCCGGTTGATGGTGCAGTTGGTGGCAAGACCGGCCTTGATGGCAAAAGTGACGGCCTTTTTATTGAGTACCGGCAGAACCCCGGGCATGCCTGTGCATACGGGACAGGTATTGGCGTTTGGGGCCTTGCCGAAAGCGGTTGAACAGTTGCAAAATATTTTAGTTTCAGTTTTGAGCTGAGCGTGGACTTCTAATCCGATAACAGGTTCAAATGCCATGTGATGTTTGATTCCTTTGGGTGCCCGGTGCATGAAGGTACCCATGCCCGGGGTTGAGTTCTTAACAGCCTTCCTTTATAACCTTGATATTTTTAATAATCAAGGGTACCTCTAATAAAAGGTGAAAAGGAACTTTTTTCAATGAAATTTTTTTTTTGTGTTATGGGCATGGTCATGATTGTGGAAGGGCTGCCCTATTTCATCTCGCCCAATAAAATGCGGGAGATGGTAATGATGATTGTGCAAATGCCTGAAGGCGCTTTGAGGCGGTTTGGCTTCTTTATGATGCTGGCGGGCCTGGCGGTCGTATACCTTGCCATGGAGATGGGTTGATGTACAATTTGTCTGATTATGCGTATGATTTGCCCGAATCCTTGATTGCCCAAACGCCCTGTGAACACAGAAGCCGGTCCCGGCTGATGCATCTGGAGCGCAATAGTCACGGCATCAGTCATCGCAGGTTTCTTGATATTGCTGATTTGCTGCGTCCAGGAGACCTGTTGGTGGTCAATGACACCCGGGTGGTTCCGGCACGGCTTTTAGGCCATAAACCCACAGGTGGCCGTGTTGAGGTCCTCATCATTGATTATGCAGCCGGCATGAAACATCTGGCCGAGACCGGGCGGTTTCAGTGTGATTGTCTGATCAGGGCGTCACGCAGACCCGGACCGGGCACGGTGCTTGATCTGGGCCAGGGTATCAAAGCCACGGTTATTGAACATCGGGATCGGATTTCAGTGGTCTGTTTTGACGGGGGAACTGAGTTTTTATCCCGGTTAAAAAAAGCGGGTAAAATGCCTTTGCCGCCCTATATAAAACGGGATCAGGATTCGGGGCAGGGCGATGACTCATCTGCACAAATGGATGAGCAAAAAGACCGGCAAAATTACCAGACAGTTTATGCAAATGCCGAGGGGGCTGTGGCCGCACCTACGGCCGGGCTTCATTTTACAAAAGGTCTGCTTGCAACACTTTCTGAAAAAGGTGTTGAGGTGGCCAAAATCACCCTGCACGTGGGGTATGGTACCTTTGTGCCGGTGCGGGTAAAGGATATCCGGGATCACCAGATTCATTCGGAATATTTTATTATCGATGAACAGACGGCTGAAAAAATTAACCGGGCCCATGGGGACGGCCGCAGGGTAATAGCTGTGGGCACTACATCTGTAAGGACCCTGGAGTTTTGTACCAACGATGACGGCATCATTTCGGCAGGGCAGGGCCGGTGCGATCTGTTTATCTATCCGGGCTACAAGTTCAAGTGCGTAGATGCCATGATTACCAATTTCCATTTGCCTGAGTCCACCTTGCTCATGCTGATTTCCGCCTTTTATGACCGGGAACAAATTTTGAATGCCTATAAGGTTGCTGTGGCTGAGAAGTACCGATTTTTCAGCTATGGTGATGCCATGTTTATAGAGTAACTAATAAAAAAATATTAAAGATGCTTACATTTGACCTGATAAAAGACAATAGTCAAAAAGATGACGGCCGGGACCGCTCGCGTTTGGGGCGGATCACCACGGAGCACGGGGGTATTGAAACACCCATTTTCATGCCCGTGGGTACTGTGGGATCAGTCAAGGCCGTGTCAAAGGAAGATTTAGAACATTGCGGTGCCCAGATTATTCTTGGCAATACCTATCATTTATACCTGAGACCCGGTTGCGAAGTGATTGAAACCATGAAAGGGCTTCATTCGTTTACGGCATGGGATAAGCCCATGCTTACCGACTCCGGGGGATTTCAGTTTTTCTCTTTGGCAAAACTTGCCAAGTTCACCGATGAGGGGGTGCATTTTCAATCCCATATTGACGGTTCCCGGCACTTTTTTTCGCCGGAACGGGCCGTTGAGATCCAGATGATTTTAGGGTCGGATATCATGATGTCCCTGGACTGGTGCCAGGGGCATCCGGCAACGGATCAGCAGGTGGCGGACGCCTTGAATAAAACAACCGCCTGGGCGAAAAGGGGTTTTGATTTCTGGCAGGAAAACGGCGCGGTCAATAACCTGTTCGGCATTGTCCAGGGCGGCATGATCAAAGAACTTCGCTCTTTATCCGCCGAACAGATCACGGCCATTGATTTTCCCGGTTTTGCCATTGGCGGCCTTTCCGTTGGAGAACCCACCGACGTGATGTATGAAATGGCCGACCACACTTTGCCGCTTTTGCCGTCACAAAAGCCGCGGTATATTATGGGGGTGGGCACGCCTGAAAATTTGGTGACCCTGGTGGGTATGGGGTGCGATATGTTTGATTGTGTAATGCCCTCCAGAAATGCCAGAAACGGTCAGCTTTTTACCCATACCGGGACCGTAAATATCCCCAATGCCAAATACAAGACCGATGAGCGGCCCATTGACGAAATTTGTGGGTGTTACACCTGTCGCAACTACTCCCGGGCCTATCTGCGACATCTGTATAAATCCCGGGAGCTTTTGTCCTATCGTCTGAACACGATTCATAATCTCTATTATTATCTTGACCTTATGGCCAAAATGCGTCATGCAATAAAGGAAGATAGATTTCCTGAATTTCAACAACAATTTTTTAAAGCAAGGCAGGATCAGTAAGTATGCATGAGATGGGTATTGCCCAGCAATTGGTAAATATCGTCCTGGAAGCCATCCCCGATGACATTGAAAACCCCAGGGTGGAAAAAATGAATTTAAGAATCGGCAAACTGGCCGCCGTGGTAGAGCACAGCCTTTCGTTTTGTCTGGAGGTTATTACCAAGGACACTCCCCTTGAAGGCGCTGAAGTGATTATCGATGCGGTGCCGGTGTGTCTGCGTTGTGAAAATTGTAACCACGAATGGCAGACCGATGCACCTGCCTTTGGGTGTCCTGCATGCAAAGACGGGCAGGTGACCATGATTTCGGGACGGGAGATTGAGATTTCGTCCATAGAACTGGCAGACGATTAGACCATTGAGTAACAAAAAAAATTGAGAGATAGTTTATGGAGATAAATATACAGAAACGGGTACTGGCAAAAAACGAATCCGATGCAGATCGGAACAGATCTTTTTTTAGAGACAAAAAGGTGTTCGTCCTGAACATGATGTCATCGCCGGGATCCGGCAAGACCGAAACCCTGTGCCGGACGTTGGAGGCACTGATGCCCGATATCCGGGTTGGCGTGATCGTTGGCGATGTCTGTACCACCAATGATGCGGACCGGCTTTCAGTAACCGGTGCCAAGGTGACCCAGATCAACACCGACCAGTTCGGCGGGGACTGTCATCTGGCAGCCCACCTCATTGAATCCTCAGCTAAGTCCCTGGGATGCGATGACCTGGATCTGCTCATTGTGGAAAACATCGGTAACCTGGTTTGTCCTGCGGAATTTGACATTGGCGAGGATGCGCGGGCCGTTGTTTTAAGTGTCACCGAAGGCGAGGATAAGCCTTTGAAATACCCGCTTATGTTCCAGGTAGCCGATGCCGCCATTTTAAATAAAATAGACCTTTTGCCCCACCTGGATTTTGATGCGGCCCTGGCTGTGGAAAATATGGGCAAGGTGCATCCGGGCATGCCGGTGTTTGAACTATCCGCCAAAACACAGGAAGGCATGGCGCCTTGGCTTGCATGGCTGCGCACAAAGGTTAAGGAAAAACTGGGATAATCGTTAAGGTGGGTGGCGATGCCATAAGGTTGAAATAATTTTAGTTTAAAACCACGAAGTTCACGAAGAACACGAAGTTTAGAATTTTCATGAACTTCGTGTTCTTCATGGTAGAATAAAGCTATAAAATTTTTTTTGAGGGCAAATCATGGGTGTAAAGAAAATGGCCTTTGCCGGATCATGGTACCCGGGATCAGCTGGCCAATGTCGATCTGCCATTGAACGGTTTAGTGATGATCCAGGAATCGGAGAGGATGCAAAAAATTTGGATAATCCCGTGGCGGGTATTGTGCCACATGCCGGTTGGATCTATTCTGGAAAACTTGCATGCCGGGTCTTTTCAGCACTGGCCCAGAGCAGCCGGGTTGTGGACGCCATAGTTCTATTCGGGATTCACATGCATGCCGCTTCCCCGGCATTTGTCTTGGATTGTACGGCCGTAGATACCCCTTTGGGAACCATTGAGATTGATCGGAAACTTACACATGCCCTGGTGCGGCGGGCCGGGATCCAAGGCATCACCCTGGAACAATTAGATCACAACCGCTTCCCCGAAGAGAATACCCTGGAACTGCAATATCCATTTATTAAATATTTTTTTCCCCAGGCCCGGCTTGTGGTGTGCGCCGTGTCGCCCTCGGATGCGGCGAAAGCTCTGGGCGTGGCTGCAGTTGAGGTCGCAAAAGCTCTGGGTCTTTCCCTGGCTGTGGTGGGCTCCACAGACATGACCCATTACGGCCCGCGATTCGGATTTGAACCGGCAGGTTCCGGCCTGGCTGCGTTTGAGTGGGTGTCAAAGGAGAATGACGCGGCGGCCATTGAGGCGTTAACAGCCATGGATGAAAAGCAGATTGTTCACCAGGGACTGACCCGACATAATATGTGCTGTGCCGGGGCGGCCTGTGCCGCTGCGGCTGCGGCAAAAAAAATGGGCGCAGTCAAAGGTATCTGCCTTGACTACGCCTCAAGCTTTGATCCGTTACAACCCAATGACGATTTTGTGGGGTATTGCAGCGTGATTTTTGACGCTTAGCGTTTTTAGGTGCTGCAATATTAGGTAATAACAAAGACAGAATCATTTCTGAGCCTGCCCTTGAACTTGATTGAAATATTGTACTATTTTTTTTATTCTGTGAACTCCTAAAAAGAACGCGACAAGGACATAAGGGAGCACCGTATGCAAATAACTTACATCGGAACAATACAAACACCGTTTGAAGACCGCGAAGGCATGCCTATTCAGCCCGCCGGCGCTAAAGATGTTAAGGGCCGGATTATTATCAAACCGGAATATGAACAGGGTTTGTCGGACATTGACGGATTTTCCCATTTGATTCTGCTTTACCATTTTCACCAGTCAAACGGGTTTGACCTCGTGATTACCCCGTTTATGGATACTAACCCACGGGGGCTGTTCTCCACCCGGGCGCCCCGGCGTCCCAACCCCATAGGGCTGTCCATTGTCCGCTTGGTCTCAAGAAAACAGAATACCCTTGATGTTCTGGATATTGATGTTTTGAACAACACACCGCTTATTGACATTAAGCCTTATGTGCCGGGATTTGATGCCAAAACTGAGAATGTCCGGTCGGGGTGGCTGGAGACAAATCAGATCAAAGCCCAAACCATGACCTCAGACAAAAGATTTATCTGACAGATGCGATGGGCGTGTTAATTAAGTTGCCGGCTTTTATGTATTCAAAGGCAAAAAAGAGGGGCGCTATCCTGCAGGCGATGCATTCATAAGAAAACGCTTAGCACTCAAATTATCAATTACCTGGGTTGCTTGGCTGATTGAAAGCAAACGAACATCCGCCTGGGATGAGACCCAGTTTAAAAGCGCGTAAACTTCTTGATAGGAAATGCGGCCACGCTTTTCATTAATCTCCTTAAAATCATATTCGTGAAACAAAACCACAATGACAGGTTGAGGATCAGATGAAGTTCGGGATTTTTTGACGGCATCCCGAAGCCTATATAAACTGCATGAATATGGCAGGAGATTAAGCTTACAAGCTTGTGTTTCCTCTCCTTTCTTGTTGTCCGCCGACAGGGTTGAAAACCCAAGCGTCTCAAGTGCCCGTAATGTGTTCGCGTCGTATCTGTTCCAAGGTGGCATAAAGGTGCTGATGGGCGCATCTATCATGCCCTCAAGGAATTTTTTACCTTTAGCCAATCTCTTTGCTTGACTGTTGTAATCTAAGCCTGAAAATTTTGGCTGTTTGTTCAGCTTTTGCCGTACTGTTTAAGCATAGAAATATATGGCCCCAGCAGGCTTTCGTATCCTTTCATCCCTTTTTGAAACACTTTGGCAAAATAGGGAAGCTCCTGGGTATTGACCACCAGGTTGGCGCTTAAGGTCAGCGCCTCAAGGTCGTAAAGGGTTTTGACCGCGTTGCCCACCAGCACATAAAAAATATTTCGCCGCCGTTTCATGCTCATGCCGGACATAAATTTATGAAAATCATGGGTATCCACCGGCCCGTCTTCGTACTCTGCGGAATATACCACCACATCAAAGGTCTTGAACCGTTGGCCGGAAATGGCATCATCCACATTTTCGGGACAGTGAATCTGGAGGTTTCTTTCTTTCAGCACATCCGTGACCTGCTGCCGGATGGCCTGGTCATTGATTAAAATCATGGCCGTGGGTACATCATCAACAAGCGCGTCCTCTTCCTCAACGTTTGAACCCAGCCAGGCAATATCAGGCGCTTCCGGCGGACTGACCGGTGGGGCCGTCTGGTTTTGCGGCACCTTTGCCTTTTCTGCCAAGGCTCCGTCCTTATTTATCTCAATGGGGGTCCGGCACTTAGGACAGCCAAATTTCAAGTATCGCCCCTCGGGGAGCTTGGTTAAGGCTTGTTTGAATTTTTCCATCTGGGGCTGGGAAAATTTCAGGGACTGATTGCAGTGGGGGCATTGGGATATCATGATTGTTCCTCCCCGTTGTCTTCGGTGTCGGTTTTTTCTTTCCAGTCAATGGTAAGGCCTTCAATGGCAGAGGTTTTTTCACCTTTTTCCCGTTTGAGAATATCCATGCCCTGGGACAATACACTTTTTTGTGAACAATAGGAAAAGGCAGTCTCTTCGGTGATAATATCGGCCTTGTATAGATCCAGGATATGCTGGTCAAAGGTTTGCATGCCGAATGCCGTTGAGGCGGTAATGACTTCATGCATGGTTTTACCTTCCGATTCTCCGTTCAGGATAATATCGTTGATTCGCAGGTTCATTCCCATAATTTCCAGGGCCGCCACCCGGCCGCCTGCAGACCGGGGCAAAAGGCGCTGGCAGACAATATAGCGGATGGTATCTGCAAGCCTGGCCCGGACCTGGGCCTGTTCCTCCTGTTCAAACATGCCCAGGATACGGTTAATGGTCTGGCCTGCATCGACGGTATGGAGGGTGGACAGCACCAGGTGTCCGGTTTCTGCTGCAGACAAACCGATCTCCATGGTTTCCCTGTCACGCATCTCGCCCACCAGAATCACCTTGGGGGCCTGGCGCAGGGCAGCTCTTAGCCCTGTGGGAAATGTATCAAAATCATTGCCCAGCTCCCGTTGGTTAAATGTGGCTTTTTTATGGGGATGGACAAACTCCACCGGGTCCTCCAGGGTCACCACATGGAGGGACTTTTCTTCGTTAATCTCATTGAGCAGCGCGGCCAGGGTGGTGGATTTGCCGGACCCGGTGGCACCGGTCACCAGAATCAAACCGTTTTTCTCTTCGCCCATCTTTTTGAAAATAGGCGGCAGGTTAAGCTTGTCAATGCTGGGGATGGTGGTTTCCAGTTTTCGCAGGATGGTGGTCAGATGATTTTTCTGCTTAAAAATATTTACCCTGAACCGTGCCTTGTTTCCCAGCCAGTATGACAGATCACAGGAGCCTGTTTTAACCAGGTCTTCCAGAAGCCGGGGGTCGCCATTGATCAGGTTCAATGCAAACACCTCGGCCTGGAAAGGGGTCAGCTCCTGCACCGGCGGCGATACCGGCACATCGGTTAATTGCCCGGACGTCTCCACCTGCAGGGACTTGCCCACGGTAACATTGAGATCCGATACATTCTCAAATGTTTCCAGCATACAGGTAATCCAATAATCAATTTCAGGCTGTTTCATGGCCCTGTTCCTTTTATTGTCCCAGTTCGGTAGTAAAAACTATGGACTTTAGTCCAAGACTTTTAGTATTTGAATTGTATGAGATCATATCGAAAAGGTTCACATACAGTACATGATTTAAAAGTCCATTTGGTATGGGTGACTAAATATCGGTATCAAGTGCTGACGAAACAGATTGGATACCGCTTGAGAAATATCATTCGTCAGATTTGTGATAGCCATGATATCCATATTATCCAAGGCCGTGTCAGTAAAGATCATGTCCATCTCTATGTATCATATCCGCCCAAGCTTTCGGTAAGCGATATGGTCCGTTTCATGAAAGGGAAAAGCTCCCGGAAAATCCAGGAAGAGTTTCCTCAACTTGGGAAACGGTACTGGGGAAAACATTTTTGGGGAATTGGTTATGCCGCCTTCAGTTCTGGTCATGTGACAGACGACATGATCCAGGAATATTTGAAGCATCATAAAAATCACCCGAATCATCAGAATGATAATTTTGTGATTGAATGATTTTCAATCGTAACACACAAGCTTTAGCTTGCTCCTTTCAGTCAGCTTTAGCTGAGAGGGAGACTTACAGTCTCCATAGCATTCTATGGGCTTCCAGCCCATAGTGGTTGAATGGCTAATTTATGAAATGGATTTTAGGGATTTCAAATAATTAGCACAGCTTAAGCTGAAAAAGCAAGAGAGGTGACGCATTCCTCTTCAATTGATCGTAGTGCCTTGCCGGATAATGACTTTAAGGGAAATTAAAATTCAGACCGACGAAGTGATCGGCAAAATTTACGGTTTTGAGTAGAGCGCTATGTAGGGTTTGAGCTTATACGGGTTCAGTCAGGCGGCCGTAGTAATATAGGCTTGTGGCCGATTGAAAGTTAAAGTCCTCCATTGATAATGATTACACAAGATTTTCCATCGCCGTTTTTGTTTGATGATAACTAAATTATCAAAGGAGGGTTCAGCCATACAAGGATTGTGAATTACAAATTTTATGACCCAGGCACAGGACGCAGATTTATATGCTTGGTAGCGAACTACCGAATAAGGATAGATCGTGTGAGGAACGAACCACGATCTTATCCGATTGTTGAACAAGCCCGGCCCAAATGAGCCGGGTTTCCATATATATGAAAATATCTTTTTGGGGATTAAGGATCTGAAAGGCGTGTGATTTCCGGGCACCTGAGATAAGACGCACCTATAGCGTTGCCCTTTTCAGGGCTTTCTAAAAAAAGCCGGATTATTTCATAGTGTTGTTCACCTCCAGTTAAATTGAGATTGGGTTTCTACCTTTTGTTTATCCTATCCTGTACCGACAGGCTTTATTCCGAGGATTTTCATAGGCTTCCCGCAATGGGGGCATTTAAAAACAGGCCTTGGCCGAAGCACTATTGCCATAATCCGAACGTGGAGAATCATCTGTACTAGGAAGAGCAATTTCTTGGCATTCCCGTGAAGAAAGCCGTAATCTCTTGCCCTACGAAATCCCCTGGGCAACACATGAAGCAGGATCAGGTGCAGAAACTCCTCTCCTTTAAGGGTTCGCCTGCACATCTCTTTGGTTTTACCGTCAATATACATGAAGGTAACCCGGCCATCCTGATTGGCAATGATATTACGTTCGCTGATCACTCCCCGGTATAAATATCTGGACAGGTACTTCAGGGCAGACATGCCGGTTCCGACCCTGGCACAATCGACAATCCATTTGGAACGAGCACCTTTGGGAATTGGCAAATTCTCTTTGTTCAATCCGTTCAGGAAACGTGCCCGAAAAACTTTGGCCAGGGCTTTTCGATTAAACAAATACTTGCCTTTTTTCTTTTTCCATTGCCGCCTGGATGGGTCAACACCGCCACCTGGAACAACTACATGAATATGCGGGTGAAAATCCAATCTTCTGCTATGAGTGTGAAGAACCATGGTCATACCGATTTGGGCCCCAAGGTGCCGGGGATTTAGCCCAAATTCTTTCAACGTGCTGGATACACATGAAAACATCAGAGAATAAACTGTCCGTTGATTCCGGTATGCAACTTCCCTGAACTGACAGGGCAAGGTAAAAGTTACCATGAAATACTGGACGGGAAGCTGTTTATTTTGCTGCCGGTCAATCCATTGGCTTGTCTCATGGTTTTGACAATGGGGACAATTGCGGTTTCCACAGGACAGTGGATGCAGTTGTGTATGATTGCAGTCTGGACAGACCGTATAAATCTGCCCGGCGTCTGGTGTACGGCAACTAACTATGGCGTTTAAGGCTTTGATCTGTTCTGGCAATGCCGTATCCCCGTAACGAGTCAGAAATGCATCATAATATTCTTCAATGATATGAGAAAATCGCATGATTATACCTTCCAGAAATCTACATGAATGGTGTTAATCAAATCATTGATGGTCGTCCTGCAGTCCTTTTCCGTGACATCAGTAAGGTGTGCGTAACGTGCAGTTGTTTCAGGACGGGCATGGCCGAGAAGAGCCTGGATGTGGCGAAGGCTTAAGCCCTTTTCAAGCAGATGGGTCGCAAAACTGTGGCGCAAAGAGTGTATGGAAACTTTTTTTTGATACCGCAATCGGCGACTACAGCCTTCATGGCATTTTGGACACCACCCCGGTCCATATGAGATTTTGCCTTCTGGATGGTTTCCAGTGAACCGTTGGCATTGGGAAAAAGCAGTTTGGGGTGTTGATGTCTTTTCCATAGTTCCCGCAGTCCGACCAGGGTGCGGTCCGGTAAGGGAATTAGCCGGTCTTTATGGCCTTTCCCTCTCCGGATATGGACAAGTTTTCGTGCTGCATCAACATCTCTCACTTGCAGGGACAATGCCTCTCCCAAACGCAGGCCCATGGAATAAGTTGTCAGCAGGAAAACCCGGTAACGCAGTTTGCGTGTCGCACCGATGAGCTTTTCCACCTCACCAGGAGTCAAAATGTCCGGAATGGTTTTAACCTTAGGCGGCTTGACAATGTTTAACCAATTCCATTCTTTTTTCAAAACATATTTCCAGAAATGCTGGAGTCCAAGGCGATCAATTTTGACCGTACTCCATGAATGTGAGTCAACCAGATCGGAAAAGTAATCTTCAAGTTGTTCGGGTTCGAGTTTGTCCGGGCAGCAGTCAAAGTAATCTCTTACCCGCCGGATGGCCCTGGAATAAGCATCAATGGTTTTTTGAGCCTTTCCCTGAAGTCTAAGGGTTTTTAAATGGCGCTCATAGAGTTCGTTAAAACGGTTTACTTCGGATGTGTTCATGGTATACTCCTTTAATTATAGATAGTTGGGATCTTCCGTTTGATCCCACAATTAGGAGTATACATAACCTTGGGGTTTTCCGCCGCGCGAGCGGCTTCGTTCAACAACACCTTTAAGCCTTCAGTCTAAAACTTTTTTAAAATTACGGAGCTAAAAATGTCTTTATACAAACGTAACGACACTGAAGAACAGCCCTTCTGGCCCGCAGGTCCCTTTAAAATCCGCCTTCCTTTCATCCATTACCGCTGGGAATGGGTGGAGTTTATTCAGGCCCTTATACTTTTTGTTGTAAGTCTTGCCATGATCCCCCTGTTGGAAAAATATTTAGGACTTCCCTTATAACGTTGCCCTTGCCTACGTATTTGCCTGCGGTATCGGGTTTATGCTGCCGGCTTTTTTGGGAACCCCCATGGTTCCGGAATGTGGTTCATACCTTTTTTGCTCCCTACCCAGGTCTGGCAGGACCTATCTGGACCGCGGTAACAGCAACCGTGGCAGACCGCTACCGCCAAGGTAGAAACGCAATGGATTCTATGTTCAGCGGGGCAGGCACCTTCTGGATTTCAGGATTCATCGCACTGTTCATCCTCCCCTTGGTCAGTTTTTTTAAACCCTTTCTGCCAATCGGGCTCTCACTGACCATGGTTGTCACAGGCTATCTTTGCATCATTACGGCCTTCAAACAGATCAAAGACCCCCTTCAGCTGGGTGTTGCCGGAACAATGGCCATTGTGCTTGCCATGCACGGCGCAGCCTGGGGCCTGGGTGTAGGCGTTGTTCTGCATATCTTTCTTGAAAGCCGATTTCGCCTGTCAAAGAAAGTTGAGGTTTCCGGATAATAAAAGCTTGGTTTGTTGAAAAAAATAGGCGCAGTCAAGGATATTTGCCTTGACTGCGCCTTAAGTTTTGATCCGATACAGCTCATTGCCCGTTTTGTGGGGTTCTGCAGTGTAATATTCGGCGTTTTTTTATTCGCCTTGGGCGGCGCAGAATTGCGCTGCCTTTTTAATGCGCTGAACGGTTTTTTCTTTTCCTAAAGCAATAAACATTTCAAATATACCGGGACTTACCGTCGTTCCGGTCACCGCTACCCGCAGGGGTTGGGCAATTTTACCAAATCCAAGCCCTGTCTCTTCCATGATATTTTTAAATACCTCTTCCTGGGCCTTCTGGCTGAAATCAGCAAGCTCTTCCAGGGCATCAGCACATTTGTTTAAAAGATCAGAAGTTTCGGGCTTAAAGAATTTTTTGGCAGCCTTTTCTTCAAACTCAATTTCATCCCTGTAATAAAAGATAGCACCCTGGGCCATCTCTACAAGGGTTTTGCTTCTGGGTTGAAGTGTTTCAATCACCCCCTGGGTAAAGGCATCATTCTGGGCCTCAATGCCAAGATCTGCCAGGTGGGGCACAAGGTCGTTTCCTAATTCTGCGGGCTTCTTTTTCTGGATGTGTTTGGCATTCAGCGCATACAGCTTATCCATGTCAAACATGCCGGCAGACCGGCCAAGATGTTCGAGGTCAAATTTTTCAATAAGCTCCTGGCGTTCAAAGAATTCCTGGTCGCCATGGGACCAACCCAGCCTGACCAGGTAGTTGATCAGTGCATCGGCCAGAAATCCCATTTTTTTATATTCACCCACGGACATGGCACCATGGCGTTTGCTCAGCCGCGCCTTGTCTGATCCCAGAACCATGGGAACATGGCCGAACACCGGCAGCGATGCGCCCAATGCCTGGTAAATCAGAATCTGTTTGGGCGTATTCACCAAGTGGTCATCTCCCCGGATAATGGTGTTGATTCCCATGGAGATATCATCCACAACAACCGCAAGGTTGTACATGGCCACGCCCGAGCTTCTCTGGATGATGAAATCATCAATTTCCGAATTCTGGAAAGCAGTACTGCCCTTGACAATGTCGTCCACAATGGTGACTCCTGTGTCCGGGGTTTTTAACCGTACCACTGTGTTATTCCCTTTTTTAAGCCCGCGGTTCCGGCATTTGCCGTTATACATAGGCTTAAGCCCCTTGGCCTTGGCCTCTTCGCGCATGGCATCGACTTCATCGGGTGTACAGTCGCAATAGTAGGCATGGCCCTGTTCAACCAGGCGGTCAATGTGCTCATTATAAATATCATAGCGTTGGGTCTGAAAATAAGGGCCGTCATCCCAGTCGATCCCCAGCCATTCCATGGATTCAAGAATTGCGTCCACAGACTCCTTTGTGGAACGGGCTTCATCGGTATCTTCTATACGCAGCACAAACTGCCCTGCATTTTTTCTGGCCCACAGCCAGTTGAAAAGTGCAGTCCTGGCACCGCCGATATGCAGGTACCCGGTGGGGGATGGCGGGAAGCGTGTAATTATTGTATTCATTTTGATCTCCAAAAGTTAAACTTCACGAACAACAGGCGGTACAGGGTTTTTTAGCCTGTACCGCCCGGATTCGTATAATAGCCATGGGCTGATTCACCTATGCTTGACCTACAACAAAGTATGAAAGAAGCTTAGCAATTTATCGGTACTTTCATATAAAAAAAGCGTAAAATCGACGATTTATCTATCATATTTGCGGGGTCCAAAGCAATATAGTCTGTCTACAAAATTTAATTTGATGCATTCTGTGTGTTTTTTAAAGGGATTCTTTGGTTGACTTCAAATGCAAAATAAGGTAATTAGATATGTTTTAAATTTTGGCAAGTATTAAATAAAAACTAAATAAAATAATGTAGTTAGGAGATAGTCATGGCCGTACCCAAGCAGAAAAGTTCCAAAGCAAGAGGAAGAAAAAGACGCACCCATTATAAAACCAGTGCCCCCACTGTAACCATATGTCCCGAGTGCCAGGAGCCCAAGCTGCCTCATACCGCATGCCCTGAATGCGGCACTTATAAAGGCAGGGATGTGAAGCCGGACGTGGAAGTAGAAGATTAGTTTTGCCGGAAAACACTTCAAGGAGTCAGAACATGGCCGTTGAAAGCAAAGTAAGAAAGATTATTGCTGAAAAGATTCCCGGCATTGATGTTGAGGATGTGGTTCCACAGGCGTCGTTGGTCGAAGACCTTGGCGCGGATTCTTTGACCATCGTAGAGCTTATCATGTCAATGGAAGAGGTTTTTGAAATTGAAATTGACGATGAGCAGGCTGAGCAGCTGTCGACTGTCCAGGATATCTATGATTTCATTGCCTCGAAATCATAATTAAATTTATGTAAAGGTCCGGGTAGATATGGATAAACGAATCATCATCGGCAGTGATCATGCCGCGTTTGAATTAAAGGAAAAGATCAAGGAACAGCTTGCAGGTCTTGGCTATGAGGTTGAGGACGCCGGTACCTACAGTACGGATTCGGTAAATTATGCCGATTTTGGCAAAAAAGTGGCCAAAGCAGTTTCCGACGGTACATACGGCCGGGGCATTCTCTTGTGCGGTACCGGCCTTGGCATGTCCATGCAGGCCAACCGGTTTAAGGGTGTCCGCGCTGCGTTATGTTCGGATATATTTTCCGTCAGGATGAGCCGGCAGCACAATGACGCCAATATCCTGGTTATGGGTGGTCGTGTGGTCGGAGATATTCTTGCCTTTGAGTTGGTCAGAGAATGGCTTGATACCCCCTTTGAAGGCGGTCGCCATCTGGACCGTATTCGCTCCCTGGATGAAATCGGATAAAAACGGGTAAGCGTAGATGAGAATATCGGCCGATACATTATAGACAAGTTACATCATACTTGTTATTCCCCCCTTTAATAAAAGTCTAATTAATTAAAATAGAAATAAAAAGGGTTGTGTTGTCAAATCATACCAACACACGATTGAATTATGGAAAATATACAATTTGTAAAATCTTGTGATCCTGAAATTGCCGCTGTTATTGAAAGTGAATACAGCCGGCAAGAATACGGGCTGAATCTCATCGCTTCGGAAAATACAGTGAGCCGGGCAGTAATGGAAGCCCAGGGCTCCATTATGACCAATAAATATGCTGAAGGGTACCCGTCAAAACGGTATTATGGCGGATGCCAGTACATGGATCAGGCGGAAAATCTGGCCATTGAACGGGTGAAAAAGCTTTTTGGTGTGGAATATGCCAATGTTCAACCCCATTCCGGATCCCAGGCAAATATGGCGGCTTACTTTTCCGTGCTCTCCCCCGGGGACGGGATCCTGGCCATGGATCTTTCCCATGGCGGGCATTTAACCCATGGTGCCGGGGTAAGCTTTTCCGGCCGTTTGTTCAATTTTACCCATTACGGCTTAAATCCGGAAACCGAGACCATTGATTTGAACCAAGTGGAAGACCTGGCCCGGGCCAATAAGCCTAAAATGATTGTGGCAGGTGCTTCGGCCTACCCCAGAACTCTTGATTTTAAGGGCTTTTCTGAAATTGCCAAGGCCTGCGGTGCACTTTTCCTGGTGGATATGGCCCATATTGCAGGACTTGTGGCAGCAGGCGTACACTCCACACCTGTTGGGTACGCAGATATTATCACCTCCACCACCCATAAAACCCTTCGCGGTCCCAGAGGCGGATTGATTCTTGCCGACGCTGAACTGGGTAAAAAAATCAATTCCCAGATTTTTCCCGGTATCCAGGGTGGACCTTTGATGCATGTTATTACGGCTAAGGCCGTAGCCTTTAAAGAGGCACTGTTACCCGAGTTCACCGAATATCAGAAACAGGTGGTTAAAAATGCCGCTGTTTTGGCAAAGGTTCTCATGGAAAGAGGGTACAAGTTGGTGTCCAATGGTACGGATAACCACATGGTCCTGGTGGATTTTTCTGGACGGGACCTCACCGGAAAAGAGGCGGAAGACCGTCTGGGACAGGCAAATATTACGGTGAATAAAAATACCGTGCCCAATGAAAAGCGAAGCCCCTTTGTTACTTCGGGTGTACGTATCGGGGTGCCGTTGATTACCTCCCGAGGCATGAATGAAGATGCCGTGAGCGCTGTGGCCGGATTTATCTGTGATGTTCTGGATGACGAAGCCAATGTTCCCAAGGTTGCCACCAAGGTTAAAGAGTTGTGCATCCAGCATCCTTTATATGACAATGTAGCCGGCTGATGAATTCTGTTCCCCCTGATTCGGTAAACGTCATTGGTGATGGCCGTCCCACTTGGAACGAGTATTTTATGGCCATCACAGACCTTGTGGCTTCCAGGGCCACTTGTCTTAGACGAAAGGTGGGGGCCGTGTTGGTCAAGGATAAGCGTATTTTATGTTCCGGCTATAACGGTGCACCTTCTCAAATTCCCCATTGCAGGCAGACCGGTTGCCTGCGGGAACAACTCAAGGTGCCTTCCGGGGAAAAACATGAGCTTTGTCGGGGGGTTCATGCTGAACAGAATGTAATCATCCAGGCGGCTTACCATGGGATACCGGTCGCCGGAGCCTCGTTGTACTGCACCACCCAGCCTTGTTCCATATGCGCTAAGATGATTATTAATGCCGGCATCAAAAAAGTATACTTCAAGGCGGGGTACGACGATCCGCTTTCCCTGGAGATGTTTGCCCAGGCCGGGGTGGAATTGATTCAGCTTTGAGAGCAATAGTGCCTGAACAAAAAACTTTGTTTGGATGTAGAGTTGCTTATATGCAAGGCGCACAAAAATTAAAAACCGGAGCAACCTTATGGTTGTGAGGCTTTTAAATTTTTGTGCAACGCAGCAGATGGGTGGCTTTACGTTTAAACAACATAAGAGGCTGATATGAAGTGCCCATATTGCGGAGATCCAAACACCAGAGTTGTGGATTCGCGGCCGGGCAAAATTGAGTTTGAAGTCCGGCGTAGAAGAGAGTGCCAGCAGTGCGGTCGACGCTTTACGACCTATGAACGGGTGGAACAGGTCCCTGTCATGATCATTAAAAAAGACAACCGCCGGGAGGAGTTTGACAGGGAAAAGGTGATGAGAGGCATTCAGAAAGCCTGTGAAAAACGTGCCATCAGTATCAACCAGATCGAACAAATTGTGGATGAGATTGAGCGTGACCTGCGGGACGGCCGGGAGCGGGAAGTGCCTGCCACGGTGGTGGGTGAGAAAATTATCAATGCCCTGAAGGATCTGGATGATGTGGCCTATGTCCGGTTTGCCTCTGTGTACAGGGAGTTCAAGGATGTCACCGATTTTATTCAGGAACTTGAAAGTCTGATTCATAAGGAGCACAGATCCACAGATACCGAGCCGGGTATGGAAGGCACTGTAGATAGTGATGACTGATTCGGACTATATGGCAAGAGCTTTGGAGCTTGCAGCCCGGGGCAAAGGGTACACCTCGCCCAACCCCTGTGTGGGGGCCTTGGTGGTGAAGGACGATCAAATCATTGGTCAGGGCTTTCACTCAAAAGCAGGTGGCCCCCACGCTGAGGTGGTGGCCATAAATGATGCAGCAGCAAGACATCCTGAGAAATTGGCCGATTCCACCATCTACGTAACTTTAGAGCCGTGCAATCATTTCGGAAAAACCCCCCCCTGTACCCATAAAATTCTTAATGCAGGTATCTGTCGGGTTGTTGTGGCCTGCAAAGATCCCAATCCCGTTGCAAGGGGAGGAATTGAATTTTTAAGGGAAAACGGTCTTGAGGTTGTTTCAGGCGTTATGGAGCAAACGGGCTTGACCCTGATCGAGGACTTTGTCTGGAATGTTCAAAATGACACAACCCCGTTTGTTACCTTAAAATGTGCTGCCACCCTTGACGGGTATATTGCTACAAAGACCGGGGATTCCCAGTGGATCACTTCCCAGGCATCCCGAAATTTTGGTCACGAATTACGCCACCAAAATGATGCCATTCTTATCGGCTCCGGTACTTTGCATGGGGATGATCCGTCCCTGACTGCCAGAATTGAGGGAAAACAGACCAGGGATCCTGCCCGGATAATTTTGGATACTCGTTTGACGATCCGGGAAAATGCCAAAGTTGTGGTTCAAAAATCAACTGCCCCTACCATTATTGTTACAGGCCCTGACGGTGATTCTGCTAAAATTCGGCGGCTCCAAGAAAAAGGCGTGCAGGTTCTTGAATGCCCGGTCTTTGAAAATCTGCTTGATTTAAATGACCTGATGATTAGATTAAGAAAATTGTCCATAACAAGCCTTCTGGTTGAAGGTGGGGGGCGTGTGGCTGCATCGGCATTGGCTGCGGGAATTGTTAATAAAATTTGCTATTTCCTTGCCCCCAAAATTTTGGGCGGAAATGACGGTATACCGGTGTTTAGCGGAGCAGGACCTAAAAAGATTAAAGACGTGTTTGAATTGGCCCGGGTCACTACCCGGAAGTTTGGTTCCGATATGCTGTTGACAGGATATATTGAACAGCAGAATAGATTGGGTAACGGCGGGAGATAATTTTTGTTTACTGGGATTATAGAAAGTCTGGGTACCATTCGGCGTATTGAAACCCATGGAGAAGGCAAAGTGCTGGTGATTGCCTGTGACCTGGATCTTTCCTCCACAGGCATTGGTGATTCCATTGCTGTAAATGGGGCCTGTCTGACCGCTGTAAGTCTCGGTAAAGGACAATTCAAGGTGGATATGGCACCGGAAACCGTGTCCCGCACCACCTTTGGTTCTATTGGACCCGGGGCTCGTGTCAATATTGAACGAGCGCTGAAGCTGTCGGACCGCATAGACGGGCATCTGGTATCAGGCCACATCGACGGTACCGGAGTGGTTTCAAAAATTGAGACCCGGAGCAATGCCATCATATATGAAATCCAGGTGCCGGAAAACCTGGCTGATGAGATGATAGAAAAGGGCTCGGTTGCCATTGACGGTATCAGCCTGACCATCAACCAATGTTGGGAAACCGGTTTTTCGGTAAGTATCATTCCCCATACCGCAAAAATTACAACCATCGGATTTAAAAACGTGGGGGATCCGGTCAATATTGAGACGGATATGCTGGGAAAATATGTGAAAAAATTTTTATCGGGGCAAGGGAAAAGCGCCAAAAGTGCCAACGACGCCGGTGCTGATGCCGATTTAGGCGTCAGTATGTCACTTCTTGCCCGGAACGGATTCTTGTAAAGGATAACAACATGCCGCATTTAACTATTGAACAGGCGATTGAAGATATAAAAAATGGAAAAATGGTCATCCTGGTGGATGATGAGGACAGGGAAAATGAAGGAGACCTGACCATGGCGGCAGAGGCCGTAACCCCTGAAGCCATTAATTTTATGGCAACCTATGGCCGGGGGCTTATTTGCCTTTCCCTTGATTCAAGTATTGCAGATAAACTTGATCTTCCCATGATGGTTGATCACAATACTTCCCAGTATGGTACAGGGTTTACTGTTTCCATTGAGGCCAAAAAAGGGGTGACCACGGGTATCTCTGCTGCTGATAGGGCCACCACTATTTTAACGGCAGTGGCTGACGAGACCGGTCCCCAGGACATTGCAAGACCCGGTCATATTTTCCCTTTACGGGCCCGGGACGGCGGGGTGATGGTACGCATCGGCCAGACGGAAGGCTCTGTGGACCTTGCACGTTTGGCGGGACTCAAGCCCGCCGGTGTTATTTGTGAAATCATGGATGACGACGGTACCATGGCCCGGATGCCCTCCCTTGAAACATTTGCCAAAAAGCACGGCATCGGCATCTGCACAGTAGCAGATCTTGTTAAATACCGTTTAAAAACTGAAAGTTTTGTAAAACGGGCGGCTGAAACCATTATACCCACCCGGGTAGGCGGTGAGTTTAGAATCATTGCCTATGAGAATGATATTGATAATCTTACCCACATTGCCCTGGTGAAGGGTGAAATTGATCCGGAAAAGGATATTCTGGTGCGGGTGCATTCCGAATGTATGACCGGTGATATTTTTTCTTCTTTGCGTTGCGACTGCCAGGACCAGCTGCGGCGGGCCATGAAAATGGTGGATGACGAAGGCTGCGGCGTTATTTTATATTTGCGCCAGGAGGGTCGGGGTATTGGCCTTGTGAATAAATTAAAAGCCTATGAATACCAGCGCCAGGGTCTGGATACAGTCCAGGCCAATGAGAAACTTGGGTTTTCCGCCGACTTGCGTGATTACGGTGTCGGTGCCCAGATGCTGGTGGATCTGGGCGTTCGCAAAATGCGTCTGCTCACCAACAATCCTAAAAAGATGGTGGGGCTTCAGGGTTATGGCTTAAGCGTTGTGGAACAGGTGCCCATTGAAGTGGCGCCGAATCCCTTCAACCAGGGATATTTGGCGTGCAAGCAGGCCAAGATGGGTCATCTACTACATATAAATAAGGAAAATTAATATGCCTCAGATAATTGAAGCCAATTTAGATGCAAAAGGTAAAAAATTTGGTATTGTTGCTGCAAGATTTAATGATTTTATTGTAGATAAGCTTGTGTCGGGCGCTTTGGATTGTCTGACCCGGAGCGGTGCACAGGATAAGGATATTGCCATTGTTAAGGTGCCTGGTGCTTTTGAGATTCCTTTGGCGGCAGCCAAAATGGCTGCGTTGAACAAATATGACGCCATTATCTGTTTAGGTGCCGTGATCCGTGGAGCCACCACCCATTATGACTATGTGTGTGCCGAAGTGTCCAAGGGGATCGCCTCTGTGAGCCTTGAGGCTAAGGTGCCGGTGATGTTCGGTATCCTCACTACGGAAACCATTGAGCAGGCCATTGAACGTGCCGGTACAAAATCCGGTAACAAAGGCTTTGATGTGGCCTTGGGCGCTGTTGAAATGGCAAACCTGTGCGCGACTATGGAATAAGACATGGGTGATAGGCGCAAATCCCGTGAACTGGCCTTGCAGGCCCTGTTTGCCTTGGATCTGAATAAAACCGATTTTCGGCCTCAAATGGATGACTTCCTTGAACAACACGGGGAAGATTTAAGCGGGCCCACACGTCTTTTTTTTCAAACGCTTGTTGATGGTGTGTTTGAAAACCGCAAACAAATCGACACTCTTTTGGATCAATGGGCTAAGAACTGGAAGATTTCCCGTATGCCGGCGGTGGATAGGAATATCATGCGTATTGCTGTGTTTGAGATGCTTCATCTGTCTGACATCCCCTCATCAGTATCCATTAACGAGGCGGTTGAGATCGGGAAAAAATTCGGTACTCGGGATTCAGGGCCGTTCATCAATGGCGTACTGGACCGGATTCGGGCTCAGCACGAGACCTAATGATGTGAAGAACAAGGAGGATGTTTTGATTATACATAAACTCGAAGTCGGCCCTATTATGGCCAACTGTTATATTGTAGGATGTGAAGACACAAAACAGGCCGCTGTCATTGATCCGGGTGATGACGCAGAACGGATCCTCATGGCCCTTGCCAAAGCCGAACTGAAGGTAAAATATTTGATCAATACCCATGGTCACTTTGATCATGTCGGGGCAAACAAGAGAATGAAGGACGCAACAGCTGCTCAGATTGCCGTTCATCCTGATGATGAACCCATGCTCTTGGACCTGACCCATCATGCTGCCATGTTCGGCCTTGGGGCCGAAAATTCTCCGCCTGCCGACGTTCATCTTAAGGACGGGGATTCAATTACTTTTGGCAAGATTACCTTTGGAGTAATCCACACCCCGGGGCACTCCCCAGGAGGCATTTGCCTTTACACAACCGGCCATTTGTTTGTTGGAGACACACTTTTTCAAGGTTCAATCGGACGTACCGATCTTCCCGGCGGTGATTATGACACCCTGATATCCTCCATTAAAACCAAATTGCTGAATCTGGACGAAAATACCATTGTCTATCCAGGACATGGGCCTGAGAGCACCATCGGCAATGAAAAGCGGATGAATCCTTTTCTCAGATAATGTCTGAAAAAATTTTTTTACCCCGGATCACCGATATTGTGGTCCGGGGTTTTAATTTTGATCTGCCATTTGAACATGCTGCTGCCCGGTTTTCCCAGCAGGAGGGCACGGTGGTGCTTTTGTCCGGGTCTGATTTGGACTGTTCACGGTATCATATTCTATCCGTAGATCCCTGGCTGACGGTGAAAGGGACCGGGGACACCATCTGTATTAAACTCAAAGATTCAGCAGGGAACTTTGTCAGTCATAAAACTGAACAGGATCCTTTGGGGCTGGTTGACACCCTGATAACGCAATTTTCCTTTTTTGATAAAGCATTCAAACTGCCGGTAACTGCGGGGCTGTTTGGTTATTTTTCCTATGATTTAAAAGACACAATTGAAGATCTTCCCCGGACTTGTGTGGGCTTAGGGCTACCCGATATTTGTCTGTATGCCCCCTCCGTCATTTTAATCCAGGATCGAAAAACCGGCGAAAAATTGCTTTGTCTGCCTGTGTTTGACCAGGATATAGGGCAAAAAGATGTACTGGCAAGAGAAGAATTATTTGTAAAGCGACTCAAACAATCCTGGCAGCCCGGCACGTTCTGCACTGATGGTACAGGTCTTGTCTCTTCTTTTGGTAAGCCGGAATATCTGTCAGCTGTATCTAAAATTATTGCGCATTTAAGGCGGGGGGATATCTACCAGGCCAATTTGTCACAGCGGTTTGAATCCGATTTCAGCGGTGATGCCTATGCCCTGTTTTTAAAATTGTTTGAAAAGAATCCTGCCCCATTTTTCGCCTTTGTCCAGGCCGGGGACCACCAGGTGGTCTCTACATCCCCCGAGCGCTTTCTTAAAGTTGAGAACCAGACAGTTGAAACACGGCCGATAAAAGGAACCATTGCCAGGGGGGACACACCTGAACAGGATAGGGAAAACGCCGGAATTTTATCTAACAGTATTAAAGATGATGCTGAACTGACTATGATTGTGGATCTGATGCGTAATGATTTGTCCCGGGTCACCGAATATGATTCTGTGGAGGTGACTGCCCACAAACGCCTGGAACCCTATGACAATGTGTATCATCTGGTCTCTGTGGTTGAAGGGCAGCTGAAAGCTGGTGTCTCCTGCGCTGAAGTCGTCCGGGCTGCTTTTCCCGGGGGATCCATTACCGGCTGCCCCAAGATCCGCGCCATGGAAATTATTGACAGCCTCGAACCTGTAAAGCGCCATGTGTATACTGGTGCTATTGGATACTTAAGCTTTCATGGCACTATGGATCTTTCCATTGCCATTCGTACCGCCGTTGTCCATGACGGGCGATTGAGTTTTTCCGTTGGGGGCGGTGTGGTTTATGACTCAGCTCCCCAAAAAGAGTTTGACGAGACCCTGGCCAAGGGTAAAACATTAATGGATACCCTGGCTCACAAGTCTGGTCTAAATAGTAAAAAATCGGCCATAGCCTGGGTAAACGGCTGTTTTGTCCCCCAGGACCTTGCCCAGATACCAGCCGATATTCCAGGCGTTTTATATGGTGCCGGTCTGTTTGAAACTATCCGGGTGGACGCTGGAGTACCCCTTCGACTGCCTGAACATATCAAGCGGCTGGAAAAATCTTGGGAATCTGTGTTCGGTGGAACTTTGCCGGATATCTGCTGGGAATCGGTGATCGGACAACTTATTTTTCAAAACGGATTTAAACATGAGACCTGCGCGGTTAAGCTTGTGGCGGCGAAGGATCACCGCCCCGGGCGGCATGTATTTGCCGCCGCCTTTATTCGCACCTATGTGCACCGTCTTGAAATGCTTGGCAAAAAAGGTCTTGATCTGATAACCTTTCCCCATGCCCGGCACTCCTTCTTAGCAGACCATAAATCCATGAATTACCTGTTTTACGATCTGGCCCGTACCTTTGCCTTGGATCATGAGGCGGATGAATCCCTGATTCTAAATTCAGACGGCACTATTTCTGAAACAAATACCTGCAACATCATCGCGGTGGATGGAAAAAATGTCATCGTGCCTGATTCCCGTCATGTGCTTAATGGGATAACACTTATGTCCGTCATGCAGATTATGACAAAAAGAGGCTTTGACGTATGCAAGGTTTCCATGGATGTTGAAAACCTTTGTGCTCTCCCGAACGTATTTGTAACCAACGCACTTATGGGGATGGTGCCGGTCCGGCGTATTAACAAGACGATTTTTGATACTGACAATCTACTGTGCCGTCAGGTCAATGAAATCCTTTTCACGTCTATCTGAACCTAAATTGACCGTCTTGTCTGAAAGTTTAGAACCTGACAAATTGGTAATCCTGATTTTGATCTGTTATTAATCGACAGCCTTGAATTTAACGAGCGAATAGGCTATTTTTTTTAATCGTTTCTAACAGCAATGGAGTGATATGGCCTATTAACAACGACACAAGATAGTTACTCAAGCGTTTATCGAGACTTTGTTAAAAAACATAATGGATAAGATAAAGAGAATGAAATACATCAATCTAATAATCATGTCTGCATTTTTGTTTATTTTTACCGGATCTGGTTATGTCTTGGCCGGTCCTAAGGCCGTGCCTGTGGCCTCTGTTTTTGAGTTCGAGCCCCTGCTTGAAGGCGCACATGTAACCCATGATTTTATAATACAAAACCAGGGGGATGCCCCCCTAAACATTATCGGGGTGCGTCCGCCTTGAGGCTGCGACAAAAAAGCCTATGACAGGCAGATTCCCCCGGGTGGGGAAGGTAAAGTCACCATTGGTGTTAAAACCACAGGGTATGGCGGACGTGAGTTGGTTAAAAAAATTTTGGTTAAAACCGATGATCCTCAAAATAAAAAATTTTATTTAAAAATTTCAGGCAAAGTTAAAGAGCGTGTCAAGATCAGCCCCCGCACTGTGAACCTGAGCGGAGCACCCGGTCAGACTTTAAGTGATGTGGTTACAATTGAGCCGATGCAAGGGGATAAGTTAAATATCCTTGACATGAAGCTTCAATTAAATAAGCAGATCAAGGCTGAGCTGATCAAGCCCGGCCAGGGTCAAAAGAACTGGCAGGTTAGGGTGTCGTGTTTTTCCGACCGTTCTACCAATACTTATGATCTTATTACATTGACAACAGACGATCCCAATAAACCTCGCTTGAAAATTAGGGTCTATGCCGTTTTTGAAGAAAACACGCAAAAGTAATTTTGGCATACAAGTAAATTAATAGCCCCAAGGATTCTAAACAGAATGGATACATCAGGAATTAAGGCTGTTGTGTTTGACTGCGACGGTGTCATGTTTGATACGGCCCAGGCCAATCGGAAATTTTATAATGAAATCCTGAAACGTTTTAACAAACAGCCCCTTGACGATGAGCAGTTTCAAAACATTCATATGATGACGGTAACCACTGCCGTTGAATATCTTTTTCCTGAAATGGATGACCACCGGCCTGTCTACGAGATGATTAAAAGCATCGGCTATGCATCCGTGATTCCTTTTATGCTGATGGAACCGGGCCTGTTAGAGTTGCTTGATAGCTTGAAGCAAGCAGGGCTTGTGCGTGGCGTGGCTACGAATCGAACAAATACAATGGGAAAGGTGCTTATAGAACATAAGCTGAAAAAGGCATTTGATATTGTTGTTACCGCATCTGATGTGGCCAATCCCAAACCCTTCCCTGATCAGCTTGAAAAAATTATGGGCGCCTTTGCACTGCTGCCCCGGCAGATTGTGTTCATCGGGGATTCCATATACGACCAAAAAGCGGCTGAATCGGCCGGAACCTGGTTCATTGCATTTAAACAGCCTGGGCTCCAAGCCCACGCCCATGCAGTATCCATGGATGAGGTGGGAGAACTGTTAAAGTTAAGCAAATATAATTCTTGACAAATCAGCGAATCATCATTAAATCTTACGAGATTTTTAAATAAAATTGAAGTCAGGTGCCGGGTCAAGGCATTTGACACCCATAATGGAAGTTAACCATAGATAAGGAGACTGAGGTATATGTCTAAATTAGTTGCACCCCATGGCGGAAAAGGTCTTGTATGCTGCAAGCTCGAAGGCGCAGAACTGGAAGCTGAACTGAAAAAAGCTGAAGGTCTGAAAAAAATTGAAATTTCTTCCCAGGTTAAAGGCGACTTGATCATGCTGGGTATCGGCGGTTTCTCTCCGCTGAACGGCTTCATGACCAAAGCTGACTGGAAAGGCGTTTGCGAAGACTTCCTGCTGGCTGACGGTACTTTCTGGCCGGTTCCCGTTATGCTCGACGCTGCTGCTGCTGATGCTGCAGACATCAATGTTGGCGATGAAATCACCCTGGAAAAAGACGGTGAAATCTATGCCACCATGAAGATCGAAGAAAAATTCGAAATGTCCGAAGACGAGAAAAAATGGGAATGTGAAAAAGTATATAAAGGTCATGGCGAAGAGTCTGAAGATGCCGTATTCTGGAAAATCGCCATGGAAGATCATCCCGGCGTTCAGATGGTTATGGCCAGAAAAGAATTCTGCCTGGCAGGTCCTGTAAAAGTCCTCTCCGAAGGCGAATTCCCCGAAAAATTCAAAGGTGTTTATCTTACCCCCAAAGAAACCCGTGCCATCATGGATGAAAAAGGCTGGGCAAACGTTGCTTCTATGCAGCTGAGAAACCCCATGCACAGATCCCATGAGCATCTGTGCAAGATCGCCCTTGACGTATGTGACGGCGTTCTGATCCACTCTTTGATTGGTAACCTGAAACCCGGCGACATTCCTGCAGACGTACGTATCAAATGCATCGACACCCTGATCAAGGGTTACTTTGTGCCTGAGCACGTTATCAACGGCGGATATCCCCTGGACATGAGATATGCAGGTCCCCGTGAAGGCCTGTTGCATGCTACCTTCCGTCAGAACTACGGTGTTAACAGAATGATCATCGGACGTGACCATGCAGGCGTTGGTGACTTCTACACACTGTTTGAAGCACAGGAAATTTTTGATACCATCCCCATGCCCGAAGACGACGGAAAACGTCTGCTGTGCGAACCCCTGAAAATTGACTGGACTTTCTACTGCTACAAATGCGACGGCATGGCTTCCATGAGAACCTGCCCCCATGGCAAAGACGACCGCGTCATCCTCTCCGGTACCAAACTGCGCCACGCCCTGTCCAACAACGAACCTGTTGTTGATCACTTTGGCCGTGAAGAAGTTCTGGTTATCCTCAGAGAATACTATGCAAGCCTGACCGAAAAGGTTGAAGTAAAACTGCAGAGCCATGCAGAAGGCACCAAGATGTAAGTGAAGGATTTTATTTTCCTTAATTGACATCTGCTTTGTGATGTAAATTAAAGCGGCCCCTTTCCTTGTTATAGGAAAGGGGCCGCTTTTGCGTTTATCTCTTTTCAATGCCCTTGAATTTTAACCTTAAAACTATATAATAAGAATATATTGTACGTTTGTTTATGATCTCTTCTTTCCCAAGATCTTAGGAGCCTAATCTTGAATCAGTCATGCGAGGACCAATGGAAATTTTAAACATGGTCGGTTAGGATTAAATTCATAAAGGCCGTCCGACCAAGCAAAGGGAGGATTTATGAACTCCTTCAAATCTATTAAAATTTTGGCGATGGCTTTGATTCTTCTAATCACGCTGACCGGCTACGTAACCGGATCAGACATTGTTCCTGCTTCATTGACTGAGCCTGACTCTTCGCCTCCGATAAGGGAGCAACAAGCCTTGCATCAAGACTCTTCAGCCAAAAAAATTGCACTGTCCGGTGCCGCTCAATTATTTAAAGATACCCGGATCGGAAAAAATCTGAATCAGTATCGACAGCGTTTGATTCGCAACGTTCGATTCGAATACCGCAAAACGCTTAAGCATAAAGTCTCTGCTTCGGAAAAAAATATTCCCAATACAGAACACGGTGAAAAAGAATCGCTGAAGTCCGTCTCCTTTTCAGGCGAACTGGATCCGAATTTATCCCCAGTGTTTGAAGTTAATTCCCGCCTGAATATTATTGATTTTTCTTCCGCCCTTCATCTTGTCGATCATGAAGTGGAATGTGACATCTCAAGTCGCCCTGTGAATGATTTTTTAGGCGGACGGGCGGCTATTGGGTTTAGTACCGATGGTAAAAAAACCGAAGCCTTAATTCGGTTCAAGTTCGATTTATAGCGTAGCGTGTCGCATTCCCTGATCCACTGAAAAAAGGATCAGTCTAAATGGAGGTTTCTACAGGAATTGGTGCCGTTTTTTGAAGGCAGCGCCTCGTTAAATATTTCAAGCAGTTTTACTGTTTGTTTGGCCATCATGACGCAATTGCCGGAAATGGCGTAGTACATGATACTCAGGCGTGTTTTTGAGGATTCTTCCCTGATTCTGGCAATCTGATTGGCGTTGTATTCATCCACAAGGTCCCTAAGATAGTGGAATCGTGCAGCAATGTGCTGGCAGTCCACAATATCTTTTTTATTGAATGCGATTCCCACCTGCTCAAGAATGTAAAGAAATTCTGTTTTAATCTCCGTGAGCTCCTTAATCTGGGCGGGTAAAAGCCCTTTATGCCGGTTGGCCACATGCCTGGTGGACCTGATCACCGTATCCCGATACCCGTCGTTTAGTTTCTGGAGGCGCCGAATTATCTGATAATAGTTGAACGACCCCTTGTGATCCCCACGTTGCAGGAGTCGTAATACTTTAAAGATATTGGCAATGATTATGTTGCTGCGCACCTGGAACTGCTTGACCTTTCTACGATGTTCCCTTAAGGCGTCCAAATCTTCTTGAAACAGCGCATCAAAGGCAGTTCCTAAAGATAGTCTCATGCCTTGAAGATGAAGGGCGAGGTGATCAAATGTTGCGGAAACAGAAGATTGGAAATCTTCAACCTCTTCAAGATGGTAAATGGTGATCTCTTCTTTGGTCTTTTCATTGCCTTCGTGCCGTTTTTTGTTTCTGTATATCATGAAAAATACAAAAACCATCAGACCGACCACACCTGGCATTTTAAAATAGTAGATGATGTTGCCTGCGATAAAAGAGGCTATAAAAGCAATGAAGGCGGTCATGAACCAACCACCGATCACTGTTAAAACACCGGTGACACGGTATACGGCGCTTTCTCTGCCCCAGGCCTGGTCGGAAAAGGAGGAGCCCATGGCAACCATAAACGTTACATAAGTGGTGGACAAGGGCAGCTTCAGGGATGTGGCCAGGGAGACCACGGCAGATGCCACCATCAGATTCACAGAGGCGCGTAGTAGATCAAAGGAAGGTTTTTCTTTTCCTCCGACATGGTTGTCTTCTGGGGTCGGGTTTATTCGCTGGGCTATAACCCTGCCGATGACGGGTGGTGATATGACGTTGACTGCGGTAAACAGGCTGTAGAACAGGTTTACAATGCGCCTGGACAACCAGACAGATTCAAACCGTTCCATACCTTCATCTTGCTGCCCCAGGCTGATTTCCGTTTCAGTCACTGTCCTTGCCTTGCGTGATACCCACAAAGTGATCACCATGATGGCACCGGCAATGAGCATAATAAAGGTCTGGGTGTGCACTTTGCCCCCCAGTGCCCCCATGGTGATGTTCATGGGGTCAGATGAGGCCAGAGCTGTTTTAAAGGCATTGAGGCCTGCCAGGGGTACTCCGATAAAATTGACGAGATCATTGGCAGCAAATGCCATGGCCAGGGCAAATGTCCCCACAAGGACAATGGGCTTAAGAATATTTATTTTAAATAGGCTGATGAGAACCTGAAGGATAACAGCAGAGGTTACGAAAATACATCCCATGAGAAGAAGAGAATGGCTTTTTATCCAAGTTACCATATGCGGATCCATAAATGTGGCGCCTTTGGCCCCTTTTATGAGGATAAAAAAGGTGATGACGGTAAGGGCCACACCACCCCACAGCGCGCCGTAATACTTCAACCGTCTTTTATAATTAAATGTGAAGATCAGCCTGGATATAAACTGGACCGTTGCACCTGAAGCAAATGCCACGAGGATAGATAATAATATTCCAAAAACGATTGTAATGGCTTTGGTCGAGTTAATATAATCCAATAGACCGAGAGTTGAATCGGTATGGGCGGCAAGTTTTATCATAGATAGGGCCACGGCGGATCCGAGTAATTCAAATACAATGGATACGGTTGTAGAGGTGGGCAAACCATATGTGTTGAAAAGATCTAAAAGCAGGATATCCGTGATCATGACAGCCAGAAAGATGGTCAAAAGTTCGGGCATGGTAAAAAGTTCGGGATGAAAAATACCTTTCCGGGCAACTTCCATCATGCCTGCTGAAAACGTAACGCCGGTCAGAATACCAACACTGGCAATGAGCATGATTATTTTAAAGGGTGCTGCCTTCGACCCAATTGAGGAGTTTAAAAAATTAACCGCGTCATTGGTTACCCCGACAATCAGATCAAAAATTGCAAACAGGATCAACATCCCTACGATGACATAGCATATTTCAATGCTCATGATAGTTTTATTTCCTTTGTGACTATTTGGATGTATATAGGCCGGAGTAGGCCAGACCATTTTATCAGAGTTGTAGTCCTAACATTATTTTCATAATTTCCTAATATTTGCTTCTTTATAAAGCTTTTGGCCCTGATTTGGCAAGGGGTTTATCAATCTTTAAGGAATGTGTTGCTTCTAAGTGTGGTCTTAGGATGTTTTAAGGTAGGGGAAAAAGGAGTCAAAGATGTTTAAAGGCGCTTTTTCAGGGCTAAAATCATGTCGTAAACCTTGGACTTTGGGAAGTTTGCATATCCGGCTATTTCTTTTGCAAGTTCACCGGTTCGTATATTCTGATTGAGGCCATCCATGATCATGGATTCCATCTGTTCTGCAGACAAAGCCACAGGTTGTTCGGCGTCTCCTGTAATAAACAAAACGCATTCGCCTTTGACGGTTTCTCGGTTTTCAAGGGTAGATAGAATAGCGGATAAAGGACCTCGGATAAACTCCTCATATTGTTTTGTCAATTCTCTGGCAAGACAGGCCTGACGGTCCCCCAATACCGTTATGGCCGAAGATATCAACCGGATAACGCGCCGCGGGGATTCATAAAATATCAGTGTGGCTTTATGGTGGGCGGCATCATTGAGAAAGTTGTCCAATCGTCCTTGTTTTTTAGGCGCAAACCCCAGAAAAATAAAGGCGTCGGTGGGCAGGCCGGATGCGCTCAATCCGGTAATCGCAGCGTTGCATCCGGGTATCGGCACAATTGGGATACCTTTTTCTGAGGCCATTGACACCAGGCGGTAACCGGGGTCTGAAATTAAAGGCGTGCCTGCATCGCTGATTAAAGCGATGGTTGTTCCCTTTTCAAGCCGCTGGACCAGGTCACAGGCTTTTGCGGCTTCGTTGTGCTCATGGCAAGCAATTGAGGGGGTTGTGATGCCGTAATGATTTAGCAGTTTTTTTGAATGACGGGTGTCTTCGGCTGCAATCAGGTCTGCTTCCTTTAGCATGCGCACCGCCCGAAATGTCATGTCCTCAAGGTTGCCCAAAGGAGTTGCCACAATATACAGCGTGCCGACCATTGTTAACTTCCTTGAAATGCATTTGGGATTATAGTGATGTCACAAGCCGTGTGAGAAGCGTCCTTGTACAAGATCTCCACCACATCAAATCGAAGCCGGGTGTCGGTTATTTTTTTTAGGTGTAGATAGTATTGGGCACCCATGATGATTTTTTTTTGCTTGGCGGTTGTGACACCTTCCCGGGGCAGGCCTTTTTTTATACCTGTTCGGGTTTTGACTTCAATAAAGCACAAGGTGTCATTGTCTTTGGCAATGATATCGATTTCAAACTTTGGGGTTGAATAATTGGATTCCAATATTTTATACCCCCGGGACACAAGAAACTTTTGAGCGGATCGTTCTCCCTTTTTGCCCAGCTGTTTTCCCCTAAAGCTCATATATCCTTTACACCTTTAAAGCTTTTGCGATGCACAGGGCAGGGGCCATGGGTCAGGATTGCCTCTTTGTGGGCTTTGGTTGGATAGCCTTTATGGCGTTTAAGGCCATATTGAGGGTATTTTGCATCAAGCTCCGCCATGATTCGGTCCCGTGTGACCTTGGCCATAATTGAAGCTGCTGCAATGGATACGCTCAAGGCGTCCCCTTTAATCACAGGACGCTGCTCTATGGTGGCGTTTATAGTAAATTTGCCGTCAATGAGCAGATAATCGGGTGTAAGCTGCAAAGCGTCAACAGCACGTTTCATGGAGAGTAGTGATGCCTGCAGGATATTAATCCGGTCAATTTCCTCATGGTCGGCCATGCCGATGCCAAAAGCAATGGCCTGGGCCTGAATCAGTGGAAAAAGAGCTTCTCTTTTTTTTTCAGAAAGTTTTTTTGAGTCATTAATGCCTGGGACATCAAAACTTTCAGGCAACACCACAGCTGCAGACACGACAGGGCCGGCAAGGGGTCCCCTGCCGGCCTCATCAACACCTGCAATCACTTTATATCCGTCCAACATCGCCTGTTTTTCATAAAACAGCATGTCGGCTGAAAGGCTGTGGTGGATATCAGGCAAAGCGTTTTTCTTTGATTCTTGCAGCTTTGCCGCGAAGGTTTCTCAGATAGTAAAGTTTAGATCTTCTTACACGTCCCCGGGTAACAACTTCAATTTTGTCAATGGCAGGAGAATATAGGGGGAAAATTCTTTCAACACCCACGCCGCCGGAAATTTTTCTCACGGTAAACCGGGCGCTGGAAAGACCTTTGGTTTTTTTGATCACCACGCCTTGGAAGACCTGGATACGCTCCTTTTCACCTTCCCTGATTTTTACATGGACCTTTATGGTATCCCCGGAGTCGAAATCAGGGATGTCAAGGCGCATCTGTTCTCTTTCAATTTTTTGGATTAGGTTTGCTGTCATGTTTTTTTCCTTCTATATTTAGCCGTTTATTAATCTGTCTACGTTTATTAATCTGTCTAAGTATATGGATGCGGCGGAGCGGACGCTTAAGTGATTATATGATCCTGAACCCCGTATGGGTTCAAGGATATGATCACACTGGTCCATCACTTCCGGTGCCAGTCCCCATGCCGTGCCCAAGACAAGCACATGGGGGACATTGTTCATCATTAATTCCTGTCCAAGCTGTCTGCAACTACGCGTGGCGCACCGACTGCTGGCGCTGGTAGCTACTTTTACCACACCCGCCCCCTGTTCAATTTCGATATCATTGCAGGCTGCTTCAAATGTCTTTGCCACCCTGACGCGTTCAAGGGCGGACTTTCTGGCCGGATTAACCCTCCCTCCGTGGCCATGAGTCCAGTGATCCATAATCTGGACAGCCAGGTTTTGTTGATCTTCATATGGGGTAACCACATAATATGCCTTTACCCCGAATGTCCGGCCCGCCCTGGCAATGTCATGCAGGTCCATGTTGGTCAGGGCTGATCCTGTGATCTGCCCGTTCTTATTGACCACCGGATAATGGATCAATGCCAGGTAAATAGGTGCACTCATTTATGTATTAATGCCTCAAGCTCCCGGCACCACTGCCGCAAAACTTCTTTTTCTTCGCTATCCGGCCACCGGGATTCAAACAGATCCGGGCGCTTGATAAATGTTCGTTCCA
The DNA here is from genome assembly GCF_963664415.1 of uncultured Desulfobacter sp. Lineage (NCBI taxonomy): Bacteria > Pseudomonadati > Thermodesulfobacteriota > Desulfobacteria > Desulfobacterales > Desulfobacteraceae > Desulfobacter > uncultured Desulfobacter sp. The sequence continues at coordinate 640,370 of NZ_OY761443.1, read as the reverse complement.
GAGCGGATCGTTTGCGCCATTGGCGGATTTTCTCATGGTTCCCGGACAAAAGTACCCCAGGTACAGCCATGCCCTCATATGTTTCGGGCCGGGTGTACTGGGCATATTCAAGACGGTTGTCCATGAACGATTCATCCCTGGATGATTCATTGCTCCCAAGCACCCCGGGGATCATTCTGGCAACGGCGTCAATCACTGCCATGGCAGCAATCTCTCCGCCGGTCATCACAAAGTCCCCTACGCAGATCTCTTCATCCACCTGTCGGGTATAGACCCGCTCATCAATCCCCTCGTACCGGCCGCAAATCAAAATCAAGTCCTGTCCGCCTACGGCAAGTTCACAGGCCCGGGCCTGGGTGAAAGGTTTGCCTTGGGGAGTCAGGCACACCACTCGGGGATTGCTGGAAGCCTGTCTGGCAGAATCAATGGTCTTTTCCAAAGGTCCCGGCATCATTACCATGCCGCTGCCTCCACCGTAGGGGCGGTCATCCACGCTGTTATGCCGGTCAAAAGCAAAATCCCGGATATTGATGCTATCAGCGCTGATAACCTCCCGGCTCAACGCCCTGGCCATGATGCCGTTCGCAAAAAATGCATCCAGAAATTCCGGAAACAATGTCAGTACGGTAAACTTCATGGCCAAAATTAGTCCGTGATAAATCCTTCAGGCAATTCTGTCTTGATCACGCCGGTCTCAAGGTTTATCTCCTTGATAAATACGGCATTCATGGGAATCAGTATTTCCTGTTTGTTTTGTGATGTTTGATCCATAACAACCAGGATATCATCGGCGCCTGTGGGAAAAAGATGTGTTACTTCCCCAAGCTCCCCCTCACAGGTATCGACAACCGTCAGTCCGATCAAATCCTGCCAGTACCAGGTATCTTCATCCAGGTCCGGAAGGTTGGTTTTATCCACAAGCACAAGTTTTCCCACAAGGGCTTCCGAGGCCTCCCGGGTCGTGACTCCTTCAAGGGTTAAAAGCACCCCTTTTTTATACTTGCCGGTCCCCAGAATTATATATTCCCGGCCAGTGTCCAAGGGGGTATCCTCATCTTTGAGTATCACGGCAAGCCCTTGGGTAAAGGTGGCGGGCGACTGGGCCCAGGACCATACTTTCAGGTTCCCCTTAAGGCCGTGAACGCCAGTGACCTTGCCGATAATCAGCCAGGTGTTCGAACACTCCATGGAACTACTCGATAATTTCCAGTACCGTGCGTTTTTTCATTTTTGTGGCCGCGGCACTCAGGATGGTTCTCATGGCCCTGGCTGATCTGCCCTGTTTACCGATAACCTTGCCTAAGTCTTCCTTTGCCACTTTGAGTTCAAGTACGGAGGTCTGGTCACCCGTCACTTCAGAGACTTGAACCTCATCGGGATTGTCTACCAATGCCTTTGCTAAGTACTCAATCAGCTCTTTCATAAAAACATCTCCTAATCAATGACATCGAGGCCCGGCTGTTTTCAAGGCTGTCCAGCGGTTTTCTCCCTTTAAGGTAGCCTTAGGCAGAAACGCTTTCCGCGCTTTGTTTTTTAAGGATACTTTTTACCGTTGTGGTGGGTTTGGCACCCTGTTCCAGCCAGTACTGCACCCGGTCTTGCTTAAGGTTGATAACGGCTGGATCCTGCATGGGGTCATAGGTGCCCACGGCTTCAAGGAACTTGCCGTCCCTAGGTGCCTCAATATCAGCTGCAACAATTCTGTAAAAGGGTTTCTTTTTGGTGCCTTTACGGGTAAGTCTGAGTTTTACTGCCATAATTTTTGTCTCTCCTTAGAATGGCAGCATGCCACGAAGGTTTTTCATGCCGCCTTTATTAAATTTTTTCATCATTTTCATGGACTGGGTGTAGCTTTTAAGCAATTTGTTCACATCCTGTACCGAGGTTCCTGAACCAAGGGCAATCCGTCTTTTGCGGGACGCTTTAATGATTGCATGTTTGGTTCGTTCCTCCAGAGTCATGGAGTTGATAATTGCCTCTATTTTTGTAAATTCCTTATCGTCAATGTTCAAATCTTTGAGCATCTTTTTATTTACCCCGGGCAGCATGCCCAAAAGATCTTTTATGGATCCCATCTTGCGAACCTGGTGCATCTGGTTTTTAAAATCTTCCAAGGTAAACTGATTTTTTCTAAACTTTTTTTCAAGGGCCTGAGCTTCTTTTTGGTCAACCGCCTCCACAGCCTTTTCAATAAAGGAGAGGGTGTCTCCCATGCCAAGAATTCTGGACGCCATGCGGTCTGGATGAAAGGGCTCAAGGGCCGTTGTTTTTTCACCCACACCGATGAATTTTAACGGCTTGCCGGTCACAGCTTTTATAGACAGCGCCGCACCGCCCCGGGCATCGCCGTCCATCTTAGTCAGCACAAAGCCGGAAATATCCAACCGTTTATCAAATTCACCGGCAATGTTCACCGCATCCTGGCCGGTCATGGCGTCGGCCACCAGAAGCGTCTCTGCCGGGTTGATTCCCTTTTTTATCTCTTCGAGCTCGGCCATGAGCGCATCATCCAGATGCAACCGTCCCGCCGTGTCAATGAGCAGGGTGTCGCAGCCAAGATCTCTTGCGGCAACTTTTGCATCCTGGCAGATCTTGAGCGGTTTCATGTCTGTTGTGGATGCAAATACCGGCACATCCATCTGTTTTCCCAGCTTGGTCAGCTGGTCGATGGCGGCCGGACGGTATACATCCACAGGCACAAGATACGGTTTTCTGCCTGTTTTACGCAGGAAATTCGCCAGTTTACCTGCTGTGGTCGTCTTGCCGGAACCCTGCAAACCCACCAACATGATAGCCGTTGCACCGGTGGCGGAAAGGTTCAGTTCCTGGTGGGTGGAGCCCATTATTTTTGTAAATTCTTCATTTACAATTTTGATGACCTGCTGACCCGGGGTAAGACTTTGCATGACCTCCTGGCCAAGAGCTCGGGCCTTTATATCTGAAATGACATTTTTTGCAACCTTATAATTGACATCGGCTTCCAGAAGTGCCAATCTGACCTGTTTTAAACCGTCTTCAATGTTGTTCTCGGTAAGGGTCCCGTGTCCTTTAAGTTTTTTAAAAACAGAATCCAGCCGATCGCTTAAATTGTCAAACATGTGCAAGGTAACCTTTTTGTCAGTATCAAATCAAATCATTGAATTTAAAAAATAATACGTGTAATGTCAAGAAAATAATAAAAATATACAGGTGTAACCAATGAAGGATATATTGGATTTTACCCGTCAGGAATTGGGTGAATGGTTCGAAAATAAGAGTATACGGCGTTTTAGGGCAGATCAGGTGTTCAAGTGGCTCTACTTAAAGCTTGCAGGCAGTTTTGAAGAGATGACCGATCTGGGCAAAAATCTACGGGAAGAATTGGCCAAACATTTTTGCTTGGGGCTCCTGGAATTGGAAAATATGGAAACCTCTGTTGATTCTACAAAGAAGTTTTTGCATCGTCTGGCTGACGGGGAGTATGTGGAAAGCGTCCTTATACCCGAAAAAGACCATTATACTCTTTGTGTGTCCACCCAGGCCGGGTGTGCCATGGACTGTAAATTCTGCTTAACCGCCAAGACCGGGTTTAAAAGAAACCTGACCATGGGAGAGATTGTAGGGCAAATCCGGGATGCCAGACGGTTTGTGGCCCAACAGGGCATTGAACCCCTGTCTTTGTCCAATATTGTGTTCATGGGCATGGGAGAACCTTTGGCCAATTATGACAATCTTTTGCGTAGTCTTGGTGTCATTTTTGATACGGATTTTGGGATGAAGTTTTCCTCTCGCAAGGTAACGGTTTCCACCTCCGGCATTGCACCTAAAATCGTTCAACTGGGTCTTGATACTGAAGTTAACCTTGCGGTGTCGCTGAATGCCACGGACAATGACTTACGTTCAAGTCTGATGCCGGTTAACCGTACCTGGCCCATTGAGGCATTGCTTGCGGCCTGTAAAAAATTTGAGATGAAGCCCAGGAACAAAATTACCTTTGAGTATATTTTGATGAGCGGTGTTAATGACAGCGACGCCCATGCCCATAAACTGGTCCGTCTGCTTGCCCCTATTCGGGCAAAGGTGAATCTTATTCCGTTTAATGAACATGCCAAAGCACCGTTTAAGAGGCCGTCACAAGATCGGGTCAATGCTTTTTTGACTATTCTTTTAGACCGGAATATGACCGCCATTGTCAGGAAAAGTAAGGGGGATGATATCTCTGCGGCGTGTGGACAGCTCAAGGCTGCCCAGATAGATTAGCGCCCGACCGAAAACCGTAAATTTTGCCGAGTACGAGGGGGGGGGAGTTTCAGGTTTTCGGGCAGACACTATATTATGCCGTCCGGGTTTACTCCTGGCGTCCGAAATTTCCGGCGACTTCTGAGAGTCGTTCCAGGTTCCCGTTGGCAATAAACTTCGCAAGATCAAGACCATCCACATCATTGTCCTGGTTGAAATCTGCATAAATGCCTGAAGTTTCAACAACGAGTTCTTTAATGGGAGATCGGGGTCCCCATCCCTGACTGTCTGCCGCCTGCACACAAAAAGAATAAGTTCCATCATCCAGGTTGAGTCGGTACTGGTCTGTCTCCGGAGTTAAGGCTTCCCCGGCTACCTCCCAAACAAGCAATTCAGCGTTGCTGATGTCAATATCATCAAGCCATACACCCCCATAGGGAACTTGATAAGCACTGCCGCCTTCGAACTCATACCTAAAGCGTATCAAAAGGTCTTCGGGCTGGACGGCAAGATCGATTTGTGCCTCAATCCAGCCCTGGTCCCCCGGGGTGTCTGTCACATCAAGGTGGGTAACCCAGGTATTGCCATTATCCGCCGATGTTTGCAATAGGAGGTGCGCATCGACTAATACCGCTTTATACTGGAACCTTAAAGTGGTATCCGAAGTTGCCTGGACCGGTACAGTCAGGTTCAGGTCAAAATTTCCCAGAATATTCGGGGGCAGGTAAAATCCGGTTGCTGTATATCCCTGTTCCGGTTTCACCTGCCAGTAAGAAGACCCACTCCAGTTGGAGAGATCGTCACAAGAATCAAAAAAGTCAATGGGCCCATATTGGCCTAAAAGGACCTGAAATTGTGTGACCTCGGCCCGCCTGACTTCAGGGAAGTCCCAGATGAGATCAATCTGTCCGTCTGTGTCGATGGGGTATGTAAAATCCTGAAGCAGTGGTAAAAATCGGGGCAGGACATCGAAGATACCAGAAAAAAGGGCGCTTGTTGTTGAACCGGAAGCGCTAATCGGAACTTCAGTCAATCGATACCAGCCGTTGTTTGTCCCTCCCCATCCATAATTGATATGATAAAAGTCTTCGGTATCTTCCTGATCAAGACCATCCACTACAATAGCATGTCCCGGATAGGTCGCCACCACAACCTGTTGTGCGATCATGTTGTTTCGCATGGCTTCATCAAAGGCTGTCTGATTGCTGCTGCGAAGAATATAGCTGCCGGTTTCATAATAAAAATAGGAACTCAAAGACGAATTCAAGTAATATACCGAAGCACTGGAGCCCGTATGGTCATAGTCCATTTCAACAGAGACGCCTATTTCATAAAGAAGCTCTGATACCGCATCAACAGACGCCTGGGGTTCCTCTTCCCATGGATTATAAGCATTCAGCATGGCCGACCAGTCATAGGGATCAAAAAACTGGGCATCCAGAAGGGTATTCACACCCTCTATCTGATCAACATACGAGTGGGAATTTGTCCCTTGTGCCGGCCAATTGTAATATTTCATCAATTGGCCGGCTGCTGTGGCCACGCATCCGACGGGCATCCGGCCGTAGTAATAGTCGGAGGCCTGGGAATCCACGGGGCACATCGCATTATAGTGCCGGTTTTGATCCCAGGTGGTGGTCATCAATGGGCCAATGAGGGGTGTATCACCCGCGGTGTCGGCAGTAAGGTCTTTCAGGCTGATTTCCGTGGCAAGCAATTTTTGCCAGAGTCGTTGATTTTTTGAAAGACTTGTGTTTTGGTCGCTCCCAGCCGCTTTTGCTTGGGGAGCCAATTGTGCCAGCGCCTGGCGACAATAATCCAGATCCCCCATCAAAAGGGTTCTGAAAGCATTATCCCTGTGATCTTGAAAATTAAGGTCGCTTTGGGTACTGAACGTAATGACCGGGGCGATAAGATCATTGCCCGAGATGATTATGTATCCTTTAGGATACAGGTCAACACGATAGGCTAAGGGATCGTTTTGTTCATCCACAGCAATTGTGGATACGGTTTCCACTTGATAGATATTTCCCTTGCCGGCTTCCTGCTGAAAAACTTTATTCCTGTCCATCCAGTTTCGGGCTGCCTGAAGGATCTGGGTTTCATCCATCCTGGCCGCATGCACTTCGACTGCCGGATAGAAAATTATCAGACAAGATGCTATTATTTTTAAAAGCCTATTCATTTTCTTCTCCATTTTTTTAAATGTCTCCTATGCCTGTGGTCCATTGGAAAAACAGCATAAAAACAAGAGCGATTTTAGCACGATATTTTTTGTTAGCTAACTTTTAATGGAGACCATGTCAACCCCGGTGTGGCAGAAAAAAAGGTGCAGTCACCAAAGGCAGTTTAAGGTGTTTGTATCAATAGGTTGTGAAATATTCCTGATTCAGGGGTGGTTACCTCTATCTGCTTTGTTGCCTGTTTTTCAAATATACTGATGATCGTCAGCGATCCGGCAGGGGCTTTGGTGTACCCGGCTGTGATTGTGGCTGCCAGCTGCAGGGTTGTCTCGTTGGTCTGGCCGAAAACCAAGGCATCCGGGCCGGGCAGGTGGGTGCAGCGAAGACGGATGTGGGTGTCAGGGTCATAGAGCTTCATGATCCGTTTGTTTTCTGCCTTATTTCTTCCCACCACAAGCTTGGATCTGCTGTCCAGGCGGAAGTGCCGGCCGTGTTTGAGTAGATGCAGCTGGGTTTTATTTTGCGTTTTTTGGACATATAAAAGATCTCTTAGCCGCTGGGAATATCCTTTGTCCGTGAGCAGGCATCCGCCGGCTGGGGAGGGGTATTCCGTGATACCATATTTTTGCGCCAGGGCGACCTGGGGTTTTCTGCCCCGGCCGCTGATGGATAGAAGGCGACTTCTGTCCACAAGGCCCTTTTGTTCGGCAATGGTTTCGGGTAACAGACCGGCGCTTAAAGGCCGAAGTATCAGCCCGTCAAACCCGCAATTTTTTTCAACATAGCGCAGTGAATTTTTTGTCTGGGATTTCGGCCGTTGCCCCACCACTTCTCCTGAAAATAAAAAATCAGCCCCCACTTCCGCCATCATGAGGCCTGCTTTGGCAAACATCAATGTATGGCAGTCCATGCATGGGTTCATGTTTTTGCCGAACCCTGCTTTTGGCGCTTTCATCATTTCCATGTAATCGTCTGTAATATCTTTTACAATCAATGGTATGTCGATCTGTTTTGCAGCTTTTTTAGCGGCCCCGGCATCAAAAAATGGGGTTTCAAAACTGATCCAGGTCACATCAATGTCCTGGTCCTTGAGTATGAGGGCTGCCAGCATACTGTCAAGCCCACCCGAGCAAAGCCCCAAAGCTTTGACTTGTCTTGTGGTTTTAATAAGGTTCATATATAAATTTTAGGGTATGAAACAGGTATCCCAATTTGTATCGGTTATTATTGAAAGGCTAAAGGCACACTATCCGGTTGTCAATACACAACTTGATCACACCAATCCTTTTGAATTGCTCATTGCAACCATTTTGTCTGCCCAGTGCACGGATAATCAAGTCAACAAGGTGACAAAGGTGTTGTTTGCCCGCTACCCGGACCCGGATTCCCTTGCCGGGGCAAGCCTTGATGATATAAAAAAAATAATTTTTTCCACCGGCTTTTACAACAACAAGGCAAAGAATATCAAGGCCTGTGCAAATAAAATTCAAAAAGAGTTCAATGGTAAGGTCCCCCGGGATATCAAGGCATTAACCAGTCTGTCAGGTGTGGGAAGAAAAACCGCCAATGTGGTTCGGTCCGTATGTTTCAATATCCCGACCATTGTGGTGGATACCCATGTGTTTCGGGTGTCAAGGCGTCTGGGGATCGCCCATGGAACAGATCCGGTTAAGGTGGAGTTTGAGTTGATGGATGCGTTACCCAAAACTGTGTGGAACGATATCGGGCTGCAGTTTATTTATTTGGGCCGCCAAATATGTCACGCAAGAAAGCCCGCGTGCGACCGATGTTTTTTAAATGATCTGTGTCCGTCTGCTTGAATTAACCGTCATTTCAGAAGAAGAAAATGTTTAAAAAAATTGCGTCCAGTCTTATGTTTGCAATGATTTTGTGTGCATGTGGATTGGGTTTGCAAACTGTCGCAGCAACCGAACCAAACCTGGAAGTCGTTTTAAAATTTGCCACAACACTTAAAGAAAGCCCCGAATCCATAACAATGGACGCCCAGGGCAATCTGTATTGGTCTATGTCTGCCAAAGTTTGGAAACTATCCTCCCGAGGTGAAATATCCGTGTTCGGTACTTTGCCCATTCCAGTTTTTACCCTGGGGATCAAGATGGGTCCGGACAACTGCATTTATGCCGTCAGTACCAGCTTGTCAGATATCAAGGGCGCGGTTGTCTGGAATCTGTGTGATGGCCAAAGGGCTACAGCGTTCGCCGAACTCGACCATCTCGGTGGTTTGAATGACCTTGTATTCGACAAAGCAGGTAATATTTACGTTACAGATCCCATTTTAGGCATCATATGAAAAGTCGATCAATTCGGGAACGCACAAGTATGGCTGGACGGCGAATTATTGAAAGGAAACGGCGACGCCCCCGAGTTAATATTCACAGCACTGGGTGCAGACGGAATTGTGTTGGATAAAGCTCAAAAAAATCTATATGTCGGCAATATGGCTATATTTCCGGCACTGCGCATCCGACTATTTTGAAAATGCGAATGAAAAAAAAGCATCATAGACATGCTCACTAACGGCTAAGAGCCAACCTGACATATCATCTGCCAGGTTTAATTTATGACAAACAATAGAAGTGTCTCAACAACTTATTGAAAATTTCATAAAAAATAAATCATGTTAAAAAAATGTTAGAATTTTTTTTTGATTTGGTGTACATAAAAGACGTTTTTATTTCAATGGCTTACGATGAAGATAGGCAAGCGGAGTTCTATAAAGTGCCATTTTAAAATCTTAAGTCTTTGAAATTACGTTTAATCCAGTATGACCATCAAGAAGATGGGTTAAGCTTCTGTAACTTGTTTTTTAATTTTTAAACGCGGGGAACGAACCTGAAAAGGAAGGTGAATCGTGGAAAAACAAAAAGCAAAACAGTTAATTAAAAACATGCTAACCCCTTTGGATATCCGGATCAACGGAAATCGTCCATGGGACATTCAAATTAATAACCCCCAATTCTACCAACGGGTAATTTCCGGTGGTTCCCTGGCCCTGGGAGAAAGCTACATGGACGGCTGGTGGGACTGCAACGCGCTGGACGAATTTTTCAAACGTCTCTTGGAATACCGGATAGACAAGAAGGCCAAATCTCTGAAACCAGCAATCCTTTGGGAGATTTTTAAAGCCAGGGTAATGAACGTCCAAAGGGGGGCCAGGGCATTTATCGTCGGTCGGCGGCATTATGATACCGGCAACACGCTTTTTAAATTAATGTTGGATAAGGGGCTGAACTATTCGTGCGGATATTGGCATAATGCCCGCAACCTGGATGAGGCTCAGATCGGGAAATTGGATCTGATATGCCGTAAAATTGGGTTAAAGCAGGGTATGACGGTGTTGGACATAGGATGTGGCTGGGGGGGATTTGCAAAATACGCCGCGCAAACCTATGGCGTTAAAGTCAAGGGAATTACTGTTTCTAAGGAACAAGCCGAATATGCCGGAAAACAGTGCGAGGGCCTTGATGTAACTATTGAACTGATAGACTACCGTGACTTAAATGAAAAATATGATCGGATTGTTTCCATCGGTATGTTTGAGCATGTGGGATGGAAAAATTACAAAACCTATATGTCCGTTGTTCACCGGTGTCTTAAAGATGATGGGCTTTTCCTGCTGCATACCATTGCCGGAAACACCCCTGCCAAGAATACGGATCCATGGATCGGTACGTATATTTTTCCCAACTCCATGCTGCCGTCCGCCAGTCAGATTACCCAGGCAGCAGAAGGGCTGTTCATATTGGAAGACCTGCACAGTTTAGGGCGATATTATGATCAGACCCTTATGGTCTGGTATGAAAACTTCACCCAGAATTGGGATCATATCAAAGATCAGTATGATATGCGGTTTTTCCGCATGTGGAGTTATTATCTGCTGTCCTGTGCGGCCAGTTTCAGATCCAGGAGAAATCAATTGTTGCAGATTGTTTTTTCCAAACAGGGTATTGGTCAGGTTTTTCGCAGTGAAGGAGAGCTTTTTATTTAAAAGCCTTTAAACCCGTTGCTGTGTCAGGCGGATTTTCACTTTGATGCCGTTTTGTTCCGTCAGGGTCTCTTCTGCATGCGCCATCAATCGCTGCAGATTTTTGATTTCATCTGAAAACAGACGCTCGTCCATGGTCAGTGATATTAACAGTATATCGGTACCGGACCGGCAGGATTTTGCCATGGTGCAGCCGATGGATGGCATCTTTAGTGCGATTCTAAGGTTTTCCTTGACCTGGGCTTGGGACACACGGATGCCTGAGATGAGCATATAATTGTCAGCTTGCTCAGCCAACCAGTGTATCCGGGTGGCGGTTGCGCCGCAGGGGCAATCCTGGGATATAAATGTTGCCATATCACCGGTGCGGAAGCGGATCAGCGGAAATGCTCGTGCTGAAAGTGTGGTCAGCACAAGCTCCCCCTTTTCTCCTGCCGGGACAGGACCGCCTGTAGCTGGATCGATGATTTCGGGCAGGATATGGTCATCATTGATATGCAGCCCGTCATGATATCGGCATTCATGGGCAATGGCAGGGCCGGGAATTTCGCTTAAGCCGTAATTGAACCAGACATCTACATGCAGACTTTCCTTAAGTTCCGAAACCGTGCGTCCGTCATCCGGCTCTCCCACAAGGATGATCTGTTTAAGATTCAACTCGTTTGGATGGCATTCCCGCTCAAACATGTGGGCAGTCAGATGCCGGGCAAAAACCGGGGTGGTTACAAGGGTTGTTACCTTATAATCCCTGAGTACCATCAGGGTTTTGGCTACAGATAGCGGAGAATTGGGAATCACGCCTGCGCCCACGGCCTCCCCCCCATCTTTGTAGTCCCTTGCCCAGTTGGCAAGGCCTGCCGGCAGATGGATCAGGATAATATCCCTGTCCGTTACATTGGCTTCAGCATATGCGTCTGCAATCATTTTTTTCCAGATCATCAAATCCGTCTTCGTATATCCACTGATGGAGGGGCTGGTACCGGAGCCGGGCGCTGTGTGAATGCGTACAATATCCCGCAACGGAACGGCGAAAAGTCCGTAAGGGTAATGGGTGGCCAGGTGAGTTCTGTCCATAAAGGGCAACTTTTCAATGTCTTGGAGCCCGGTAATGTCCGAAAGGCCTGCTTCCTGGATACGGTTGCGGTGAAAGGGGACATTTTTGCATGCCCGGTTCAATGTGCTTTGTAGTCGTTCAAGCTGGCGTTGGGCCTTGTCGTTGTCATCCATGCCTGGGGTCAAATTAATTTGTTCGGACACTATTGATTCCTTTCGTCTAAAAAGTCACCATAATCCTTGCCTAGGTAAGCGCGTTTTACATCATCATCCACCAACAGTTCGTCTGCACTGCCCTGGAGCACCATTTTGCCCGTTTCAAGTACATACCCCCTATCGGAAATTTTTAACGCGGCCCTGGCATTTTGTTCAACCAGAAGAATGGTTACGCCGCTGTGTGACAGATCCTGAATCGTGGAAAAGATCATTTCCACAATTTTGGGGGCAAGGCCCATGGAAGGCTCGTCCAGAACGAGCAGGGCAGGGCGCGCCATCAAAGCCCTGCCGATGGCAAGCATCTGCTGTTCTCCGCCTGACAGGGTGCCGGCCAATTGGTCAGAGCGTTCCTTTAAAATGGGAAACATTTGAAGCACCATGTCAAGATCTTGGTTCACACGGTTTTTTCCATCTTTTTTGAACCGGGTATATGCCCCCATTTTCAGGTTATCCATAACACTTAAGGGTGAAAATATTTGTCGGCCTTCGGGCACCATGCTGATTCCCTGCCTGACAATGGCCGGGGCAGACATGCCGTTAAGGGCGAGGCCTTTGAATTCAATCTCTCCGGTCCAGTTTTTTAACAGGCCGCACACTGCTGCTAACAGGGTGCTTTTGCCTGCACCGTTGGCACCGATGATGGAGATTAACTCTCCCTGTCTCACCGAAAGACTCACGGTGTGAACCACGGCAATATTTCCGTAACAGCATCTCAGGTTTTTAATTTTCAGCATAATATGATGTTTTATCCGTTGCCTAAGTAGGCCGACATGACCGCCTCATTACACTGGATCTGTCGGGGTGTCCCTTCGGCAAGTTTTTTCCCCTGATCCAGAACGACCACCTTGTCAGATATTCCCATAACCAGACTCATGTCATGTTCCACCAGCATCATGGTGATCCCGGATTGTTTAATTTTCAGGATCAGTTTGCCAAGGGCATGGGTTTCAACCGGGTTCAACCCGGCGGCTGGTTCGTCAAGCAGCAGCAGCAAGGGATTCGAAGCCAGTGCTCGGGCGATTTGTGCGGTTTTCTGACGGCCTGCGGGCAAATCGCCTGCCATTTTATGGGCATCGGTTGCAAGACCTGTGAATTCAAGAAGCTCTTCTGCACGCCGGCGGGAAAGCCGCTCTTCTTTTTTCTGGGCCGGGATTCGGGTGACAGCTGCCCAGAAGCCGGCTTTCGTACGCACGTGCATCCCTACCATGATGTTTTCCAGCAACGTCATAGAGCAAAAGAGCTCTACGTGCTGGAAGGTCCTGGCAACCCCGTCTTTCACCAATCTGTGAACAGGTGTCTTTCTGATATTTTTTCCATTGAAGACGACTTTGCCGGCATCGGGCTGGTAAATACCCGTGATCATGTTGAACAGCGTTGTCTTTCCCGCTCCATTGGGACCGATCAGTCCACATACAATGCCTTTTTCAATGGAGAAACTGATTTTGTCCTGGGCCGTGACTCCGCCGAACATCTTAGTTAGATTCTGCACCTCAAGGATTTGTTCGGTCTGGATTGCACCCGTGTGTTGTGACGGTGTCATGCCCTGGCCCTCCGGGCTGTCCGAACGATATCCATGATTCCCCTGGTCAGTCCTTGGGGCATAAATATCATAACAACCATTAAAATAGTGCCGAAAATGATCATTTCATATTCTGCAAATCCGTGGAGGACTTCAGGTAGAAGGGTGAGAACGGCTGCACCGAGCAGCGCACCCCATACACTTGCCATGCCGCCGATCACCACCATGGTGACTATTTTTATGGAGAACATGAACCCAAAGGATTCAGGGCTGATAAAAAGGACGAAATGGGCGTATAAAAATCCTGCAACTGCACCCAGGGCGGCGGAGAACATAAATATTTCAAGTTTGAGAAAATGGGTATTTATGCCTATGGCAACGGCGGCTTTTTCTCCGTCATGGATGGCCCGGAGTGCACGTCCCGTTCGTGAGGCAAGCAGTCTGTGGCAGATGATCATGGCGCCAAGCACGATGCCCCAGACAAGAAAATAGTACCCGGGTCCGGCCATAAGGACCAGGGAGCCTGCCTCCAGCACGGGGATTCCCACAAATCCCGACGCACCGCCGGTGACGTCAGCCCACTCCCGGATTACAATATTGATGATCATACCGAACCCAAGGGTGCCCATGGCCAGGTAGTAGCCGGAAAGGCGCAGGGTGGGAAGCCCTACAATGAATGCAATAAACACGGCGACAGCCACTGCGCATACCAGGGCCAGCCAGGGATTTGTACCGTAGGTGCCGGAGAGGATGGCTGTAGTATAGGCCCCAATACCATAAAAAGCGGCATGGCCTAACGAAACCTGGCCGGTATACCCCATGAGCATGTTAAGGCCTAATCCTAGAATGGTGTTGATTCCGATAAAGGTCATGATCTGAAGATAATAGGTGTTTTTTATGAAAAGCCCAAATACGGACACAGCACAGACAAAAACCAGATATTCAATCCAGATGGTTTTCTTTTTCTCCATCATAATCTAAAACCGCTTTGCCTCTTTGGCCGCAAACAGTCCACCCGGCCGGATGTAAAGAATTAGAAGCAGGAGCACAAAGGCGATGGCGTCCTTGGAACCTGAGGAGATAAGTCCCGCGCCTAAGGATTCCAAAATGCCCAGAAGCAATCCGCCTGCAAAGGCCCCCCACAGGCTGCCAAGCCCCCCAATCATGGCCGCACAAAATCCTTTGAGTCCAAGGATAGTGCCCATGTCATAGGAGCTCATGGTAATGGGGGCAATGAAGACTCCTGCCACCGCCCCGCATCCGGTGCTGATGCCAAAGGCCAGAATTCCCATCTTTTCAGAGGGGATTCCCGACAACCAGGCCGCTTTTTTGTTGACGGCACAGGCCACCATGGCTTTGCCGGTGAGTGTCTGTTTCAAGAACAGATGGATGCCGCCTGCCAGCACCAGGGCAGCCGTAACAATCCAGATGCTCTGGGGCAGAAGAGCGGCACCAAAAATTTCAATGGATTCATGGCTGGAAAAGGAGGGCATGCTGAAGGGATCTTTTCCCCAAATAATCATAGCCGCACCTTTCAGGAAAATGCCTGCTCCAACGGTAATAATAATCAGAGCGATCGGCTCGGGATTTTTAGCCGTACGAATGGCAAGCCGTTCAAACACCAGCCCCAGTATACAGCCTGCTGCCACGGCGCCCGCCAGGGCCAAGGGTAGGGCAAGCCCTAAATGTACCCACAGCGTCACCATAACAAGGGCACCGATCATGACAAATTCTCCGTGGGCAAAGTTGATCAGCTCCGTGGAGCTGTACAGCATGGACAGCCCCACGGCGATCACGGCGTACACTGCGCCGGTGGTAATACCTGAAAACAGATATTGGACAATTTCCTGCATGGATACCTCTTGTTTTATATGAAAGTATCAATAAGTTGCTCAGTTACTTTCATATTTCGTTGTGGGCTGTGCCTGGGCGATGATAGATCAGGTCCACCCATGGCCGTTACTTTAACAGTGTCCAGGTTCCGTTTTGGATTTTTACCATGACAAAGGCGTCTGGCGAGAGACCGTTATGGTCCTCGGTGGTGAAGTTAAATTCTCCTGTGGCACCCACGTAGCCTTTGGTCGCTTCCAGGTTGTCCCGGATTTTTGCTTTGTCGCCTCCGCTGCCTTTTAATGCACCGGTCAGAAGGTTTACCGCATCATAGGCATACCCGCCAAAGCCTGATACATTTGCGGAGTATTTAGTTTCATAGGCGTTTTGATAATTTTCAAGTACCTTTTTTTGGGGGTCGGAATCATCCAGGAGGCTGGTTACCAGGATTTTTCCGGTGGGCAGGATATTGCCGTTGGCGGCATCTCCAGCCAGTTCAATGAATTTAGGTGATCCCACGCCGTGGCTCTGATAAAGCGGAATGTCGATTTTTAGCTGTTTTGCATTTTTCGCTACCACAGCAGGCCCTGGATTGGTTCCCCAACACACAATGGCATCCGGGCCGGCAGCCTTGATTTTAGCCAGCTGGGTCGTGGTGTCGGTGTCTTTAGCACCAAAGCTTTCATCAATGATCACCTGGATGCCGAATTTTTCGGCCTGGCCCAAAAGCTGTTTTTTTCCGCTTTCACCATAGGCGTTGGATACCGATAGAATGCCGATTTTTTTTATGCCGGCATCTTTCATCTGCTGATAAACAGCTGCCACAGCCAATAAATCACTCTGGGCGGTTTTGAATACCCAGGGGTCCACCGGGGTGGTTATTTTGATGCCGGCGGCACAGCTGATTAAAGGTACTTTGGCGCGCTTGGTAAAATTGACAATGGCCAGCGTGGTTGGGGTGGTGGAAGGACCAATGATGGCGATGACTTGATCCTTATGAATGAGTTTGTTTACGGCGGATACGGCTTTAGCCGGATCTCCTTCGGAATCATAGATCACCGCTTCAAGCATATGTCCGTCAATGCCGCCGGCGGCATTGATCTGTTCGACCATCATCTCCATGGTTTTCTTTTCAGGGTCGCCCAAAAACGAGGCTCTACCGGTGACCGAGAAAATGCCTCCGATTTTGTAAACGTCTGCCGCCATCGCCCCTGATACCAGAAGCATCGACAGAGTAGTGACAAACATTGCAAGTACAAGGTGTTTTTGTCTCATGGTAACTCTTCCTTTATTAAATGGTGGTTGTTAAACCCTTGGCAAAAAAAAACCATGGGCTTACCGGTTTCCGGTCCGCCAATGGTTTAAGATCCTTTGTCCTCTTTTAAAAGCGCTACATCAAGGCTCTCCTTGCAGACGGTCTGAAAAAGACTCGGCTGAAAAATATACATATAAAAAACGGTGATTTCCGGCAATCCCTTAATGTCTTTTCATGTTGTGTATATGGTATCGGCTACATACCTAATGAAGCGGACCGTTTGTGTCAAGCATTTTTAACTGGCCTACTTTGAGGTGAAATTTTGTTTGATCAGTTTTTGGCTTGAAATTCCTATTTTTATTTCGTAAAAGTGTATGTTTTTGTTTTAAAATTAATCATCTTTGATGATTCTCAGAAGATAAATCACAAGAAGTCTTTTTCTGGACCCAATCCGTACTTTATTGGAGTCTTTGTGTCGCTCAGCTTTACGAGCCAATTGGTGTTTGGTTCTTGACAAAATTTTAAAAATAAAGTTATTCTATCTATTCTAAAGTAAAGCAATTTATCCATACGATAATTAAAAAACAAATCGTATCCGGATGAAGATGTAATCAGGTGCACCCCTTTATTTGGAACAGCACCTTGCAATCCCCTCACCTGCCTGATCATATTAAAGGAAGGAACAATGTCACAATTCACTGATGCTCTGGAGTATCACCGGAGTGGTCGTAAAGGTAAAATTGAAGTCATCACCACTAAACCATGCGCAACAAGCAGAGACTTGTCTCTTGCTTACAGCCCAGGTGTTGCCGAGCCCTGTTTGGCAATTGAAGAAGAGCCGGGGATGGCCTATGAATATACAGCAAAGGGAAATCTTGTCGCCGTTGTTTCCAACGGGACGGCAGTACTCGGTCTTGGAAATATCGGTGCGCTTGCAAGCAAGCCGGTTATGGAAGGCAAAGGTGTTTTGTTCAAGAGTTTTGCCGATATCGATGTTTTTGATATAGAACTGAACACCAAAGATCCGGATGAATTGATTCGAACCGTACAGTTGCTTGAGCCAACCTTTGGTGGTATCAATCTGGAAGATATCAAAGGGCCCGAGTGTTTTTACATTGAAGAAGCGCTGCAAAAAACCATGAACATCCCGGTGTTCCATGATGATCAGCACGGAACGGCGATTATTGCCGCAGCCGGCATGGTCAATGCGCTTGAGTTGGTTGAAAAAAAGATTGACGAGATCAAGGTTGTATTTAACGGGGCCGGAGCCGCAGGTATTGCATGTGCCAACCTTTTAATCTCCATGGGGGTGGACAAAGAAAATCTTATCCTTTGCGACTCCAAGGGGGTCATATTTAAAGGCCGCACTGAAGGTATGAATCCTTATAAAGAGCGCTTGGCTGCGCAAACGGATAACCGTACCCTTGAGGATGCGATGAAAGGTGCGGATATCTTTTTCGGGGTTTCGGTAAAAGGCGCGCTTACCGCCGACATGCTGCGCACCATGGCCAAAGACCCTATTGTCTTTGCCATGGCCAATCCTGATCCCGAGATTACCCCGGACGAAGCAAAATCTGTGCGCGGTGACGTCATTATTGGTACCGGACGATCCGACTACAATAACCAGGTGAACAATGTTTTGTGTTTTCCGTTTCTGTTTCGTGGCGCTTTGGACACCCATGCCAGCGCCATTAATGAAGAGATGAAGCTTGCAGCAGTGTACGCCCTCGCCCAACTGGCAAAAGAGGACGTTCCGGATTCGGTACGTCGGGCCTACTGCAAAAGTGATATTAAATTCGGGCGGGAATATTTGCTTCCCAAACCATTTGACCCACGGGTCTTGTTGCATATGGCTCCTGCCGTTGCCCAGGCCGCCATGGATTCCGGTGTGGCCCGAAAACCCATTCCGGATATGGCCAAATACGTTGAGCACCTTGAAGCGCTTCAGGGACGCTCAAAAGAGATCATGCGTGCTATGATCAACAAAGCAAAGGCTGATCCTAAGCGGGTGGTCTTTCCAGAAGGCAAAGAAGATAAAATTTTACGTTCCGTACAAGTTCTGCTGGACGAAAAAATTGCAATGCCGATTCTTATCGGCGACGAAAAAGTTATTCGCGAAAAAGCTAAGGCTCTTAATATTGATCTACGTGATACGGAAATCATTAATCCCCGCACCAGTGAAAAGCTTGACGTCTACACAGACGTGCTTTTTAGCAAGCGTCAGCGCAAGGGGTTGACGCGTTATGATGCCCGCCGTCGTCTGCGGGAAAATAGAAATTATTTTGGGGCTGTTATGGTGGAACAAGGGGATGCGGATGCCTTGCTGTCTGGTATTAATGCCCATTATCCCGATGTTATTTCACCGGCCATTGAAGTGATCGGCAAAAAGGAAGGCTTGTCCAAAGTGCATGGCCTGTACATGATGGTGTTCAAGAAAAAGGTTGTTTTCTGCGCAGATACGACTGTTACCATTGAGCCCACTGTAGAAGAGTTGGCTGAAACCGCTATCCTGGCTTCCGAGCATGCACGGCATTTTGATATTACACCACGGGTTGCCATGCTCTCCTTTTCTAACTTCGGCAGCGCCTATCATCCGTTAACACTGAAGGTGAAAAAAGCAACTGCCCTAGTCAAGGAGACGGCCCCGGATTTGACAGTGGACGGGGAAATCCAGGCAAATGTTGCCTTGGATCCTGAAATTGCTAAAAATCAATATCCCTTTTCAGGCCTTAAGGGAAATGCGAATGTTTTTATCTTCCCGGATCTGCAATCGGGTAACATCACATATAAAATGTTGGCCAAACTTGGAAACGCCGTTGCAGTCGGCCCCATACTTATGGGTATGAAAAAACCCATCCATGTACTGCAGCGTGCAGATGATGTTGCTGATATTGTCAATATGGCGGCAGTGGCCGTCAACGATGCGCAGATGAACGAATTGAATCAATAATTTTTTTATAAGGCCGATCACGGCCTACCGAAAAGCCGGCAGGGCGGAGTAAAATAAAAAACTCCCCCTGCTTTTTTTTGTTGCGACGCACTTGTAAGTGTATTTTTTTGTTAATGTCTGTCGTTTAGTTTTTAGAATACAAAATTTTACACATTATCACAGTCTTGCCTCAACTCACAACTGAAAATATAAGTAATTGAGTTGTCGAATTAAGCGGTACATATAAAAGTTGTGTGTGTAATTAGGTCGTATAAGTTAGGGTATCTCATTGATTTTAGGTTAATTTACCTGTCATCGTTAACGTAAAAAGCAGACAAATGTTAATAATATCTCCGTTGCCTCCGTCATGGTTGACGAGGACCTTTAATCCAGCCGAAATATTATAAGATTAGTATTAGAAAAATTCATTAAAAACAGTGCGTTGAACGGCTAAAATCAAAAGTGAAGTCTTTGAAAATATTAGTAAAAATGTGAAAAAATTAATTAATAATTTTATATTGACAATTCAATATGTATTGTTTATACATTTTAAGCTTCTTTGGTTCGTATGCATTCGACAGGGCTTGGTTTTGATTGGTATTACAATGGGTATATATTAACAATATTAAACAAAAAAGGAGGAATACAAGGAGGGAGCTAAAAAAATAGTGGCACTGTTTCGCTGAATACGATTTAGTATTTAATTTCATTAAAATTTAAGGCAATATTGCATGAATTTTATGCGGTGTTGCTGAATTTAGAAAGGATTAAATTATGAACTGGCTGGTACGAACTTTTAGCTGCTCTGTAGCCAAGAAGCAGTTTATGGCAGTAACCGGTCTCGCTTTCTGCCTTTTTCTGACAACTCACCTTATCGGCAATTTGTTTGTTTATGGCGGAAAAGATGCCTTTAATGCCTATGTTGAGCATCTGCATGCACTCGGGGTTCTTGTTCACATTGCTGAAGCAGGTCTGATTGTTTTTGCTTTGATTCACATCGGAACCGCAATTATTCTCTACTTTCAAAACCTTGCTGCAAGGCCTGTTAAGTACAAGAAAAAGAGTAACTCAGGCGGCCGGACACTGGCATCGGCCACTATGCCCTACACAGGTCTTTTTATATTGGTTTTTATAGTGGTTCATCTTGTTGGTCTTAAATTCGCCGATCATTCTACTACTACGACATTTGATCTCACCGCTACAGTTCTTTCTCAGCCTGCGGTACTCGTGTTCTATATCGTATCAATGGTAGTGGTTGCATTTCATGTAAATCATGGTTTTTGGAGTGCTTTCCAGTCCTTTGGCGCCAGTCACCCGAAATATATGCCCATCGTTAGAGGTTTCGGCATTCTTTTCAGTTTGGTTGTTGGTGTGGGCTTTGGTTTTATTCCAATTGCTTTAAATATGATCTCATAGCTATAATTATCAATAATCAGGGGGATACATGCAATTAAATTCCAATGTCCCGTCAGGTCCTCTCGAGACCAAATGGGAAAGATATAAATTTGATTTAAAACGAGTCAATCCTGCAAATAAAAGAAAATTTGAAGTCATCGTTGTGGGAACCGGCCTTGCCGGCGGTTCTGCAGCGGCAACTTTGGCCGATCTTGGGTATCATGTAAAAAATTTCTGCATTCAGGACACACCCCGAAGAGCGCACAGTATTGCAGCCCAGGGCGGTATCAACGCAGCAAAAAATTATCCTGGTGACGGCGACAGTATATACAACCTTTTTTATGATACAATCAAGGGCGGCGACTACCGTGCAAGAGAAGCAAATGTTTACCGCCTTGCCGAGAATGCCAATAAGATTATTGACCACTGTGTTGCTACAGGTGTTCCCTTTGCAAGAGAATACGGCGGACTCCATGCCAACCGCTCATTCGGCGGTGCCCAGGTTTCCCGTACCTTTTATGCCAGAGGACAGACGGGGCAGCAGCTACTTCTGGGCGTTTACGGCCAGTTAAGTCGTCAGATCGGTCTTGGCGGTGTGGAGATGTACGCCAGACGTGATATTCTTGACGTTGTTATTATTGACGGTTGCGCCAGAGGCGTTATCTGCCGTAATCTGGTAACAGGGGAAATTGAAAGTCATTCAGCCCATGCCGTAGTTCTGGCCACAGGCGGATACGACAATGTTTACTTTCTGACCACCAGTGGTATGCATTCAAATGTTTCTGCATGTTGGGCGGCCTATAAAAAAGGCGCCTGCTTTGCTAATCCCTGCTATACCCAGATCCATCCCACATGTATTACCGTTCATGGTGACTATCAGTCTAAACTGACTCTCATGAGTGAAAGTTTAAGAAACGACGGTAGAATTTGGGTTCCCAAGAAAAAGGGCGATACCCGCAGCCCGGATCAGATCCCTGAAGACGAAAGAGATTACTACCTGGAACGTAAGTATCCGAGTTTTGGCAACCTTGTTCCTCGCGATGTGGCATCCCGTAATGCAAAATTGGCATGCGATGATGGCAGAGGCGTTGGAAACACCGGTCTTGCCGTCTATCTGGATTTCAGCGATGCTATCAAACGTGACGGTGAAGATGTCATCAGAGCAAAATACGGCAACCTTTTCCAGATGTATGATAAGATTCAGGATGAAAACCCGTATAAAGTGCCCATGAAGATTTATCCTGCCATCCATTATGTAATGGGCGGTACCTGGGTTGATTATAACCTCATGACAACCCGTGACGGACTGTTCTGTCTGGGCGGCGCCAACTTCTCCGACCACGGCGCAAACCGTCTTGGTGCAAGTGCCTTGATGCAGGGCCTGTCTGACGGTTACTTCGTTCTTCCCTATACCATAGGCGGATACCTGGCCACCCAGTCCTTAGCGGATGTAAACACTTCTCACCAGGCGTTTAAGGATGCAGAAAAACAGCTTACTGAGAAATTGGACAAGCTTATGAACATTAACGGTAAGAGAACTGTTGATGATATGCACAAAGAGCTTGGCCTTATCATGTGGGATTACTGTGGCATGGCCCGTAATGACGCAGGGCTGAAAGAAGCCATTGGGAAAATTCAAGCACTTCGCGCAGAATTCTGGGAGAATGTTAGTGTCTCCGGTAACAAAAATGATTTTAACCAGACTCTTGAAAAAGGTTACAGACTTGCTGATTACCTTGAATTCGGCGAACTTCTGGCCCGTGATGCGTTGATGCGTACAGAATCTTGTGGTGGTCATTTCAGGGAAGAGTCCCAGACAGAAGAAAACGAAGCCAAGAGAGATGATGAAAACTTCTGCCATGCAGCTGCCTGGGAATATGCGGGTGAAGGTAAAGACCCGATTCGGAACGAAGAGCCACTTGTTTTTGAGAATGTGAAATTAACGCAAAGGAGCTACAAGTGATGGAAGAAAAATTCATTAATCTGACACTAAAGGTCTGGCGCCAGAAACAGGGCGAGAAAAAAGGCAAAATTGAAACCTATCAAGCAAAACATATTTCCACTGATGCATCTTTTCTGGAAATGCTTGATATCGTAAATGATGATCTTACAATTAAGGGCATAGAACCCATTGCCTTTGATCATGACTGCCGCGAGGGTATTTGTGGAATGTGCGGCCAGGTTGTAAACGGGTATGCTCACGGATCAGAGAAAGGCACTACCCTTTGCCAGTTTCACATGAGACGTTTCAAAGATGGCGACACAGTATTTATTGAACCTTTCAGGGCAAAAGCGTTTAAGGTAATCAAAGATCTTGTTGTGGATAGAAGCGCCTTTGATAAGATCATCCAGGCTGGTGGTTACATCACTGCTAAAGCCGGTGGTGCTCCCGAAGCCAATATTTTTCCGGTTACCTATGAAATTAGTGAACTTGCCATGAATGCAGCAGAATGTATTGGTTGCGGTGCTTGTGTTGCTGCATGTCCGAATGCTTCTGCAATGCTCTTTGTCAGCGCCAAGATTTCCCATCTTGCTCTGCTTCCCCAGGGTAGACCTGAGGCCGCAAAACGCGCATTGGCTATGGTAAGAACCATGGATGCATGTGGTTTTGGTAACTGCTCAAATGAAAGAGAATGCGAAAACTCATGTCCTAAAAACATTTCTATCACAAATATTGCTCGTCTGAACAGAGAGTTCCTGTCCGCAGGCGTTCTCTCTACAGCAATGTAAGGCTGTGTAAGAAAATATTATGGGGTGGGACTTATTTTTCATTTGTCCCACCTTTTTAAATTGAAAGTAGTATGTGTTACGACAATATGGAAAGACAAAACACGGCAAAGATGATAAAAATTAAATGCCCTAAACTGTACAGATCAATCCGTAGTCCCTTATGCATATTTAGCCTATCACCAGTATTAAGTAAGAAGTAAAGCCGTGAAATCATCTCCAATTACCAAACTGTTGCAAGAACATAAGGCCCTTTTCACTATTGTTATTGTTGGGCTTTTTTTAATTGAACTTGAAATTTTTGCCTTGGCTATTATGCACTCAGGCAAAAAATCCGTTCTTCAAGTGATCGACTACCAAGGCAAAGTCATACACGAAACCTCCGGAAACAATTTAAGCGATTTTAACAGGCCCAATTTTGAAAAAGTCTTTGGTTCACTTGATAATTATACATTGCAACTCAAAAAGCACGACGTGCCGTTTCCATTTCGAGCCTGGTTTGTGGCCGCTATCTGCATACCTATCGGTGCCATGATGCTGTTTGCCTTTGTCGTTAAGGGGTATCTGGTTATTTTTCATGCTGAAAAAGTTGAGAAGTTGAATGGCCAAGGTTCCGGTTCTTTAAATGGATCAGAAAATGAAACTAAGCTTGAATCGACGTTGAACCGAATTGGCCGTATGAATATTTTCAACATCGGTTTTTTGGTATTCATTGGAGTAATATCATACTGGATCATTCCCAACATGTTCACTTATCTGGGACAGATCGGCTTTGGTTTTTTCGTTCAGTATGAATGGGTGTTTTTTGTGTTGCTGGGCATTGTTGTGTTTGTTTGTCTCTGGATAATTTATTTGCGTTATCTGCTTGCAAAAAGGAGCATTCAAAGTCACACAGAGCTGCAAAAACATCGAATCAGCCTAGAGTATAACGCAGGGACCGATCAACCCTTGCAGATTGAAGGACCATCTGATACTGATCCGCAAATCATAGAGTATAAACCCGAAGATCAGGAAGAGACGCCGCCGTCCTGAAGCATTTGTATGCAATAAACAGATGTAGCCGATTACATTGCTGTTAAAAATTCCTGTTGAAGGTTTGCCCTTTCTTCTATTTTTTTGAATACTTCTTTCAAGGTTTTTTGATCAATTCTTGATAGCTTTTTGGGGTTAATATAATTATTGGGGTCTCTTGCTTCATTGATGATACGATTTATTTGATTTATAAATCTTAAATTCATCATATAGCTATATGAATGACTCATGTCATTATAATCAGATTCGTTTATTATCTTTTTTTTGTATAATAACTTCAATCGTTCCATCGTATTTGTAGCAGATATTTTATTTTGAAGCGCATATATTCTTGCAAAATCCACCACAAGCATCATCGGTTTTTTGATGTCAAACGTATTTTTTAATTCACCTTTAGATTCAACAATAAAATTACCCCAGAAGCCAATAGGTACTCTAAAGTGAGATGTGTTTTCAGCCATATATCTAAAAAAAACCTTTCGATCGTCTAAATAATCAAAAAGAGACGCTCTCAGTTTATTTACTAAACTGATATCTCCATACCCTAAACGAAAATCAAAAAAGATGCTTGTTTTGAGAAGCGTTTCAGGGCTTGCGTTATAGATCCATTTGTTAAAATATTTCTGCCATATGGAAAAAGGCTGACACCATTTTGGATTTTTTGCCATTATATTACCTTTACAAAAATCATAGCCTGTTTGATCAAGCATATTACATACGTGTTCGCCTAATTTTAAAAAATATGAATTTACGGATTCTAAGTCTTTTTCATTTACATCTTCAAAAATAATAGCATTATCCTGGTCTGTTTTAAGTGTCTGTTCTTTTCTTCCTTCGCTTCCCATTACCATAAAGGCGAATTTGACAGGAGGTTGTCCTATCTTTTGAATAGCAAATTTTATCAGTTTCTCTAAGATCGTATCTGTTATGGCTGTAACAAAATTATTTATGTTTTGAGCTTTTGCACCTTCATTTATTAGCGTATAAATGCTTTGGGGTAACTGTTTTTGTTTTTTTGATATTTCTTCATAGGTTGCAGCCTTATTTATTTCTTTTATAAATAAAAAAGGCAATTTGCCTTGGGCATTTATAAGATCGCTGTTCGTAATCACACCTATTGCATCATTTTCGTTGTTAATTACAGCTAAATGTTTTACGCCTGTTTTCATTATTTTGATGAATGCTTCGAAAACACTTGAATGTTCGGACATGCTTATTAAAGGATACGACATTATTTCAGAAATGGGATTTGAATTATTTATATCCGCTGCCACAACTTTATTTCTAAAGTCCTGATCTGTGGCTATGCCTAAGAATTTGCCTTCCTGCTCGATAAGAATAGAACTGCATCGGTGCTGTTTCATTAAAATAGCGGCTTCTTTAATAGGTTTTTTTGCACTGCAGAAAAGTACATTTTTTCTTATCACGCTTGATATAGAATTACTGAAAAATTGTAATGACTCTTCTTTGCTCATATTTTATCCTTTAAGAATATACTATAAAAAGTGAAGGTATCTAAGCGGTAACGAAAATTAAAATTTTTAGCATAGATATAATATAACAAAAATACAGTATTTTATATCAAATTTTTTGAAAGCGCCTCTTTGCAAATCGATTTATTACATTTGGGCAAAATCGGATGTTTTATTATAACGTTCGACCTTGCAAATAAATCAAATTGACACACTTGTGCTGTTTTTCTATACTCGACTGGCTGTATTAACGACAATATCTGTCGCCTGATATCATTTTTGAGCGGCATATTTAAATCTGAACATTATTTTGGAGGAATCCATGGATCGTGAAAATTATATGAATGCCCTTCGGGAAGATATCGTGGATACCATAACCCGGCACCTGACACCGGTGGCCCAGCGCTACGGCTACAGCGATATGCCTCTGGAGACCAATGTGAAATGGCGTCCCATGGTGCTGGTGATCGGTAATTATTCTTCTGGTAAATCTTCCTTGATCAATGAATTTTTAGGCGCAAAGATTCAGGATACAGGTCAGGCCCCTACAGATGATTCCTTCACTGTACTGACGTATGATGATACCGTGCCGGAGACAGAAGGAATACAGGTGGTGGAACAGCGAGACGGCAAAAGTCTGCTTAATGATCCTGAATACCCCTTTTCCACACTCCGCAAACATGGCCAGCGTTTCGCGGCCCATTTTCAGTTGAAAAAAATAAACTCGCCTTTTTTGAAAAATCTGGCCATCATTGATACCCCAGGCATGTTAGACAGCATTTCTGAGCGGGACCGGGGATATGATTATCAGGAGGTTCTCGGCGATCTGGCCCAGAAAGCAGGGCTTGTTTTGGTTCTGTTTGATGCCCACAAGGCCGGAACCGTACGTGAGGCGTATAAAAGCATTCGGGAAACCCTGACCACTCATACATTTGAAGACCGGATCATCTTTGTGCTCAACCGTATCGATGAATGCACCACTTTTAATGATCTGTTGCGGGTGTATGGCACCCTGTGCTGGAACCTGTCCCAGATTACCGGGCGAAAAGATATCCCTATGATCCGGATGACCTATTCGTCAAATGCTGCTGCCATAAGCAACTCAGTTCCGCCTGAGTTTCTCCCTCTCCTTGAAAATCAGCGGGAGGATCTCAAGCAGACCATTTTGCATACCCCTTTGCGCAGGCTGGATCATTTGGCCACATATTTGGAGATTCACGGTGAACGCTTAGCCCATTATATTGAAGCGATTCAAGTCTTTGGGCTCGAGTTTCAAAGATTCCGTATACAAAAAATATGTATCGGGCTTTTGCTCAGCCTTCTTGGGGGTGGTCTGATCGCCTTTGCCTTGTTGATGCTGGTGGGAATGGCTGATCCCACAGTCCTGTCGTCTGCGGGGGGCATCAGTGCCGGCTTGATTATGATTGTATGGATGGCATTTCCCCAGAAAAAGCTGGAATCAAAATTTCGCGCCGCCCGACTGGCCGATCTTGATACCCTCACCCCGATTACCGATCAGACCCGCAAAGACAGTTGGGGCGCTATTCGGGATTTGGTATATGAGCATCTGAGAGCAAACAAAGGCGACTATACCCTTTATGACCTTAAACTGGATCTGTTTAACATCCGGGAGATCAATGAAGAAGCTACCCATGAAATTCGGGAAGCATTGAGCGGGTTCCGGGGCAAGTCTGAGGATGATTTGAAAGAATGGAGAAAAAAGCGTTCAGCCCGTGAAAACGATAAACATGATTTGCCCTGGCAAGATGTTATTATTTAAAATTTTGTATATTTGGGGCTATGTTCCAAGCGCTTGATAATCTTTTTTTTCTTTGTTATACCTTGCTAAATAAGAAAAAGGAGGTTCTTAATCCTTTGTCAATGCCACAGTTTAAGGAGATTGCGGGGGGTGTCGCAGAAATATTGGATTCCTCCTGCTGAAATATTTTGATACCCGGAACGTGACCATCCGGGGTTGGCGATATATGTAAGCCCAAAGGGAGGCTTAACCCATAGATTTTTTATTGGCAAGGAGAGGAATATGGAAGATGCGAAGAATGCTGCCAACAGTGGAGACGCGGTAAAGAAAAAGAGTTTTTTGATAAAGATACTTATATCCAAATGGTTTATTCTCACAGTGTTTATCCTGTGTATTTCCGGGTATGCTGCATGGTGGGGCATGGATTGGTGGGCGGATTTTTCGGCAAAAAGGGGTGAAAAAAACCATGAGACGCTTGTGGCTCAGGAAACGGACTCAGGCCATGACACGCTCAGTGTGCTGGAGGAAGCTACGCATGGTGCTCTCACCACGGATGATGCCCATAGCACTCATAATGCCTTAAACACGCATAATGCCCAGAATACTCATGATGCTTTGGCTACGCATAATGCGCTGACCACACATGACACCCAGGCCACGCATGGATCCGCTATGCAACAACAGGATTCCCATGGAACCACCGGGCATGCGGTCGAATCTCAAAAAGATACTGCTCTTCACACGACTGTCAAAAATAAGCATGTCAATGAAAATAAAACAGTCACTCATGCGTCTGAAACACCGGCCACAGATCATGGTAATGCACATGCTGCGCCGGTGCGCACAGGTCCACGCGGTGTAGCCTTTGTGGAAGCCTGTATCCAGCCCCTTGACTATGAATTGAACCACAGATTTTTGGGCTGGCGCCCCAATGACATTATTAGAATTGCCGATAATATTAAATATTTGCAATTGGGCGTTTTGGAAGTAACCCGCAGGACAGCTGTGGCTTTAGCCGAGAATCTGTCCCGTACCGGAAGCACTGACGCCTATGTTCCAAGTCTGGAATATGCCATGAACTCTTTCATGATTAAACCCACCGAGTTAATGTTTCCATCGGCAGAAGGCAAATATCAGGAGGGCTTGGATGGATGGCGAAATTATCAGGAGATGGTGCTGAGAGGGGAGGCTCGTTTTTACCGGCGTGTGGACAACCTGGTCCCCCTGCTTAAGGCATATGAAAGTATCCTGGGCAGTTGCGATGAAAATTTGGTCAAGAAACCGGGA
Source organism: uncultured Desulfobacter sp. (assembly GCF_963664415.1). Classification (NCBI taxonomy): domain Bacteria; kingdom Pseudomonadati; phylum Thermodesulfobacteriota; class Desulfobacteria; order Desulfobacterales; family Desulfobacteraceae; genus Desulfobacter; species uncultured Desulfobacter sp. The sequence goes on along the minus strand of NZ_OY761443.1, from coordinate 611,489 downwards.
GAACTCAGCACCTTTAAAGCCGATGATGTCTTTTACTATGCAAAGGGTGTGGCGATTGCCATGGGTACCATTCTCGGCGCGGTGGCTGTGGATTGTGACGACACGATCGGGTCAGTTCAGGGCATGGATGTGATCCATCATGCGGTTGAAGCCCTTCATCATGCTTCGAGCCTGGATCCCTGGATTGTTTTTGAAGGTAGTCCGGACGGCATATTGGCCAACCATCGTGCCAACATCGCCGCTCCAATCAGTCATGCCCGATTTTATCTGGACGTACTGTCCAGGTCACTGACAGGCAACCTGTAAAGCAGTTTGGTATTATAACGGTTTTGAGGGAGGGTTGCGAGTCCCCCTCCCAATAAAACCGATATATAAACGCTGTAATACCAATTTTGATCAACTGGTAGAAAGTCAAGAAGACGAAAAACAGTAGATCAGAAGTATAATACTTAAATTTTCAGTCGCCTATGGATTTCGTCTTCGGTCTTTGCGCCTATTTAAATTCGTGCTTTTTGGCATAACGCGTGATAAATATAAAAACAGATGCAAGATAGGAGGAGATTTTTTTTCATATCCTGTATCTATGCAAACTAAAATGTCTGCAAGAACAGTCATGGGCTATCCTGGTCAATCACACCCAGGTTCACCCTGAAACATGATAGGAATTTAGTGACTTATCCAAGCATTCATATAACAGCCATTGGCTGACCTGACATTATAAACTGTCAGGCATAACCAGCAACAAAGTTTGAAAAATCTGAGTATCTTACCCAGACTTTTTTATAGACCGCCACGGAGTGACCTGGTTTTTTTCCGTGGTTCAGCCATAACGAAATTTGAAAAATCTGTGCAGGTTTCACAGACTTTACTTATTAAGAAAGACTGAACACGCCATGTCAAACAAAGTCATAAGAAAATTTTTTTTCTCTATTATCGTCCCGTCCATACTTACTATTTTGCTTTTTATCTCCTCGATGTACCTTATCCTAATACCATCATTTGAAGAAAATATGATGAATAAAAAAAAGGAAATGATCCGGGAGCTTACCAATACCGCTTGGAGTTTAATAAAAGAATATGACGACGAATACAAAAATTCTTTGATCACCCTTGAGCAAGCAAAACGCCTTGCATCAAAAAAAATTGAAAAGATGAGATATGGTGCCCAGGGGAAAGATTATTTTTGGATTAGCGACATGAACGCAGTTATGGTCATGCACCCCTATCGCCCCGAACTGAACAATAAAATGCTGGATAACTATAAGGATCCCAATGGGGTCAGGCTGTTTGTTGAAGCAATTAAGGTTGTAAAAACACAGGGCGAAGGATTTATTAACTACATGTGGCAATGGAAAGATGATTCTTCTCAAATTGTGCCAAAGTTATCTTATGTAAAGGGTTTTAAAGAGTGGGAATGGATTATAGGCACCGGTATTTATCTGGATGATGTACAAGCTGAAATCGGTGCTTTAAAAGGAAGATTAACAAGGGTTTCACTGTTTATATCAGCAGTAGTTATCTTGATCCTCTCTTTTATTATTTTACAAAGCCTTAAAATTGAAGCCAGGCGAAAAATGGCCGAAGATGATCTTTTACAATCAAGGCAAAAATACAAAACGCTTGTGGAAACTTCATCAGAAGGAACAATAATGATCAAAGACAGCAGGATCATTTTTTCCAATCACATGTTTGAACAACTTACTGGAAAAACGCATCAGGAGATTATTGCGTCTAAATTTGAAGATTTTTTCAGCATCGGGTGGGAAGAGGTCTTAAAGTCATGCGAAAAAACCAATAAATCCATTTCAATTGAAACCCAGGTAAAGCAAGGGGAAGCAGTCTTCCACGATGTCGTGATATCGGTTACAAGAATTTTATTTGAGGCACAAGAAGCTTTTGTTGTGGTCACAAAAAATGTATCTCGAAAAAAACAAACAGAAAAAATTGTCCATAATTTAAGCAGCGAGCTTCAAAGTTCCCTGATATTAATGAACCAGCCCATTTCTCAATTTGTGAAGCCGATTGTAAAGAGCAATCTGCAAACAACAGTCGCTGAAGCTGCCTTATTAATGGATCGGAAAAAGATGAATCTCATTTTTATTGCTGATAATGATAAGATGCTTGGCGTTGTTGATGATAGTGACCTGCGCAAAAGAGTTCTCGCAAAAGGTAAAGATGGAAAGTGCCCACTTGTGGAAGTGATGACCGCGCCAATTATTTGTATTTCAAATACTGCCTTGCTTTACCAGGTTGTTTTGGAATTCAGAAAACAAAACATCAGCCATCTGGCTGTGAAAAACGAAAATAATAAAATTATCGGTGTCCTCAGCCGCAAAGATATACTTGAAATCCAGCATAATTCGTTGAGTTACATATTAAGTGAAATTGAATATGCCCAGGATGTTCATGAACTTAAGAAGATATATGATAAGATCCCGATTCTTGTTAATGCATTATTGGAAAGTGGAAATAAAACAGAATTGATAACCCATATCATCACATCAGTATCCGATGCGATGACAAATCGTATCATCGCTTTTGCTCTGGAAGACCATGGGGAACCACCATGCCGGTTTGCTTTTGTTGCTTTGGGAAGCGAAGGAAGAAAAGAACAAACCATTGCCACCGACCAGGATAATGCCATTATTTTCGAAGATGTCCAGGAAAATAATGTTCAGAAAAGTAAAAATTATTTTTTGAAATTTGCTGAAACTGTGAACGATCACCTGGCCCATGTTGGATATGAGCTCTGTATAGGTGAGATAATGGCCAAAAATCCAAAATATACGTTAACCTTATCGGATTGGAAAAAGCAATTTACAGGCTGGATTAACACACCTGAAGCACAAAACATAATAGACACTGCGGTTTTCTTTGATTTCCGGTGTATTTATGGGGATAGCTTTTTTACAGACGAGTTGAGAAAACACATTAACCTGCTTATTGATAAAAAAGCCATTTTTGTTTTTCACCTTGCCCAAACGGTTATTCAGTATCGGTCCCCGTTAAACATTTTTGGAAATATTGCCGGTGGTGATAGCGAAACATTTGATATTAAAAAAATACTTGTTCCGGTTATTACGTTTATTAAAGTTTTTTCCCTGCAACGCAAAATTGCTGAAACCAATACCCTGCAACGACTTGAGCAATTACTAAATCAAAACGTGATTCAAAAATCCATGTATGGAGAATTAAAACAAGCTTACAATTTTTTAATGGGATTACGTTTCCACACCCAAACCAATGCTCTAAAAGAATTCAGAAAGCCTGACAATACTATCAATTTTAAAAATTTAACCGAAATTGAGAAATCAACTTTAAAAAATGTTTATTCCTTAATTTCTGATATGCAGACAAAACTGAATTTGGAATTTAAGGGGCGCTAAGGCCCCCATTTCTTTATACCTAAATTATGCAAATGCCCTGACCGGATATGCAAGGCTCCGGGCATGCCGCTTTAGTCGTCGACCGCAAATGCCCGGGGCGGTTATATTTTTTCTGTGGGAACACTTTCAATAAAATCACGACTGATTTTTCTTTTAAGTTTGGAAATTCTGGAAACAACTTCCTTTAAATGTTCAGCCTCAATATTGTTGAGTTCTTCAATGTTTAACTCATCATCCACTTTGTGCAGATCCGTATGTTTGAATATTTGATTAAAAAACCTCAGTCGCCATATATGGTTAAATATATAGACGGTTTCTTTATGGAATGCTTCAGATATTTCTGCTTTGTCTCTAATATCATTGAGCCTGTTAATCGTATTTGGGGTAACTATTGCATGTTTTAAGGCATAAATTCTTGAGAAAATCTCAATCGGACGCAGTGCCTCTTTAAGATTCAAGGTTTTTTCGCCATCCTGACGTTCAGTTTTTAACTGTCCAAACACATTAACGGGCATTTTCTGTATTAACGTATTTTTCGCGTAGTAACTTATAAATAGAGGATTCTGCTTCATTAACACTTGAATTTGTGAATGGATTGAATTTGCCAAATCAATATTGCCATAAGTACATTTCAGATCAAAGAATACGTTGAACTCAAGGAATCCGTCAGGTGTCGGATCTGTTATTATATTAGTCAATTTTTTGTGCCATTCCTTTTGAGATAGGCACCATTTGGGGTGTAATGCCATAATGCCCGCCGGACAGAAGTGATAGCCCGAAGCATTGAGCTTGGTGCAAACCTTGTCTCCAAGTTTGAGGAAATATGCCCTTATTATGTCCGAAGCTGTCTGGGTGGTATCTTCAAAGATTATTGCGTTATCCTGATCTGAGAACATGGTCATCTCATGCCTTGCATTGCTGCCAAGGGAAAGAAATGCAAAAGCAACCGGTGGTGGACCGATTTCATCTATTGACAGTTCGATACAGCGAACGATAACCTCATCATACGTTGTGCCGATCACCATGCACAACGCTTTGGGTCTGGCGCCGGTTTCGACCATTTCTCTGATAATTCCAGGGAGTTTGTTCATGTTTTGGACAACATGGCCGATTCTATTGCTCTCCTTGATTTCTTTGATAAGCGAGGCGTGGATGGGTTTGTAATCGGTGGGAACACTCGTGGTACTTTCAACCCCTATATAGCTTTTACGAACAATGGGACGTAAAGAAATAACATGTCCGTGTTTTTCAGATAAAAATATGCGGGATGTCGTTACAATAACGTCAATATAATTTCCAACGGAATCAGCAGCGACAGCTTCAAACTCTCCGGAATCAGTGTCGTTTTTGAATACACTGCTCAAATGTTTTCTCAACCGCCTGTTGTTTTCTACATCAGGAAAGATAATATCCCAGATATCTGTTTGATGTAGCTCTGTGTTTGTAAAACCTAATATTTGTTGCAACTTGAAATTGGAGTATACAATTCTGCCGTCCATGGTTAAAAGGTAACCCTCATTGGAAGATTCGACCAGTGCCCGATAGCGGTCTTTAACTTCTTTTAAGCCTGCTTCTGCTCTTTTGCGGTCGTTTTCGATGCGTTTACTTTGCAAAAGGAAATAGGCCAGCAGCATAAATAACCCATCAACAGTAATGCCGACGATCTGGAAAATATGCAGCTGTAAAGCCTCTTTTTCTTCGGCAATATCATGGATATATATACCTGTACCAACAATCCAGTCTCTTTGGGGAATCCCTTTTACATATGACAGCTTTTCAGCCGTTTTGTCCGGGTTGTCCTTCCATTGCCAATGATATCTTAAATATCCATCTCCATTTGATTTTACTATGCGAACAAATTCAACGAACAGTTTTTTACCACTTTTATTTTCTTCATCTGTATAGTTGCTCAGATCCTGGCCGGTCAACTCCGGGCGGTAGGGGTGCAGAATCATTTTGGGGGTCATGTCGATGATGAAAAAATAATTTTTATCCTGGCTGCCATAGCGCATGGTTTTTATTTCATCTATGGTCCGCTGTTTGGCCTCCTGGGAGGTAAGCATGCCTTTTTCTTCTAATTCCTGATAGTGGGTAATGACGCTTGCTGCTGTTGCTGTCAGCTCTTTTACCATCAGTTTTTTTTGGTTCAGCATGTTGTCTTCAAACAGAGGAACCACGTAAAAAAATATATAACTGATAAAGAGGACAATCGCCAATATGGTGGGCAACACAATGCGACTACCAAAGCTGTCAAAAAACTTTTCGCTTTTCTCCTTTTGATACCTGTAAGATTTGCCTTGGAAATAATCAGAGAGTTCTTCAAAACTCAATATTTTTTTATCTTCAGATTCTGCGGCGTCGTGGTATTTCTCTGTGAATGTCCCGTTTTCAAAGTCATCTCTTTTGGGAAGATAACCTCGGTAGTCATCTTTTACGTGTGTCTCAAATACATTTTTGATCTCTTCACGGGAATATTTACCCTCAAATTTCTCATACGCCTCTTCCAAACCTTCAATGCAATGACGAAATTTTCTATGGGAATAGGGGTCATAGTTAGCAGGGCCTTGTCCTGCAAGCAGCCTTTCAAATGAGGTGGTATCAAAAAAGCCATCAAGCCATTGGTGGATATCTTTGCCTGGTATACCAAAAAGTTCTTCGGTATGCTTTATATGGTCTTCAAGTTTCATTGCAGTATTCCTTGAGCTTGTTTTTCAACTGGAACCCTGAGCTGCTTTTAACCCAAAATAGTTATCATATAAAAGACTGTTTTTCAAAGTTTCCCGAAACAAAATCTGTTTTTCACCGAACATCTGCTTTTGTCATTCCTAATTCCTGCAAACTTTGTATACTGTATTTAGATCCTTTAAACTTTGTTGTGGCCTATGTCTTCAGTTGTTTAATGTGCCAGGCCGGTCATGGCCGTCAAAAAAAACGGCAATCATTAAAAAGAGTTTTAAATTCTAAAGCCAAGGAGCGCTTATGAGAGAGATCAAACGTATTGTAACCCCGATAGATTTTTCCGATAATACAGAAACGATTGTCAGTGCTGCTGCGTGTATTGCCGGTAAGTTTTCAGCATATCTTGATTTTATTTTTGTTGTTCAAAAATTTGAGGATTATACAGCGTTTTTTACACCGCCGGCCAATCTGCCTGCAATGAGAGACGATTTGCTTAATGCTGCTAAAGAAAGGATGAACGCCTTTATAGAAGATAATAAGGACGAGCTCTATGCTTTAGGCGTTTCTACTGTTAACGGTCAAGTGATTTCCGGTGATATTGCAGAAGCAATTGTCAATTATGCTGACTGGGCGAACGCGCAGCTCATTATTATGGGTACTCATGGATATAAAGGTTTTAATCGAATCGTATTTGGCAGTGTTGCAGAAAGAGTTGTGAAAACGGCATGTTGTCCTGTTATGACTGTTAACCCGTATCGCGAGGAATGTAAAAAAAATCAGAAATAGCGCTTTACGCAACAAAATGTTATTAACTTGTGCCCATAAATGAAGCGGCTTTAATAAAAGCGATTGGTTTTTTTACAACGCATAAAGCCCGCTGATGACGAGCATCAACGGGCTTTTTAAGGAGCTGCCGCAGAATAGGCGACAGTCAGTTTTTAGAAGATGCCGGGTATCCCGGGAAGCTGACCCACCAGCCCAAGGGAAACGACACAAACGATAAACATGGCCCCCGGGATGATCAGTTTTTCATTCCAGGTGAGGGTTTTGGCCCGCTCGGTATCGCCGATAAGTCCCAAGTTGTCCAGGAGCATGGCAGCGGCCCAGCCAAATACCGGATTTACAAAGGCGCATGCAAAAATACACGTTCCGGCGCTTTGGGAATCCTTATGGTTGCTGACCATCTGCATCCCTGCTTCAAGCAGCGGTAAAAATACGCCGACGATAAGCGCTACGCGCAGAACAGGTTCCCACATGGCAAGGTCCATCGGATAGCCAAGTATACCGGCCACCACGCAGAAAATGCCGGTGAGAATCGCACCGCCGGGAATGGGCCGCTTGGCGATGGCTGCAGGAATCATGTAGGTTCCCCAGGATGAGGCGATATTGCCACCGCCAAGACAAGAACCGATGGCCTGGCGAATAGACGCCACCATCATGGTATCGTCCACGTCCATAAGGACGGCCTTGGCTTCTTTCGGATAGTTGAGTTCCTGGAATACACGGTGTCCAAGGTAATCCGGTGACCACATGGCTACGGCCAGAATGGAGAACGGGATAACGGCGATAAAGTGGCCAAGATTCGGAAGTCCCATTTTCCACCCTGTATCAGTACCCCACCACCACATGGGATCAAAATGGGGAAGTCCAGGCGGGGTAGAAAAGCTGAAATCCGCACCCATTGTAAATGCTATGATGCCCGCAATAGCCGAACAGAGCGGGATGGCCAACCAGCGCTTCTTGACACGCGCCAGGTAGGCATAGACAAGCACGGTTACGCCGATAACCGCAAAGGAAACCACGCCAACGCCACCTGCTGCCCCCCATTTTCCAAGTTTGCCGATCTGGCCTATCAGTCCAACAGCACCCAGATATATCAATAGTCCTCCCCTGACGCCGATCCCGGTCAGATTCATCAGCTTGGAACCGCCCTTTGTGATGGCCAGAATCAGGCCGAATAGACCGATTAAGATGCCCAGAGCCAAGGGGTGTCCACCGGCCGCAGCGACAATCGGGATGATGGGGATCATTGGGCCGTGGGTGCCCGCAAGATTTGAATTTGGATTCAGGAATGCCGAAAAAAGAAGGACAAAGACAGCCCCTGCGATCAACATCTCATACCGAACGTTCTCTGCAATAAATGCAGGTGAAAGCGCGTACTGGTCCGCAAAAGCGGCCACCATGGCGGTTACCATTACAACCTTTCCAATGGTGGCGGCAAGGGCCGGCACAACGTCCTCGATTTCAATGCTGTAATCCCGGAAGGGTAGGTTGACCCGCCAGCGACGAAATTTCATAATAGTCAGTTCATGATCAAGGTACTCAGCTCGAGTTTTGAATTCGCTTGCTTTCTTACGTTGTTCGTAATACGTTTTTCCATTGTGCGCTACCATCTTTTAATCTCCTTCTCCTTTCCTAACCCTACCGGCCCAATGAACACTTCTGTATGCATTGGTAAAAATAAAGTACTTTGGTTTGAAAAATGGTCCACTGCCTCAACAATATCCAGATAAAATTCTCTACCTCTTTCTTTTAATGAATGCAAGCACTATTCATTATAAGTCACTTTTTTATTTTTAAGATGAATGCTTTGTCTAATTAAAACAAGATTTTGATTTGATAATAAAAATTAAGAAATGTATACAAAAGTTTACAATTCTCCCGAGCTCTGTTTCCGAAACGACATATAACGTAGGGCGTAACCGAATTTTTAACTGGAAAAATATGTTTACCCTCAATATATGAATTGTTATATTAACCAGATACATTTGGTAGTAGTGTTCTTGTTGGATGTGGCTGTTGGTTGGTCTATATGCCCGATACAGCCTGAACGGTAAAATAAAATTTTGATGCCTTGAAACACAAATCTTCATGACTGCTGCAACGAATAAGGATAGATCGTGTGAGGAACGAACCACGATCTTATCCGATTGTTGAACAAGCCCGGCCCAAATGAGCCGGGTTTCCATATATATGAAAATATCTTTTTGGGGATTAAGGATCTGAAAGGCGTGTGATTTCCGGGCACCTGAGATAAGACGCACCTATAGCGTTGCCCTTTTCAGGGCTTTCTAAAAAAAGCCGGATTATTTCATAGTGTTGTTCACCTCCAGTTAAATTGAGATTGGGTTTCTACCTTTTGTTTATCCTATCCTGTACCGACAGGCTTTATTCCGAGGATTTTCATAGGCTTCCCGCAATGGGGGCATTTAAAAACAGGCCTTGGCCGAAGCACTATTGCCATAATCCGAACGTGGAGAATCATCTGTACTAGGAAGAGCAATTTCTTGGCATTCCCGTGAAGAAAGCCGTAATCTCTTGCCCTACGAAATCCCCTGGGCAACACATGAAGCAGGATCAGGTGCAGAAACTCCTCTCCTTTAAGGGTTCGCCTGCACATCTCTTTGGTTTTACCGTCAATATACATGAAGGTAACCCGGCCATCCTGATTGGCAATGATATTACGTTCGCTGATCACTCCCCGGTATAAATATCTGGACAGGTACTTCAGGGCAGACATGCCGGTTCCGACCCTGGCACAATCGACAATCCATTTGGAACGAGCACCTTTGGGAATTGGCAAATTCTCTTTGTTCAATCCGTTCAGGAAACGTGCCCGAAAAACTTTGGCCAGGGCTTTTCGATTAAACAAATACTTGCCTTTTTTCTTTTTCCATTGCCGCCTGGATGGGTCAACACCGCCACCTGGAACAACTACATGAATATGCGGGTGAAAATCCAATCTTCTGCTATGAGTGTGAAGAACCATGGTCATACCGATTTGGGCCCCAAGGTGCCGGGGATTTAGCCCAAATTCTTTCAACGTGCTGGATACACATGAAAACATCAGAGAATAAACTGTCCGTTGATTCCGGTATGCAACTTCCCTGAACTGACAGGGCAAGGTAAAAGTTACCATGAAATACTGGACGGGAAGCTGTTTATTTTGCTGCCGGTCAATCCATTGGCTTGTCTCATGGTTTTGACAATGGGGACAATTGCGGTTTCCACAGGACAGTGGATGCAGTTGTGTATGATTGCAGTCTGGACAGACCGTATAAATCTGCCCGGCGTCTGGTGTACGGCAACTAACTATGGCGTTTAAGGCTTTGATCTGTTCCGGCAATGCCGTATCCCCGTAACGAGTCAGAAATGCATCATAATATTCTTCAATGATATGAGAAAGTCGCATGATTAAACCTTCCAGAAATCTACATGAATGGTGTTAATCAAATCATTGATGGTCGTCCTGCAGTCCTTTTCCGTGACATCAGTAAGGTGTGCGTAACGTGCAGTTGTTTCAGGGCGGGCATGGCCAAGAAGGGCCTGGATGTGGCGAAGGCTTAAGCCCTTTTCAAGCAGATGGGTCGCAAAACTGTGGCGCAAAGAGTGTATGGAAACTTTTTTTTGATACCGCAATCGGCGACTACAGCCTTCATGGCATTTTGGACACCACCCCGGTCCATATGAGATTTTGCCTTCTGGATGGTTTCCAGTGAACCGTTGGCATTGGGAAAAAGCAGTTTGGGGTGTTGATGTCTTTTCCATAGTTCCCGCAGTCCGACCAGGGTGCGGTCCGGTAAGGGAATTAGCCGGTCTTTATGGCCTTTCCCTCTCCGGATATGGACAAGTTTTCGTGCTGCATCAATATCTCTCACTTGCAGGGACAATGCCTCTCCCAAACGCAGGCCCATGGAATAAGTTGTCAGCAGGAAAACCCGGTAACGCAGTTTGCGTGTCGCACCGATGAGCTTTTCCACCTCACCAGGAGTCAAAATGTCCGGAATGGTTTTAACCTTAGGCGGCTTAACAATATTCAACCAATTCCATTCTTTTTTCAAAACAAATTTCCAGAAATGCTGGAGTCCAAGGCGATCAATTTTGACTGTACTCCATGAATGAGAGTCAACCAAATCGGAAAAGTAATCTTCAAGTTGTTCGGGTTCAAGTTTGTCCGGGCAGCAGTCAAAGTAATCTCTTACCCGCCGGATGGCCCTGGAATAAGCATCAATGGTTTTTTGAGCCTTTCCCTGAAGTCTAAGGGTTTTTAAATGGCGCTCATAGAGTTCGTTAAAACGGTTTACTTCGGATGTGTTCATGGTATACTCCTTTAATTATAGATAGTTGGGATCTTCCGTTTGATCCCACAATTAGGAGTATACATAACTTTGGGGTTTTCCGCCGCGCGAGCGGCTTCGTTCAACAATGGGGTTAAGCTAATGACATTGAAAAACAAGAAGCTGAAGACATTGATATACAACAATATAGAAGAAGAAAATGGTGAAAAGTTTACATCAGGTATCGTCATATCAACGGTATTGGGTGTGGTAAGTATCCTCATGTTTATTGTTTCGTTTTACGCAATTATTATTCCAATGTTTGAGCGCAGTGTGATGGATCGAAAAAAGGAAATGATTCATGAGTTGACCAATACGGCCTGGAGTGTTTTGGCCGAACATGATGAGGCATTCAAAGCCGGCAAAATAACACTGGATGGAGCTAAAGTTTTGGCTGCCGAGGAAGTGGGCAGGATGAGGTATGGAAGCGAGCAAAAAAATTATTTCTGGATTACGACCACTGATCCTGTAATGATTAATCATCCATATCGTCCGGACTTAAACGGGAAAAACCTGGTTGATTTTGCAGACAAGCATGGGAATCAGTTATTTGCCGATGCCGCCGATTTAGTAAATGAAAAAGGCGAGGGGATAATTCAATACTATTGGAAAAAGAAAGCTGATGCTTCCAACGAAGTGCCGAAATTATCGTATGTGAAAGCTTATCCTGCGTGGAACTGGATAGTTGGTACCGGTATCTATCTTGATGATGTAAGGCAGGAGATAAAAAGGCTGCGAGATAAGTTGTTAAGAATATCGGTTCTTATTATCGGTATTATTGTTGTCGTTCTTGTTTATGTATTAAAGCAGACCAGAATAATTGAGGGAAAACGCCGAGATGCCGTAAATGAATTAAGGTTATCTAACCAAAAATATAAAAGCCTGGTGGGTGCGTCAACCGAAGGTACTTTGATGGTGGTTGAACGTAAGGTCGTATTTGCTAATAGCAAATTTATCAGTTTGCTCGACAGTGAAACCGAATCGTTAGTTGGAACCGATTTTTCAGAGCTGTTTCAGTTGAGCTGGGATGAAATGGTTTCAGGTATTAAAAATCCCAATCAAACACATGCGTTTGAAACCGAGCTTTTGAAATCCAAAGCTGGTTACCAACATATTGTAGCTTATGTCACACAGGTTGAACAATCGGACAGCACAGCATACATCGTTGTTATAAAAAATATTACCGAAAAAAACAGGCTTCGGCTCGATACCCAGAAATTGTCCGAGGATGTTCAACTTTCGCTTCAGTTAATGAACCAACCGGTTAAGAATCTGGTCAATGAAAATATTTATTGTGATATAAACATGCCGATCGGCAAAGTTATTGAGCTGATGAAGAGTAAGCGCAGCGAGGTCATAAGTGTAAAAAGCAATGAAGAAACCGTGGGTGTCGTAACCGATAAAGATATTCGAAATCGTTTGATGAACGATTCAATTACCATGGACAGTTCGATAGTAAAAATAATGACATCGCCGGTAATCAGTATAAACCAGGGGGCTCTACTGTACGAAGCTGTACTGCTATTCAGAGAGCATAACATTTCACACCTTATGGTTACCAATCATAACAATACCATTAATGGTAACATCAGTTATCTCAAATGTCTTGAAATGCAGAATAATTCACTGACATTCTTAATACAGGAGATACAAAAATGTGATGTTATCAGCGATATGCGCAATATTTATAATAAGGTGCCGGTTCTTATTCAGGCAATATTTACCAGTACGGATAATATCAGCAGTGTATCGCGCATCATTACTTCAATTGCCGATGCCATAAACAAGCGGGTGATAGAAATGGCAATCGCTGAAGTCGGACAGCCGCCTTGCACATTTGCATTCATTGCTATGGGAAGCGAAGGGCGTGGAGAACAAACACTTAAGACCGATCAGGATAATGCCATTATTTTTGCAGAGCCGTCTGATGATAATAAACAATACTTTTTACGCCTTTCGACGGTAATAAATGAAAATCTGCACAAGATAGGCTATGCGCGCTGCGAAGGAGATCTGATGGCAGGTAACCCTGAATGGTGCAATCATGTTGATGAGTGGAAGGAGATATTTTCAACATGGATCAACAACCCTGTTGGGTTAAATGTCCTTGACGGCTCTCTGTTTTTTGACATGCGTTTGGTTTTTGGAGATCCGCAGTTGTCATCCCGACTGATTGATTTTGTATATGAAGAACTCAAAGGGAAAAATGAATTCTTCAGTCAGTTGATTAAAACAGTCGCCTCAAGCAAACCGGCCTTTGAGAATCAACGCGTTGACATTAAAAAGTTTTTGATTCCAATTGTCGGGTATTTAAGAGCCAAAGCATTGTTCTATTCCATAAAACAAACCAATAGTATGATGCGGTTAAACTATTTGATGGCATATGATTTGATTTCAGAAAGCAAGGCCCAGGAGATTGAAAAAATGTATAATTTTCTTATGCATCTTCGCATAAAGTGCCAGGTAAGCCTTATACTTGACAACGACTGGCCGTCCAACTCAATCTCGTTAAACAATCTTACGGCAATAGAGCAGGAGACACTTAGAAATATAATTAAAGAGGTGCAGAAATTACAGGAAGAATTGCAAACTATCCTTTAATGACGAGCCATTCAGAATTTGGCGGCGTATTGGGAATTCAAGGAAATACGAACGCTAAAGCCGTTGACAAGTGTATTCTCAGTGGATATGAGTATACACAAGGCTGATGAGTTTTCCCTGAATTGTTAGAAAAGCTAAAGACCCGGAGACGGATTTATTGTGCTTGAATATACGCCGATTGCCCAGTTTGCCATAGGGACCGACCATAAGGTAAAGGTCTGGAACAAAGCTTGTGAAGTGCTTACCGGCGTTTCCGCCGAGGAAATTATCGGCACAGATCATCAGTGGAAGATTTTTTATTCTAAAAAACGGCCTGTTCTGGCCGATCTTGTTGTTGAGCAGGACTATGAAAAGTTCCTTGCAATATATGGAACAAAGAATCCGGCCCAGTCCAGCATTGTGCCCAATGCCTGGGAAGCAACAGATTATTTTGAAAATTTTAACGGAAAATCAAGATATATCTATTTTATGGCGGCCCCTGTTTTTGATGACGAGGGTAACATCACAGGCGCAGTCACGACCCTTCAGGATATAACGCTTCGTAAAATGCAGGAAGACGCCATGAAGCGTGAATCCAAACAGCTTCAGCAACAATATTCGCTGTTGCAGTCCTCAATGGGTGAGCGCTTCAAGTTCTGCAATATCATCGGCAAAAGTCAAAAAATGCAGGAGGTTTATGACGTAATTTTACGGGCCGCCGCCAGTGCAGACAGTGTGGTTATTCATGGTGAATCAGGCGTAGGAAAAGAGTTGGTTGCAAGGGCCATACATGATACCAGCCAAAGAAAAAACGCGCCGTTTATCCCAGTTAACTGTGGCGCTATTTCTGAATCTCTTCTGGAAAATGAGTTTTTTGGTCATGTAAAAGGTGCCTTTACCGGTGCCTATAGTGACAAAAAGGGCTTTTTGGCCAATGTGCAGGGGGGGACCTTGTTTCTTGATGAAGTTGGAGAGCTTTCTTTGAATATGCAGGTCAAGCTTTTGCGGGCAATAGAAGGCGGAGGGTATTCGCCGGTGGGGAGCACCGAAGTGCTTTATTCCGATTTCAGGATTGTTGCCGCCAGCAACCAGAATTTATGGGAGGAGGTTCAAAAAGGCAGACTCCGCAGCGATTTTTTTTACCGCTTATATGTGATACCGGTAGATATTCCGCCGTTGCGCGAGCGCAAGGAAGATCTTGCCCTTCTTGCAGATTATTTTTTTGGTCAAATGGATTCCTCCTTTCACTTTGATGCCCTGCCTGGGAAAGATATAAAAGCGTTATACAATTACCACTGGCCCGGCAATGTCAGGGAGTTGCAGAATGTTCTGCGCAGGTACGTTACCTTTAACAATCTTGATTTTATGTCACTTCCGGATATTGACCCGCCCGTCATTCCGCTCCAACCCCCCCCGGGTGTTATTACAGTTTCCGATTCAGTCTCAGAGCTTCCCTTGACGGATGCCGCTGCCCAGTTTGAGAAACAGCTTATTCTTTCTACCCTTAATAAATGCAGGTGGCACAGGGAAAATGCTGCTGAAAAGCTGGGTATCTCCCGCCGGACACTATACCGTAAAATGATGGCCCATGGGCTTGTAAACGCCCTTTCATAAATATCTTGAAATCAGGTCGTCGATTATTCTCATACCATATAAGAAGAACGTGGTGAACTATGCGTGTTGTTGTTGGGATTGGCTTACTTTGATTTGGGTTGGTAGTGGAGCAATAGATTGGGCGCTTGCGTCGCCCAGATTGGGACAATATCGCCCATGAATTTTTTTTCTTTAATTTCAATATGTTGATGTGTATTGTGAGTGTTTCTGGGTCAACCGTGTCCAAAATATTGTGTTCCTTTTTGACATCGCCCACTGCTGTCTTTTCTTTTTATCAAAATTAAATTAATCGGCTTGTTGCCCGTGATAATGGGCGATGGGGTGATTCTTTAGAGCGAGAAATCGGTTAGCAAATTAAAAAACTAACCAGTGGCACAATGATTGCTATAAATTATACCTGACGATGAATTAATGAATGTTGCTGTTACACCCTGTTACTGCTGAGATTTTGTAAGAAAGAGACTAAAAAGAATTAATGATGCTTTGGAATTTTTTGTTAACACCGATAGATTTAAACTCCCTCAATAGCTGCATGGGATCTTTCGAACCGGTTGGCAGAAAAGTTATTTTTAAGAGACGTGTTTTTGCAGTTTTTTTTAATCATTTGTAGACGGGAGAAGAAGATGAGAGACGACACGTTGGCAAATCCGGGACCGCTCGGATTAATGGGATTCGGAATGACGACTGTGCTTTTGAACATCCATAATGCCGGTTTTTTTGAAATCAGTTCCATGATTTTGGCAATGGGCCTTTTTTACGGGGGCGTGGCCCAGATTATCGCCGGTATTCTTGAATTCAAAAAAGGTAATACCTTTGGCGTTACGGCATTCATCTCCTATGGCCATTTTTGGTTGACTTTGGTGGCGCTTATTCTGCTCCCCAAACTCGGCTGGGCAGACCCGACGCCCGCAAAATTCATGGCTTGCTATCTGTTAATGTGGGGGCTCTTTACAATGTTTATGTTTTTTGGGACATTAAAATCAAACAAAGGACTTCAATTTGTCTTTGCATCGCTCACGGTGTTGTTTTTTCTCCTTGCAATTAAAGATTGGACAGGTTCACATCTAATTGGAATAATTGCCGGATTTGAAGGTATCATCTGCGGATTGAGCGCTATTTATCTTGCCATGGCAGAAGTTTTGAACGAACAATATAACAGAGCAGTCCTTCCGGTAGGCGCACCCTAATCTGAAGCAAAAAAATTCCCCCTTGTTCAGTAAAGAAAAAGGGGGAGAATTTAAAATATACGGGAATTTTAAGATTAAGAATGAGGCGGACCCAGACCACAATGCCAACAATAATCCAGTTAAGCGCACGCGCCCTGGTGAAACCTCTTTCTCAATCCTTTCTCGAACCGGTCCACTTTATCAAACGGATCTTTTGGACCAAAAAAATTGGAACAGCAAATAAACGGTAATTTTTTTTACCAAAGGAAATGAGAGCATATACCGGCCCAGATCAAAACCTGTGCAAACAAGAAAAGGCCTGCAGATAAGATCCATGCACTGTGGGGTGCGGTGGACTGATAGGCACCGTCTGGGTCAGACAAAACATTGGTAAAGGCAGACCATGCACAGACAACACCAAAGACTATCTGAATTATGATTGCTGCAACGATGACAAACCAACGATTGGTAGCTTTTACGGTAGACATTTGGAAGACCCTCCTTGTGTTGTTGTTAGCTGAGCGTTTTGGTTATGGTTAAGTCGCTTTGTTTTAAAATGGTTGGTACAAATGATACAAATTTTAGGTTGGCCGGGGAAAAATAAAAAGCATGCTTATAGCAGTTTTTAAAAAAGCGTTATTCCCGAATCGACTGACTCAGTGCAGTACTTTGACAGCCAAGTTTTTTATGTAATGTAAAAGAACGTCATTTGCCATGTGGGCAAATTTTTATGTCTCTTTGGATTTATTTTTGCTTAAATCATATATATACCTGTAGTCACTTAATTGGATACATTTTCATATTTGTATATCATTTCATTTTTGTCAAGCCCAACATGAAAGTTTAAATGAAATATATACTAACTTACTGAATTACTATCCTGCTTTTTATTGGTAATAAAAAAGGAGAGCTTATATAAACACTCTCCTTTTTTTGCTTTAGATTTTCCTTTTTGGCTGTCTTATATTATGCAACGTGTTTTTCTTGGGTAACCTCGGTCTTTTGTGTCACTAAAGAGACAACAACCAGCGTAATAAAGGCAAGCGGTATTGATATAATACCGGGATTGTTTATGGGTATTGGCGCGTCTGATGATAATAGGCCGTATACCTCAAAGGTCTTGGGTGACAGTAAAATAATTGTCATAGCGCTGATGATACCCACGACAATTGATGCAGAAATGCCCTTTGCCGTCGTTTTCTTCCAGAACAGCATCATTAAAATTGCCGGCAGGTTTGCTGATGCGGCAACCGCAAAGGCCAGCCCCACGAGGAATGATACGTTTATGCCTTTAAATGCAATCCCCAATAATATGGCGAATATACCTACCACGACTGCTGCAATTTTCCCCGCTTTTACCTGGCCTTTATCTGTCAGTGGAATGCCGAAATAATTGGCAATCAGGTCATGGGCAACAGCACCGGATGCCGCCACAATGAGCCCGGAAACCGTACCGAGAACCGTTGCAAAGGCGATGGCGGATATGATCGAGAATATCGCTATACCAAAGAACTTGGCCAAAAGCGGTCCGGCCATATTACTGCTTTGCACATCAAGTACGCCGGAGACCATTGCACCAAGTCCCATGAAAAGGGTAAGGACATAAAAGAAGCCGATGGCTGCGATGGCAAGGATCGTTGACTTACGCGCGGCCTTTGGGCTGGGCACCGTATAATACCTGATCAGAATATGGGGCAGGGCGGAGGTGCCGAAGAACAATGCGATCATAAGGGAGACAAAATCAAGCTTGGACATAAAGGTTGAACCCTTATCGACCTTGAACCTTAATCCAGGTCTCATGATAGCCTCACCCGCTGTCGGATTCTGATACCAGAGTTGTACTTTTTCGCCCTGGTCTATGAAAATCACTTTGCCAAAGCGGACGATAGTGCTTGCCTCTATGGTTGTCAGGAATTTAAATGGGCTGACGGCCCCTGTTTCCGTAACCTCTTCTCCATCTACTATGATTTTGCTTGCGTGGCCGACCTGGAAAAATTTTTCAGCTTCCTTGGGCTCGCCGTTGTAAAGCACTTGGCCGTCTTTGGTGTTTACCACCGTAAGCGTCTCTTCAAGGTGCGTATTTCCATCGTCCTCGATCAAGCGCCACCAGGTACTTACACCCTCTTTGTTTAATTTCACATAAGTGCCCTTGGCATCACTATGAGCTCCGGCGATCTGGTACTCATAGTTGTCGATTGCCGTAACCTCTCCGTTCATTACCGTGGCATTGATGGTTTGAAATTTATGATAGTCTTCAGACGGCGGGCTTTTTATGCCGTGCACAAATATGGCAATCGTAAGAATTGAGGAGAAAATGATCAGCAGGCCGCCTTTGAAGAACTGAACATAGGTGGTCGATGCCATCCCTGCCGTTGCCACGATGAAGATCACGATGGCGCCCACAAGGATAACCCCGACGTAATGGGGCATACCGAGCAGTGGTGTAACTAGACTTCCTGCGCCTACCATTTGAGGCACAAGATAACATATGGAGACGATCAGGGTACTGATGGCCGCCGTCAGGTGAATGCCCCGGGAATTGTATTTATTGTTGAGCGCATCCGTAAACGTGTATTTACCAAGACGTTTCATCGGCTCGGCCACGATAAACAGCGCCACGACCCATCCGGCAAGATAACCGATGGAATATAAAAATCCGTCGTAGCCGCTGAATGCGATCATTCCGCAGATCCCAAGGAAGGATGCGGCTGAGAGATAATCGCCTGCGAATGCAATACCGTTTACGCCCCAGTGAATATCTCCACCGGCAGCATAATAGCCTGATGATGTTGTTGTTTTTTTTGCAAAATAAGATGACAGCCAGAGCACACCAAGTACAAAAGCGACAAATATTGCAACAGCGAACGGGGATGCATTATATATCATTTGTCAGAATCCTCCACATTGAGTTCATCTTCTTTATTGGTGCAAAGAACGTCGTAAATGATTCCCATTATGAAAGCCAGAATAATCAGGCCAAAACCATATACAACCGCCAGATTTTGACCGGCAAAAACGATTGTTGCCATTGTTTTTGGACTAGCAACGTTTATCCAGATAAATCCAACATAGACCAAGACGTAAACAAGAAACAACCACAAACCAAGTGTAGTTTTGAAGCCAATCGCTTTGTCCTCTCCCCAATCAGTTGCAGGTCCGTGTGACATAGGTTCTCTCCTTAAAATAAAAAAAGTTAAATTTTAATCCGGATGTTTGCGTTTAGAGGCAAAATATCCTAGTTTTGGCGTACTTTTTTCAATCTACTTCAACAGAGTACGAAACAGCTTACAGCTCAACTGGTAAAACTGATAACAATAATGCGAACGTCGTTTTTGAGAAAAGTTCGGTTTGAGGTTTTAAAAAAATGACCTGGTGATTACGGCTACTGCAAATCGTTTTCTCCATTTACCCTCCTTCTTTTTGGTTTAGATCCTCGTACTACACTTCTTTGTTGAACAATATTTATTCCCACCCAATTTCGGTGGAATCATTGCTTAAATATAAAGTAGAGAAAATCTTACACTAACATTAGGCCGGGTTTTTAACGCAATTGAGATACCGCAACTTCAATAGATTCAGATTCTTTTTCCGCTCGTGCCTTCCGGCAAAAATCAACCTTATTTTTTCGTTCATTAATACATTCGAATCCTTTTCTAAAAATAAGGATTAACACGCCAATGTATATCGTTATGAAGGTTTATAAACCGCCTGTTTGACGGCCTTTAAAAAATAATAAAAACTAATTTATAGAAAAACCTATATTATGAATAGGCTGGATGTCAAGCATAAAAATTTCAGGCCTTTAACTATTCTAATTTTGTAAAGTTAAACCCCATGAGTATCTTGTTGAATTCATAGGGGTTATGAGCCGCGAAAACCCTGTGGTGAATGCGAATCGTTTTTAAATAAGTGGATATCGTACGCATGATTTTAGATGCATTGCACATTTTTAGAGCGATATGTCTCCTGGATTTTTGAGTTGCAGTCGGTGAACAAATAAAATCTTTGAATCGTCTGACTGTCAAGAGTTTTGACGGTTTATTGATAAGAAGATTTTTATATTTTGTGAACATTTTTTCGTAGAATAGGAACATTTTTTCGTGAATTAGGCTATTTTTTCGTAGATAAGAGGCTTTTTTCGTGAGGCGCATACCTATCTTTCGTAGGGCAGAAACCTTCTTTTTGTCAGCCGATCAATCCATATATGAAGAGTAAAAAAACCGGCAAGATGGCCGGTCTGGAAAAGAGGCGCCTTGATGATAAGAAAAAACAGTCTTCATCAGACTCAAAGACTTTTAACGATGCGGGTAAAGTTGAGACTGCACCTTGACCCTGTAGGGCTTTTATAGTACAAACGTTCTCCTTTTAATCGGCAGCTGGAAAAGATATGCTCCGGTTGCGGCAATAACCTTTCGGAGTTTCCCATGTTTTTCCAGTGGTTTTCCATTTTTTTTAATGTTGTCACCCCGGTATTTGCCCTAATATTGACCGCCTATCTTCTTGGGAACAAGCTCGAGATTCATAGCCGGTCTCTTTCACGCACAAGCTATTATCTGCTTGTGCCGGCTTTTGTCTTTAATGTGCTCAGTCAAGTTAAGATTGATGCCGCTACCGCATTCAGAATGATGGTCGGTATTGGACTGGTCTATATGATTACAGGGCTTTTGGGTTGGGGGTTGGCAAGGGGCATGGGGCTCAGTAAAGAGATCGCAACAGCTTTTTTGATGACCTGTATTTTCGGAAATGTTGGAAACTATGGCCTGGCCTTGACAAAATTTTGTTTCGGTCCTGAGGCCATGGAAAGCGCAACCATCTATATGCTTACGACCAATACCTTTTCTTTTTTTTGCTGTGTCATGGCTGTAGGCTGGTTGAAAGGCGGTAGCACAGGCGCATTGAAAAAACTTATTAAAACGCCGGCTATTACTATTGTACCATTGGCCTTGATTTTTCCCATGGCAGATATTGACCCTCCGATTATGGTTCAGCGTATTGCAGGGTTGCTTGGAGATGCCATGATTCCCGTGCTGCTGCTGGCATTGGGACTGCAACTCAAAGAGGCCGGAAAACTGAATTTTGGCAAAGATGTCTTTCTGGCAAGTCTGATTCGTTTGATTGCAGGGCCTGCCATTGCCATTGTCGTGATTCCCCTGGTGGGCATTTCCGGTATTGAAGCCTCTGCCGGTATTCTTCAATCAGCCATGCCTTCGGCCGTACTTACGGCTATCATTGCCATGGAAAATGATGTGGCCCCAGCTTTTGTTACTTCTGTTATCTGCATTTCGACCTTACTTAGTCTTGTTACATTGACCGTGGTCATGTCTTTTTTTTAATCGCATAGTCACGTTCTATTTACTGTCGGCCCTCAGTTAACAGTCCACCCAAGGGCAAAAAAGAAATTGTATAGAAAATTTTGAAAAACAACTTATATGACAACTGACAACATGATAATCGGTTTGCATTAGATTGGTTTTGTAAAAGGGGAGGAAACGCCATGGCGGAAAAAAGGTTAAAACAAAATCGTTTCAGTACGCTTTCCCGGCCCAGACGTCTTCCAGCGCAGATTGCCATTCAAATTTCTCAAAAAATCAGGGAAGGTGTCTTTCCACCCGGAAGTAAACTGCCCAGTGAGGCACGGGTTGCTGAAGAATTCGGGGTCAGCCGGACTGCGGTGCGCGAGGCTATTGCCAGTCTGCGTCAGGATGGATATGTGGAAATCCAGCAGGGCAAGGGTGCCTTTGTTTCCCCGGATTTTGAATTCAAGGCGTTTAAAATCGATTCAAAGGAGCTTGCAACCCTTGAAGACTTGCGTGCCGTCATGGAGTTGAGGATCGAGATGGAAGTGGGCGGGGCAGCCATGGCTGCCCGCAGACGGTCCCATGAACAGTTATGTGAGCTTTTGGGTGTCCTTGAAAAAATGAAGCGGGCAATTGATGCCGAAAAAGATTTTAAGGGAGTATGAAGAAATTTATGAGGCTATCCGGCTGGGCGATCCTGACAAGGCCCGGCGGGCGGCCTGGCCTCATATCCTGCGCTCTACAAGCCGTCTTGGTCTCAGAGGTTTGCAGGGATGGGAGGAGAGCAGAATGACATTGATTGGTTATTCCTTTTTTCGTGATTTTAGGGGCCGGGATTTTTTTTGCTTTACTCATGGTGGTCTATTCACTTTTTCGGGCCGTTCGTGAGGGAATTCCTCGAAGCGGTCGCCGCCCTTCTCCGGTTCGGGTGGTTCTGCTGCTCTGGCAGGCCAAGTACGCCATCGGCGCTCCGGTTCTTGTCCTTGGTGGGATCTATTCCGGCGCGTTTACGCCAACTGAAGCTGGTGCTATTGCATGTATTTATGCCCTTATTGTCGGTGTGTTTTTTCAAAAGACCCTTTATCTGAAAGGGATTATAGAATGTTTTGCCGAAGGTGCCAAAAGTTCTGCCATGATCATGTTCGTTATCGCCAGTGCCAACTTGTTTGCATGGCTAATGGCTTCGGCCCAGATCCCGGCAATTGCTGCCCAGGCCATCTCCACCATTTCGGCAAACAAGTATGTCTTTTTACTGCTGGTTAATATTTTATTCCTTTTTATCGGATCATTACTGGACACGCCCGCCGCCATAGTTATTATTGTTACTATACTGGAGCCCATTGCGGTGAATCTGGGCATTGATCCGATTCATCTTGGGGCCGTAATTGTCGTTAATTTTGTTATCGGCTATATTACCGCGCCCTTTGGGTATAACCTGTTTGTGACCAAAACCATTACCGGCAGAGGAATGGGGCAGGTGAGCATGTCAGTAATGCCCTTTTTGCTGGTGTGCCTGCTGGGGTTGATGATGGTGACGTACATCCCTCAGATTACCTTAGTCCTACCTGCGCTATTTAATTAGGAAGCTGTTTTATGATACCTGAAAACGTGATCCGGGAACTCAAAGAGATATGCGGTTCCAAATATGCGAGCTGTGAAAAGACCGACCGTATTTTGTACAGCTATGATGCCACGCGCAAGCAATTTCTTCCGGATGTTGTGGTGCATCCGGCAGATGCCCAGGCCGTATCCCGGATCATGAAACTTGCCCACCACTACCGTATCCCGGTTTACCCCAGAGGGGCCGGTAGCGGGTTCACCGGCGGCGCTCTGCCGGTTTACGGGGGAATGGTCATGGGCATGAGCCGGATGAACCGGATCCTGGATATAGATCAGGAAAATCTTGTGGCCGTGGTGGAGCCCGGTGTGGTGACCGGGGATTTTCAAAAGGCCGTTGAGGCGTTAGGGTTGTTTTATCCCCCTGATCCAGCTTCCTTGAAAGTTTCGAGTCTCGGCGGGAATGTGGCTGAATGTGCAGGCGGTCCCCGGTGTGTCAAGTACGGGGTGACTAAGGATTATGTCCTCGGCTTGGAGGTGGTTACGCCTACAGGTGACTTGATTGAAACCGGCGGTACCACCATGAAAGGGGTGGTTGGCTATGATTTGACCAAGCTCTTTTGCGGTTCGGAGGGCACTCTGGCTGTTATCACCAAGATTATTCTCAAGCTGATTCCCAAACCCCAGGCCAAGAAGACCATGCTGGTGGTGTTTGATGCCATTGACGGCGCTGCCAAAGCTGTATCCGCCATTATTCGTGAAAAAATTATTCCCGCTACCCTGGAATTCATGGACGGCCGGACCTTGGATTGCCTCAGGCAGACCGCAGGACTCTCCATGCCGGAAGCTGCAGAAGCAGCCCTGATCATAGAGGTGGACGGAGACCAGGAGTTTCTGGATAAGCAGGCTCAAAGAATTTTAAAGGTGGTCGATTCCCAAGGGGTGTTGGAAAACCGGGTGGCCAATACCTTTGAAGAAAGCGAAGAGATCTGGAAGATCCGCAGGGCGATTTCTCCTTCATTGAAAAAGCTTGGGCTGGAAAAATTCAATGAAGATATTTGTGTTCCTCGATCAAAGCTGCCCGAGATGATCCGCCGGATCGAAAAGATTTCTGATCAATACAACCTGCCCATCGTGAACTTCGGCCATGCCGGTGACGGAAATATCCACGTCAATATCATGGCGGACAAAGATGATGCAAAACAAATGGCCGATGCCGAGCTTGCCATTGAGGCACTGTTCCGGGCCACTCTGGCGTTGGGCGGAACCATGAGTGGCGAACACGGGGTCGGCATCATGAAAGCCCCCTACCTTTCCCTGGAGCTGTCAAGTCAGTCCATTCTTTATATGAAAACCCTTAAAAAAGCCTTGGATCCGCACAATATCCTCAATCCGGGTAAAATTTTTCCAGCCGATGACCTACCACTTCCCGGAGAGGTAAAATGATAGATCTGGAACAATACAGAACGTGGACCCAGGCCTGTGTGAAGTGCGGTGCCTGCCGGGCTACATGCCCTGTGTTCAAGGCAGAAAATACCGAAGGCGGCGTGGCCCGGGGAAAAATTACCCTGGCCCAGGCCATGATGGACGGACAGGTCTTTGCCGAAGACCGGTTGGTTCATGATTTGTCCCAGTGTCTGCTGTGCGGCAGTTGCGCCAACCTGTGCCCTAACCAGGTCCCGACCCATGAGATTGTGGCGGCGGCCCGCAGGGAGGTGGCCCGGAAAAAAGGACTGTCCGGATTTGGTAAAGGGGTGGCCGCCTTGCTGACGCATAAAAAGACTATGGATTGGATGAGTAAAAGCGGAGAGTTGGCTTCCAGGCTGTTGTGCCGGCGGATTCCTGACACAAGTGGCTTGAAATTGAGGTTTCCTGTACCGGGCATCCCCCGGGAACGCACTTTACCCAAGCCGTCATTCACGCCTTTTTTGAACAGAGAAATCCGGCAGACTGTTTCCTTTTCAACCGGTCCCAAAGTGCTTTTTTTTACCGGGTGCGGGATCAATTACCTATACCCTGAAATCGGAGCGTACCTGGTTCGTATTCTCAATTTCATGGGAATTCATGTAACCCTCACCGATGAACAGGTGTGCTGCGGGCTTCCCGCTCTGTCTGCCGGTGCGGGAAATGCGGTGGATACGCTTGCTCAAAGAAATTTAAAGGCTTTGAAACCCCACGCCTTTGATTATGTGATCACGGCCTGCGCCTCTTGCCACGGTGCCCTAGCCGGGCTTTACCCTACGTTGGGGGCAGATTATCATGTTTTTGCCGACAAGACGCGGGATATCATGGAGTTTTTAATGGATATGGACCTGGTTGGCAGACTGGCCGCGTTGCCCCGCTCAAAGGCGCCGGTTAAGGTCACCTACCACGATCCCTGCCACCTGCGAAATCACGGCTTGACCCAAGCCCCCAGGCAACTGCTTCACGCATTGCCCCAGATCGACTATGTTGAAATGACCGATGCGGCAACCTGCTGCGGTCTGGGCGGCACCTTCTCTGTCCACCATTACGAAACCAGTCAAAAGATCGGCGACCAAAAGGCGCATCATATTGCCCAAAGCGGGGCGCAAATTGTGGCAACAGCCTGCCCGGGGTGCATGATTCAGCTCCAGGACAGCCTTAACCGCCAGGGTGTTCCTGCCCGGGTGACCCATCTTTTGGAATTTGTGTGCCAGGCTCTGCCGGACAGATAATAACGTAATACCTGATTTTTGATTTTTTAAATACCACGAAGATCACGAAGGGCACGAAGAAATTAATCCTTCGTGCCCTTCGTGGTAGAAATACAGACGGGGTTTATTCTTTAACGCCTTCAAGGGCCACCTCAAAGGCCGGGGCTGCCGGTTTGCCGCCTGTGGTGGTCACGTTTTTCAGCCAGTCCCGGTAAGTGTCGGGATGCTGTTTTAGCCAGATCAGACCGGCATCCCGGGGGGAAAGGCCTTTCTGGGTGTGCATAGCGGTCATGATCTGGTTGATCATGGCAACGGGAAATGTGAAGTTTTTCAGAAAGGTTGCCACATTGGGCATATCATCCTCAAAACCTTTGCGGGTGTTGGTCCAGACCGTGGCAGTGCCATCGTCTCCACCAAAGGTTTCTGCGGTGCTGCCGGTCAGATAGGTCATGTCAATGCGTTCGTTCATGCTGTGGGGTGCCCATCCCAGGAATAGGATGGGTTTCTTTTGCTGAACAAAAGACTGAACTTCGGCCAGCATGGCCGCACTGAGCGCATCGTCTATGTCCGCATCCTCAAATACAATTAGCGGGGATTTGCCCCCAAGCTCCATGGTCACATCTTTGAGGGTTGTGGCCGCACTGGCCATCACCTTTTTCCCTGTTCCCACTTCGCCGGTAAATGAAACTTTTTCAATGTCCGGGCACGCTGTGAGCCACTGCCCCACACCTGCAGCGCCCTGGACAACATTGAACACCCCGTCCGGCACACACCCCTAAAGGTTCCCTGCGGGTATAGTAAAAATCCCGGCCAAGGTCCTGCCGGCAGCCTTCGATTCCCGGTGCGATACCTGCAAAAAATTCTATGACCTCCGCGCCGGTAATGACATCCACCTCGGCCGCCTCCTGCAGGGGTTTGCCGGTATCTAAAACTTCGATGCGGGCCAATTCATCATTTTTCTCCTGCAGAATAGATACGGCTTTCCTGAGAATCCGGCTGCGTTGTGTCGCATCCATGGCTGACCAGATTTGAAACCCTTTTTTTGCACTTTCCACAGCGGCATTAAGGATATATTCATCTGCCTTTTCCATCTGGTAGATCTCTTCTCCGGTAGCAGGGTTGACCACAGAAAATCGTTTCCCGGTTTTGTTGTCCATGAATTTGCCGTTAACGTAATTTTTATGTACATACATTGACATTTGATTTGATCCTTTCATGCTTTCATTCTTTGCTTGGGGGGCAAACCATACAAATATCGATTTTTTTTGTCAAAAAGTTCTGGGCGGATATTTTTTATACGATTAATTTTTGGTTTTGATTTACTTCATTTCATTGGAATGATATTCTTTTATCGTTGATTTACGGTGCAGAATCAAAGATCCATACAAAAAGGGTCACAATGATATTCGGTGGTTATTCGTCAGGAAATAGTTCTTTTTCAATGTTGCCACTCGTTTCGTTAAATTTTTGATCTTTTAGATTGAGAGTCTAAAAAAATATAAAATAACCCCAATATTAACAACTTGTTCTTGTCTTTTGGATTAAAATAATATGATAAAGTAGGTTTGGGATACCTATGCAGACTTATTTTCAGCAAGTCGAAGACTTGTACTGGAGTCTTTTATGAATTTCAATAATCCGGATCGCATCTTATTTGCCATAGAAGAAATTGAAGCGATCATCAATATACAATCCGATGCTGATGATGTCTTAGATCAAATTCTTGAAAAATTACTTGCGCTTTTTTCATGCGATCGGGCCTGGTTGTTCTATCCTTGTAATCCTGATTTACCGACATTTGACGTGGCATATGAAAGAACAACACCGTCGTTTCCCGGTGCCAAGGCTTTGAATGCAACAGTGCCCATGACCCGTGATATGGCTCAATACTGCAACCGCGCGCTTAACAATAATGGATGTCCGGAAACTGATCCGCCTGCAGGCAAGGAAATGTGCAATGACATTGCCTTACAGTTCGATGTTAAGTCAATGATATTCATGGCATTGAAGCCGAAGAATGATGACGCCTGGATGTTCGGCATGCATCATTGCGAAAGTAGCCATCATTGGAGCGATAATGAGAAGTATCTGTATAAAATAATCGGGCTGAGAATTACAAGATTAATTGAAAATTTAATTTTCATCACGCAGATAACAGAGAGCGAAAAAAAGTACCATCAATTGTTTGAGACCATTTCTGATGCCGTTTATTTAATATCCGAAAAAGGCAAAATTGTTGATGCAAACCAAGGTGCATGCACGTGTTTAGATCGTAAAAAAGGCGACATTCTTCAGTTGCATATAGATGATGTGGATCAAAAAGTTTCAATAGAACAATTTTTATCTTTTTGGGATGAGGTGCCGTTTAATACGCCTAAAAGATTTGAAACCATTCATAAAACCCGAAACGGTGATTTAATATCAGTCGAAGTGATCGGCCAAAAAATTAGATTTGAGAATGCAACATATTATTATGCTGTTGCAAAGGACATTACCGAGCGTCAAAAAACGGAAAAGTTTTTGCAAGAAAGTGAAAAAAGATTTCGAAATTTGATGGAGAATGTCGACGCCGTCGCTGTTCAGGGATATGGCTTCGATGGTACAACTCAATATTGGAATAAAGCGTCGGAAAAGCTTTATGGATATACTCAGCAAGAGGCGATTGGCCGCAGCCTTCTTGATCTGATTATCCCGCCTGAAATGAGGGAGATCGTCATTGAAGAGATGCATAAAATGGCAAAGTCAGGCCAACCCATCCCGTCCGGGGAGCTGTTGCTGAAGCATAAAGATGGTTCCCAGGTACCGGTGATCTCCCATCATGTTATTGTCGAGGTACCGGGGTGTGAGCGGGAACTTTTTTGTCTTGATATCGATATCTCCGAGCGGAAACGAGCGGAAACCACACTTAAGCAAAGTGAAGAGAAGTTCAGAACGCTTGTGAATACGGCGCCTTTTGGTATCCAGCTTACCGATTTAGCCGGCAAGATTGTTTACAGCAACCCTGCCCATCATAACATACGAGGTTACGGACCGGATCAACTGATCGGCATGAATCTATGGGACCTGACGGTAGATGATGACCATCGCGATCAAATCATGGACTATTATCAGAATATCATCACCAAGGAACCTGAACCCACCATGTATGCCACCCGGGAAAAAACCAAGGATGACCGGGAGATAGATGTCCAGATAACCTGGGATTATATCCGCAATGAAAACGATGAGGTTACGGGTATTATCAGTATTATTGAAGACATCACCGAGCGCAAGAAGGCGGATGCCGAACGAGAAAAGCTGCAAAAACAACTCAACCAGGCCCAGAGAATGGAGGCAATTGGGCGGCTGGCAGGCGGTGTGGCCCATGATTTTAATAATATGCTCGGGGTGATCCTGGGTTATGTAGAGCTGGCCTTTGAAAAAATAGAGAGCAGCCATGATCTGTATGCTGATCTTGAAGAAATTCAAAAAGCTGCCGAACGGTCGGCGGATCTGACAAAACAATTGCTGACTTTTGCCAGAAAACAGATCATTTCGCCGGAAGTGCTTGACCTGAACGATGCTGTGGACAGTATGCTTAAAATGCTGCGCAGACTCATTGGCGAGGATATTGATCTGTCATGGATACCGGCCGATTCGCTGTGGCCGGTCAAAATAGACCCAAGCCAGATCAATCAAATCCTGGCCAACCTGTGTGTCAATGCCCGGGATGCCATTGCCGGTGTGGGCAAACTCACTATTGAAACCCAAAATAAAATTTTTGATCAGGCTTATTGCGCCGGCCATGCAGGATTTATGAACGGCGACTATGCGATGCTCGCGGTGACGGATAACGGCTGCGGCATGAGCAAAGAGACATTGAACAATTTGTTTGAACCATTTTTCACCACCAAAAATATGGGTGAAGGCACAGGTCTGGGCCTTGCTATAATTTATGGTATCGTTAAACAGAATAACGGCTTTATCAATGTTTACAGCGAACCGGATCAGGGAACCTGTTTTAAAATATATTTGCCAAGATTCCAAGCGTCCGAGGCCGAGGATACCCGGGAACAAACCATTCCTCCAAAACCTGTCCCCACCGGAACTGAAACCATTTTGCTGGTGGAGGATGAACCCGCTATTCTTAAAATGACAAGGATGATGCTTGAGCGTAAGGGCTATTCGGTCTTACCGGCCGACGGCCCAGCCGATGCAATACGTATCACCAATGAACATGTGGGAAAAATAGACCTTCTTATGACCGACGTGGTCATGCCTGAAATGAACGGACGGGATCTGGCAAAAAAAGTAACCGCGGTGTTTCCTGAAATCAAATTACTATTTATGTCCGGATATGCAGCCGAGGTCATTACGCACAAAGGAGTTCTCGAGGACGGGGTGGCCTTTATACAGAAACCGTTTTCAACAAATGAACTTGCCAAAAAGATTCGAAAAGTGCTGGATAATTCTTTAAATATGAATCAAACGAAATGACCTTCCCCGCCAGGGCTTTCCTACAAGATCCAATGATCCGGGATAATGGATAATTACAGGGGGACCAGACGAAATACCACTTCCACCTTTTTTTCGATTCTGATGAACGGTTTATCACCACCTGCTTTTGTCTTTTCTGTATCGACCGGACGGACCAAAAGCGCTTCCCCTAACCGGCTGTTCAGGGCTTGGATCATGGTTTGCGCCTTTTGCCTTGCATCCTTTACAGCCATGGAGAGGGCATCGGCTCGAAACTGTGCCAACCGGGTATGGGACCATGCCAGCTGATCAACCTTGCTGCCGGGCCTGGATGCAAAGGACTGAATCAGCCCCGGCAGTTTTGAAAACTCAGCCACCCGTACAGACAAGACACAAACAACCGTGCCGTCAAGGTTCGTATAGGGTCCGTCCATAGTGATATCCTTATCGCTGATGCCAAAATCACTTAACACGTTAAGGGCATTATCCAGATATTTTTGGTGGAGTTCTTCAGCCGCCTTGGCGTTATGACCTTTGCCGGTTATTTTCAGGGTCAATACTGCATTGTCCGGACGAATCTGTGACGAACTCTTTCCCCATACCTTAATTTGGGGGATCTGGGAATCTGCAGAACACAAGGAAACCATGCTTAAAAGCAGCAGCACAATGATTTGCATCAAACGTTTCATTTTTCATTCTCCTCTGCCATGGGATTGCAGGTAGGTGGTCGGCGTTTTGACCTGAATGCCGGGATTTTTAATCCCGGTGCTGCCTTGAAAACCGAATACCAGTCCAGTTTTCGGGTCAATCCCATGACAAGTGCCAGGATAAAGAACAGGCTGGATGTTCCCATGACAAGGGAATAACCTTCATGCTGTAAAATAATATAAAATAGAGCAAAAAAGCCAGAAAGCACGCCTCCTGTGATCAGGCTCGAACGGCTGCTACCCAGAAAAGAACGGGCATACCAGGTAATCAGCACGACACAGGCCGCCGCTGAAAGCACATAGGCAGGCAAAAAACCGATATGTTCGGAAAATGAGATCAGCAGCAGGTAAAAAAGACTTAAACTAAAGCCCACCAGAAGGTACTGCATGGGATGAATTTTTAGGCGGTTAAGGATTTCAAACATGAAAAAGCATAAAAAAGTCAGGGTGATAATCAGCAAAGCATATTTCACGGATCTTTCGGACAGGGTGTAAAAATTGACCGGCTGGATCAATTTCACTCCGAACATGCCGTTAGTAAAACGGTTGGCGGCTTTCTGGGCGTCCTTTTGTTCACTATTCCATTGTCCGGGGTAGTCTCGGCCAAACCCGGACACCTGCCATTTTGCTTTAAATCCTTCGGGTGTGATGGTTCGTTTGACGGGCAGGTAGCTACCCTGGAAAGAGGGATGTGGCCAGGGGGAGGTGACGGCCACCGTTGTGGTGTCCGAGGTCGGGGCAAACCGGATTTCGCTTGAGCCGTGAAGATTGAAAACAATATTAAACCGGTTGGCATCCTCAAATCCGCTGGATGCCGAGTCAGATTTGGTGTCCGGCTCACGGTCCGGAAAAAGGCGGGCAGCCAACCCGTAAATGCCTGGCGCTGTCTTTTCACCCGGCCGTAATGGCGCAGGATTGCCGTTCCACTGGAAGGCTGAAATCAGCTGGATGCCTTTGAGTTCATTTAATCCAATGGTCAACGTGGCTTTGTCCCACAAGATCTGGTACGATTCAATATCCCAGGCAGAAAAATCAGGTCTGCCAAACGTGCCGGACATGGAGATTTCAGCCCGGTAAACAATGACTTCAAATATGCCCCGGTATCTTTTTTCCGGGGAAATTTTGGCCGTAATGTCAAGGGTGTCGGACAAAAAGCAGGCATGCTGAAGGGTACCCTGGCTGTCATAATAAGGGATGGTCAGCACTGGTCCCGTGATCCCCTGGGCCCGGCCCCAGGTGGATGCGATCTGCATATGTGCCTTGCCGTTGCGCATACTTCGTTCTTCAATAGTATCACTGATAAATCCCAACGGGATGTTCAACAAAGCGATCAGAAGACCGATCATACTCGTTTTTTTAATGAATGATGATCCCAATATGTCTC
Organism: uncultured Desulfobacter sp.; assembly: GCF_963664415.1. Classification (NCBI taxonomy): domain Bacteria; kingdom Pseudomonadati; phylum Thermodesulfobacteriota; class Desulfobacteria; order Desulfobacterales; family Desulfobacteraceae; genus Desulfobacter; species uncultured Desulfobacter sp. Next base: position 578,872 of record NZ_OY761443.1, on the reverse strand, counting down.
TCCTTTTTTAATGTTATAAACACCGAATTGATCCAAATATGGATACATGCTAAGACTTCACTGTGAACGCTTTAGGGATTCAATGTGAAAAAAACGTGAATTGTTCTTGAAATGAAACATATCCTCATCATTGAAGACGAACCGTCTATTGTTGAAAACATCCGGTATGCCCTTGAAACCGAAGGCTTTTCCACATCCTGGCACAGCCAGGGGAAAAAAGGCCTTGAACGGCTTGAACAAGGTGGCGTGGACCTGGTCCTCCTGGACATTGGTCTGCCCGATGTCAACGGTATCGAACTTTGCAAGCAGATTCGTTTTGGGTCTCAGGTGCCGGTTATTTTCCTAACGGCAAGGTCGGATGAAATCGATCGTGTCGTGGGCCTTGAGATCGGGGCGGACGACTACATGGTCAAGCCGTTCAGCCCAAGGGAATTGTCCGCACGGGTCAAGGCGGTGCTGCGCAGATATGATGGCGTCCAGGCATCCGGCAGCCAGGTTGCCCAAAACCTGGGAGCGGGATTTGAGCTGGACGAGACCAGGTGCCGGATTTTTTTTAACGGTCAGGTTCTGGATCTGTCCCGGTATGAATTTAAAATCCTCTCCCTTTTAATCCGCCATCCGGGCAGGGTCTATTCCAGGGAAATGCTCATGGACCTGGTTTGGGATGACCCTGAAATGAGCACCGACCGGGCCGTGGATGCCCAGATTAAAAATCTGCGGGCTAAACTGCGCCGGGTGTCCCCCCACAACGATCCCATTAAAACCCACAGGGGCATGGGCTATTCCTTGAAAGAAGAACCATGAGGCTGAGAACCCGGCTGCTTATCTCGTTTTGTCTTTTTTTTATCCCGGCGGTCTATTATCTGACAGCAGAATTTCAAAACAATCTGAAATACAGATATCTGGAAGGTGTTGAGGAGTCTCTGGTGGATCAGGCAAGGATTCTTGCCGGCATGGTAGGCGCCAGGATGGAGGCGCATGAGTATTCCTCCGCTGAACTGACCCGGATTTTTAATGGGGTTTACCGCCAATCGTTTAATGCAATGGTTTATGATCTGTCTAAAACAGGCGTGGACACAAGGGTTTATATCACCGACCAACAAGGCCTCCTGATTTTTGATTCCCTGGAGCGTGATCCACCCGGCACGGATTATTCCCGTTGGCGGGATGTGTTTTTAACACTTCATGGCGAATACGGGGCCAGATCCACCCGGGATGACCCGGGCCGGCCGGATTTGACCACTCTTTATGTGGCCGCACCTGTGATGATCGGCACGCATATGGCCGGGGTTCTGGTTGTTGGCAAACCCACGGAAAATATCAACGATTTTATAGAAAACGCCAAGGCCGCCGTGTTCAAACGTTCAATTGGGGCAGCCTTGCTATCCCTGGTGCTGGCTGTTCTGGCCCTGTTTTTCATCACCCGGCCACTGGACCGGTTGAACCGGTATGTCAAAAGCATCAGCAAAGGAGAAGATGAACAGCGACCATCCCTGGGCCGCAGCGACATTGCCGAAATGGGCAAAGCCTTTGAAAAGATCAGAGCCGATCTTGCGGCAAAGGAATACATTGAATCTTATGTCCAGTCCCTGACACATGAAATCAAAAGCCCTGTGGCCGCCATTGCAGGGGCTGCGGAACTGCTCCAGGAAGACAATGTTCCCAAAGCACAGCAGCAGCGTTTTCTTGACAATATAAGCGCGGAAGCAAACCGCATACAGACCCTGGTGGAACGTATGCTGGGCTTGAGCGCCTTGGAACACCGTGACAGTTTGGAAAAGCCGGCACATATCAATCTCTGCGATCTGGTTAATGAAACCCTTCAACGATTTGAACAGGACATCAAAAAACGGGAAATCAGAATAAGCACAGATTTTGAAGGGGGCTGTGATTTCATGGGTGACGCCTTTCTCATCAGCCAGGCGGTGATAAATCTGCTGCAAAACGCGATTGAGTTTAGCCCGTTGGGGGGAAGGGTCCATATTGCATTAAAAGTTGAAGGGAAATTCGTTCAGATCGCCGTCATGGACCAGGGCCCAGGTATTCCGGACTTTGCCGCAGATAAAATTTTCAATCGGTTTTTTTCAACCCAGCGCCCGGATACCCATAAAAAGAGCACGGGATTAGGTCTGAATTTTGTCATGGAGATTGCCCAGCTTCACGGCGGCACCGTGACGGTGAAAAACAGATCCCGTGCAACAGGCACCCGAGCGGTCCTGTCTCTTCAACGTTAAGTAAAAGTCATAAACCCAATTGTCCGGTCTGATTATCCGGGCTGACGGATTATAGGCCGATGTCGGAGTATCAGCCAGAGGCCACCGCAAACAATCCCCACGACGATCTGCATGAGGCCCAGGCAGGAGATCAGGCCACTTACCTTTTCAAACGAGATCAGAAACATACCTAAACTGCCTATGAACAGTGCCGTGAAATTGATCAAAGAGGCTGCAGAACCTGTGTCTTTGTCCTGCTGGGACAAAAGAAGATTCGCCGTAGGCGGGCGCAGCATGCTGACCGCAACCGTCGCGGTGAGCATACCAAGAGCAAACAAAACCGGGGCGTCACTGCCGGCCAATATAAGCAAGGTGCCGGTGATATAAATAAAAGCGGAGACACCAATAAAGGCCAATAACGGTAACGGAATAAGCGAAAATACCATCAGCAGTGCCGAAAATCCCGGATTTTTAATTACTACGCCAAGGCGCCCCAGGGAATGGACAAGAGAACCGGAATACCGTTGTTCAAGGGTCTCATCCAGACGCAAGGACAGTAAAAAGGACAATACGCCAATCCCTGTCAAAAGCCAGAAAATGATATCCCAGGTCGTGACTTTTAAAATCATGGCCCCGGCCACAGGCGCCACCACCACCATGGCCATGACAAAGGCCAGCACCGATTCGCGTTTGCGGCCCGAATACATATCCTTGACCATTGCCGTGGCAACCGCTTCGGCGGCACCGCCGCCAAATCCCTGGACGATCCTGCTGACAATGAGCATGGCTGCATTGGTGGAAAGTGCACATCCGGCACTGCCCAGGGTGTAAAGGACAAGTCCGGTCAAAAGAATCGGCTTTCTTCCGTACTTTTCGCTGACAGGGCCCCAGATCAATATGCCCAGTGCAAAGAATACCAGAAACAAACTCAGGGTTAAATTGGCCAGGGTTTGATTGGTATGCAGGGCCTCGGCCACGTGGGGAAGGGCGGGCAAATATAGATCCGTCGACAGCGGCGGAAAAGCGCTGAGCAGGGCAAGCATGGCAACAATTTGATTGTCAACAATATTGATAATAAAATATGTTTACACAAAGACATAAGATATGTTTTTGTGGATCTGGTACAACGCCCGTTTGGGCAACGGAAAAATGTTTGAATGATTTCTTAAAGGATGGATAGGGACAAAAGAGACATGAAGCGCAACATAGTTCCCTGGCACAGCAACTGCCATAGGCTCATGGTACAGCGAAAACCATTGTTCCATAAGTGACGGCACATCCTTGGGTGCCGTTCAGTTGAACACCGTTTTGAATAGCCGCCTGTAAGGGCTTTTGCTGACAAGATTTTGTTAAAGCAAACTGATTATCTCGTTATTCGTTTTTGTCAGTAGGCCATTCAATAATAGTATTCTTGTCATTTTCCGAAATCGAACCATACTTGGGCATTCTGCCATTTTTTACGGCATCAATAATGATCGTTTTTCTACTACAAATATCCAATTTGGTTTGAAAATCTTTTTTGTGACAACTCACACAATTATTTTGTAGCACATTAAATAATTTATCATCCGGAATGCTTTTACAAGATTCTCTATTATAGCTTTCTAAGCTTGCCGTACAACCCACCATGATGAATACGATAAAAAATATAATTGGAAATAAATTATTTTTTTTCATTAGTAAAATAACCTTTTCAATAATTTTGTTTATAGTGCCGGTATCAATATATCGATTTGGTGGGTCGTCTGTTTTATCCTATCCACCATCTGCTGCCTCATTGACTTCTGTCACCCATTTATCCAGATTCTCCAAGGCCGTGGCCAGCTGGTTGGCCTTGATACCATCCACGATGGCCTTAAGTTTGGTAATTAAATACTTATAGGCCCGAGATCGCTTGTCCATACTGTCAAGAACCGTTTCAACAGCATCGTTTATTAATTTGTTCTTTGCCGTTCTGGCGAGATCACGCTGGGCATCGTCAATATCATGATTATCCGAAGTGATAATCTGCTGAAGCCGGTTAAATTCATCCTGAAATTCCATGCTGCCTCCATATATAGTTAATTAGTTCATATTTATTGGCCCGATCCTGATTGTCGAGCTTTTTCCAGAGCGTTCCAGTCCCGCTTGACCTCAAATACAAAGGCAATCAAGTCCGTAGCCTGCTGATGAATGTCCGCAGGTTTATCCAAGGCAAGCCTGACTGTGGTCAGGGCGGTCTTGGTTTTTCCCAATAAACGGCCATAGGAAATGCTCAGTTCATAAAAGGCCTGCTGCTCTTTTATCACGGTCTCATATCCCGTCGCGGCATCTCCGGCTTGGACAAGGGTCTGTTCAAACTGGCTGAACACCAAGTCGCCAAATGGTTTTTTCCCCTGGGGATCAAGGACGGCTTTATTTTTTAGACCAGTGCGGGTGTATATCTTCTGCATCTCTGCTTCAACTTTTTTGATTCGGGTAATCGTTTTGTTGTCTGACGGTATTTTGTAATCCCTGGATAGCGATTTGATCTGGCGGTTGAACGCGGCTGCCTTATCCTGGTAATCCGAACATTTTCCGGTGGCTTTTAAGGCTTTAACTTTATAGATGTCCTGGGCGTCCTGAGCAAACAGATCCAGAATGGCTTGAACGACAGGTTCCCCTGCCGTCAAAGCAGCGATGAACTGTTTCCTGTTCTGGGCTTCGTTCAGTTTTTGGATCAGCGTTGACACCAGTTTTCCCACTGGTGCGGCATAGGGTATCAATTCAGTTTCCCCGATCAGGGTACCGAATTTATTTAGACTGGAAATCAGTGAATCAGCAACCGTTTGAACTTCTTTAGAGGATTTCCCCTCTGCAAGGGTGATGAGTACTGTGTTGAAATCCGACACTATACTCAGGGCATCATACCTGGCCGTTAGTGGCGTCGTGGCCTTTGACGGATTCATCACGGGCGCTAAGTTCACCGTTGCAGGGAATGGTGTCCCGTCTCCTGCTGATTTGGTTTTTTCCTGGGCTTTGTTCCGTTCCTCCAACTCCGTGTCATACTCCAGAAGGAACTTTTCAGTGGCGGTTTTGGTTTCCGTAAACGCTTGGTCGTAGGTTTTAAATTCCTGATAGGGAACAGCAATACATCCCGCCCCTGTCAGCACTGATAGACAGATAATCCCGGATACGATTCTGGCATAAACTCGGTACATGTTGTGTTTCTCCTTTGATATTTAGATCTTTCTTAAATGTGCCAAAAGTTTGCAAAACCAAGGTATTTTAAAAAGCGCCGCAGTAATTCAGTTCGAGTTAATTAGGCAGAATGTGCCAATATAGTGATAGGCAAATCATTCATTCGTTTTAATCGGCGTTGTTTAAAGCTAAAAATTAACTGAAGAGAAACTCACTTTATCTGTATCATTGAACCGGGAGATATGTCTATCAGGGAAACCATTAGAAATTCCAATTATTTTGAACATTTTTTCTTCATCCTTGAACCTTAACAACAGATATGGTTTCTTTGATTAATCCATATACGATATGTTCTTTTTTTGAAAATACAGCTTTTTTGCTGCCAATAGCTATACTATCTTAAAATCGTAAGTCGTCGACAGTGGGCATCTTTCAAAAAGCGGGCGACCAAATTTTCCTGATCGTTTAAAGCCCGCCCGTTGTGTTTCAATCCACGCCCCCGCATGGGGGGCGACTGGATCGTGTGCGGATTCTACAGCTTGCGTTAATGGTTTCAATCCACGCCCCCGCATGGGGGGCGACCAAAGTATGGCGTATTTATCGACATGCAAGATGACGTTTCAATCCACGCCCCCGCATGGGGGGCGACTTCAACCAAACCTACTGGCACAGCCCTTGCACCTGTTTCAATCCACGCCCCCGCATGGGGGGCGACGTTTTTATGGAGAATGGTTGGTGCCACACACTCTGTTTCAATCCACGCCCCCGCATGGGGGGCGACTTCGTGTTGTTCAAGGTCAAGAGGAAAAAGGGGTTGTTTCAATCCACGCCCCCGCATGGGGGGCGACGACCGTTCGGTTACCGCGCGCGGCGGTTGATCGGATGTTTCAATCCACGCCCCCGCATGGGGGGCGACATAAAGGTAACCGGTGGTCCATGTTGTTTAACACGTTTCAATCCACGCCCCCGCATGGGGGGCGACCACCCATGGACGACGGTTTATTTGGTTCACTGGTAGTTTCAATCCACGCCCCCGCATGGGGGGCGACTTAGAAATGATAGCAAACCGCCGACACCGACCGAAGTTTCAATCCACGCCCCCGCATGGGGGGCGACATCCTCATGAAATGTGGTGCGGTATATAACCTGAGTTTCAATCCACGCCCCCGCATGGGGGGCGACTAAGTTTCTTGTCGATACCCTATCAATACGACTGTTTCAATCCACGCCCCCGCATGGGGGGCGACGAATCACACGTTTTATGTAGACAATGTGCTTATCGGTTTCAATCCACGCCCCCGCATGGGGGGCGACAGTAGACGGTATATCTGTATGATATATTGTTACAGTTTCAATCCACGCCCCCGCATGGGGGGCGACTAAGCCCTTCTGTATTATGAACAAAAGACACAGGGGTTTCAATCCACGCCCCCGCATGGGGGGCGACATATAGTAAAACAAGTCGAGTGGTGCTCTACTCTTGTTTCAATCCACGCCCCCGCATGGGGGGCGACCAAGCTTTTTGAATTCTTTTTCGTTTTTTACAGCAGTTTCAATCCACGCCCCCGCATGGGGGGCGACATGATAACATGCCTGAAATTTGTCCTTTATGTGGTTTCAATCCACGCCCCCGCATGGGGGGCGACATACATCAGGAGCATCAACAAGCACTGTAAGTTTCAATCCACGCCCCCGCATGGGGGGCGACATAATTTTAGGTATGCTTGGATTAGGTACTATGAGTTTCAATCCACGCCCCCGCATGGGGGGCGACTGTTACTATGTTAACCTGCTATAATGTAACAAAAATAAATTGTCAAAGAGCGATCCTTCCAAAAATATGTTGTTTTTAAATGAGTTTGAAAAGTTGATGGGAAAAACGATATAATTTCAAACGGTTGTGAGAACGCGGTCCTGTAAATATACATTCTTGCAAGATCCACATATATGAACCAGATTCGGTGTTTTGCAGAATTCGAACTTAGGGTTCGCATTTTTACAGGATTAGGGGGGCATCAAAATCAATCGACTTTTTGGCGCCGATATGTTCAACCCGCCTTTTCCAGTTTGATCCGAGAAAATAAAACCTTAAACTGTCTATGTCAGGATTTATTTCATCAATCAAATTTTGCCTTAAGACCGTCCATTGTGCCGGATCGACCACACACTCAAACACAGAGTATTGAACCCTTTGACCGTAGTTTTGACATGCTTTTGCAACGCGGCGTAAACGCTTTGCGCCTTTTCCTTCTATGGAAACGTCATAGCTTACCAATACCAGCACGTTTAACTCCTTTTCCTATTTCCAGATAAACGGCGGGTAGCCGTCAAGATCCCCGCGGATAAACCTTGCCAGAAGCAGCGCCTGGATGAAAAATAAGGTTCCGATCTGGATTTTTTCATTTAAAAACGGATGGACCAGGCTTTCCTGTTTTCTTTTCTGATATGTCGTCAGTACGGTTTTCCGGGTCTCATCATCCATATGAACGGCACCGGACTCTTTTATGGTAAAACCTTCGGGCTTAACCTGGCCCCTGTTGATCATTGACAATACAAGCCTGTCGGCAAGAAAGGGTCTGAATTCTTCCATCATATCCAGGGCAAGGCCGGGTCTGCCCGGACGGTCCCGGTGAAGAAACCCCACTGCCGGGTCCAGGCCCACCGACTCCAGAGCTGATCTGACATCATGAACCAGAAGCGTATAAACAAAAGAGAGCAGACAATTTATCCTGTCGGTCGGCGGCCTTCGGTTCCGTCCTGAAAAGGCAAACGCCTCCTGGTGCTGAAAAATCAATTCATCAAACACGCTGAAATATTGGTGTGCGGCATCTCCTTCAATGCCCCGAAGACTGTCCAGGTTGTCTTTCTGCAGCTCTTTTTGAATGTACATTGACAGCCGCCTGGATACTTTTTTGACGGCGTCCCGGTCCATTTTTTCCGAATGATCCCGCAGGCTGCGTTCTATGACAGTCCTGCAATTTGCGATTTTTCCGGTCAGGACAAAACCTGCCACCTGTGCCGAAACATCCGGCTTGTCGGCCATCCGGAACTGCTTTCTGCGCAACAGGACATTGCCCGAAACCGGGCCTTTGACCATGGCCAGAAATTTTCCATATTCGCTCAAAAAACTGATTGTCACATCTTTTTCCGCGCAGAACCCCATCAGGTACGGACTGCAACCGACGGAACCGAAACAGACAATGCCGTCAAGGGTGTGAATGGGAATCCGCAACACGGTTTTTTGTTCGATTTTAACGGCAACGGTTTCCCCGTCTTTGCCCAGATATGCACCCTGGGTGGTGACAAACAATGTGTTCAGATGTTTTTTCATTCGGTAATATCTTTCCGGACCATTCGGTTTAACCAGGCAGCAACGGTCCGTTTTTTTTCTATGGCCTTTGGCATGCACTGTGAAAGAAATGAGCAGGTGTCACACTTTTTAGCATACTCAGGCGGTGGGGTGATTCCCGATTCAAACATGGCATGAAGTTGTTCTGCCGCCGCCTTGGTCTTCTGCCGTAACTCTTCATCAAACGCCACTTCCAGGCGGCGCCGTGTTTTTCCATAAAACAGTGCGCCGGAGGGGATGTCTATATTAAGCATCTCCTCAAGGCACATGGCCTGGGCGCAGAGCTGGACCTTATCGGACAGATCTTTTTTGGGTTTTCCGCGTTTGTACTCCACAGGGAAGGGAACCCATTTTTGAACGGAAGAATCCGTCCGGTGGAATTCAACCACATCGGCCTTGCCGGTGATGCCCAGGCGTGCGGATTTCAGGGGCAGCCCATATTCAATTCTGATTTTACCCTTGTCTGCCTGGTCGCCTCTGTCCACCCTTTCGTGCATGATCCTGCCCTGGGCCGTGAACAGATTTTCCTCCCATAGCTGTTCAATATGGATCAGGGCGCACTGACGCGGACAGAAAAGAATATGCTGGAGTGCGGATAAGGAGAGATATTCCTTTTCTTGATACACGGTCATTGATTTTTCCCGGTGCGGACCTGCTGCTTTTTATGAATTTCATCCACAAGTTCCATGGATGCTTGCCAGGCCTGTTCACAGAAAGCTGCAAAGGGCTTTAAGGCGTCCGGTTCCGGCAGCAGTTCTCCCTCTTTTTCAATTTGCCCCACGGCAAAATGGTAGTGAGACAGGGCGTCAATATACGCTTTTCGCTGTTCCCTGGGCACAATAACCGGCGGCAGGCCGGCCTTTAACACCGGCAGGTTAGCAACAAGCCTTGCCATTCTACCGTTCCCGTCAAAAAAGGGGTGGATGCGGACAAAGGCAACATGAAGCGTAACATATGCCTGCAAGGCCTTTTGTTTATCCCCGGGCACAGCAGCGGCCATAAGTTCATGGTAGAGCATAATATAATGGACCCCAGAATTTGAACCAGTTGCTAAGCTACACATAAGGTGTTAAAAGCCCGGTTCAAATTTTTACCGAAAAAGGAGGTTCATGAGGAAAAACTACACCGGAAAGTTCAAAGCTAAAATTGCAATTCAAATGATTCGAGAACAGGACACAGTAGCTGAGTTATCATCTAAATATGAAGTTCACAGATCCTTGCTGACAAGGTGGAAGAAAGAAGCCTTAGAAGGATTACCAGGTGTATTTTCAACTGCAAAAAAGAAAACCGAAAATGATAATCAAAAATTGATAGACGAATTGTATAAGCAAATAGGTCAGCTCAAAGTTGAGAATGACTGGTTAAAAAAAAAGGGTGATACAATCAATCTCTGATAGAAGGGAACTAATAGATAGAAATCACTCAGGAATCAGTATTAACAGGCAATGTGAGTTACTCAAGGTTTCAAAAGGGGCCTTGTATTACAAGCCCAAAACATTGGATTCGTATACGCTCTCCCTTATGGATTTATTGGATGAGCAGCATACCAAAACTCCCTTTTACGGAAGCCGGAGGCTCACGGCCTACCTGAACAGCCAGGGGCATTTGGTAAACAGGAAGCGGGTACAACGCCTGATGAGGCTGATGCGGATCGAAGCCATTTACCCGAAACCAAAGACAACAAGGAGAAATGAAAACCATAAAATCTACCCTTATTTGCTTAAAGATATCGTAATTGATAAGCCGAATCAGGTGTGGAGCACCGACATCACATATATCAGAATTGGTAATGGATTTATGTATTTAACCGCCGTAATGGATTGGTTCAGCAGGTATGTCCTGTCATGGCGTCTCAGTAACACAATGGAAAACACATTCTGCATTGAGGCCCTTGAGGAAGCATTACGGTTCTCGACACCTGGCATTTTTAACACAGATCAGGGAAGTCAATTTACTTCTCTGAAATACTTGAAAATACTGCAAGATAAAAATGTCAAAATCAGCATGGATTCAAAAGGCAGGGCCCTTGACAATGTTTTTGTAGAACGACTGTGGCGAACCATAAAATACGAGGAAATCTATCTGAAGGATTACCGTACAATGAATGAAGCCTACCAATCGTTGAAAGCATTTATAAGGTTTTACAATCAGGAAAGGCTCCACCAGGCCCTGGGATATAAGGTGCCAATGGCAATCTACCATGCGGTTTAAAGGATGAAGGCCAAATGCCTCCGGCGGACCCTACGGGGTATTAATTTCGCGCTAAGGCGCGAGGATTTAACGCATTAAGGACAAAAACATGGGGGAAAGGACAGCATACATCAGAGTGCATACTGTCCCCATGTTCTCGTCACCAGTCACGGCGCTCGGGTTGCTTCCCAGCATTGCCCTATCCTCCGAACTGGCGGCGGCCAAAGTATCATGATTTTATGAAATAGCAAGAGAAATCTGGTAAGGAAGGAGGTCGTCACCGCCAGATCTGACAAGGAATTTCAGAAAAATGTAGCTTAAAAAAAGTCAAAATCGGTCTTGACATTGGGTCCACTTCATAACCCACTGTTTCATCAACGGCGGAACATCCCGGGGCGCCGCATATTCAAAAACCACCTGTTTTTCATCAACCACCCCGACCGTTGAATTGGGCTCTTTTTTCCAGCCCCCCATAGGTTTGTATACATCAAGCACAACATGTGTTTGAACGGCTTTGTGAAGGTTGAACAGCGCCTCCTCGTTAAAAGGCGTCCCCTGCGCCAGCAGATCATAAATCAGATCAATGGCCCTGGCATGTCCCACCACCTCTTCATGGTCTTTCAGGGGCTTGCCTGAAACGGTCAACCCCTCTTCAAGAACAAAAGCGGTTTCCCCCAGGGTCAGGGTGTTGCCCTCAATGGCTGTGGAGGTGTGGGTCCACAGGTTGCGTAGTTGGGTTATAAGGGCTTTTTGGAGATCTTTATCCAGGTTTTGTAAAAAATCCATGAGGTTGGTCTCGATTTAAAATCCATTTATGATTTCAGGCGTCAAACCATCAAGTGCCTTTTTTAGTCCCTTTTCATCAAAAGAACCATCGGAATTGATCTGCAAGGTCTGTAAAGTTCTATGGACTTTTGCAGAAGAATATTGACCTGATTTATTGCTGTGTTTCCACCAGATTACCTTTTCAACACTCATGCTACCTTCCGGGCGTGCCGAAGATGCGTCACCTTCAAATAGTCTGGGTAAAACATTTTTAATCGTTTTGGCATCGGCATCATTGAATCCGGTTCTCTCTGCGAGTTGGGGGCTCATGGCACCGTAGGTCACATAAACAGCTCTATCCACCCTGTGCTTCATTCCCATGGTGTCAGAACTTTTCTTGGTTCCGTCTCCTTCGCCACTCACACTTTTAGTGATTTGGGTGCTTGTTATGCTGACAGGGTTCACACTGAAAGCGGAATGAAGGGTAACAGGTCCGCGAATTGCTATTGAAACGCCATCACTCTTGGACCCACTGAAGGCGAAAAGCTGTCCAAAACTTCTTACATCAAGCCATTTCTGACAAGCAAGCTTTGCCGTTTCTTCCGGCTTTGTCTTTTTACTGTTGAACGCATCTTTGCCAAGGCCAAACTCTTTTGATTCCGCCCGGTTTCTTAAACTTGTGGAATCGTCTTTTTTATTGTCATCGGATTGAACAAATATGGATTGGTCGTCTGCCAGCAACCGATTACGTATTTTCCTTTTTAAACAGACATCTGATATCTCTCCAAAGCCTTCATAGTCAACCCTTGGCCTGTTACCGTTTAACGGATCCCCGTTGGGGTTTGCATTTTTCACGCTGAAAATTACCGCAAAATCAATTTTATGTTCAAGACTCATGGTTATGTTCCTTTCTATTCTTTCTCTTGGGTTTGATTTGATTTATTTTGCCATGCCTGTTTCTGGCAGTGATAGCCGAGAAGGAACTCCCCGGATAACGGTTTTTCACTGGTGAATTCATTAGGGGAAAATGCATCAAAAATTGAATCAAGTTCTCTTGTCCTGTTAACTAAAAATCCGGCTCTATTGGATTTTAGCCTCTGCATATAAGGCTGAAGTGCCAGTTCAATGTTACGCCAGGTCGAAAACGGGCGGTCTGCAAAGCGTTGCATGAGCCTTGCCGCTGTTGTCGGCCGATCCTCTCCCCCCACATACAGTGCTGTTTCCTCAATTTTTTCTGCAATCGCCAGCAATCGTCCATAAAGATAGTCCCTGGTGGTTCTTTCTTCTTCCAAAGCCATTTTATATTCTCTCCTTTTATTTTTTTGTGGGTGCCGAAGATAAAATCCTTTATATAGGGCACAGGTGATTCCCAGATTTCTTTCCCATTCCCATTTTTCGCAATTATGCCGGTTACAGGTTCTGCGAACCGAAGAAAGAACAATATCATAGGGGAAATGCTTCCTGTCTACAATGCAGGGCAATATGCGTTCAATTACACCTTTTTTAAGTTTCTCATTGCTTTTGAGAATATTGCCGTAAGCGGCTTCTGCAATGTTTCTGGGAGATGGACTGGAAATCGGCCAAATCGTCTTTTTTGCGTCCTTTTTTTTGCTTTTCGGGTCGGGGGCGGTGAAACGCTGGGGCCAGGCGAATTCATAATGCCATTTCTCCACTCGTTCAAGAAACTCACTGGCTAACAATTCACGATAGTATATGATTCCCATTCGTCCTGGGGTGGCAGAATCAAGACCCATGATGATAATTTGTTCATTGGGGGTTAATTGGGTGCGGTAACCTGATAAGTATTTATTAAGCAGATTTGAAAAAGATTCCCCTACATCTATGGAATAATCCATAGCAGAACTTTCTTTGTCCTCAGTTTCTTCCTGAAAGATCGGGTCGGTATTGAGAAGGTCCCAAGTACTTTCAAGTGGTTCCGGAGTTTTTTTTCCTGAAATTGCCCAGGATACGAAAATTTGGTCCCCGTTCCGAAAGCCTTGGCGAGAAATCAGCCAGCGAAGTGCATTATGGGCTTTTTGAGTTACTTCATAACTGATACTGGTTGCCTGTCTGCCATTCGGATCAGTAAATCGTCCCCGGAATGTGAACCCGGAAGAGTCATTGGCAGAAATCAGTTTGGCTTTATCACCTGTGTGACGGAGTTTGGCCGGATGATTAACTGCAATGGGGCTTGAATTACCGGTTATAAAACAAAAGTCCAGAATGTCTCCAGTCCTTGAATTGTAGTCAATCCAGCTTTGCTGTAACCTCTCATCTTTCCAGGTATTGCTGTCAGGTTCCCCTTCTTTTTCAACTGACCAGCAAACTAGAGCATCACCAGGTTCAATCTCGGCTTTGTCTTTATTTTGCCTTTTGTCTTTCGGTATTGCTGGAAGTACTTTGAATATCAGGGGCGGATTTTTATCCTCTTCATCAGGCCAGTATGCCATTAATTTTGGGGATTCATCTATGTGCAACACATGCGCAGAAATAAGATCCTTAATTACCTGGCCTTTGCGGATATAGTTCAATATCGCTTCTGCTTTTTTGTTTTTGTATTCTGATGAACACCATTCTGCCAACTGGCTTTCATAGCCATGGAAATATGATTTTTTCCGACCGCCATACTCAGGATAGTCTTTGGCAATATATTGGAGTTTATCTGCCAGTGGATGGGGCGCTTCTCCACTTGAACGTCCTGCTGATTTTTCTGTTGCAGGCAATACGACCTGTGTCTTTTCGAGAACCGCAGCCCTTTTAAAACAGCCATTAATATCAATAACAATGTTGATATGCGCATTTTGCAACGTGTGACTGATTGGCATTAGTTTATTTTCGTCTGGCAAGTCTAAACTCATACCCGTCTCATAGGTGTCGTAAAGTTTGGCCATCCAACTCATAACAAGGCCTCCTCTTTATCCACGGGTAAGACATTATCTCCGAGTCCAAATGGCTTAGGTTCCATTTTGCGGATAAATCGTTTTTTGTCGCAAGCCTCCGGTCTGGGAAAATAAAGAACCCCTTTTTTCATGACAGCCTGCCAGAATCGGGTACACAATTCTTTTTTCCCGGTTTCATCCGGATAATCAAAACTATGGAACATCAAGCCGAAGCTTAGTTCTTCAATTTCATCATAGGCGCCGTCTCCCTCACCAAAAAGACAGGGCTCCACATACCCCTGACAATCCCGGGTTCCCAGAAAAATATCCTGTCGCCCGCCTTTTTCAAGCATTCTTCTGGCGATGTTAAAATGTTTTCCTTCGATCCGATCCTTTTTTAACTCCGGGCGAAAGTCATTCCATTCGAAATAGGCATGGACCTGATATTCTACTTGATGAAGAAATGTATAGATGGCCAGGGAGTTCCCTCCGCCCCAGACCAGGGGCTTTGTTCCTTTGGTTTGGGTTTGAATAGATTTGATGATCCTGATTTTATCCACATACCAGACAATTGTGGGTTTCCAGTAAATGGATTTTAAAACGCCTTTGATCGCTTCATAGGTAGGTACATGGTAACTGCATTTTTCCCCTCCGGTTTTTGTCACCGGGTCGGTGAATAAGGCATACCTTCCCCACAGCCTGAAGCTGATGTCGTTTCTCATTTATAAGCCTCCTCAAATAATAGGTGTTTCCATTTCGTTGACAACTTCCGTGGATACGCCGAATTTTGGGCTGTAATATTGTTCGTCCAAGTAATAAATCTCTTCCCCTTGCTGAACAGGGAGTACGGCCTGGGCTTTGACTAATTTATCCCAGACATTGGGAAACAGGTTGACACTGTATTTTTGTGCCTTTTTTAGTAGTGAATATGCTTGGGCGGGTTCTGGTGCAGCACAAAGGTCTGCCACAATACTTTTCCCTTCTTTGTATTGAACAATTATTGCCTGGGTCGGTGCATCAATTGATTTAAATACCTTACCAGCTGTTTTGAAAGACTGCTGTAGACTGAAAGTGGCTTTCTGAATATCGTTTTCCCGTCCGACATTGAGTGGATTGTTGCTTAACAGATTCAGTAATGTATCTTGTCTTCCTGCCTGCTTTGCCGTCAGGGGATATGTCATTTGATCTGCTCGTTCATAAAAATAGTAAGAGAAATATCTGTCCATTGAAATCGGACTTAAAAAATCTTCATGTCCTTTTTCTTCCAGAACCCGTTCGGCCTTATCCCGGCCTGTTTTTATATCTGTCAGCAAATCAATGGATTCATTGTCAGGGTTGACTACATACACCTGGGAAATGTCATTATTCCCGTTCCGGTTGCAGCGGCCTGCCGCCTGGGCAATGGAGTCGAGACCTGCCAGAAATCGAATCACAGAATTAAAATCGACATCAACGCCTGCTTCAATGAGCTGTGTTGATATACAAAGTAACGGAAGTTCGTTATCCAGGCGTTGTCTGATAGCATCCAGAATTTTAGTCCGGTGTGCGGGACAAAGACTTGTACTTAAATGGAAAACAATGTTTTCGTCTGTCTGGCTGATTAGATCTTCACATCTTTTATACAGCTGCCTTGCCCACTCCTTGGTATTTACAATTACAAGGCAATTGCCTTTTTTCTGAACCTGGGCGACCGCTATCTCGGCAATCTGTTCTTTGGTCCAGCCACCAGGCCGGGTCTTGTTTTCAATGTCTACTCTTTTTAGTTCTTTAAAAAGGTCGGCGGTATCACCCGCCAGTTCATTTCCCGCAGGAATATCAAGCGCACCGTATTCTTTGTTGACACTGTTAAGCACCGGCTGGGTGGCCGTACAAAGCACCGCTGTGGTTCGGGCATGATCTGTTAAAAAGTTAAGCCCGTTGCAAAACAGGTGAATACAGTTAATGGGAAGGCATTGAATTTCATCAAAGATGATTACTGAGTTGGCCAGGTTGTGCATTCGTCTGGGCCCTCTGGTGCCGCCGCCGAATAAAGCCTCAAGAAATTGGACCATGGTGGTGAAAATGACAGGCGCGTCCCAGTTTTCAGAAGATAGTTTGGACTGCCAGGTCTGCTTTTCAGGCTCAAGATTGGAGTGGTGTTCAAGTACCCAGGGATATTCATCTCCAATCTGCTCCAAAACATTTCTGATTTCCCGGGCATTCTGATCAATGATGGACGTATAGGGAATGACATAAATAATGTGATCCAGTTTATGCTTTTGGGCGTGATGAAGGGCATAACGCATGGACGCAAATGTTTTTCCGCCTCCGGTTGGAACTGTCAATAAGTATTGTCCTTGTCCCTTAGTAGCAGTTTCCAGACATCGGTTTGAAATTTTGTTTCGCAATTCATCCACCCGGTTGCGAACATTAAACTCCGAAAGCTTTTCTTCCAGCCTATCTATGGCAATTTGCCAGTCAATTTTCTTTTTATTTCGAAATTTTTGATTGTCAGGACATTCAAAGTCTGCGCTGTCAATACGGTCTGCATCAATGAGGCAACTGAACAAAAAGCGGGTAAAAAATCCAAGTTTGAAATGTTTTAGGCGGTCAGGCTCTAACTTTTTCGGAGATACAATACCGGCAACTTGATTTAAAATTTGTTTTAAAAAATTTTGGGTGGCAATGTGTTCAATGGACTCTTTTATTTTAAAGTCTGCTGCTTCAAGGCATGTTTGAAGATGTGTTAACTCATCTTTTTTTTGGATTCTTTTCAAAAAGCCATTTTCACCTTCCACGCGCAGGCAATCAATCATCCCTCCATGATGGGACGCCAGACATACTGCCAGAATCTGCCCAACCAGTTTGCCCTGGGGGCCATAACTGTTAAAACGCTTCCATACCCATTGTGCTCCTGCTGTTGAATGATCAATTTTACCTTTAAGATTTTTGGTATCGACATTGGCGTCATCGATATCAGGATTAAGAAGACCTGTTTCCGTTTTTATATAATTTTGAAAATCGGTGCTGTATTTACCTATATCATGGAGCAGACCAAGCAGTTCTCCGGCCTCAGGTAATCCGATTTTAGCAGTGAGCTTTTTACAGATAGATGCCACACCCGTTAAATGCTCGCATACTGTTTGTATCTCATCATCTTGGGTGCGGTGATGAGCAACAAAGTTACTTTTCATGACCCCCCTTTTTTTTGAACTAAATTATTATAAGTTTCAGCTCCTCAACCACTGCATGGATCTGTGTTATTTCTTGTTCGGTTGTTTTAGTTTTTGCTGCGGTCAGCTTGGTGAACGGGTTCAAAAAAAGAGAGCCCGGCAAAATCTTCCGCCGATTTCATGAAGGGAAACAAAAGGACCCGTAAACCGAAATTTTCAAAGAGTTCAAGGTAATCGAAAATCACGGCGTCACCGGTGTGATCACCAGATTATAGATAACCGTGGCCGACGGCAGGTTGCCGCCCCGCTCAATGCGGCCCAGCGGTCCTTCCTGAATCCCTATTTTTGAGGCCAGTTGCGCCAGGGTCCAGTCGCGTGATTGCCGGAATGAACGGATATTCTCCCCGATAAATTTTAAGTCATGAGGCATGAAGTTATTAGAACCATATCATTATTTTTATGTCAATAATTGAATTTTATTCATTATTAAGGTGATGTTCTTGTTCGATACGGGTTTGATCAGTAGACCACAACGCCCTTGAAATACTCCCGAAGTGCTGGATTACTGAATACGTTCTGTCCGGCCTGGGGGAGAGACGATAAACAGCGAATGAAAAAGAACGATGCCTAACATGGCGTGGCGGACCCTGGCCCGGGTCAGGGTGGCACCACCGGCGAAAAGGGCGGCGCAGGAAAAGATGTCCGTGTTCATGTGGGCGGTGTAGACGTTAAGCATACCGATGTTCAGGATGTAGAAACGATGACCCAGGCAGGCAATAAGCGTGGAAAGTACCAGGGCTTTGATGCGGATCATGTCGGCGTCAAGACCTAAGGCTTGGGCCTTTTCAAAGCTTTGCCCACGACGGTAGAGGTTTTTCCGAGCCGGGTCAGGTTCAGGTATTTGATGACAAGGGCGAACCCGAGTACCGCAAGGACCATGAAAATGGGTATCTCTACAGACAAATCATCGACAACGCCCAAAACCGTTTGGGTGCACTTCCTTTAGAAACAGCTAAGCCTGACGAGATGCCGACGACTGCATGGGTTATTGCTGATGGCAAATTATGGCCTCTTTCATTTATTGGGCTAACAATTGCTTTTTTTTAACGCCCGGGGTTGTTAATGTGAGTTGTTCGCATGCCCTGTCCTGAGAGGATACGCTTAATGGTCGGGTCGTCTAAACCAAGGTCAAAAAAGCGCTGGTAAAACTGCCGGACTTCGGTTTTCAGGTCAAGATCGGTAAACAGGTCAGGGTAAGCGGTTTTTGCGGTCCACAAAATCGCCAGAGGGGTTTCAAGCCCGCCCGGATGACCCCATCTGGAAATGCCCACCGGGATGGTGAAGACCCGGCCTTTTTTCACAGCCTTGATGGGGGCCCATTGGGGATCAGATAGAATTTTCTGGGCGGTTTGGGCCTCGTTGGCAATGATCATTGCAGGGTCCCACATGAGGATTTGCTCCATGCCGGCAAATCGTTTGTTTCTATTTTTTTCAATAAGACCCTTGCCCACCGATACATTGAGAATGTTGCAGGCCCCAGTCCAGTCCGCTTCAAGGGTTCCTGGACCGTCGGTCCTGAAAGGTTCATTAATGGCATGGTATACCGACAGTTTATCCGCATCTGCGATCCTGTCGGTTTTATCTTTTACCCGGGCAATGGCCTGCCTGTAGTAGCGGGTATAGTCCAATGCTTTTTTTTCTTTGTTAAGGATTCGCCCCATGGCTTCAATCACGGACATCTGGCTTTGCATGTCTGAATAGGCGGCTGAGAAATAGGGCAGGCCGAACTGCTTGAGTTTTTCAACCTCCTGGGCAATGCTTTCGGTTTCAGGCTTTAAAAAAACAATATCAGGCCGGGTTTTGATCAGGGACTCAATGTGGATGACTCCCCCGGCAGACGGCACGGGAAGAGATGACAGGTGTGGAACGATTTTTCCAAGCAGTTTATCTTTTTTCAGTCCCTTTACAATGGCTACCATGTCGCTGCCCCGGCCCAGCATGGCAGTGACATGCCCTGTAAATGCATAAAGGCAGGCGATCCGTTCAGGGTGCCGGTCCAGAGAGAGAACATGGCCCTGACCGTCGGTCTCGGTTAAAACAGGTTGGACTGATGCCGTGCCGGAACAGGTCAGACCCAGGATGATTAAAATAAGCGCTGATGTTTTTTTCATGGGATGTTGTCCATGGTTTTAATGGGGATAATCTGTTTAATCCAGCCGTTGTCCTGGGTTTGTTTGGAGACCACGGCAGCCTCAACCCCAAACACCTGGCTGATGTTTTCGCAGGTTAATGCCTGGGATGGCAGGCCTGCCGTCCGGATTCGACCCTGGTGCATAAAACAGACCTGCACGGGAAGCCCCGCATTTTCAAGGAAAAAGGCGTGGTTGGGAAAGTGGGTGGCCATGATCAGGGTAAGCCCTCTGTCACGGATCATCCGGACAATGGTTTCAAGAACCAGCAGTTCGTTTTTAAAGTCTAGGTGAGCTGTGGGTTCGTCCATAACGATAACCGGGGTTTCTTGGACCAAGGCTCGCAGGATCATAACCAGTTGGGTCTCCCCGCCGGACAATCGGGTATAATTCCTGTCTCTGAGGTGGATCAGGCCCAGACTGTCCAGCAAGGCTTCCGCCTTTTTGCGGTCCTGGGTTGATGGAGAGGCAAAAAGGGCGGTATAGGGGGTGCGTCCCATGAGCAGAATATCCATAACCGTAAAGGAAAAAGAGCGGCTGTGGCGCTGGGGTACATAGGCCAGATACCTGGCGGTCTGGGCTGCGGACATTTGTGTGATGGGCTTTTCGTTGATCGTTATACTGCCGGTGTCCAGGGCGTTGATGCCGAGAAGACAATCCAGCAGCGTGGTTTTTCCGCAGCCGTTTGGCCCCAGAAGACACAGGGATTCTCCCTTTGATACTGTAAGGTCAACCTGGGCAAACACCTGGGTGCCGGTGTGGGAAAAGCCGGCGCCCCGGATCTGGATCAGCATATCGGACACGGTCTTACCATCGCCTTCCTTTGGTCTGCTTGAGCAGGTAGATAAAAAATGGGCCGCCCACAAGGGCAGTAAGAATTCCCAACGGCATTTCGCTTGTGGAGATCAGCCGGCTGACCGTATCCACAACGATGAGAAAACAGGCGCCCAGGCAAAATGCGGCCGGGATCAGTTCGTTATTGTTGTTACCTGCCACCATCCTTCCCATGTGGGGGACCACAAGGCCGATCCAGCCAATGACGCCGGAGACACAAACGGCTGAAGCCGTTGCCAGGGTTGCGCAGACAATGACAAAAAGTCTGTTCCAGGTAAGGTTGAGTCCCAGGGTCCTTGCCTCCCTGTCCCCCATGGCCAGGACGTTGAGGCGCCAGCGGATCAGATAGAGTCCGGTACAGCCCATCAGCATGGGCAGGCCGGCGGCAACAATGACAGGATACTGGGCCCGGGACAGGCTGCCCATCAGCCAGAACACAATGGCCGGCAGTTCATCGTAGGGATCTGCCACATATTTTAAAAAGGATACCAGCGCCGAAAAGATCGAGCCCACAATCACCCCGCCCAGCACTAGCGTCACGGCCTGACGGTCAGCCACAAACCGGCCGGTGACAAGGCTTAAACCCACAGCGGCAAGGCCGAATCCAAAGGAGAACAGATAGACCGGCAGGCCTGAGCCAAAAAGGATCAGGGCCAGGGCTGCGCCAAACCCTGCGCCGGAACTGACCCCCAGCATGCCGGAACTGACCAGGGGGTTTTTGAAAAGTCCCTGGAATGCTGCTCCGCTGACAGCCAGACTTCCCCCGACCAGGGCCGCCAAAATGGCTCTGGGCAGCCGGACATGGACGATCAGGGAATAGTGAATCTCGTTGACCTGACCCTGTCCGGCCAGGGCTTTGATCAGTAAGGCGATTTCCTGGATATGGATAGGATAACGGCCCAGGAGGACCGAGACCAGGATCAGGATCCCAGGGGCCAGGGGCAAGGCTCGGAGGCCAAGGGCCCAGGGAAAAATGTGGCGTTCAGAAATGCTGATGGTTTGTCCTGAATTTTGTTTTCAATGTAGTTATTGGTTTCTCTTGGTTAGTATCAGAAAAATAAAAATCTGAAAAGAGGGTGTATGCAGACAAATGATAATAGTTTGACAAAAATAGATAGGTGTGGTTACATTTCTATTTAAAATCAGATTTCAGCGGTCTATGGTCAACGTGAAAATCAGGGGATTAAAGCGAAAGTCCATTATCATTTGATTGCAGCCGATTCAACTGTTTTTTATATTTTGATTGCAGCCGATTCAACTGTTTTTTATATAAGGATATATAGGCCGTTTAACAAAGGGAGACACGGGTTATGTTCAAAATTATTGCAAGGATCATTGCAGTGCTGATCGTGTGTTCAGCGATGAATGTTCTGGCAGAAGACACCCTTGATCAGACTCCTGCATACGATCTGGGGGAGGTGGTAGTTACCGCTTCAGAAAGCCAGGGGGTAGAGTCTGTGGGGACCCTTCACGAAATTACCGCCCAGCAGATTGAACTTCGCCATGCCACCACTTTGGACAAAGCGATTGAATTGTTGCCCGGTCTGGATGTCAGGCGGGGAGCCCAGGGTATTCCCAGGGTCAACATCAGGGGGATGCGGTCCCGCCATGTGGTTCTGCTGCTTAACGGGATTCCCTTTAACTCCACCTATGACGGTCAGTTTGACCCCTCTATAATTTCAACGGAGAATATTGCAAGAATCAAAGTGTCCTATGGGAACCACTCGGTACTTTACGGTCAGGGTGGCCTTGGCGGGGTGATTAATATCATCACTAAAAAGGGGACCAAAGGGATTACTGGAGGCCTGTCAGCCGATATTGACGAGCGGGGAAATATGACAGCCAAAGGGGATATCTCAGGGGGAAATGACAGGGTAGATTATTTTGTTTCCACCAGCCGTCAGGATTCCGACGGCTTTATACTTTCTAACAGTTTTGATGACACCTCCGAAGAGGATGGTGGTATCCGGGAAAACAGCGACTATTTTCGGGAGAATATCTTTACCAACTTAGGGGTAACAGCTAACGATTCGTTCAGGTTCGGTATTGTGGCGGGCGTAAGCAAGGGAGAGTTCGGGCAGCCACCGTCAACCATCAATGACAAATCAGACCCCTATGCCAAAAGCCCAAAATACGATCGGGTAGAGGATTATGAAGGCCACTTTGCCCAGCTTTCTATTGGATATGATCCGGGCGGCCTTTTTAGCCTTCGAGCCTGGGGATATTTGAATGAGAACGATGAACAGTTGGTCCGTTATGACAATGATGAATACTCCGCTATCACCAAAAGTAATAATTACGATAAAACCGATGAAACTGATGTGACCGGCGCTACCGTCCAGGGATTTTTTAATTTTGACACCCTGGGCCAGTTGGGGGTGTCCTTGAACGCAGAGACCAATTCTTATGACTCCAACGGGCTTTATGGTAATGGTAATCCCATCGCTATTTCTCACGACCTGTCCTTGTATGCTGCGGCCATGGAATACGAGGCTACTTTCTTTGATCGCCTGGGTGTGGTGGCAGGTTACAGCCACCATTGGCAGAATAAAGACCAGGGCAATGATGATGACCAGGGGGCCTGGCTGACAGGGGTGAGTTACGATCTGGCCGAAAATACCCGGCTGAGAGCTTCCTATGCCAGAAAGATAAGGTTTGCCTCCATCAAGAACTTGTACGATGCCGATGCTGGAAACGAGGATCTGGAAACAGAGACCTCGGACAATTATGAGATCGGTGTCACCCAGTTGCTGCCTTACGGCATCATGGCAGATTTTGCTTTGTTTCAGAACAATGTAAAAGATTATATTCAAAAGGTTGAACAGCCCAGTGGCGACGACCTCTATGAGAATTTCGATGAATACCGGTTCAAAGGGATTGAGCTGTTTTTGTCCAAACAGTTTTCAAAGGCGGGTGCCAGCCTTGGGTACTCCTATATGGATGCCGAGAACAAGTCTGAAGGGGCCGCTTTTGAGGATTTGGAATACCGTCCGGTTCACAAGTTCACTCTGGAAGGGAACTATGCCTTTGATTTTGGACTGATCGCTTATGCCAGCCTTATGTATCTGACAGATCAGGTGTATGACGGGGATAGTGATCAGGGAGACTTAGGGGATATCACTCTGGTGGATTTGAAGATAGAGCAGCGGGTTTACAAAGAGATCTGCTCGGTTTATCTGGGTGTGAACAATCTTTTCGATGAAGATTACGAGGAAAGCTACGGCTTTCCCCAGGCCGGCAGGACGACCTATGCCGGGATGAAGATTCGGTTTTAATTTTTATTTCGCTTAACAGATAATAACGCCCCCGGCATTAAGAATGCCGGGGGCGTTTTTTAATAATTCTTAGCTTCTTGTTTGGTGATGGTTCGCAGGGTAATTCCGGTCTGTTCTGCGGTTTCATTGGCTGTAGTCGTCACCACCTGGTGATATCCTATTCTGACCGTCTTGGTCTTTTCCGATCCGATGGCCACCTTTTCTGAAAGGGAAAGCTCAGATCCGTCCGCCCGCACCACCGTGTCGATAAAGGGATGGGCGCACAAATCCGCCACACTGACGATGTCACCGGGATTACCCAGGTGGTACCAACCCCTGTACCGACCGTCATTTCCGGTCATCCGCAGTCCTATCCCGGCAAGGGCACCGATGATTCCACCCCCGGTTCCCCCGTGTTCGGACAGGTGTATGCCCATATTCCTGGCAAGGCTATAGGCGTCATTTTTGGTGCAGACGGCCTGTTTTGCCTTGGCACCAAAGGCTGACAACCGTTTTTGCTTTTCTGCATCCAGAGGCCCCGTCACGCACAGGCCCGGATCTGAGCCAGGTTCGCATCGGGTCTCAAGACAATGTACCAGATGATCCATCAGGCGGGGCAGAAAATTTTTGTTTTCAAGTTCAAGCTCAAAGCACATGGCTGAATTATGAGATGTAAAGGGGATATCTTCGTGAACAAAGAGCTGGTGCCGGCTGATGGCCGAGCTTTCCCCCAGCCCAAGATCCTCAATTTCCCTGCAGATTTCCTGGACCAACCAGCCTGTTCCTTTAGTGCCCGGCATATCTGTATCATCCATACAGACCCAATACTTCATTTGTCCTCCTTAATATTCTTTTTAAAAACCGCCGGTTATTCAACCAGCGCAGAGTTTTATAAAAGAGAATAGGGGCCGTGTCAATTTTTATCTTTTTAAAGCGGCAGAGTATTTTGAAAGACCGGATTATGGAATAGGAGAAAATGACCAATTATATGAAGGACAAAAGCGCAGTGTTGCCCGGCATATTTTTTTTACGACGCCTTCAACGATAGCATCTGCCTTGACATGGCCGGCCTCAAGGCTTTAAAATCAAAATATTCAGATAAACCTTAACCCGCATAGGCAATATGGCAGTGCCCACAGATTTTCATTCCTCTTCCAAGACAACTCACAGTTCCGGCAGATTTTTCCAGAGACGCTGGTTTCAGATCGTTTTTTTTACATGTTTAATAGGCCTTTGCCTGGTGGTCGGGCTGGTAGTTACCGCTTTTTTTCTGATTGAGACCCGGCCTGCCCAGGTCTTTATTCAAAAGCAGGTCAACAAGACCATTCCCGGCACATTGTCATGGGAACGTTTTCGCCTGGATCTTAAGGCGGGCAGGATTCAGATTGCCGGGATTCATTTGAAAGGAGTTTCCGGTAAGGAACTGGCCGGTATCTCCTTGGTGGCAGCCAAGGTTGACTGGTCTGCGTTGATTCGGAAGAAAGTTGAACTGACTCAAATTTTGATTGATAAGCCTGTACTTGATATCGGCATGTCGGAGCAGGGGGATATAGATATTTTGTCGGCCCTGGTTGCCAACACCGGGGTGCCGGAGGATACCAAGGTCACTGAGACCGATGACTCACCGAGCATGGATTTTTGGGTCCGTGAATTCAAGGTGAATCAAGCACACGTAAAAATAACAGCTCCGCAGTTTAATACCGATCTTCGGCAGTTGTCCCTTGAGGTGACCGGGTTTAAACTGGCTGACCTTACTGCTTCGGCTAACGTGGTCCTGGCCGGCGGCCATCTGGGTGTCGGGGATATGGACCTTGTCCTTGAATCCTTTGATGTCCAGGCTCAGATTGATAGGGATACAATTTCAGATATGAGTCTCCATGCCAGTATGCCGGGTGTTGAATTTGATGCAAACGGGTCTGTTACTGGGCTTTGGGGTGAAGTGGTTTCGGATATCACGGCCACCCTTGATGTACAAACACCTTTGGCTACGAAGACCCTGGGGCTGCCCGCGGATCTGGTCCAGGGAAACGGCCGGGTCAATTTGACCATTAAAGGCGGTATCGATAATCCTGCTGCCGGAATTCGGTTTACGTTTGGTCAGGGTAGCATTCATAAAATCGCCATATCAGGCATAAGTCTCTATGCCGGACTTGAAAACCGGCATGTTACCCTTAAAGACGGCCGGATAGATTTGCCGGCCGGGACCATTCCTTTTGCCGGGGACGTTGATTTGTCAAAAACCTTTCCTGAAGGATTCAGCAACGCTATGGTCGGCCTTGATACTTTGACCTACACCTTTTTGTTTAATCCGGACAGTTTGGCCATAGAAGCCCTTGAATTGGGAGAAAATACCCCTGAAGGCAAAGCTACAGCCCTGGTCCGGGTCCAGGGGCAGGGGGTAGTACCTGGTGAGATGTCTGCACGTGCCAATTTGGATGTTACAGCCCATGATTTGATCCTGCCCCGGATGTCCGGACCTGTACAGGTACAGTTCAAGGCGGGT
Organism: uncultured Desulfobacter sp.; assembly: GCF_963664415.1. Lineage (NCBI taxonomy): Bacteria > Pseudomonadati > Thermodesulfobacteriota > Desulfobacteria > Desulfobacterales > Desulfobacteraceae > Desulfobacter > uncultured Desulfobacter sp. The sequence continues at coordinate 552,385 of NZ_OY761443.1, read as the reverse complement.
GCTGAATTGGAAAAATCGCACCTGACATTGACCGGCCTGACCCTGGACGGACCCGGCATGACCGGTAAGGGTGCATTTCGGCTGGATATGCCGGGATTTGATACCCAGGCCATGACAATGGAGGGACATCTGGATCTGGATGTGATGGATGTATCAGTGCCCTTAATCCTTGTGGGGCAAAAGGGTTCGGGCCGTGCCGGTGTACATGCGGTGGTTAATGGGTCTTTGCCGGCCCCGGATCTGACCCTGGATATCAATGCCGAAAATTTATTTTTTAATGGATTTCAGGCCGATGAAATGCGTTGCAACGCCCGGATTGACAAAGGATTTCTCCAGCTTCAGGATGTGACGCTTAAGCGCGACCAGGGGGTGCTTCATGCCCAAGGAACCCTGGCGCTGGCTGGGAAAAAAGGGCAGAATCATACCATGGATCTGACAGCGGATTTTAGTCAGCTTGACCCGGCCGAACTGGCCCCGGATCTGGGCGGCGTAGGGATTTTTTCCGGTAAAATAACCGGGACAGGGTCTTTGGAAAAACCAATTATTCAGGTGGCACTTTCGGGCCGGGATCCCGGCTTTAAAACATATAGGCTGGATAACATCAAGGCTCAGCTTCGGTTTGCCAATGATATTTTGACTTTTGAACAGGCGCGTCTTCAAAAAAATAACGCATTCCTGGACATTACCGGACAGGTTAATACGGCAAACAAAACCCTTGATGTTCGCGCCCTGATTCCGGAAACCGACCTTAAAGGGTTTGATCCGGCGGCTGATGATGTCCTTGCCTCGGGCAGGTTAGGTTTAGATATTTCCGCTCGGGGCAGTCTGTTTGCCCCGGATATTTCAGGGCGTATTCATGCCGGGGATCTGCGTGTTCCCAATGCCCCGGACATGGCCGCCGATGCCGATGCCACCTTAGAGGTGCACGGGTCTTTGGACAACCCCGACTCATTACAGGCATCGGTTCATATCTCCCGGTTTGCATTGGCCCAGCAGGAACAGGAGTTGATCCGCATTGAAAATGCCGCGACGATAGTCAAAAACGGCAGGTTTACGCTTGACCCGGTGCAGGTCCGAATCATGGACAAGGGGCGGCTTACCCTGTCGGCCAACGGTGAGATTAAAGGGGATCTGGACGCAGAGGTTTCCGGTAGCCTGCCTGTGTCCATGCTGGTTCCCCTGGCAGACGGAATAAGTTCAGCACAAGGGGAGATTTTGATCTCGCTACGTGCCGCAGGCAACGTCACCTCTCCTGATGTTCGGGGCAGTGTTGAATTTTCAGATATGTCCCTGGGCCTTGAGGCGTTGGACGAGCCTTTGCAGAAAATCGCCGGTCGCATTGTACTGACACCCGAGGCTATTGACATCCAGGATGTCACAGCCAATCTTGGCGATGGTGAAATATCATTGACCGGAAAGGCCGCAATGAAAAACGGCCTGCCGGATAAGTTTAAACTGAACCTTGACGCAATCCAGGTGCCGGTGAACGTACCTGATACCTTGGATATGACCTTGAACAGTCAACTGAGCTGGTCCGGCACCATAGATAAATCAGCGCTTACCGGCCGGATAGATATTTTTGAAGGCACCTATTATAAGGATGTGGATCTAAGCCTGATAAACATAGCCGCCCAGACAACCAAAAAGTCACGTCCCAAAGTACGGGCGCCCGGCCCCGATTTTCTAAAAAACATTGGGCTTAATATTTATATTACCCGCAGGGACGCTATTGCCGTGGAAAATAACCTGGCATCCATGACCATCAGTCCTAATCTCAGTGTCCGGGGAACCGCGTACGCGCCTTCCCTGGATGGCCGGGCCGTGGTGGATGAGGGCACGATTCGTTTTCAGAAAGCAGAATTTGAAATCACCGACGGTGCTATTGATTTTATTAATCCGTATAAAATTGAACCCGAAATTAAACTGACCGGTGAAACCACGATCTCAATATATACCATCACCCTGTCCGTGACCGGCACGCCGGATGACCTGGTGCTGAAATTCTCTTCGGATCTTGACGCGTCGGATGCAGATATTCTTTCTTTGATTGCATTCGGCAAAACCACGGATGAAATGGGAGCTGACAGTGGCGGCGATTCAATGTCGGCAGCAGCTATTGCCAAGTTAATGTTGGATTCTTTAAGTGAAAGAATTAAGGACACCACAGGGTTAAGTGAAGTCAGCTTCAGTATGGATCATCAAGGTGACGAAACCAGTGTTCATGTCGGTTTAGGTGCGGATCTTTCCCGGCAGCTCAGTGTCGCCTACGGTATAGATATCAGCTCCGGAGAGACCGTGCATCGGGTAACTACCTATTACAAGCTTCTGGAACATTTGCTGTTAAGCAGTTTTCAGGACACAAGCGGCAAATTGGGTGGTGAACTTAAATACAGGCTGGAGTTCAGATGAGGATGCTGTTGAAAAGGTTTTGTTCTGGTGCAGTTTCTGTTGTTTTTGTTGCCTGTCTTCTTTTGGGCCTTGCTGCGACTGCGTTTGGGAAAAATGCCGATAAGGTTTCGGATATCAATCTCATAGTGAATTGTCCTCCTGAAAAACAGGCGTTCTGGCAGTCCGTTGCCTCAAGCTTTATTCCTTTAAACGTCGGGGAGGATTATTCCCTGGCGGCCATGGATGCGGCGATCCAGGCGTTAAAGGAATCCCAGCTATTTGAAGTGATCCATGTACCGGATCCCGAAAAGACAGAACAAGGTATGGTGCTTGCCTTTGAATTGACCCCGTTTTTCAGGATAAAGGATATTGATATTAAAAATGCGTTCCCCTTGTTTGAGCAGGAAGTGCTGAACGTAATGACCATCAAGGCCGGCGGCGTTTATGACGTTCAGAAAATGGCAAACCAGGCCCCGCGGGTTGAAAAGCTTTTCCATCAACAGGGATTTTATGCGCCAAAGGTGAATATATCTGCCGAGAAAGAGGACGATTATTACGTTGTTGAGGTAGATATTGACAAAGGACCTTTCCACAGGATCCGCAAAGTGGTGTTTAAAGGTAATGAACATATCGGCCAGGCCCGTCTTAGATTAATGACCGGGATCTGGCGGACATCTCTGTTACCGTGGCAGGGCAACCGGTTTACAAACAAAAAAATGAAAGAAGATATCAAGAAGGTCATGCAGTTTTACCGGAAAAAAGGGTATGCCGATGTCCAGGTGACGGCACAACCGTTACCGGTCAAAGGCAGTGACAGCCTGGACGTCGTTTTTACAATTGATGAAGGACCGCTGTACAAAATTGATATCGAGGGCAACGCGTCTATGTATACCTGGACTTTGAAAAAAGAACTATTACTCCAGGACAAGGGAAACAAAAACGATTTTGCCTTGAAAAAAAGCATGCGCAATATCCGAAAACGGTATGAAAACAAAGGATTTCAAGATGTAAACGTTCAAGATGAGAACGTTCCCTCCCAAAAACCGGATATGCGGCAGGTTAATATCGTTATAGACGAAGGGGTGAAGTACATCGTGTCTGAGCTGAAAATCAGCGGCGCTGATTCCTTGTCTTTAAAAGAACTTAAAAAAAATATTTTGACTGAAAAAAAAGGCGCTTTCAGTAAGGCAGAGCTCAAAGATGATCTCAAAGCGGTTAAGGCATTTTATGTTACCAAAGGGTTTACAAAAGCCCGGGTAAATAAAAAAGTTAAGATTAGTGATGCGCCGAATAAGCGTGAAAAACAGGTTGCCGTTGAGATTATTATAAAGGAAGGTCCCAGAACAAAAGTGGAACAGGTAAATATCGAGGGGCTTTCCGTCATGGCTTTGGATGAGGGCCGTGATGTTATGGCCATGAAAGTAGGGATCTGGTATGACAGTGCTCTTATTGAAGATGATATCTCAGCGTTGCAGCAAAAAGTCTCAGAAAAAGGTTATCCCCATGTCCAGGTGAAAGCTAAGTCTAAATTTTCCAAAGACAAAACCCGTATCCGGATCACCTATCATGTGGACCCGGGGCCCAAAGTGGTCGTGGGCAAAATTTTTTATGCCGGAAACCTGCGGATGAAAACTAAAGAGCTTGAAGATGAGTTGGAAATCGTTGAGGGAGAACCGTTTTCCATGATCAAGATTGTGGAGTCCCGCAGAAATATCCAGGATCTTAGTGCCGTGGATACCGTGAGAATTAGAGTCGCGGGCCTGAAAAACAGGCAGTCCGAGGTTGATCTGATTGTGGAGATATCCGAAAAAAAACCCTATTATGTTGAACTGGCCGGCGGATATGATACCGCCCGGCATGTGTACGTGGAAACCGGCATCGGGGATAATGATTTTTTGGGCCATAATTTGAATGCCCAGGTCGGTTTTGAGTGGAGCCAGGTGGGGTACGGCGTGGATTTTTCCTTGACCGAACCCAGATTTTTGTCCACGCGCTTTAGTTCCACAAGTAAGGTCTATACAAAAGAGAACGAGGCGTTTAACAAAGAATACGGCACCCGAAGTTATGGCCTGTCCCAGACGTTTTTGCGTAATTTTAGCAATAAAAAAATCAGTTTCTCCCTGGGGGGGGGCTATGAATACCGGGATCAATATTTAAGGGTGGATCGTGAGCTTGATGATGATGAAAAGGACGATTACGGCGTTCGTCATATCGGCCAGGTGAATACCGGTATTACCTGGCGTACCACCGATTCCCTTGTCCGCCCGACAAAGGGGTTGCTTGCAACGACCACCTTTGATCTGTTTAAAGGTGTCGGCTCAAGTCAGGATGATTTTTATAAATACGGTATGGAACTGCGTTATTATTGGTCGGTCTCCGAGGATCTGGTTGTCGCCATGCGCGGCCGCTACGGGAGTATGGGGACTTATGGGCGCAATAGCCATATTGCCGATGGGTATCTCTATTATCTGGGGGGCGCCTCAACGGTGCGAGGGTTTGATGAAAACATGTTGCAGTATGACGACGACGACAGTGCTGTGGGGGGGCGCTCCATGATGCTGGGTTCTGTGGAAGCCCGGTACGATCTGGGATTAAATTATGAATTTGCCCTGTTTTTTGATACTGGTGCTTTAACCCGGATCCAAGAGCCGGGCATCTCGGAATCATTCCGGAGCAGTGTTGGGGTCGGCCTGCGCCGCCAGACTCCCGTGGGACCGATCAGTCTTCTATACGGCTGGAAATTGAATCCCAGATCTGATGAAAGTGATGGGTGTTTTTATTTTTCCATGGGCTATACTTTTTAATTGGGCTTTACAAATGCTTGTGTTGTACCTTAAAGTCAATTGGAAGGCCCCCGGAATGGACAGTTTGTCTTGTTTTGTTCTCTAAAATTTTTTATAAAATCGGCTTTATAGTTATGGATCGGTATCCCAGGGTGCCCGAAGGGCTTTTTTATTCTTGCGGCTGGGGCCGGAAACATTTTAATTTTTAAAAAATGTACAACTTAAGGAATAGTAGATGAAACTTATCGTGGGCTACAAACGTGGCACAAACCAGGCGGAAAATCTTCTCGAACTTGCATTGAAACGGGCGCAACTTTTTAATGCAACCGTATTGATCGTTACCATAATGCCCGAGGGTATGGAAAAGGATCAGGACCTGATCAATGAGACTGAAGCCGGGCTGGAAAAGGCCAAAACCCATTTTGACAGGAAGAATATTACCTGTGAAACCCATTTACTGATTCGCGGCATTGATCCCGGGGATGATCTGGTTAATTTTGCAAAGGAAACCCAGGCCGACGAAGTGATTATCGGTGTGAAAAACAGAACCAAGGTGGGGAAGCTGCTGTTAGGTTCCACAGCCCAGGCCGTGGTTCTCAATGCCCATTGTCCGGTGGTTACAATGAAATAGGCCTTTGGGTTTCACGTATTTTATGTTGTATAGTGCATCTGCTGCGCTGTCCGGCTGATGATCTCCTCCTGGTGATCTTTATCAAGGTCTACGAAATAGTCACTGTAACCCGCCCTCAGCGTCTTGGTGTCCATCACGTTGAACTGGATATGGTGGCCCCCAAGCCCGAAATAGGTACGGATCCGGGCGGTCAGTTTTTTTAAGTCCTTATCTGTGGCCAGTATCGAAGGCAGAAAACGATGGTTGAGCAGTGTTCCGCCGGATCTGGCCTGGTCCATTTTGGAAAGTGATTTAATCACCGCTGTTGGGCCCTTTTTATCCGCGCCGTGGGAGGGCGAGGTGCCATCGGATTCCGGCGTGTGGGCCAACCTGCCGTTGGGGGGTTGCACCGAGCATTTTGCCGAAATAGACATGGCAGGTGGTGGAAAGCATATTCAGCCGGTAAACAGTACCCTTGGTGTTGGGTTTGCCGTCAATGGCAGGCAACAGGCTGTCGGTCACCGTCCCGATACCGCAACATTGAATATAGTTGGTGTTGTACTTGGGACCTGCATTATAATAATCTTTTCCTTTGTCAATACACCCTTCAATCACACAGGAGAGCAGCGGTGCCGGGCAGTATGCCGCATACATGCGCTCTATGTAATTATTCACTTTGATTTTTAAATCCACAATATATTCAAGCTGGGCCTGGAAGGCCGCATAAAGTTCCTCAAAGCCGGAAAATGCTAAGGGATCCCCTGTTTCAATACCCACCATCTCATTGGATAGGGGTTCAATCCCATTGTTCAGCGTGATTTCAAGGATTTTGGCAATATTGAGATAGCCGGTGAGGATATAGGCTTCTTTGCCGAAACATCCGGTCTCAATGCATCCGCTGGTACCACCTTGCCTGGCGTCTTCCAGGGTTTTACCCATGCCCACCTGTTCCATGATGACAGTGTCTGTGTTGAACACGGATGTATATCCATAGCCTTTTTTGATGACCCGGTCCGCTGCATCCAGGAATCGTTCCGGGGTTCTGGTACTGAAGTGTACGGATGGCTGGGGCTGGAGCAGAGCAAGTTCGTCCGCCACCTCCAGGGCCATGAAGGAAACTTCTCTGGATCCGTCACTGCCGTCGGCTTTAACTCCGCCGAGGTTGATCTGGGTGAAAGCGTTGTAGGTGCCGCTCTCTTTGGCGGTCACCCCGACCTTGGGCGGTGCGGTATGGTTATTTATTTTTATCCAAAGGCAGGCCAGAAGTTCCTTGGCTTTTTTTTTGTCAATGGTGCCGGCCTTTAATCGCTTTTCATAAAAGGGGGGCAGGTGCGTGTTTCGTCACCTTGCGGCAGACCCTTGAGATTTCTAAAAGTTCTCTTCGGCGCCGGCCCTCGTTCTCCAACGATCAGCTCTTTTTCGCCGATATATATTGTTTTTTCCCGGCACAAGGTTTTAAAAAATTTTGCCCGGAGCACGGGCAGGGAATAGCGCCCGGCATTCTCCTGATAAAAGTGGGTTTCGATTAAAGCACGCTCAATGGATATGGAATATCTTTTCAATTTCTGTTAAAATTTGATCCACATCCATGGCCTTGCCCAAGGTTTCATGGGATAGGGCAGGGCAGATATCTGCACAATGTCCGCATCCGGTACACAATACCTTGTCCCTGGCGATTTCATCTCCTTTAAAGGACAACGCCCCTGCACTGCACTGATCTATGCACTGGCCGCACCCGACACATATCTTTGCATGATGGATTCGCTGGATGTCAGAAAAAATGCCTTCCGGATTGTGGCACCAAGGGCATCTTAGGGGACAGCCCTTGAAGAAGAGCGTAGTTCTGATGCTGGGACCATCATGGATGGCGTATTTTTTGATGTCAAAAATACACCCCGTCATTCCCTGTGTGTCTCCATAATCTTTGAAAATTTTTTCACATGGGTCTGGGCTGCCTGTTGTCCCTCTTCTGCATTACCAAGGCTGACTGCCCGGGCAATTAATTTAAGAAGTCCAAAAATTTTTGTCAAGCCTGTGCCATAATTTCAGGACTTTCGCATAAATTTATAGTATACGTTTTAACTCTCATAGCTCGAAGGGCGATAATTTAAAAAGGCTAAGGTAAAATCTTGTGCAGGAACAATCCATAATTTTTGAAAATAGTTCGCCTTTGTGTTTGTCTAATGTGCCGACCCATCCGATTTCCCGTCTGGCGCCAACGCCCAGTGGTTTTTTGCACCTGGGCAATGCCGTGAATTTTTTAATGACATGGGCCATTGTCAGAAGCCGTAAAGGACGCCTTCATCTGCGAATTGATGATATGGATGGTATCCGTTTCAGGCCCGATGTACTGGAAGATGTTTTTACAAGTTTAGATTGGTTGGGGCTGGACTGGGATACAGGACCAACAGGGCCGGATGATTTTTATAAAAATTTTTCTTTGCACAAAAAAAAGGAGTATTACCGGGACAGGTTGCAGGCCCTGACCCTGAATAAAGCAGACAAAGCAGGTCAGCATACCTTTGTGTGCCGGTGCAGCCGGGCATCCATAAAAAAAATATCTCCCAGTGGGTTGTATCCGGGCACATGCCGATATGCAGGGCTTGCTTTTGAACCCGGTCGTCATGCTATCCGCTTAAAAGTGTCCAAGGATACCATCATCGTGGTCAACAATCAGTCCATTGATCTGGCCGGTACATTTGGTGATTTTGTAGTCTGGCGCAAGGATGATCAACCCAGTTATCACCTGGCAAGCCTTTTGGAAGATGAACAAGGCAGTAGCAATTTCATTGTCCGGGGGAAGGACCTGTTTTTATCCACGGCAGCCCAGATTTATCTTGCCAAGTGTTTTGGTTTCACGTCATTTCCGGTATGCAGGTTTCTGCATCACGGGCTTGTTCTTGGAAGTAAAGGCGAAAAGTTGTCAAAGTCAAGGGGGGCGTATGCCCTCAAAGACTTGAGGCAATCGGGGGGCTCTTTTGCCGGTGCCGTAAAAACAGCCGCCCGGGTTTTAGGTGTGAAACACAATGAAATTTCTACCGCACAAGATTTAAAACAATCATTGATTTGGTGATCTAATGCTTTGTGAAATTATGGTATAACGGTTTCGTGTCGTGAGACACAACCGTTATATTACTTGAGTCTCGGATAAAAATCGCTTATATTTTTTAAATATGCTAAACAATTTGTGAGCAGTTGGTTATTTTTTATCAGCTAACAAGCGGCCCAAAAGGCTAAAGACAAGGAGTGAAAAGTTGACGGATACATTTTTAAAAAACAGTGCGCTCCTGGATGAGATAATGTCGGAAGTCCGTTCCCTGAACGAAGACCTTCAAAAGGATCTCCTTGAGTATATTCGAAATATCAAGGAGCCCAGATCTTATCCCCGTGTGGATAAACCCATTGAAATAGATGTTTTGATCGGTGATAATGTCATACAATCTAATGCCGGAAATATGAGTGCTTCCGGCGTGTTGGTAAAATCCAGCTTAAAGCCGGATGTCGGGGTTCCGGCAAAGATCGTCTTTGCCCTGCCCGGTCAGTCCCGGCCTTTTAAACTTAACGGTGTCGTGGCCAGAACGGATTCAGGCGGGATTGGGATATATTTTTCCGAGATGACACCCTATGCCAGAAAACACCTGAACGATTTACTTAAAAGGCTTTAACCTTCTTTTTCGGAAACAGGTAAAACACTTTTTTTAAATCCGCATTCACGATTTGGGCATTTGTGGATTTTGCCTTCCCGCTTTGTCTCTTTTTCCAGAAGGTAGGGGCTGCCGCAGTCCGGACAGTTTTCATTGACCGGTTTGTCCCAGGTGGCAAAGGTACAGTCCGGATATTTGGAACACCCGTAGAATATTTTGCCACGTTTTGAACGTTTTTCCACAATTGTTCCGTCGCACCCTTTTTCAGGACAGGGGACACCTGTGTCTTTGCTGGAGTTCTCCTGAAACACGGATTCGGTGTGTTTGCAGTCCGGATATCCGGTGCAGGCCAAAAACAATCCGAATCTGCCGTCTTTTTGCACCATGGGCTTGCCGCATTCAGGACAGTCCTTGACCGGTTCACTGTCCTGGATTCTTTCAACAATCTCGATGTTGCCTTTTTCATCCCGTGTGTAGTTACTGGTAAAACTGCAGTCGGGGTATCCTGTACAGGCCAGAAAATGCCCGTTTCTGCCGATTTTGATATTAACGGGTTTTCCGCATAAAGGACATTTGATATCGGTTTCAATGCCGACGCCCTTAACCGAGACCATATTGTCTTTGGCATTATCCAAAGTGGTTTTAAAATCGGTGTAAAATGTTTTTAGCAGTTCAACTTCATTAAGTTTTCCCTGTTCAACATCATCAAGATTGGTCTCCATCTGGGCCGTGAATGAAATATCTAAAAGGTTGGGGAATGCGCCAACCAGAAGATCATTGACAATAAAGCCAAGTTCGCTTGGAGTGAAATATCGTTTGATCAGCTCCACATAGCCTTTATCCTGAATTACGGCAATAATGGACGCATAGGTGGATGGCCTGCCGATTCCGTTTTTTTCAAGTTCCTTGACAAGGGATGCTTCTGAAAATCTGGGCGGGGGCTTGGTAAAATGCTGGTCTGGGTTGATTTTACGGGTTGCCAACGGCTCCTTGGGCTCTACCGGCGGCAGGGCCTGGATTCCTTTTTCCTTGTTTTTCTCCTCAGTTGCATACAACCGCATGAAGCCGTCAAACCGTGTTGTCGATCCTGAAACGGAAAATAGATATTTCTCTGTCGCTTCAATGAGAATGGATTTCTGGTCGATTAGGGCCTGGGCCATCTGGGAGGCCACAAATCGTTTCCATATCAGGTCATAGAGCTTAAACTGGTCCGGAGATAGAAACTTTTTTAGATTTTCGGGGGTGTTGTGGACCGAGGTGGGGCGGACCGCCTCATGGGCATCCTGGGCCTTATTTTTATTTTTAAAAAATCTTGGGGCGTCCAGTGCATACTCATCTCCGTAGGATTGGCGGATAAGACCCAAAGCCTCCTGGGCCGCTTCCGGGGCAATACGGGTGGAATCCGTACGCATGTAAGTTATCAGACCTTCGGGCCCACCGCTGCCTATTTCAATGCCTTCATATAGCTGCTGGGCCACAACCATGGTTTTTTTGGCAGAGAACCGCAGCCGGTTAATGGCATCCTGCTGGAGTTTACTGGTGATAAACGGCGGTAACGGATTGCGCTTGATGGTTTTGTTTTTAATTTCCCGGACGATGAAATTGGCTTTTTCAAGGTCCGCCACAATAGCATGGGCCTGCTCCCCATTAGTGATCTTAGCTTTTTTTCCGGATATTTTTATTAACGCCGCATTGAAAATGGGCGGGTTTGCCGCTTCAAGGTCCGCAGTGATGGTCCAGTATTCTTCCGGCTTAAACGCCCGGATTTCACGCTCCCGGTCACAGATGATTTTAACGGCCACCGACTGAACCCGGCCTGCACTAAGGCCTCTTTGGACTTTTTGCCATAACAGCGGTGATATCTGATAGCCCACCAGCCTGTCCAGTTTTCTTCTGGCCTGCTGGGCGTCATATTTGTCCACATCCGGCTGGGTTGGATGAGACAGGGCATCGGTAATCCCTTTTTTTGTTAATTCATGGATAAGGACCCGGTGAAATTTACGGTCCTTTTTTTTCAGAATCTCCATGATATGAAAGGCAATGGCTTCCCCCTCGCGATCCGGGTCAGGGGCCAGAAAAATTTCATCGGTGTCACCGGCAGTTTTTTTCAGATTGGATATGACCTTTGATTTGTCTTTTATATTGACATATTTGGCCTTAAAATTGTCGTCCACATCAATCCCGAGATTTTTCACGGGAAGGTCGCGGATGTGGCCGGCACTGGCTGCCACATTATAATCCTTTCCGATATATTTTTTCAGGGTTTTGATTTTGGTTGGCGATTCGACAATGATAAGCGGCTTTGCCAATGTTATTCCTCCAAGATTGAAAATTTATTGCCTGGATGACGAACAATAAGCCCTGATAATTCCAAGTCAAGTAGGGCTGCAGACACCTGGGCGCTCGTCAGACCGCATGATGCGGTGATATGATCAATATGTTCGGGGTAAAGATCGAGGTTTTTATATACCATGGTCTGGATTTTGTCCATGGTTGGCAGTTTTTTTGTTGGCTCATATGAGGGACGATTATTTTCGGCATGGACAAATTGGGACAGTTCATCAATGATGTCCATCTCATTTTCAATGAGGCGGGCACCCTGTTTGATGAGATGGTGGGTTCCCCGGCTTTTTGATGATTTGATGCTGCCCGGGACAGCAAAGACCTCACGATTATATTCTCCTGCTAATCGGGCTGTAATCAGAGAACCGCTTTTTTGGGCGGCTTCAACCACGACCGTGCCGCAGGACAGGCCTGCAATGATCCTGTTGCGCCGGGGGAAATTGCCGGGCAACGGGGCTGTGTCCGGGGGAAATTCTGAAATAACCGCCCCCTGTTTTCTAATCCGGCAGTATAACGGCCTGTTGTGCCTGGGATAGATATAATCAAGGCCTGATCCGAGAATTGCCAGTGTCTGCCCGGTATCATTGTCAAGTGCGCCTTTGTGGGCAGCGGTATCAATGCCCAATGCCATACCGGATACAATGGTAAAACCAAATGCCGTAAGGCGATGTGCAAGGTAGTAGGCTGTATCCATGCCGTATCGGGTCGCATTTCGTGACCCCACAATCGAGATACAGGGTGCACTTATATCAAATCTACCATCATAAAATAAAAGGGAGGGAGGATCGGGGATTTCTTTGAGCAGGGCAGGGTAGTCAGGTTCAGTTAACACCACAACCCGGTATCCAGAATCCTGGGCCCGGGTAAGACGTTTTTGGGCATCCGATTCAAAAGTTTTGTGTTCAAGGATGGTTTTTATGACCCTGGAAGATATATCCGGGACAGACGAAAGTTGTGTTTTAGATGCCGCTAAAACGGCTTCGGGGGTTTTAAAATGATGGAGCAGTTTTTTAACTACACGGGGACTTAAACCCGGCAGTTCTGTTAAAAGAAACCAGGGCAGATATGTGTCCGGACAGGGCGTCATTTAAATAACTACTGGGTTTGGGATAGTTTTTTCTGGGCCTTGTCTGCTGCCGGTGAAAAGGGGTAACGGGTGATGACTTGCTTGAAGTAGTGATTGGCCTGACTTACATTGTCTATGGACATATAAGCGTAACCTGTTTTCAGCAGTGCATCCGGGACTTTTTGACCTTTGGGGTATGTCTGGACAAGGGTTTTGAATGTTTTTGCGGCCTCTCTATAGTCTCCTGTAGTGTAGCTGCATTCCCCAAGCCAGTAAAGGGCGTTGTTCGCAAGGTTATGATCAGGAAATTTTTTAACAAAATCTGAAAACAGTGCTTGGGCCGTAGAAATATTGCGTTCGCGCAACAATAAATTCAGACCTTTTTTGTAAAGTTTGACGGGGTCTACATTTCTGATTTTTACAGGCGGTGCAGGGCTATCCGGCTTGGGAGGGGTCGCTGGACGTTTCGATTTTGTGGGGGGCGGTTTTGGTATCGGCGATGGTTTGGGCTGTGAACTGATTTTTTTTTCCAGCATCGCAACTCGGTTTTCAAGGCGGTTGATCTTTTCTTCCAGGTGTCTTGTGCGGATATCCCGATCCAATGATGTATCTATGGCGATGGGGGTGGGGTCAGGCACAGCCACGTCCGTGCTCTGTGCCTGACCAACAGGTTTTTTATATGTTTTCAGCAACCCGCAAGAGGCAGTCAAAAAAAGAATCAAAAAAAGCAGTGCAATCTTTGAAATATGATGTCCGTATGCGGGCATAGACTTTCTTCGCTATCCTTATTTTTTCCTATGGGCCATAAAAACAATGGGGGAGGCGATGAAAATGGATGAATAGGTACCCACCACCACACCGATGATCATGGCAAAGGCAAAGTTGTGAATGATTTCTCCACCGAGCAGGAAAAGTGCCAGCAGGACAACCAATGTGGTCAACGACGTCAATATGGTCCGTGACAAGGTTTCATTGATACTTCGGTTAAATAGATCCAATACCAGAGAATGGTCTGAATTTCCTTTAATATTTTCCCGAATTCGGTCAAACACGATAATGGTGTCGTTCAGCGAATATCCGATAATGGTTAACAAGGCTGCAATGATCTGAAGGGAAAAATCCAGGTTGAGCAGGGAAAAAACCCCCACGGTAATGGTAACATCGTGAATTAGAGCCACAATAGCGCCAATGGCGTACTGAAGTTGAAGAAGCCAGAACAGCACCAGAGATACAATCAGGGCGGCTGCAATCAAAAACGGCATGGACAGGTTAAATACCGATAAAAAGTAGACTGCCGCCATTAATGCGCCAGCAGTAATGCCGGCAATGGTCCATTTTTGCTCAAAACGGCCCGATATGTAAATCGTGATAAAGAGCAGGGAGTAGAAAATGGCCAGCAGCGCTTTCTTCTTTAAATCTTTTCCCACTTGGGGGCCAACCATTTCCACACGCCGGATATCAGGCTCAAGGGCGGTGGCCTGCTTTAATCCTTTTGATACGGTATCAGACAACTGGGTGCCTAAGGCGTCAGCGTCACTGGAGGTACGGATCAGGTATTCATGTGCCGCCTGATCACCAAATTTTTGGACAGATACATCTTTAAGGCCAATTTGGTCCAATCCGTTACGGATGTCTGAAACATCAACTTTTTGGGGAAATTTTACCTGTACCAGGGTACCGCCGGCAAAGTCAATTCCGTAATTGGGCCCGTTATGAATAACCAGAGAGACAATACCTGCCAGAATCAGAATCAGGGAAAACGCAAAGCCTATTTTGCGCATTCCCATAAAATCGATGTGGGTACCAGGCTTGATAAACTGCATGATGATAAATTCCTTTTATATGCTCAATGAGTCGGATTGTTTGTTTGCAAGAATCAGATCGTAGAGGCTCTTGGACAGGATCAGGGCAGTAAACAGACTAGCCACGATACCCAGACCTAAGGTCACAGCAAATCCCTTGATGGGACCTGTGCCGAACTGGAATAGAACAGCGGCTGCGATCAGTGTGGTGACATTGGCGTCCAGGATGGTAAGCGTGGCGCGGTCGTATCCGGCATCCACAGCAGCCTTGGGTGATCGACCGGTGCGAAGTTCTTCCCTGATCCGCTCAAAGATAATAACATTGGCATCCACTGCCATGCCAATGGTCAGGATGATACCGGCAATACCCGGCAAGGTCAGGGTCGCACCGAAAAATGCCAAACCACCACCAATCAGAAGAATATTGACAATCAGGGCAATATCGGCAATCAGACCTGCCCCCTTGTAATAAATGAGCATGAAAAGAACAACCAAGGCACCGCCAACCAGCATGGACATCAGACCCGTGCGCACGGAGTCCGCACCCAGGGTGGGGCCGACCGTTCGTTCCTCAATGATTTTAACCGGTGCCGGCAAAGAACCGGCCCGCAGGGCAATGGCAAGGTCTGTAGCTTCCTCTACGGTAAAATGCCCTGTGATCACAGCTTTCCCTCCGGAAATACGGTCCTGGATATTGGGTGCGGAGTATACATTTTTATCCAGTACAATGGCCAGTCGCTTGTTTATATTGGCACCGGTAATCCGTTCAAAGATTCTGGCACCTTTACGACTGAATTCAATGCCGACCCGGGGTTGTTGGAATTGGTCAAATTCTACCCGGGCATTGGTTAATTGGCTGCCGTCAAGCTCTACATGCTTTTTGATCAGAAATGGGGTTTTGGTCTGACTGCCGGTGTCGGTATTTTTTCTCATTTGGTAAAGAATTTCATCTCCCACAGGCGGTTTGCCGCGTAACGCGGCATTAACATCGCCCTGTTCGTCCACAAGCTGGAATGTGAGTTGGGCGGTTTTTCCAATCAGATTTTTGGCCCGTTCGGGATCACTAATGCCCGGCAACTGCAGAAGAATTCTGTTGCCGCTCTGAATTCGAATATCCGGCTCACTGACGCCGAATTCATCAATACGGTTACGAATGGTTTCGAGGGCCTGTTCCGTCGCCATCTTTTTGATGGAATCCGATTCCTTGTCAGGCAGGCGCAGGGTAAAGCAAATACCACCCTCTATATTTTTTACCGAAGGAATTTCAAGTCCTGCATAATCCTCTGTCAACAGTGTTTCCACATTGGATCTGTTGTCTGCACCTGAGATGTTGGCAATGATTTTGTGATCAGGACCCTTTTCGATGCCTATATGCTGTATCTTTTCATTTTTCAGGTCCAATTTAAGCTGGCTGATGGTACGGTCAAGCTCCGCGTTAACCGCTTCTTCGCTTTGTACCTCGAGGACTAGATGCATGCCGCCCTGCAGATCAAGGCCAAGGTTGATTTTTTTGTGAGGCCATGTATTGGTAAACGTGGGCATCAGGCATACAACTGCAGCAACAATGACCCCCAGAATCAATAGGCGCTTTATGGTAAAAAATTTCAATCTCATCACTCCTGAAGGATTTGGTTATTTTTTTTCTTGGGATTTTGCTGAGCCTTCAATATCGGAAACCAGGCCCGCAATGTTTCCCCTTGCAACCTTAATTTTAACTTTTTCGGCGATCTCAAGACCGATGGTGGTGTCATCCAAGCCAAGAATGGTGCCGTAAATACCGCCGGATGTTACAACCCGATTGCCTTTTTTAAGATTGTCAATCATCGCTTTATGTTCTTTAGCTTTTTTTTGCTGGGGTCTGATGAGCAGGAAATAAAAAATGGCAAACAAAATAATAATTGGCAGGAAACCAGCCAGTCCTCCGCCCTGTCCGGCCTGTCCACCAGGGGCGCCCATCGCGTATGCAGTGCTAATCAACATGTTCCTCCTTCAATAGTAAAAAATTAATGTACCGGTATCCAGATATTACTTCCATCAAACCGGAGCCTGTCCACATGGTTAAAATCAATCTGTTCAAGCAAAGCAAATATTTCATCCATATTGTATATGACCGCCTTGCTTAATGGGTCTATAATATTCACATCCGCGGTTACCTTTTTTTCTTTTAGATTATAAATAATCACCATGGCTTCCGAGAATTTCAATATTTTGCCTACACCCGAACTTAAGCCTGAACTTTCGGGTTCATCAGCGTTTTGCCTTAAACGAATACCTTTACGGGCGTAATACTCTTTAAGCATCCTGAAGTGGATGTTCCAGATATTGTCCCCCGGTTGGACCACATAAATTCCGTAGGTGGTTAATCTTACAGGTGTTTGGGCGCCCGATTCGTCAAGTTTTTTTTCAAGCACTTTGCCTTTGTCTGCAAAGGCCTGTTCCAGTATTTTTTCCATGGAAACCGTATTGCCTCCCACGGTAAAAGTTTCATTGGACTTGACAACCAGATCCACACTGTCATTGAGTCCCAGATCCTTTTTACGGGAGGCCATCAGGTCCTTCATAATGCTCTCTTTTGCAAGTTCATTATAATCAATGACCGTGGGCTTGTTTATCTGTTTGACGACCCCCCCCGACAATGCATCTGTTTTATTGCTTCCTAAGTTTTTTGGGGCAACTTGTGTATTTTGCTCCTGTGTTCGCATTGTGTCTCCGGGTAGCCTGCCCATGACAATCCAGATCACTATGAGGGCTGCTGCAATAACCACGGCAAGAGCGATGATCGGCATTTTTTTTTGCCGTTTTTGCCTGTAAGTCCGCAACGTTTCTCCTTTCTAAGCGCATGCTATGGTTGTTTCAGATACAATAAACAATTAGATATTGTCAAGTTGACCTTACTTCGTGTCTGAACGGCTGCCCGTGTTTGGGCCAAAAGTTGCCCAGATGCAAGGCGCATAAAAATTTACAACCGGAGCATACTAAAGTATGTGAGGATTGTAAATTTTTATGCAACGCCGCAGATGGGTGACTTTGGGTTCAAACACTAATTAACGCTGTTCTGGCCGGAAACCATGGTTCTGTCTATTTCAATAGTTATGACGACCTGGCGTTTTGTTTCAAGATCAAGAAGTTCTTCCCTTTTGGTATTCAGCATGTAATAAGCGACCTCTTCGGGAACCCGGCAGATAAATTTTTGATCAGGTTCCGCTTTCAGGGTTTTGAGTGCCAAAGTTCGAAGCAGTGAAAGTGCCTGGATTTCAACAGAAGGCGTCATGCCCCGCCCGTTGCAATGTCTGCACGTTTCATAGGCACCGTAAGTGATGGAGTGACGAATACGTTGCCTGGACATTTCAAGGAGCCCGAAGGCGGTGATCCCACCCACCTTGGTTCTGGCTTTATCCGATTTTAAATGCTTTTTCATGGTTTTGGTGATCTCTGCTTTGTGCCGACGTTCTTTCATGTCAATAAAATCCACGACAATCAGCCCACCCATATCACGCAGTCGCAACTGTCGGGCCACTTCTTCGGCCGCTTCAAGATTGGTATGATAGGCGGTTTCTTCTATGCTGTTCCTTTTTGTGGATTTCCCTGAGTTTACATCAATGGAAACCAGGGCTTCGGTTTGTTCGATCACGATAAAACCACCAGATTTAAGTGACACCTCTCTTCTGTAGATGGATGAAATTTGTTCCTCAAGTTGGTATTTTGTAAAAATGGGTTTTTCACTTTTGAACAACCGGACAATTTTTTTCTGTTTGGGGGCAATCATTCCGATAAAGTCCAGAACTTCTTTGTATGTGTCCGGATTGTCAATGAGGATCTCTTTGATATCTGTAGTAAAATAATCCCTTAAAGAACGTACAGCCAGGCTTTGTTCCTTATAGAGTAGGCAGGGGGACTGGTTTTCCATGGCCAGTTTGTCGATGTTTTTCCAAACGCGCATCAAATACCGAAGATCTGATGTCAGCAACGTTTTGGTGGCACCCTTGCCTGCAGTTCTGACAATCATTCCGAAACCTTCGGTGATTTTCATGCTTTTGAGAATCCCGGCCAGCCGCTTTCGTTCGTCTTCCTCAACAATTTTACGGGAAACGCCCCGGGTGTTGTTCCCCGGCATTAGTACGCCAAAACGCCCGGGAAGGGAGATATAGGTGGTCAGCATCGCCCCTTTAAGATTAATCGGATCTTTGGTGACCTGGACGATCATTTCCTGGCCTTTTTTGACTAAGTTGAACAAAGATCTGTCGTTTTTTTCAACTTCCTGAAAATAATCCGGGTGAATTTCGTTTTTTTGTAAAAATCCGTTTTTCTCGGCGCCGTAATCGACGAAAACGGCTTGTAGGCTGGGTTCTACCCGGGTGACAACGCCCTTATATATATTGCCTTTGGTTGCTGCTTTTGCAGCGGTTTCGATGTGAAATTGATCCAGTTTGTTGTCAAAAACCATGGCAATCCGGTTTTCTTCCGGATCCATTGCATTAATTAGAATTTTTCTGGTCATTCATGGTCTCATTTTTCGTTATAAATCGTTTAAATTTGGTATGTATCTGCAATAATGCTTTGGATGAATTTTATTAACGCAATGCAGATTGATATGTCTTGCAAGCCTGCCACAGCTTTTTATCCGGCCATGACCGCTTTTTTTTGTTTTAGAATATCGAAATATGTCTGGATACGCTCCACATAATGAACCGGTTCCCAGCCCCGGGCATATCCGTATTTTGTCTGGTTATAGTATTTTTCCTTGGTTAACAAAGGAAGTGTCGCCTTTAGCCCTTGCCAGGTATTGGGATCATGCCCTTCCCTTTTTGCCAGGCTCATGGCGTCTTTGACGTGCCCATATCCGATATTATAGCTTGCCAGGGCAAACAACAGCCGCTGGGACTCATCTTTTATGAAATCAAACCGTTTGTACATCAATGCCAGGTATTTTATCCCTGCACGGATGCTCTGCTGAGGGTCTCGGCGGTTTTCAATGCCCATTTCCTTTGCGGTTGCGTTAGTGATCTGCATCAATCCGCAAACGTTGGTAAAACTTTTTGCATCCGGGTTAAAGTGGGATTCCTGGTAGGCAATTGCCGCGATAAGACGCCAGTCAAATCCGTGCTTGGCCGATTCTCTCTTGATCACGTTTTTATATTTGGGCAATCGGGTATTGACACGCTCATGGAATTTTTTCAGCTCATAGGCGTCAAAATCGTCGATGTTGCCATAGTATTTGGTTGTGATGCGTTTGAGAATGCCGGTATTGGTGGCATGAAGCAAAAATTTATTGACCTGCTTGAGCATCTCACTATCATTTTTTCGAACTGCCCAAGCCAGAGATTCACGTTCCTGGATAGGGCTACCGATGCGTATGTCCGGAAAAAAGCGCCGACTGAGCAGGGCAATATTTGAATCGGCAATGGTGAATTTAATCTCCCTGTCATGGACCATGCCGATGAGCTCTTCGGTGGGGATGTTGTTATGCAGTACATACTCCAGGGGCACGCCGGAGGCTTTTATATCTGCCAGTCTGTAATGATAAGATGTCCCTCGTCTGACATGAAAAATTTTAAACTTCATGTCGTTGATGTCCTTGGGATTAAATATGAGATTATGGTGAATAATACGTTGCTGTATGGTCATGTAAGGAATAGAAAAATCAACATATTCCAGGCGAGGGGCCGTAATGGAAATTCCTGCGGCAATAAAATCACCTTTGTCCTGTTCGAGATACGAGAACATGTTGTTCCAGCCGGGAGTGATGACGTCAAGCTCCACATTCATGAATTTTGCAAACTCACAAGCCAGATCATACTCAAACCCCATGGGTTTGTCATTGTACAGATAGTAGGTGTTGATAGCTCTGTTGGTAATTAAACGTAATTTGTTGTTTTTGCGTATTTTTTCTACCGTATTTAGGGCGCTGTCGACATCTTTGTGTTCAATGAATACACAAAAGCTCACAAGCCCTAAAGTTAAAATAACGAGAAGTAAAAGTATAAAATGTTTAGTTAAAAATGATTTCATTAATCCATATCATCTATCGTCGGCCGTATGGGGATAATATCAATGTTATCAACGTTTCTGTATCCACGAGGAAGCAATTTCCCCCGTCGCCCCCTTGTGCTTGTGTAATCCTGCTGGTTGCCTGGTGTCAGCCGCAAGAGATGTTTGCCCGAATATATAACAAGATTTGAACTTAAAGGCAATATTTTTAGAAACTTAAGCTTTTCAGGGGTATTTTTGCTTTTGCCGGAAGTCGGAATATGGATCATTTTGTTGCCTTTACCTTTTTTTAGGCGCGGCAGCTGGTTGACTGGGAAGATCAGCATCCTGCCGCTATTCGTTATTGCGGCAACATTGTCGGAATTGACATCCGGTATGGGAAGTGGTGCCATGGGGAGATCTTTTTTGGACAAAGTAATCACTGCCTTTCCGTTTTTAAAATTGGTTAAAAAATCACTGAACTTTATGATATAGCCATACCCATTGTCGGCTCCGTTGAGAAACAGGTCTTCATCTTCGGCGGCAATCATGGTGTATATGCTGGTATCCGGTGCCAGAGAGAGATGCCCTGTGACAGGTTCCCCGTTTCCCCTGGCCGAGGGAAGGGTATGGGAAAACAGGGTATATGCCCGGCCCGAAGTATCAATGAGCGCAATAGGTTTGTCAGATCGGGTACGCAGGTGGCGCAGCAGATGATCCCCTGTCTTGAATTTTACATTTTCAGGATCTATTTCATGGCCTTTTGCAGTTCGTATCCACCCATTGGCAGAGAGGATGATGGTGACAGGCTCCACTTCAATGACATCGACAACCGAGAATGCTTCTGCCTCCTTGCGTTTCTTGATGGGGGATCTGCGTTTGTCGCCAAAATTTTTGGCGTCATCTTCAATTTCTTTGATCATAAACGCCTTAAATGCTTTAGGCGAGTTCAACAGTTTGTCTAAATGCGCCTTTTCTTTGGATAGCGCGGCCATCTCCTCGGTGATTTTGATCTCTTCCATTCTGGCAAGCTGACGCAACCGGATTTCCAGAACAGCCTTCACCTGGATTTCGGACAGGCCAAATGTGTCCATAAGTTTTTTGGCAGGATCATCTGCCTTGCGTATGATGTCAATCACCTGATCAAGGTTAAGGTAAACGGTTTTAAATCCTTCCAGGATATGCAACCGGTTGATAATTTTTTCCAGCCGGAAACGAAATTTTTTTTCAATGGTGGATTTTCTAAACTCAAGCCATTCATTCAGGATCTCTTTTAGGTTTTTTACCCCTGGCCGACCGTCAAGGCCGATCATGTTCATGTTGATTGAAAATGATTTTTCAAGATCCGTAGTGGCAAAAAGGTGGTCTGCCAAGGCGTCGAGATCCGCGCGGTTTGACCGTGGCATCACGACTAAGCGTGTGGGGTCTTCGTGATCGGATTCATCCCGCAGATCCGAGACCATCGGTAATTTTTTTGCACTGATCTGGGCGGCGATCTGCTCGTAGATTTTTTCTGCGGACGCATGATAGGGAATCGCTGTGAATACCAGTTCCCCATCCTCTATAATATATTGGGCCCTCATTTTTACGCGTCCTTTGCCTTTTTCATAGATGTCGCTGATTTCATTTGCAGGGGTTATGATTTCAGCTTGTGTGGGAAAATCAGGTCCTTTAATGAATTTGCACAAATCATTGGTGTCGGCATTTTCATTTTCAATGAGAAAGATCAAAGCCTTTGCCACTTCCCTTAAATTATGGGGGGGGATGGAAGTAGCCATGCCTACGGCAATACCTGTGGTGCCGTTGAGTAGAATATTGGGCAGGCGGGCCGGCATCAGGGAGGGTTCTTCCAGTGTGCCGTCAAAATTGGGGACCCATCCCACCGTGCCCTGCTCCAGTTCGTCCAAAAGAATTTTTGCATATCTGGACAACCTTGATTCCGTATACCGCATGGCTGCAAAAGACTTGGGGTCGTTGGGATCACCCCAGTTGCCCTGTCCGTCCACCAGGGGGTATCTTAAGGAAAACGGCTGGGCCATCAAGACCATGGCCTCGTAACAGGCTGTATCTCCGTGGGGGTGAAATTTACCCAGGACATCACCCACAGTTCTGGCCGATTTTTTAAATTTGGCTGTGGATGAGAGTCCAAGTTGGCTCATGGAATATATGATTCGTCGCTGGACGGGTTTGAGTCCGTCACCGATATGGGGCAGGGCTCGGTCCAAAATGACATACATGGAGTAGTTCAGGTACGCGTTTTGGGTGAACTCTTGGAAAGGTTGGCGTTCAAATTCTTCAACACTGGAACTTGGGATCTGGGTCATGCGTATTAAATCTCTTTGATTACTCCATGGGTTTCAATCCAGCGTTTCCGGTCCCGGGCTCTTTTTTTGCTTAAAAGCATGTCCATGACCTGAAATACATCATCCTTTATCGGGGAGTCAGGTGACTTTTCGCTTTTTG
Organism: uncultured Desulfobacter sp.; assembly: GCF_963664415.1. NCBI lineage: Bacteria > Pseudomonadati > Thermodesulfobacteriota > Desulfobacteria > Desulfobacterales > Desulfobacteraceae > Desulfobacter > uncultured Desulfobacter sp. The sequence goes on along the minus strand of NZ_OY761443.1, from coordinate 529,319 downwards.
TTGAGGTTGATGATGATTTTTCATTTTCCCGGGACATGTCGGTTTGTTGCTCTCCGGCACCTGATTCATTCGCTATTGTTAACTGAACCAGGCGCCGGGAGTCCGGGGCAATGGTGGTCTCTCGAAGTTGAGCGGGGTTCATCTCTCCTAACCCCTTGAAACGCTGGATATTTATTTTTCCCGGCTTTTTTCTGCGGCCCAGCCGCTTGGTAATGGCGTTTCTTTCTGAATTATCCAGGGCATAAAATACCTCTTTTCCCATATCAATCCGATAAAGGGGGGGCATGGCCACAAACACATGGCCTTGTCGGACCACTTCGGGAAAGTGTCTTAGAAAAAGTGCACATAAAAGCGTCGCAATATGCAGCCCATCGGAGTCCGCATCAGCCAGGATACATAGTTTGTTGTAGCGCAGTTTGGATATATCTGTTGATCCCGGAATCACGCCCAGAACTTGGGATATATCCCGGATTTCTTTGGATTCAAGTATGGCCGAAGAATTTAAATCCCAGGTGTTGAGGATTTTTCCCCTCAGGGGCATAATGGCCTGGAAGCGCCTGTCTCTGGCCTGCTTGGCCGAACCGCCGGCAGAGTCTCCCTCCACAAAAAAAAGCTCCCGCTGGCTTTGGTCGTCACTGGTGCAGTCTGACAGTTTGGCCGGCAAAGAGGCACCGCTGGTCCGAGTTTTCAAATAGACTTTTTTGCGTTTTCTTTCACGACTTCTGGCATTTTCAATGGCTGCCTGGGCAAGGGCTTCGCCCAACGCCACGTTTTGGTTCAGCCAAAGACTGAATGCATCCCTAACTTGAATATTCACAAGGCCCGCACAGTGCCGTGAGGAGAGTCGTTCTTTGGTCTGGCTTGAAAATTGGGCTTCCGCAAGTTTTATGGACAATACATAGCCCACCTTTTGCCATATATCTTCGGGGGTCAGAAACACGCCTTTGGGTAAAATGTTTCGAAATTTGCAGAATTCTTTAACAGACTCCAGCAAGCCGGATCTGAATCCGTTGACATGGGTTCCCCCAAGTTTTGTGGGAATCAGGTTTACATAGCTCTCTTCAATTTCAAGGGCATCTTCCTGCCCCCAGTTCACTGCCCACACCGCCTTTAATTCATCATTGTCGACAGAACCTGTAAACGGTTCCGGGAAAATGGTTTTGGTACTGTTGATCATCTCTTGAAGATATTGATCCAGGCCCTGGTTATAGTGCCAGGTGTCGGTCTCTTGGGTCTCTTCAACAGTAAAGCTGGTGGTCAGTCCCTGGCACAGTACCGCCTTGGATTTTAACGCCGCCTTAATGGCTGTCACATTGAAATGATCCGTATCAAAATAGGCCGGGTTCGGTTTGAATTCCAGGGTGGTTCCAGTATTGGCCGCCTTTCCCGTCTCTTCAAGATCTTTTGTTTTAGCGCCGTTTTGAAATTCAATGGTGTACCGTTTTTTGTTCCGACAAATTTCAATGCACAGATGGGTGGACAGGGCGTTGACCACCGAAACTCCCACACCGTGGAGTCCGCCGGAAAATGCATAATCCTTGCTTGAAAATTTTGCACCTGCATGCAGCTTGGTCATGATTAGTTCAACACCGGAAACCCCTTCCTGGGGGTGGGTGTCCACCGGCATCCCTCGGCCGTTGTCCGATACGATTATTGTGTTGTCCTGGGTCAGCGTGACATCAATGCGTGTGGCAAAGCCTGCAATGGCCTCATCCACACTATTGTCAATAACTTCAAAGGCCAGGTGGTTCGGACTTGCCGTGTCCGTGTACATGCCGGGTCTGCGCTTGACCGGATCAAGGCCTTTAAGCACCTCTATGGACCGGGCATCATACCCCTGGTCTACGGTCGTATCCTGTGTTCTGCCATCAAATAAGTTCATAAAGTGATTCTGGTATGATATACAATATTAAAACAATGTTGAAAATTGTATCGAAATTTTAAATCAAACTTAAATTATATACCAAGTTTGGATTAAAATATAGCCCGGCATAGCATAAAATTTTGAAACCACCTGGAATATGGGAGTTGGCGCGGTCGTATGGATGACTCGAATCTTGAATTTGATCGTCAAACCTTTGATGATTACTGGGAAAACCTTGATGAGCAGCAGCGTAAAGATTTGGTTCTTCGGGCGCCACAATTGCCCGTTTATCTCGGGCTTCTGCCAATTTTAAGCAGCGTTTTTTCAACCCATTACCCGCTGAGAGAAGCGGGGAAAAAAAGTTTGAGCGATATGACGTTTATTATTCGCAAGAATATTGAAGCGCCGCTGAAAAATAAACCGTTAAAACAGGCCGAGGCTGAAGCCTATCAAGGAGCCGCGTTAATTTACCGCAAGATTTTTATGCAAATGGCTTTTTCAGATAAAAGCGTCCTTATCAATGCCCTCATGGATATCGGCAGTATCGGCGCTTTTTTTGCTTTCAAAGCCATTTACCTGGAGCGGGTATCCCAGGACGTGATAAAAAATTGTATCAAAAATCTGAATGACCGCCTTCGTTTGATTTTTGCCGACCAATATCTACAGGCCGACCCAGCCATTCGTCTGCGTTTTGCCGGGCTGTTTCGCTATGTGCTTACCGGCGTTAAGCAGCGTGAAGCCGTGACCTGGTACTATGCCGGGTTGTTTGACAGGGGACGGGATGTTGATCCTTATTTGAACAATATTGATGCCGCATTGCGCAATCCTTTGCTTATAGAAGAAAATGAGCTTTTGTCCATGGAGCCCCAAGACAGGATTGCCGGCCTTAAAGCCATTTCAATGATGCAATCAGAAGTGCCTTTACGAATTTTTAAAAAAGCATTAACCCAGGAAACCGTCAAAAAGGTCAGGATGACTGTATATGGTTTGATTGAAAATTCATCCCTTGGGCAGTACCCCGAGCTTTTTGAACCCGTATTTCAACGATTTCAAAAAGCCAAGACCAATGAGGCTGTCAGCGCTTTCAGAGCGCTTGTTGTGACCGGCAGATATCCCTTTCACAAGGTCATGGAGATGGTTCGAGACAGGTACCCGTCCATTATTCCCATCATTCACATGGAAATTTCGAATTTGTCCAGACTCGCATTCTTTGCGCTCCAGGATATTGCCCTGCATAAGGATGCCTATAAGGATGAAAATTATGATGTCAATCTGGCATGTCTCTTTGGTATGATCAAAAAACGTCCGGAACGGGTGGTCAGGATTTTAAAAGATAACATAGACATTTGCGGCTCGGCCAAGACCAAAGCAGAAGTAGACAGGTTCATGGTAAAAACCCAAAACCTCTTGCTCAAGGAGCGCAAAAGCATTATCGCTCCTTTTAAGGAGGTCCAGATGCAAATGCCCGAGAAAAAATCTGTGGCCGCCTTTTTCAAGTTCGTACTCAAAGACCCTGTCCAAAAAAAATTGGATGATTTAAAGCAAGGGATTATTCCCCAGGACTTGGATCTTCAGAAGGCGGTTCTCCGTGACCTGGATTTGTCCGGAATGGATTTTACCAGATCCATACTTAATCTGACTCATGCACAGATTATTGATACGTTGATGACAGGTGTTCATGTGTCAGGCGGCATATGCCGAGGTACCCTGTTTTACAATGTGAATTTGGACGAGGCTGTGTTTGACCTTACCTGCTTTGATAATGCCGTTTTTGTCAATGTGTCTGCACAAAATGCAAAATTCAGTCAGTGTAGTTTTCAAAACGCTTTGTTTTTTAATTGTAATTTAAACGGGGCGGACATGAGCGATGGTCTGTTCATCGAGAGCGTCATTGCAAAAGTCTCCTTTAATGAAGCAAAATTGACCTGTGCTGTCTTTGCCCATGCACGACTATCCGGCCTCTCCTTTGCTAATGCCTGGCTACACATGGCGGACTTTACCAATGCGGGGGCTCGATTCTGCCGATTTGCATCGCATGCAGCCACGGACCTGCGTACCCGGAATTTGAATTATAATGACCGGGAATACCAACTCAGTTTTAATGATCTGCCGAGAATTGATCCCCGGTTGGCCAATGAAATAAATATGCTGATTTTCAGTGAATTTGTTCATTTCGGACAGGCAAAATTTCTCAAACAGAATAAATTAAGCCTTCTGGCAGCCTTTGACATTTTTAAACCGGAGCAGGCCGATTTTTTTCAACTTCTGCCTTTATTGCTCCATGAAAATATTGCAATGCCGGAAACCAGCAAGATTCCGTCATCAACGCCTTGTGGTGTGGCCGATTATTTACCGTCCAGGGAGGCTGAACGGGTCGGCAGGCAATATCTGGGTGGTGCCAATTTGATCATTCGTCGGCATCCGGATCCATGCATCCTTGCAATATATTCCATGGGAAGTGTTGGCTCTGTTGCCCAGACTGCGGAGTCTGATATTGATTACTGGATTTGCATAGATGAAAAGCGGTTGGGGCTTCAGGCCACTGGTCTTTTGCGCCGGAAATTGGATGCCCTGGAAGCCATGGCCCTGGAACGGTTTAAAATTCAGGTCACCTTTTTTCTGGTGGATATTTTCAAGGCCCGTGATAATGATTTTGGCGGTTCCTCCCAGGAAAGTTCAGGTTCTGCCCAGGCGTTGTTACTCAAGGAGGAGTTCTACCGGACCATGATCCATGTGGCAGGCAGGCTGCCCTTGTGGACGGCGCTTCCCACGAGCATCAGTATCAATTACTATGATTTGATTTTTGACTGCATTAATCGTCTGCCCGGTACTAAACGGCATATTGACCTGGGTGATATTCATGCCGTACCACGTAATGAGTATTTCGGTGCCTCTATCTGGCAGATGTTTAAATGGCTGAAAAGCCCATTTAAATCAGTTATTAAGATGGCCCTTCTGGAAAAATACATCAATACCTATGGCCAGGAGCCCATGCTGTGCAATGAGTATAAAAATGAATGGATGAATTCCGGGACCCATCTGAAGCCGGGACAGAACGATTCCTATATTATTTTGCTCAATACCATGATTCAGTTTTATATGAATTCAGGGGACACACGTTCAATCAAGCTTTTGCTCACCTGTTTTTTTCTAAAGCTGGGAATAACAAAACAATCGGAACTGGATTCCAGTGTTTTCGGCCTGCGGCGTATTCTTTTGGAAAGGTGTTTGCAAGAATGGGACTGGCCCCGGGAAAAGGTGTTTGATATCGGTCGGTTTAAGACATGGCCGTATATCGCGATCCATCGACTTTCCTTGACCATAGAACAATATATGATGACACGGTATACGGACTTGAAAAGCCGGTTCAGGGATGATGCCGACCTGGCAATTTCCGAGCAGGACCGTATGGTCCTTGAGCGCAAAGTGGATATTCAGTTCCAGGATAAGCCGGGTAAAATCAAAAAATTGCTTTTAATTTCAAGTGGGGATCGTCATTTTTCAAGGCTTTATATAAAATACCTTATCCCGTCCAACAAAAAATACGGCCAGTGGGAATTGATTCATAAGCCTTCTATCCAGACCGGGATGGATGAGGAGTCTATACTCACGGCAAATTCTGTGGAAGAGATCGGGGCTTGGCTGATTCACAATTATATGTATACAGACCAGACTTTTTTAACCATGGTGCCGAATTCCACAGAAGTTTCCCACGACAGTATTGAAAAACTTTACCGGGCCATGCATGATTTTTTCACCCCTGAATTAGAAAAACCGATCAGTTTTGATGCATTGAGAAGAAAGCCTTTCATTAAGAATCTGTTTGTCTCCGTTAATTTTTATGCCTCAAAACATAGTGGCAGCATTTCAGATTTTACATTGGTTTACTTGAATTCCTGGGAAGAGATGTTTTTGCGCGCTGCAAGACTTAAAAAACCGGTGGCGAATCTTGAACCGGTTAAAAAACATATCTGTACCGGGCTTGGTTTAAAACAATTACCCCAAAATACCGTTTTTCATGTCCCCAGAAGGGGGGGGGGCATGTTATCAGGTCAGGTTTGCTTATAGAAGTTGTCTACTATTTCAAGTGCCTGTTCCGGGGTGTCAACTAAGGAGAATAGGTCCATATCCCCGGATGAGATTAATCCGTTCCCGGCAAGCGATTTTTTGATCCAGTCCAGAAGTCCGGACCAGAACTTTTTGTTCATTAAAATTACGGGCATTTTTCGGATACGCTGGGTCTGTACCAGGGTCAAGGTTTCGAACATTTCATCCATTGTTCCAAGTCCTCCAGGCATAATAATATAGGCTTGGGCGTATTTTACAAACATGACTTTTCGGATAAAAAAGTAATGAAAGTCCAGCGATCGGGTCATATATGCATTGCCTTTTTCTTCAAAGGGCAGGGCGATTTTTAATCCTACAGATTCTCCGTTCTGCTCTGCTGCGCCAAGGTTTGCGGCTTCCATTATACCCGGACCGCCACCTGTGATGACCGCATAGCCGCTGGCCGCAAAACAGGCGGCTGTCTTTCTTGCCGTTTCATAGTCTGGATGGCCTTTGGTAGTTCTCGCAGAACCGAAAATAGATACTGCAGGTCCCAGGTCATGAAGCCCGTCTATACCTTCAACAAATTCACCCATAATTTTAAACAGGCGCCATGATTCACCGGACTTGAAATCATCAATTGGGTATTGGATGCTCTTGGGTGTGCTCATGTTCAACTCCTTACTAAAAACGGTTCAGAATGCAGGTTTGGGTCAGCCAACCCAACTGGTGAAAATATATTAAATGTGGTATATACTATCCAATTTGGGATAACTGATCAAGTTGGTCGGTTGGCACATTCAGTCTATTATTTTTTTTGATGACAAAAAAAGAAAACACTCAACTTTTATGGCTATAAACTTGGATTTTAAATATTCAGTATTCCGGGAGACAAAAGTTGCCAATGCTTTGGGGATGCATGCGCGGCCTGCGGCAGTCATTGCGGCAATGGCCCAGGGTGCTGATGGTGACATTTGGTTGTCAAATGGGAAAAGCGTTGTGGACGCTGCAAGCATTATTGAAATTTTATCCCTGTGTGCGGTTACAGGGACAAATGTATCCATTTTTGCTGAAAAAAAAGAAGACACGGCCTTAGCAGATAAGATTAAAGATTTTTTTGATATTGGATTTGGGGAAAATAAAAATGAATAGAGCCGTTACGGATCAAATTGTTCTCAGGGGTATCAGCGGTTCTCCCGGGATCTGTATTGGAAAGGCTTATCTTGTTGATCGAGAGGGCGTTAATCTCATTAAACGCTATCCTGTAAGCCCGGATATGGTCCCTGATGAAATAACTCGGTTTAAAAGTGCAGTGGATAAAGCCAAAAAAGACCATGCCAGAGCCATTGAATCTCTTGGGGATGATTTAAGTGAGAATTTGAATATCCTTGAAACCCATATGGTTTTGTTCAAGGATAAGATGCTTTACGGAAAAACCATTGATACCATCACCACGGACCATGTTAATGCGGAGTGGGCGCTTCGTCGGGTATCCAGGCGTATCATTCGGATGTTTGATCAAATCAATGATCCGTATCTTCGGGCCAGGGGCGATGATATTATTCAGGTATCAGATAAAATTATGAATTATCTGGTGGGTGAGGCTGATCTTCGGATCAGCGAAATCAACAAACGTGTCATCATTGTTGCCCATGATCTTTCTCCTGCTGATACCAGCCAGATTCAGCTTGAACGTATCAAAGGCTTTGTAACGGACAGAGGTGGTAAGGACTCTCATACAAGTATTGTGGCAAAATCCCTTAAAATTCCGTCTGTTATCGGGCTTGGAAATGCTACATCCAATATCAATAACGATGCGATCCTCATTGTAGATGGTACCGCCGGAATTATCATTATCAATCCGGATGAAGATACCCTGTTTCGGTATGAAGAAAAAATGGCACGGTTTGAAGCCTATCGGGCAGATATTGAACGGGAGAGCCATCTGCCCGCAATCACCGCCGATGGGACCTCTATTAATCTTCTTGCCAATATAGAGCTTGTGGAAGAGGTGGTGTCTGCCAAGGATAATAAAGCCGCCGGTATCGGACTGTTTAGATCGGAGTTTTTAATGCTGGATCTAAATCGGTTTCCCACCGAGGAGCAAATGCTGCAGAAATACAAGGAGCTTGCGGAACTCATGCATCCGGCCCCGGTAACCATCCGGACATTGGATATCAATGGGGATAAATTTAATCCCTATATAGATCCGGTGGAAGAGGCTAATCCTGCATTGGGCTTGAGAGCTGTCAGATTTTGCCTGGAAAATGAAGGCATGTTTATTACCCAGATCAAAGCCATTTTACGGGCTGCGGCTTTTGGAAATATCAATCTTTTGATTCCTATGATTTCCTGTGTTGAGGAAATTATTGGTGTCAAGTCATGTATTGACAAGGCCGTTATTGAACTGGAGTCCGAAGAGCGAATATTTAATAAAGATATTCCGCTGGGCATTATGATAGAGGTGCCTTCGGCCGTGATGATGGCCCGGGAGCTTGCCGGATATGTTGATTTTTTCAGTATCGGCACCAATGATTTGATCCAGTACTCCATGGCCATTGACCGGCGCAATCGCAGGGTGGCGCATCTGTATCAGGCATTAAACCCTGCGGTGCTGAAGATGATCCGGCTTATCGTGGATGCGGCAACTGAAAACAATATTGAACTGGTCATGTGCGGTGAAATGGCCGGTGACGCCATTAATATTCCCGTGCTTCTTGGTTTGGGGTTAACTAATCTGTCCATGAATGCCGGTGCTATCCCTGTTATCAAAAAAATGATACGGTCCATGGATGTATCAAAAGCACGACAAGATGCTCAAACGATTCTTGGATTTCAAACGGTTCAGGAAATTGTCGATTATATACAAACGGAATACAAGGATCTTTTGCCTTATAAGGATAACGAGGAATAAGTCATGAACGCAAAATACACAAAACTGATTGCCACCAATAAAAAAGCCCGGCACAATTACCATATTGATGATGAGTATGAAGCCGGTATTGTGCTGGTGGGCTCAGAAGTTAAAGCCATTAGAGAGGGTCGGGTCAGTTTCAAAGATTCTTACGCAGATATCAAGCGCGGGGAAGTTTTTTTGCGTCAGCTTCACATTTCTCCCTATGCGTATGCATATAATGCCAATCATGAATCCATGCGCACCCGTAAACTTTTGCTGCACAGTCATGAAATTAAAAAACTTGTCGGGAAAATAAAAGAACAGGGGTATACCCTGGTGCCGTTAAAAATTTATTTTAAAAATGACAAGATAAAAGTTCTCATCGGTCTTGGTAAGGGCAAAAAGCTTTATGACAAAAGGGAATCCATTAAGCAGCGGGATGTCAAACGGGATATGGATCGTGAAAGAAAAAAATATTCCTGATGATAAAATCGTTGACTTATGTCTTTTCGGCGTTATATTAATACAGGTTACTTGATCTTTTACAATTTGGGGGCGTAATGGTTTCGACGGAGATTTTGACGTCCAAGGTAGCATGTCGAGTGTTTGTCAGCTCGTAAACTTGGCAAGACTTAAAGATAATCGCAGACGATTATAACTACGCTGTAGCTGCTTAAGGCGGCTTCCGTCCTCCTGACATCCTTCTTGCAGATTCAGGTCAGGGCGTCGACTTTGCAAGACCGCTTTTGGCGTTTCCTGGGCTCCAAAAGTTAAATTATCCAGGATACACCGGGTTGTATCCCTCCTGAAGGAGCCTTCCCGGCCAATTTTAAAGTTCAGGATAAGCATGTAGAAGCCTGGATTGATTGTTTTCGGACACGGGTTCAACTCCCGTCGCCTCCACCAATTGCAAGCCCGAAATGACCGCCGTTTCGGGCTTTTTTGTTGATACAGAAGCATGAAAAATGTGCTGAGTAGGTGCTGAGTCGTCCATATTAATTTTTCCCTGCCTTTTTGGGGAAATCCAATATCTCTGTATCAGCCTTTTTCCTCTTGAGCAGACCAGCCATTTTAAAAGCGGTATCGTTTTGAAACTGGCAATATCGGTCAAAGGCTTTGTTGGTTTCGTGGGCGGTTGCTTCCCTGGCTGATGCCGTGCCAGCTGCCCTGGCAATTTCAGTTGTGCTGGTGTGCCGCGTGCCTCCATATAGATCCAGACCCTGTACTCCCAATTTTTCACAAGCCCGGTCCCACCAGACCTTAAAATATTTCGGGCCAAATGGTGTGTTTGGTTTCTGGCTGCGAACCCCGCCATGGTGCCAGAAGAATTTTAATTCAGGCAGGGCAGGGAACAGGCGCTTCATTTCTGCGATTTCTTCAACGTGTTCCGGCAGCAACCGGACTGTTTTAATTTTATTCTTGGATTTGGTTGGGTGATGAATTGTTATCACGCCATGTTCAATATCAATATCCCTTTCCCTAACTTTCCGCAGATCCCCCTGGGCGAAGATTGACATATGTTGCCAGGAGATCAACCCCAAGCCAAATTTTTGGATTCTTTTTTTCTGACAAGTCACGGACCTTTTCAATGATGGCCTACTGAGTTTTTAAATCAGTGATAGTGCGGTACCCAAGCTCAAAGTTTATTTCAGGAAACGGCGGAATAATATTAATGATCTGGCGTTTATAAACCGGGCGCATTCCCATTTTCACGGTTATGCAGCTAACAATGAGATATGTGAATTGGCCATTTGTTTCAGACAGTTCCATCGTCCCGATTTATAGTATGAGCGCAGCATGAGCATTTTCTCCGCATTTTCTTTATACCAAAAAATGCAGGGACCCTTGAGTCTCAAATTGACAACTCTTCGAATCGAACTTTCAATCGCACCACTGCCAATCGGCAAATTCAATGCCTTTACCGTTGGGAAAGCAAGACGGTGCCTATTACGTACAAAATAATCCCGTTCTGTCTTTATGGCTTTGCTGTTCCGGCCTCGACAAAGAGCCTGTACTTCTTGTACGACCGTTGCCGATTCACCTTTTAGCAAAAACCGTCGCTGTTTTGAGACCCAGGCTTTACGTTTTTTGGCTGACCAGTTTTTTCGTAATCCTGCAACCTTTCCCAGATGCTCTACTGCATGATAAAAATCAAGGAGTTCATGCACACTCTCCGGATTCAACCCCAGTGCCTTGATCAGACCAGGGACTCGATTCCATATCCAATGAGCCCCGTCCGCAACAAACAACACCTTGTCTGCTTTTTGGATGCAAAGAGACTTCAAATAGCCCTTCAGCAGCAGAAACAAGCCATCAGGCCCATTAAAACCGCCATCAATAAATGGGGCAAAGCTTTTTTCCTGTTTCCCATGGGCATCGACGACATAAATAATCAACAGCTTGGGTTCTCTCCAGGCCCCATGATATCTGGTTCTTCCTTTGGCTGTCCGGGGACCTCGCTTTTTTTCCCGCAATCGAGTCCGGCCACCATCGGTGCTTATGACAACCCGACGACCTTGAAGGTTGTCCTCTTCATTTAAGGGGAGCAGACCCATTTGCTGTACCACCCGTGCTCGTTCTGCGTAGCGGTAGGCCAGTTTCCGGATCACCTTAACATCCAGGATAGTGCCATGATCACAAAGGACCTGACGTACTTCCTCAAATGAGCTCAGTAACGCGGACCAGGCGCTGACCATCGCCGCCAAGATTGGTGTACATCGATCATGAATCCCGAGCAAAGCCAAAGCAGCATACAAGCCCTTATATCTTTTGCCATTTCGACGGTCACAGGCTCTTCGATAGTATCGAACATGGATTGGGATCGTGCAACCTGAGCTGGTTTGAATTTGAACTGTCTCAAACCCTTCACTTTTCATTCGGCCAGGCCAGCTACGCACCAACTCTCTTTCTTGTTCGTTATGCTCCGGAGAGTTTATACTGGTTTGGACTTTTTTTTTTAGCATCAACGCGGCTAAACGATTGGTATAGCTTAAAATTTCTTGTTCAACCTGAATGAGTTCTTCCGGACTGCGAATTAGCCGTTTCTCTTTGTCCAGCTGTTTCAATAATTCATATATTTCTTCTACCGTTTCGCAGGATTCAGCCTTTTTGAGTTTCATACTATTTTCTTCCTCATCAGTTGATAATCGAGGGGAAGCATAACTTCTTTTTGCTAAAGAGGATAGTCCGTTTTAAAAACCGGGAAAATGGGAATGCGCCCTATAAACCCACTTAAAAAAATCTGATAGGGCACTGGCATAATTAGCCCTGGTTTTTTCTGAGATCCCTTTTATATCAAAAAGGTAATCCTCAATATCTGCCCCGGTAATGTATTTCACGTTGCTGTCATAAAAATATTCCATGGCAACGCTGATGTGACGTTTTTTATCGCGAAAACTTTTACGCATGTTATTTGCGGATGGTTCGGGCAAAATAACCCATGCCTGCGGTCATCATGCTTTAACGTAGTGCCGCACATCATGCATTTTTCCGTGGTAATTATATTACCTTTCATGCAAAGAACCCCCGCGTTAAAATTGTCTATCGGGGTTGTAGTATGTGGCCTTGGTCCGGTCAAGTTTTATCCTATCCTGAAAATCGTATAAAGCGTACACTTTAAACCCTAAAACCGATCGATAAGCACGGATTTAATTGAAAAACCGTGCTTTTTTCTTGCCTTTTTATAATGCACGTATTATACTATACATACACTTTAAAAGGGAATTTATCCATGTCTAAACCAATAACAGGGAAAAATCACGTTGGAGAGCGGCGTGAAAAGCGTCCGAATGGTGACATTTACGTCTATGAACGGATAACGGCCTACAACGAAAAGACCAGGAAGACATATACGGTCAGTCAAAAACTTAAAGGCAAAATCAAGTCGGGAACCCAAAAAATTGTGCCGACTCGTCCGAAAAAACGCAAAGGAGAAGGAAGCATTCCCGGTGCAACACGGCAGCATACCGGACTCACGGACATCTTAGAATGGGTTGGAAAGGCGTCTGGTATTGATGATGATGTATATGCTTCATTCAGTGAGGGCGATGCCGCAAAAATATTGTCTATCGCACGTTACTGGATCGGATCCGGCGGTAATACGCTGCCACGCCTTGAAAGTTGGCAAGTGATGCACCCACTTCCATATCATGAAGGAATCACGGAAGACGTGTATGGCAATCTGTTTAAAAATGTTGGACGAAATGAAGAAGGCGTTCAACGCTATTTTTCAGCTCGAGCTGAACACCTGGGGAAATCTCCTGTGGTAGCGTTTGATTCGACCACAATCTCGACCTATTCTGAAAATCAGTCGGAGGCAAGACAAGGGTTCAACAAAGCTCAAGACGGACTCAACACGATCAAGCTTTTAACCCTATATTCCGTGAAGTCTGGCGAACCAATAGCCTTCTCCAAACAACCAGGCAATGTTCCGGATGTTATCTCTATTGAAAACACTCTGACACAGCTTAAATGCCTCCATCTTGAAAAACCTCTGGTTGTTACTGATAACGGCTACTATAGCCAGAAAAACATGATGGAATTTTCCTTGCGCAATGTGAAATTTTTGACCCTGGTTGACCCCAACATTACCTGGATCCGTGAGACAGTTGATGCACTTCGCCCAAGTATAGCGAGTATGTCCAGCACCTGCCCGTTTGATCCGTCAATTTGTGGCGCAACTTCGTGCTTAACACACCAGTTCAGTAAAGTTCGCCAGCGGTCACGCAACGGCACAGCTGCCGGTGAAAAAGAGACATTCTCGCGCCGCCTGTATGTCCACATTTATTATTCCCCCGACAATGAAGCCAAGAAAGAACTCGCCTTTCGCAAGGATTTGCTTGACCTAAAGATGCTGGTGGAAGAGAACACAACAGAATTTACGGAATCAGCGCAAAGAAAAATAGACAAGTACCTGACAAGCTCCAGAAAGGGGCGTGGGGGACAGTTGAAGGTTGGGTTCAACGATGAGGCCATTGCCGAAGCAAAAAAATACTTTGGCTATTTCGCCCTTGTCAGCAATCAGGCTATGGACACATTTACAGCGCTTGAAAACTACCGGCTGCGTGAAAAAATTGAAGAACTTTTTGCCGTGCAAAAGGGGAGACTCGACGGCGCTCGGCCGCGCACATGGTATCCTGACAATTTGCGTGGGAGACAATTTACACAATTTGTCTCTCTGGGTTATCATTGTTTTTTGACAAAAAAAATAAAGGAAATACAATCCAGGCTGAGGGAAAAAGAATCCGGGAAAACCCAATCACTTATCAAGCTCGAAAAAAAGCTGGAAAACTGGATTGCACAACGTTCGCTTTCTCAGATTTTGGATTGGTTTGACTGTATCGAAACCACAAAGGTACAGACTGCCATGGGAAATTATCGATGGTCCACCGAATCAGTCGCCAGAGATAGGCTGTTTTTGAAGTATCTGGGGGTACGCCCCGAATAGTGTACGCTTTATACGACTTTCAGGATATTAATGTTATTGATTTTACCAGGCATACCACATATTGAGTTCGGTGAATTTCCTAAAAACCATCCAATTATACCATAAATCAACGGTCTCTTGGTCAAAAATAAAAGGAAGTTGTATAGGCGCATTTAATTGACTGTTGCAATTTTTTACAGGGAATTTAATCATTCCAATAATGGCGATTTTAAAAAGAAATTATGCGGATATGGTTAACATAAAACAATTATGTTATACAGTTAGATAATCAATCGTAATTGATATACAAATCTGTTGAAGATATTGTTGTTAGCATGATAGAGGATATTGCATAGTTACATCTTTCATAACAGTGGGATAACTTAAAATGACTAGAGAATTGTTAAGTGAGATAGAAGATTGGAAGCTTGAAGCAAAACTTGAAGATAACCAAAGATATTTTTATCACCTTGATTTAGTCAGCAAGATAGAAAGGGGGGCAAGATCCTATGTCGTTGGGAGGAAAGGCACAGGCAAAACCGCTATCTGTGAATTTTTATACCACAAAAAAGAACACAACAAATTCTCACAGAAGCTTACATTTAAAAATTTTCCTTTCAATACTTTATATAGTCTATCAAACAACCAATATAACACCCCAAATCAATATATAACGCTTTGGAAATATGTAATTTATTCATCTATCGCGAAGCTATTGATTACGAATCAAAACATTAATAGTGAAATAAGAAGTGAATTAAGCAAGGTTTATGAAAAAGATATCCCAACCTCTTTATCTTCAAATGTTTCTAGATGGACTAGTGGAAATTTTAATCTAACAATATTAGGCAATGGTTTAGGTTTTACATCAAATAAAAATACTGAAAACAACGATACTCAATGGATCGAAAGAGTTGATATATTAGAAAGATTGATTTTAGAATATCTGGATAACTCCCGATATATGATTATTTTTGACGAATTGGACGAAGATTATAAAGATATTGTTGTAAGTGAAAGGTACTCACAATATACAGCGCTATTAACAAGCCTTTTTAAAGCAGTTCAAGATGTAAGATCCGTTTTCAAAGAAGCAAGGTATCAGATATTTCCGGTAATTTTTTTACGAGATGATATCTATGACATGCTATTAGACCCAGATAAAACAAAATGGAACGATCTCAAAGTTAATCTGGACTGGAATGAACATTCCATCAAGAGCTTATTAGCATTTCGAATCTCAAAAGCAATTTCACCAAATGGCAATATTTTGCCATTCAGTGTAGCATGGGACTCCCTGTTTTTAAAGAAAGCTGTCGGCTTCGGTCATAAACAAAATAAACGAACAAGCATTTTCAATTATATCACGAAAAGTACGCAACTTAGACCACGAGATTATGTTAGATATCTCCAGGTTGCTGCCGAGGAAACTCTCCACAATCCCCATTGGGATAAAATTAGTCCTACGACCGTAGTTGACGTTGATAAATCATTTTCAAATTATCTTAGAAGTGAACTTGAAGATGAAATACATGGTGTTCTTCCTGAGATTAAACGAATCCTAGATATATTCTCAAAAATAAGAAAACAAACATTGTCTATCGAAGAATTTTCAAGAGAATTTGAAAAAAGTATCGATTCTGGCCTTATACCCAAAAGAGATACAGAATTTGTACTGCGAATACTTTTTCATTTCAGTGTAATAGGAAATCAACCCAAACAAAAAAATATAAAAGTTTTTCGATATGAGAAGCCTTCTGCCAATATTAATTTAAAGGAACATATCATTGTTCACAGAGGCCTTTTTAAAGCACTTCAAATATTATAATTTTGCTATCCACACGTTTAACACCGACTGCCTGATGTCGGCAGGTTATTCAGCTTAATCGTCTTCGCGAAAAAATTAACCTAAAACCAAAGGTTCTCGACTTTGAGGAGGCAGCCGGTTGATTTACCGCTACATCTCATATAAAAAGTTGAGTCTGACTTGCCTTATAGCTTGCCATGTTTACCTGTTGACTTTGTCTATTTAAGCTCGCTTTTCGGGTGGTGCTGCTGGGTACAACATCTTGTACCCTTCTTGATTCCGTTGGGGGGAGGATAATAATATATTAAATTTATTCTTGCTTTTCGTTGGCCGGAATGGTTAATCTCCAATTAAATTGATTTTAAAAAGGAATTATCTATATCCGTATAACATTCAAAATATTCATGTTATCCCATTTGATAAACGGAAACCACTGATCAACTTGTTAGAGCTTTAAACATGAAGCCCTTTAAATATACGAGACAAAATAGTGATTAATCTGAGCACTAAAGCAGCAAAACGGTTTCATATCAATTGGACAGAACTTGAGGAACGTACAGGAGACTTCTGGAGAATTGCTATCGTTATGCTTGGACGCGTTCCAATGCTATTTATCGTGCATGAATATACATTATTTACATTGGTTCGCCGAAAATCACAATTCAAAAACCTCCAGGCTATAACAAAAGACATCAATGTTTCTTGTCCTTGGTATAAAAATAATGCCGAGTTTTCCCTCGGCAAAAATGGAAATCGGAAAATAACAGGCAGCATTAACGAGATAAAGAGAATGACGGTTGGATTATATTCAGCCGAAAACATCAATGCTATGGAAATGTCAATAAACCAATGCCTTTTTTCTTATCTTTCTGCTGGAAAAAATGATTATACAACACCATTTCAAGCCGTTGAAAGTTATGTAGAGGGGAAAACATTATGGCTATAATAAAAAGCGGGAGAGGGACCAGGCTTACTGCGCGGCCTTTTCAGGAGTTCATAGTTCAGGAATATTTATCTTTTTATCGGAGTTTTTGGGGGTTAAAAAGTCTGGCCCTTCAGTTCCCCGTTGGGCGCTAATGTCATGATCGAAATATCAAAAGCAACCGAATCTGATTTGCCACAATTACGAGAATTGGCGGTATTGGCATTCGCAGACGATGATCACTACAAGCCAGTTGGTGCATTACGTGGCGGTCCTCCAGGCTATGACAGCATTCAAAAGCATAGAGAATGGTTAAAATCGATGGATTACCACAAATGCACTAAGGATGGCGAAATAATCGGAAGTTGCATCTTAGATATTCATTTAGATCGTGGGACAATTCACGGTATTCATGTAAAGCCGGAATCTATGGGCAAGGGTATTGGTTCTTGGATTCTTTCTGAGGCCCAAAGAATATACCCTCAGGTTTGCAATTGGATACTTGAGACACCAGATTATGCAAAACGAAATCATCTATTCTATGAGAAGAACGGCTTTACTCTATCTGGAGTTACCCCCATAGATCCGGCACTGGGGTTCGGGTTCTACATATACAAAAAAATCGTCCAACCAGGCTAATTCAGCCGACGCAAAAAGCCGCGCGGCTGATTAGCGGCGTTATGCAAAACACCAAGAACGCAAAAGCATGTAGGAAAAGTCAATGGACAACCTGGAGCTAGAATTTAAATATAAAGAGATGGTGCGCTTGTCTGAAGTTTTGGACCAATATTCAAAAAGCTCATTCGAAGACTTTAAATTGTTAGGTGCAGTGGGCGTGCTTTTAGCATTTCAACCGGCAAGTAGTCTATTTGATGTAAAAAACGATTTATTTCTCGTTTTGGGCTTCTTGGCGATATTGGTCATCATTTGTTTTGTCGGTTTTTATGGACTATTGAAACAGTCACTTGCCGTTTTTTATTTGGATGAAATATCTAAATTTGAGAAAGAATTTCGAGAAGGATTGAGAAATGGTGAGTCGGATTTAGAATCATTTAGAGTTGCCGAAAACTGGAAACTAGTTGGAAGCAAAAAACAAAGAGAAGTGGCAAAAACATTTTATGGGGTCTTTTATATTGTAGTTGTTTTTTTTCCGACCGTAGTGTTGTGCATTAGCACTAATTATTCACAAGCGACGGTGTACTTTATCTCGGCAATGATAGTAAGTGCCTTACATTTTCGCACTGCGAAAAATATACATACGCATACATAGCCCATATGCATAACGAATAAGGATAGATCGTGTGAGGAACGAACCACGATCTTATCCGATTGTTGAACAAGCCCGGCCCAAATGAGCCGGGTTTCCATATATATGAAAATATCTTTTTGGGGATTAAGGATCTGAAAGGCGTGTTATTTCCGGGCTCCTGAGATAAGACGCACCTATAGCGTTGCCCTTTTCAGGGCTTTCTAAAAAAAGCCGGATTATTTCATAGTGTTGTTCACCTCCAGTTAAATTGAGATTGGGTTTCTACCTTTTGTTTATCCTATCCTGTACCGACAGGCTTTATTCCGAGGATTTTCATAGGCTTCCCGCAATGGGGGCATTTAAAAACAGGCCTTGGCCGAAGCACTATTGCCATAATCCGAACGTGGAGAATCATCTGTACTATGAAGAGCAATTTCTTGGCATTCCCGTGAAGAAAGCCGTAATCTCTTGCCCTACGAAATCCCCTGGGCAACACATGAAGCAGGATCAGGTGCAGAAACTCCTCTCCTTTAAGGGTTCGCCTGCACATCTCTTTGGTTTTACCGTCAATATACATGAAGGTAACCCGGCCGTCCTGATTGGCAATGATATCACGTTCGCTGATCACTCCCCGGTATAAATATCTGGACAGGTACTTCAGGGCAGACATGCCGGTTCCGACCCTGGCACAATCGACAATCCATTTGGAACGAGCACCTTTGGGAATTGGCAAATTCTCTTTATTCAATCCGTTCAGGAAACGTGCCCGAAAAACTTTGGCCAGGGCTTTTCGATTAAACAAATACTTGCCTTTTTTCTTTTTCCATTGCCGCCTGGATGGGTCAACACCGCCACCTGGAACAACTACATGAATATGCGGGTGAAAATCCAATCTTCTGCTATGAGTGTGAAGAACCATGGTCATACCGATTTGGGCCCCAAGGTGCCGGGGATTTAGCCCAAATTCTTTCAACGTGCTGGATACACATGAAAACATCAGAGAATAAACTGTCCGTTGATTCCGGTATGCAACTTTCCTGAACTGACAGGGCAAGGTAAAAGTTACCATGAAATACTGGACGGGAAGCTGTTTATTTTGCTGCCGGTCAATCCATTGGCTTGTCTCATGGTTTTGACAATGGGGACAATTGCGGTTTCCACAGGACAGTGGATGCAGTTGTGTATGATTGCAGTCTGGACAGACCGTATAAATCTGCCCGGCGTCTGGTGTGCGGCAACGAAGTATGGCGTTTAAGGCTTTGATCTGTTCCGGCAATGCCCTATCCCCGTAACGAGTCAAAAATGCATCATAATATTCTTCAATGATAGGAGAAAGTCGCATGATTACACCTTCCAGAAATCTACATGAATGGTGTTAATCAAATCATTGATGGTCGTCCTGCAGTCCTTTTCCGTGACATCAGTAAGGTGTGCGTAACGTGCAGTTGTTTCAGGACGGGCATGGCCGAGAAGAGCCTGGATGTGGCGAAGGCTTAAGCCCTTTTCAAGCAGATGGGTCGCAAAACTGTGGCGCAAAGAGTGTATGGAAACTTTTTTTTGATACCGCAATCGGCGACTACAGCCTTCATGGCATTTTGGACACCACCCCGGTCCATATGAGATTTTGCCTTCTGGATGGTTTCCAGTGAACCGTTGGCATTGGGAAAAAGCAGTTTGGGGTGTTGATGTCTTTTCCATAGTTCCCGCAGTCCGACCAGGGTGCGGTCCGGTAAGGGAATTAGCCGGTCTTTATGGCCTTTCCCTCTCCGGATATGGACAAGTTTTCGTGCTGCATCAACATCTCTCACTTGCAGGGACAATGCCTCTCCCAAACGCAGGCCCATGGAATAAGTTGTCAGCAGGAAAACCCGGTAACGCAGTTTGCGTGTCGCACCGATGAGCTTTTCCACCTCACCAGGAGTCAAAATATCCGGAATGGTTTTAACCTTAGGCGGCTTAACAATATTCAACCAATTCCATTCTTTTTTCAAAACAAATTTCCAGAAATGCTGGAGTCCAAGGCGATCAATTTTGACTGTACTCCATGAATGAGAGTCAACCAAATCGGAAAAGTAATCTTCAAGTTGTACGGGTTCGAGTTTGTCCGGGCAGCAGTCAAAGTAATCTCTTACCCGCCGGATGGCCCTGGAATAAGCATCAATGGTTTTTTGAGCCTTTCCCTGAAGTCTAAGGGTTTTTAAATGGCGCTCATAGAGTTCGTTAAAACGGTTTACTTCGGATGTGTTCATGGTATACTCCTTTAATTATAGATAGTTGGGATCTTCCGTTTGATCCCACAATTAGGAGTATACATAACTTTGGGGTTTTCCGCCGCGCGAGCGGCTTCGTTCAACAACTGTGTGGAGATGAATGTGCCCCCCCTAAACTATATCGGAAATGTTGCAGGTATAATAGCAATAGCTTTGTTTGTCATATTCAGGAAAAGTTCCCAAAAATACGTTGATGAAAAGGCGAAGAATCTTGCCACCATTGAAGATACGCAGAAAATTACCAATGAAGTAGAGAAAGTCAAAGCTGCCAATCAGCAACGTTCACATGCTTGGAAACAACTTTTTGATCAAGAATATGCCATTTTAAAAGAGGTTTGGGGTTCAACGTGGGAATTTCTGGTTTTGCTAACCTAAAATTGACCCCTTTGAGGACCAAATGACAACCTAAAATTGACCCCCCACTTTGCATCAGTACTCTGGTATTGAATGGAGATTTTTAACCCATTACCGGAGACGAAAAGGAGAATGCTTAAAGTGGATCAGTATGATTACATCCGAACAGCTCACCGTGTTTATGGAAAGGCCATTAAAGAGCTTGCAAGAGAAACCGGCCATTCAAAAAACACCATAAAAAAAATTTTAAAGCAGGAATACATTGGCTACAAGCAACGATCTAAACAGCCATATCCTGTTCTTGGTCCTTATATCCAGGAGATAGACCGCTGGCTTGGCGATGACAAGGACAAGCCATACAAGCAGCGGCATACGGCAACCCGGATATACCATCGTCTGAAATCAGAACTCGATTATTCCGGTGGAGAGACGACGGTTCGCCGTTATGTGCGTGAGGCAAAACTGAGGCTGGGTTTAACGAATCAGCAGGCATTTATCCCATCAGATCCGACGACTGCCCAGGAAGCCGAGGTAGACTGGGGAAACTGTCAGGCAGTTATTGCCGGCGAACCCGTGAAGCTGAAATTATTTTGCATACGTTCAAAATGTTCGGGCAAACACTTTGTTCGCTGTTATCCCTGTGAAAGGCAGCAAGCTTTATTTGACGCTCATATCCAGGCCTTTTCATTTTTTGGAGGCGTGTTCCCAGTTCTTATCTATGACAATCTGACAACAGTCGTACAAAAGGTATTTAAAGGAAAAAAACGTCATCTTCAGGAATCTTATAATCGGTTCAAGGCCTATTACAACTTCGATCCAAGGTTTTGCAATCCCGGCCAGGGCCATGAAAAAGGGGGGATTGAAGGCCTGGTCGGCTATGCTCGAAGAAATTATATGGTTCCTATCCCACATGCTGACAGTCTGCACGAATTGAACACACGTCTCCTCAATGATTGCATGGCCTATGGAGAGCATCGCATCGCCGGTCAAACACAAAGCGTCAATGAATTGTTTGAATCAGAAAAGCAGGTATTGCTGCCATTGCCGACAACATCATTCAGTAACGTTGAGATGTTCATGGTCAAGGTAAACAAATACGCCACCGTTATTATTGACAAGAACCGGTATTCTGTCCCGACGCGCTATGCTTACATGAGAGTGCAGGCGATGGTAGAGATAGACCAGGTGATCATTTATTGGAGCGGCAGAAAAATAAGCACCCATCATCGGTTATATGGAAATAATAAGTGGAGTCTAAAACCGGAACATTATCTGGAGTTAATTCGTCAGCGTCCACAATCATTTGATACCGCCCGGCCAATTTTACAATGGCGTGATCAATGGCCGGATTGCCTGAAAAAGTTATTAGAACATTTTCGCCGGAAAAACGGTGTAACCAAAGGTACCCGGGAATTTGTCACCGTGCTGATGCTGTACGAAAAATATGCTGTAGACAAGATAGAAGCAGCCGTAAAGGAAGCACTGAAAAGCAATGTCGGCTGCAGCAATGCTCTCAAGCAGATTTTACACAGTCAAAACATCTCTATGGAGTCCCAATTTGATCCTTTGTCGAACTGGGAGACACTGCCCCCTGCTGACATCTCGGCATACGAACAGCTTGGAGGTATCTTATGAACCCAGCACTCCAGGCAGTCCTCACACAGCACTTAAAAACGCTGAAGCTCTCGACGATGGAAAAAGAGTTGGAAGGTCAGATCCGGCAGGCGCATGAGGCGGCCTGCGGCTACGATGAGTTTTTATTGAATCTTGTTGAAGCAGAAGTTCAAATACGGCAGGAAAACGGTCGCAAGCGACGTCTCAAGGAAGCCAGGTTCCCGATGCAGAAACCGCTTGAAACATTTGATTTTGAGGCTGCCCCTGATTTGGACGCCCGGTTGATCAAAGAACTTTCAACAGGGACATTCATTAAAGAACCTGAAAGTCGGATAAAGCGTACACTATTGCTCCATATTTTCAAAGCACACCAGTGTCAGCAAGCCGTTTTTGTATAGGACTTTCTGGTGTTTTCACTGCAAATGGTATCCATTTTAATGGGTGAAATACAGCTTCCGGTCGTTTCCACGCTGTTAACTGACGTGAGTTTTTCCGATTATTGCATAAAACCATACATAATCCGCCCTTAACGTACATTCCGCACTCAATTTTATGGTTCTTTGACAATTTATTCAGCGTTTGCACAGCTCTTACGGAACAAAAAAGCATTCCGGCGGGACGTCCAAGGCTCTAAGGTACTGCACTTGAGTATCATTTAGCGGCTTTGCTAATTTTCGTTGTCTTCCAACGGTTATAACTAATATGCTAAGAAACTTCGTAGTCATCATAAAGGCCGTCGGACTATTTGTGGGCTTTTTTTTCCAGCCAGGCAACCGTTTCCCCGTCTTTTTTACATGCAGCTTCAAGTTTCGTTCTATTAGCCGCCAGAGCAACAAAGAAAGCAGGAGAATTAGCCCAAGCGCTTCCACCCGTTTCGGCTTCTTCAGAAAGATGGCATTCACAATGGCTGGATCTTTCAGGAACCCGAAATTTTTTTCGATCCCATCCTGTTCTTTGTAAAGCCTGAGGAGCTCGACTCCTGGCCACTCCTGTTCGTCAGCCTGGGCCGGAACGTTGGTTATGAGTACAAAACAGCCCGCTTCAAGTCTGATCTTTTCTGTTTTTTCTGGATCTTCTTCGACAGTTGCCTTCAGTTCATATTCAATGGATTTCGGCTTCCTGGCTTCCCCTTTTTTGGGACGTCCTTTGCCGTATTTGGGTACGTCAATGATCTCTGCTCGCAAGTTGTAAAGGCTTTTGTCTGCTGCTTTGACCAAAGTGCCGGCTGCCACCTCTGCATCCGGGCGACATTTGAAGGGTTGGAGAGTCGCCTCTTTGATTTTCTTTTCCAGCTGGTCTTTGCTGGTTTTTAATATTCGGTCGATGCGTTTCTGACGCCTTTTATCATGGGCACTGGAGTGATATACAATGGCCCGGTAGGCCCCATCACCAATGGTAGCGGTTGTTTCATAATAACGATAGGATGCGGGCGGTTTCTTTTCGCTTTGGCTTTCGGCCAAAGCCCCAATATCAACCCAGTTGTCGGCTGCAACAGCCTGGGCAATGGCATGCTTACATTCATTGAAATTAGCTGGCAATCGGCTTAAAAAACGGATGCCGTTTCCCTCCGCAGCTATAAGATTATCTGTGGTCACAAAGGCTGAATCTGCAACATAAATGGAGGCACCGGGCTTGAACCCATGTTCGGCCATGTGTGATGAGATATGAGATAAAAGCTCATTGTTCAGGGTCTTGTCTGAAGCATTCCCGTCCTGGGTTTTTCCTATGATCGGAATATTTCGGTCTACACACAACATGGACACCATGAACTGCTTCAAATCCGGACGTTTATCCTTGCTGTAACCGTAGGTGATATTCAATTGCGTATCGGGGTGATCTTCGTAAGCGCCAAAGACGGAGACAGAGGTCGTATCAAAGTGGTGGTGGCGCGTATCCAGTTTAAAACAACCAATGGCGTTTTGGGAAATCTGGGAAAATATCTTTTGAGTTCCAGTCTCAAAAAGTTTGTCCAATACCCGCCCCAGATTTGTGTCGTTAAATTTATCGGGGCTGATGGGTTTGCCAAAAAGCAACTCGGTATCCATTTCGTCGAAAGCTTCTTCAAGTCTGTACAAAGGAGTCCTTCCGGAGACCGTATCCATAATCATCCCAAGCACCGCATCACCTGGCGATAGATCCATTTTGCTATCTGTCATGGTATTGATCGTTTCAACCAGATTGATACGTTTGGCGTACTCTTTGAAAATCGGAAGAAATTTTACATCTGTGAAATTCCATTCCTCGGTACCTGGGATGTTCATATTTTGCTCCCTCTTCGTTTTGAGTTTTTTTTGGGGAGCACCATAAACTAAATAATTGGTGTTTGTCTAGACAAACTTTTTTTATTTATTATACTTTTGTGAAGTGTTTGAAAATCAGGTTAACATGTTGATTTTATATTATTTAAAATTGTATGTGTTTTGTCGATTGAAGGTGCGGAAAATACGCCTTAACATGTACGTATAAAAATTTTACACACACCTCAAAAATATGGTTTAAAATCCAATACTTTCGATTGGTTATCGCCAATAAGGTTGTGTTTCTGGCTTAAAATGTACGCTTTATCCGATTTTCAGGTTAATATGTTTCGTGTTAACAAAAAAACCGGCCGCCGGTCATTTGACCTGCGGCCGGTAACGGTGAGGATAGGAGAAGCGCTATGCTTCGGTACCTGTTTGCACTACCGGAAAAAGGCTGTCCTTATTTAAAGCTTCAACGTGTTTCCGGATCTTCGCCTGAAGCTGCGGGCAAAGAGAATAATCCGAAAGGCTTTTTAGGCCCCTGTAAACCTTCAAAGCTTCCTTTTCAGCCTGGTCATCCATGTCGGATGACGTTTTCAGATAGTTCAACTCAAGTTTATTCGCATCTGTTTTATTAACAAGACGCGCTGATTGCTGTTTGGTGTGGGGGTAAAAATGTTCAAATAATGCCTTATAGCGTACATTC
The DNA here is from genome assembly GCF_963664415.1 of uncultured Desulfobacter sp. Taxonomy (NCBI): domain Bacteria; kingdom Pseudomonadati; phylum Thermodesulfobacteriota; class Desulfobacteria; order Desulfobacterales; family Desulfobacteraceae; genus Desulfobacter; species uncultured Desulfobacter sp. The sequence goes on along the minus strand of NZ_OY761443.1, from coordinate 503,925 downwards.
CGCACTCAATTTTATGGTTCTTTGACAATTTATTCAGCGTTTGCACAGCTCTTACGGAACAAAAAAGCATTCCGGCGGGACGTCCAAGGCTCTAAGGTACTGCACTTGAGTATCATTTAGCGGCTTTGCTAATTTTCGTTGTCTTCCAACGGTTATAACTAATATGCTAAGAAACTTCGTAGTCATCATAAAGGCCGTCGGACTATTTGTGGGCTTTTTTTTCCAGCCAGGCAACCGTTTCCCCGTCTTTTTTACATGCAGCTTCAAGTTTCGTTCTATTAGCCGCCAGAGCAACAAAGAAAGCAGGAGAATTAGCCCAAGCGCTTCCACCCGTTTCGGCTTCTTCAGAAAGATGGCATTCACAATGGCTGGATCTTTCAGGAACCCGAAATTTTTTTCGATCCCATCCTGTTCTTTGTAAAGCCTGAGGAGCTCGACTCCTGGCCACTCCTGTTCGTCAGCCTGGGCCGGAACGTTGGTTATGAGTACAAAACAGCCCGCTTCAAGTCTGATCTTTTCTGTTTTTTCTGGATCTTCTTCGACAGTTGCCTTCAGTTCATATTCAATGGATTTCGGCTTCCTGGCTTCCCCTTTTTTGGGACGTCCTTTGCCGTATTTGGGTACGTCAATGATCTCTGCTCGCAAGTTGTAAAGGCTTTTGTCTGCTGCTTTGACCAAAGTGCCGGCTGCCACCTCTGCATCCGGGCGACATTTGAAGGGTTGGAGAGTCGCCTCTTTGATTTTCTTTTCCAGCTGGTCTTTGCTGGTTTTTAATATTCGGTCGATGCGTTTCTGACGCCTTTTATCATGGGCACTGGAGTGATATACAATGGCCCGGTAGGCCCCATCACCAATGGTAGCGGTTGTTTCATAATAACGATAGGATGCGGGCGGTTTCTTTTCGCTTTGGCTTTCGGCCAAAGCCCCAATATCAACCCAGTTGTCGGCTGCAACAGCCTGGGCAATGGCATGCTTACATTCATTGAAATTAGCTGGCAATCGGCTTAAAAAACGGATGCCGTTTCCCTCCGCAGCTATAAGATTATCTGTGGTCACAAAGGCTGAATCTGCAACATAAATGGAGGCACCGGGCTTGAACCCATGTTCGGCCATGTGTGATGAGATATGAGATAAAAGCTCATTGTTCAGGGTCTTGTCTGAAGCATTCCCGTCCTGGGTTTTTCCTATGATCGGAATATTTCGGTCTACACACAACATGGACACCATGAACTGCTTCAAATCCGGACGTTTATCCTTGCTGTAACCGTAGGTGATATTCAATTGCGTATCGGGGTGATCTTCGTAAGCGCCAAAGACGGAGACAGAGGTCGTATCAAAGTGGTGGTGGCGCGTATCCAGTTTAAAACAACCAATGGCGTTTTGGGAAATCTGGGAAAATATCTTTTGAGTTCCAGTCTCAAAAAGTTTGTCCAATACCCGCCCCATATTTGTGTCGTTAAATTTATCGGGGCTGATGGGTTTGCCAAAAAGCAACTCGGTATCCATTTCGTCGAAAGCTTCTTCAAGTCTGTACAAAGGAGTCCTTCCGGAGACCGTATCCATAATCATCCCAAGCACCGCATCACCTGGCGATAGATCCATTTTGCTATCTGTCATGGTATTGATCGTTTCAACCAGATTGATACGTTTGGCGTACTCTTTTAAAATCGGAAGAAATTTTACATCTGTGAAATTCCATTCCTCGGTACCTGGGATGTTCATATTTTGCTCCCTCTTCGTTTTGAGTTTTTTTTGGGGAGCACCATAAACTAAATAATTGGTGTTTGTCTAGACAAACTTTTTTTATTTATTATACTTTTGTGAAGTGTTTGAAAATCAGGTTAACATGTTGATTTTATATTATTTAAAATTGTATGTGTTTTGTCGATTGAAGGTGCGGAAAATACGTTATAGCACTCTTTCTGATATTTAATGATCCTGGCCCGGCGTTCGCCTTCGTACCTTGCCGGGTTGATTCTGAATAACCATCCGTTGAGATATGAAAGAGGGATGCAGATCATTTCATACTGCTTCCCGTCTTGTCCAGTTGTCGTCATAGTGACGACAACTGAACTCAAAACAGCATCGTCCTGAATGTTCCGAACCTGGTTTTGCCAGTTCAATTCCAGGGCAGTACAAATGGGTCTCAAAGGAACAAAAAGTTGATTGTCATTTTCAACCAGGCAAATTTTATTCTGGTCAAATTCAATGTGGCCGATGTTGCGGTCTTCTACAAGCTGCATACTCATAATGCTTCTCCTAATAATCACGGATTTTCATGTCATGCTAAAACCCTAAAATTTATGTCGTAATTTTCAACCACTTCTGTGTAAACCCAATAAAAACAGACGTATTGCTATAGATCTACGCTAAATTTGTTCAAAAATTAGGGCTATTTTATACTACTAGTATCTTGATATTGATTGGAAAAATGTTTATCGTGATGCACAAAATGACGGTTTTTAGGTGATATTGCAGTGTTTTTCTTGAATTTTTTCAAATTTTGTGATTTTAATCAATTTTAACAAATGCGTATCATGACATTAATTGACCCTAATTTTGGTGCCGTATGGAACCCGAACATTTTTTTTGTCGACCACAAAATACCGCTCAAAAAAAGTACGAAGCTCTTCGTGCTTTTTATGTCGAAAAACGTCAAGCCGAAGACGTTGCCAAACAATTTGGCTATAAGTTGAGTTCATTCTATTCTTTAACCCGTGATTTTAAGAAAAATCTGTCGCAGGAAAATCCTGATCAGCATTTTTTTATTTCCAAACCAGCTGGCCGTAGACCTAAAGACGATACCAGCGAAACCAATCAATACATTATTGATTCTCGGAAAAATCATCTTTCAGTGCCTGACATCAAGGCCGCTCTTGATGCTCAGGGAGAAACTGTTTCTGAAGGATACATTTACAATCTACTCAAAAAAGAAGGATTCGCCCGACTTCCCCGCCGAAAAAGCACTACTCGTGAAAAGACAAGCGCTTCATTGAAAATAGAAGCACCGAAAAGTTATATGTTGGATTTTGCGCCTGAGTCATTTACCGGGCAAAATAGTTTTGGTGTGTTGTGTCTACTGCCATACCTGCAACAATATAGCATTGACAGGCTTATCCAAAATTCAAATTATCCGGAAACAGGCACAATAAACAGACTATCATCAATCCTGTGTTTCGTTGCCCTTAAATTGTCTAATGTCCGCAGATACTCTGCTGATGATATTTGGTGTATGGATAGAGGATTGGGGTTATTTGCCGGTTTGAATGTTCTTCCAAAAACTAGTTGGTACACCTCTTACTCTCATCGAATCACCAGTGAAATGAATAAAGAATTTCTCAAAGGGCTGCATCAAATATTGCTTCACGAAGGATTGCTTTCAGATACGTCCAATATTGATTTTACAACAATTCCGTATTGGGGAGACGATTCCCACCTTGAAAATAATTGGTCAGGAACACGGAATAAAGCGTTGGCAAGCATAGCTGCTGTATTAGCACAAGATCCAGATTCCGGTATCATTACATATGGCGACACTAATGTCAGGCATCAGCAAAAAAATCAAGTCGCAATTGAGTTCCTTGATTTTTATAATGCTAACAGCGGCAACGATCTGAAATACTTGGTTTTCGATAGCAAATTCACCACTTATGAAAATCTTGCCAAGCTTGGCAAAGAAATAAAATTTCTTACCATCCGAAGAAGGGGAAAAAAGATAGTCGAAGAACTTAGCCAAAAGTCGCCTTCATCATGGAAAAAAGTTAGAGTCACAATGGCAAATGGCAAAGGCCGAAACTTAAGAGTTAATGATGAAAAGATATTTCTAAAAGATTATGGTGGTGAGGTGCGGCAAATAGCAATAACAGGGCATGGTAAGATTAAACCAGCTCTATTAATAACAAACGATTTCGATAAACCCTGCGACAAGTTGATTAGAAAATATACAAGAAGATGGTTGGTTGAAAAAGGCATTTCAGAACAAATTGAATTCTTTCATCTAAACAAAGTATCATCATCAATGGTTATTAAAGTAGATTTTGATCTTACAATGTCCATACTTACACACAATTTGCTACGACTCTTTGCTATGGATTTACCTGGTTATTCGCATATCAGTGATTATTCTCTCTATAAAAAATTTCTTGCAATGACTGGGAATGTACAAATTGAAGCTGATCAGGTAACAATCAAAATTAAGAAAAAAAGAAACCTACCCTTACTGCTCACAACAATGCAAAAATTTAAAAAAATGAGGCTCAGATTTTTTGAAAATAAAACGTTCTCTGTTATTGGGGACAGCACAACTTGAGTGTGGATTTTGGCAAAATTATTTTCTGAAAGTAGGGTTTCTTAGCGTACCATGAAAATCCGTGATAATAATAGATTACACCCGTCTTTCTCCGTTAAAAGAAGCGTGGCATGAATATTATGCATATCAAACAATAAAATAAAAAACCGGCCGCCGGTCCGTGGGACAATGGCCAAAGGCATTGTTCCTGGACCGGGCGCGGCCGGTTGGGCGGGGAGCTGGGTTGATCTATTCGTCTGTCGGTTGTTCTGGCTCGGTCTCTTCGTTAGTTTCAGGTTCAGTGCCGGACTCCAAACAAGCAGCACGCTTTTTCATGGCATCGCCCAGGGCGGTCTTTACCTTGGCCCCATACTCCATGGCGGTTTCCAAGGCAGGTACAGCCATGGTAAAATCTTCCTTGTCCATGGCGATCAAGCCCTTGAGCCGATAAAATTTGGCCCGGATTTCATCGTGAATATCCCAATCTTCAGCCAGATCAAACACCCGGGTAAAATATGGCTCAACACTGCGGCCGGCTTCAAATTCATTATCCGCCCACTCAATAATGGTATCGCATAGATATGTGGGAAGATCGCGTCTAAACCGTTCAGGCATGGGCACATCATGTTCAATACAGTAGACGGCCAGGTCCATGGCCTGGGCAATATCCTTGATATCAAACAGCCAGATCAACACCTGGCCCAGCAGCGCATGGTCTGAGCCGGATGCCATGAGGCCGGTGACCGTCGGCAAATATTTGGGTACCAGGCTCTCCGCCTTAATCTGCTCTTTTTGCTTAATGCTCTTGATCAGCTTGAGCGCGGCCAGATCGTTTTCAAGCTCTTTTTCAATCTTGGCAAGGGATTGGTTACGGGCAAGGGTTGAGGTCGGCATGGTACCCAGCACCTTGGATTTGACGCCGGTACCATAGGACGGGTCATTTTTCTTTTTTGCCTGAAATCTTTTCATAAGACTCATGGGATTATTTCCTTATTTATAGCATCAGGACTAGGCCCAGGAGCCGTCGCTCTGGGGAACCTTTACGTTATCGAATTCAACAGCGACAAGTTTTTCCGGGGTTTCCACCACATAGCCCTCGTTCCGGCTGTTGTAATCTTCCACCCGGTCTTTTTCCGGCTTGTCCTTGATATGGCGCCGCCATGTGCCGGACTGCATGTAAATGGACAGGTTGTCCAGGCTGGTGATCACCAGGCCTCGGCCCGGGAAGTTGTTCGGCGTCGTCCAGTCCATACCGCCGAACTTGGTCAGGGATGCGGTGGCAAGTGTTTTCTCCGTTGGCTGGGCACCAATGGCCTGATACAGGGCCGATTTTTCCATGCCCACCAGTTCGTCACCGATCAAGGCAATCAGATCCTGGCGAAGGTATCTTGGGATGCCGGCAACAAGTTCTGCCACTGCATGGTCAAGGTTCACAAAATCACCATCCGCACCGATCCGGATTTCCCCTGCGGCTTTCTCTCCCTGGGTCAGGATGTTTGCGGATAGTTTTTCCCGCATATATTGGAGCCAGCCCTTGTTGACATCCTGCATCAACGGGTATGTGGCCAGGTCTGTGTCGGCAGCTGCCGACTCTCCATACCACCCGATCAGGCACCTGTCGTTTGCAATCCGTTTTTGGACATAACGTGCATACCGGTCCGCCATATCCGGGAATTTAGCCCAGACGTCCATGGTGGCATAGCGCATGTACACATCAGAGTTGGTCTGGTAAAGCTTGTAGTCATAGGTATCCAGCCCCAGCAGATTATTCGGCGTACGTTCGCCGTCGCCGCTGGTGTCGGTCCGGCCGGAGGCAGGTCCGGACGCATACCCAAGGATGTTCTGTCCCTCGATCTCATCAACAGAGATGACATTGATCCGGGACAGGAAATTGTCCTGTTCAACAATTTTATCATTCAGCCGCTGTTCTACCGTGGGTGTGGCTGAAAACTGTTCGGACACGGTGTCAACCCCGTAGGCTTTAGCGATCCGGGCCTTGATGATGTTAAACTTCTGTTTGGTCTCTTTTTTCATCTATGATTCTCCTGGTGCCGGGATACTGCCGGCATTAAAGAAGTTCGTCCTCGTCGCCTGCCGGTGCGGTTGTCTCGGTAAACCGGGTACCGGGCACGGCCTTTTCCATCCGTTCAACCAGCTTACAACCCAGAACAGGCTGAACACGACAAACATGTCAGGGCAAGGAACCTGGAGCGGATCGAAACGGAGCTGGCGGCACTGAACAAACGGTCCGGCAAAGCATATCTCAAATCCAAATATGCTCTCCTGGCACACCGGTCCATGGGCAGATACCTCAAGGAACTGAAGTCAGGCAAGCTGACGGTGGATAAGGCTAAGATTAAGCAGGCGGAAAAGCTGGACGGCAAATATCTTTTGAGCACAAGCGACAAAAGCCTGTCGGCTGAGGATATCGCCCTTGGCTACAAACAACTCATGGAAGTCGAGCGCGCGTTCCGCACTTTAAAGTCCACCCTGTCCCTCCGGCCTGTCTACCACACCAAAGACGACCGCATCCGCTCTCATGTCCTGCTGTGCTGGCTGGCCCTGCTCCTGGTGCGGGTTACCGAGCTGGAGACCGGCTTGAGCTGGCCCAGGGTCCGCGCCGAGCTGGAACGGCTCCATTTAGGCGAATTTTTGCATAAAGATGGGCGTGTACTACAGTACACAGAACTCACTCAAAATCAGCGTAACCTATTTAAAAAATTAAACATAAAACTTCCTGCGAAAATCAAGTCCATAGGATAAACACTTAAAATATGTAGGCACTACGCCATTTTAGAGGGATAGCTGTATCTCTTTATTGATAGGGCTTTCCGGATTTCGTATACCTACGGCTGTCGAACAGGAGATTATCTTCTGTCCACTTTTCGGTTATTCGATCAATTTCTTCATCGGGAGTATCAATCGGAATTGTGAGCACTTCAGTGCTAAAACAGTTATCTAACAGGTCTTTGTAATATTCCAATCCCTTGTATATTTGCAGGATAGCGGTTTCACATTCTTTAATGTAGGTGTGCATAGAAACCTTCTTTGAGTATAAAGTGAAATAGACAGAATGGGCCAATATGGTGATAGGCGGATTCTGCCTATTCATTTTTTTAATAAAACTGGTTGATGTAAAGATTCAATTTAATTGGAGATTAACCACCCTGGACTAAGAAACGCAAGAATAAATTTAATATACCAGGCTCAGTAAGCCTGGCTTGAGCTTTGAAGTGGATAACAGCTCATTCATTTACTGATGGATGGGGTTGTGATGAATGTTCAGAATTTATTGTTTTAACGATCTCTGCAAAATTTCTGAATGTTTTTATCGCATCAATCCGGTAAGATTCAGTGGCAATAAAAAGGAAAAAAACGACGAACAAAACAAGAAGCGAAGCAACAATACTCTGTGCAACACCATACCAGAATTTCGGTTTAAGAAGTCCTACTTTCTGTTCAAAAATTAGTTTACGTTCTTCGTTTTCCCTGTTGAGTCTTTCAATCTCTCTGGTACAGCGGTTCTCATATTCTTCGTCAAGATCCTGTTTGGCATCATTCAGCTCATTTTCAGTATCCTGAAGAAAACCATCCCAATAGGTCCTTGCAAAATCAAGTGAAAGTTTGGAAGCTTCAAGCCTGTATCCGTCTATATGCTGAAGGCTGGCCATATGAAAATCATGGATAATGTCCTCACCCGGATCTGCCCCATCGTTCTCCGCAATATATTGTTTTATGAATTCAATTTTTTTTCTTTTATAGATCCCATAGGCAATAAGTCCGACAATGTCGTTATCGTCCGGAACCAGTTTTTCATATATGAAATTGTATTTATGAGATTTATCTCTTGGCAACTTTATCCCAAGCCTCAGATATCATGTCTCTGTCTAAGGTATTGTATTTTGAGCTTGCTCTTTTTATGACATTGAACTTCAATAGTTCAAACCTTGGTGAATATGCCGAAATTCTTCTGCATGAAGAACCTGACCTGGCTCCCCTGACAATGCGGCCATGAAAAGAGCGCTTGTTCACTTCGCCTGTCTTTGCCGTACGGCTGTTCGTTTTATCCTCGTTCGAATCGTCTGAACAAACAAGCCGATCTAAAATTTCTGTAACCACAAATCCCCTCCCATAAACCTCGTTCTTTTAAGAAACAATAACAGTTTTATGAAAAAAATCAACTAGTGCGAAAATTACCTATGCGTATTTACAGGTGCAGCGGAAAATAAAAAACCGGCCGCCGGTCCGTGGGACAATGGCCAAAGGCATTGTTCCTGGACCGGGCGCGGCCGGTTGGGCGGGGAGCTGGGTCGGGCTATTCGTCTGTCGGAGGCTCTGGTTCGGTCTCTTTATTGGTTTCAGGTTCAGTGCCGGATTCCAAACAAGCGGCACACTTTTTCTTGGCGTCGCCCAGGGCGGTCTTTACCTTTGCACCATACTCCATAGCGGTTTCCAAGGCAGGGACGGCCATGACAAAGTCTTCCTTGTCCATGACGATCAGCCCTTTGAGCCGGTAAAATTTAGCCCGGATCTCATCGTGGATATCCCAATCTTCCGCCAGATCAAACACCCGGGTAAAATATGGCTCCACACTGCGGCCGGCTTCAAATTCAGTGTCTGCCCATTCAATTATGGTATCGCATAGATATGTGGGCAGATCGCGTCTAAACCGTTCAGGCATGGGCACATCATGTTCAATGCAGTAGATGGCCAGGCCCATGGCCTGGGCAATGTCCTTGATATCAAACAGCCAGATCAACACCTGGCCCAGCAGCGCATGGTCGGAACCGGACGCCATCAGGCCGGTGACCGTCGGCAAATATTTGGGTACCAGACTTTCCGCCTTGACCTGCTCTTTTTGCTTAATGCTCTTGATCAGTTTGAGCGCGGCCAGATCGTTTTCAAGCTCTTTTTCGATCTTGGCAAGTGTTTTCTCGGTTGGCTGGGCACCAATGGCCTGATACAGGGCCGATTTTTCCATGCCCACCAGTTCGTCACCGATCAAGGCAATCAGATCCTGGCGAAGGTATCTTGGGATGCCGGCAACAAGTTCTGCCACTGCATGGTCAAGGTTCACAAAATCACCATCCGCACCGATCCGGATTTCCCCTGCGGCTTTCTCTCCCTGGGTCAGGATGTTTGCGGATAGTTTTTCCCGCATATATTGGAGCCAGCCCTTGTTGACATCCTGCATCAACGGGTATGTGGCCAGGTCTGTGTCGGCAGCTTCCGACTCTCCATACCACCCGATCAGGCACCGGTCGTTTGCAATCCGTTTTTGGACATAACGTGCATACCGGTCCGCCATATCCGGGAATTTAGCCCAGACGTCCATGGTGGCATAGCGCATGTACACATCAGAGTTGGTCTGGTAAAGCTTGTAATCATAGGTATCCAGCCCCAGCAGATTATTTGGCGTACGTTCGCCGTCTCCACTGGTGTCGGTCCTTCCGGATGCTGGCCCGGACGCATACCCAAGGATGTTCTGTCCCTCGATCTCATCAACAGAGATGACATTGATCCGGGACAGGAAATTGTCCTGTTCAACAATTTTATCATTCAGCCGCTGTTCCACCGTCGGTGTGGCTGAAAACTGTTCGGACACGGTATCAACCCCGTAGGCTTTAGCGATCCGGGCCTTGATGATGTTAAACTTCTGTTTTGTCTCTTTTTTCATCTATGATTCTCCTGGTGCCGGGATACTGCCGGCATTAAAGAAGTTCGTCCTCGTCGCCTGCCGGTGCGGTTGTCTCGGTAAACCGGGTACCGGGCACTGCCTTTTCCATCCGTTCAACCAGGGAATCAAACTTTTTTCCCAGGTCGTCCAGTCCGGTTTTAAGTTCGGTAAAGTCCTCTGCCGGGGGCGTGGCGGTGTCATCTCCGGAATCGTCCGGGGTATCCTCCATATCATCCTGGGGCTGATCGCCTGCGGCCATAAATGTATCAAGCCGTTCAGCAAGGCCGGATACGGCATCAAGGCTTTTTTTAAATTCACCCTTCAGCTCATCAAATTGTTTCTGGTCCATGGGTTCTTCCTCTTTTATTTCAGTTTCTGGTTTTAATTTGGAAAAGATATGCAGAAGCTTGCGAAACAAGGTAAATGCCGTTTCATCATCGGCGGCATCCCGCAGGTCCGGGACCGGCTCTCCGGGATACCGGGCCGTGAATGTGCGGTCCGGGTTTGTGGAAAAACGCATTTCATCCGTGCCAAGGCTTGCCGGTTCATCTGTCATGGCCAGGCCGCCCAGGTAGAATTTCCCGGTCTCGGCAAAGTTTTCAATCACTTCAATGCAGTTTATCTTCCCAGACCTGATTGCGTTCGATCAAATCCCGGCTGGGGGATATTTTGGCAAACAGCCGCAAAACGGTTATATTTGCGCCGGCACAAACCCAAAGAGATCGCAGAGATCACAAACGTTCCCCTGCGCACGGTTTATGATTGGCGGAACAAGGGCCAATGGGATGACATGTGGACCGGAGACCGGTACAATCAGCGGTTTAAAAAGAAACGGGTGGAGTTCCCCGGGTTTAAGCAGATGCAGTCCGGCATCCTTTGCCCGGATAACACATACCGGAAAATCATCACCCTGGATGATGCGGAAAGGGCAGGGTGTGATCTGTTCGACCGGGTCCAGCTAAAGCTGGAATATTCCCCGGATGAATTCAAAAACCTGTTCGGCTGCCTGTTTGTGGATGACACCTTCGGCGTTTTTAAGTTTGCAGACCTGGAGCACTGCGCCGTAGATACCAGCACATGGACGGACATTGATCCAAACGCAAAACGGCCCGTGGGGAATTACCCGGTATGGGGCGGGTATGATCCAAGCCGCTCCGGGGATGATGCCTCCTTTGTTATCCTGATGCCGCCCCTTGAGAATAACGGTAAATTCAGGCTGATTACCCGGCTTAAATGGGTGAATAAAAGCTTTACATGGCAGGCGGCAGAGATCAAAAAACTGATCCAGCAATACAATTTTGCATACATGGGCATTGATGTAACCGGACCTGGCATGGGTGTATTTGACACCGTGCGCAATTTTTATCCCCAGGCAACCCCCATCCACTATTGCGTAGGCAATAAAACATCCATGGTGCTCAAGGCCCAGGAGGTAATTGGCGCCAACCGGCTTTTATGGGATGCCGAGGAAACCACAATTTCACATGCCTTTTTGACCATCCGCAAAACAACAACAAACAGCGGCCAGATCACATACGCAGCAAACAGGACAGACACCACAGGCCATGCGGACGTGGCATGGGCCATTATGCACGCCCTTGCAAACGAGCCCATCAGCCATGACCAGATCCAGGACAACATCGTAGAGACTTTATAGGAGATATGCACAATGGAAGAGATCCAAAACGATTCATCAACAACCATGGCTTTTACCTTCGGGGATCCTGAACCCATTCTTGACGGGCAGTACCTGACCGATTATGTGGGGATCTGGTTGCTCGACAACGGGCAGTATTATGCGCCGCCGGTTTCCTGGGCAGGTCTTGCCAGGCTGCGTGGGGCCAATGCCTACCATGGCCCACTCCTGGAGTTCAAAACAAACATGATCCTGCGCACGTTCTTGCCATCAACCGCCTGCCCGGTTACACAGATGCAGCCGTTTACAACAGATTATGTCACGTTCAACAATGCATATTTCCAGAAGGTTAAAAATTTTCTTGGCGAGACTGTTTTCTTGAGACACTTGCCGGCCATAAACATGCGCCGGATGAAAACGGAAAATCAATATTGCATGCTGAATGTTGACGGATCCAGAACGGACTTTGAGGTAGGGGAGGTGATCCACATCAAAAACTATGACGTGTCCCAGACCATCTATGGCCTGCCGTCATACCTCGGGGCAATCCAGTCCATGCTGTTAAACGAGGACGCCACACTATTCCGACGCAGGTATTACATGAACGGTGCCCATGTCGGCTATATTTTTTATTCAGCCGCAGCCAGCCTGACAACCAAAGATAAAAATTCAATCAGGGATGCCGTAAAGTCTGCAAAAAAGCTGGGCAACTTCCGAAATCTGTTTTAAAAAAACAGGAGAATACAATCAATGGCAGTGAAAGTGACGTGTAATCGGTGTGGCTGTACCGCAACAATATCATCATCATCAATTGAGTCTGACGAAGTCAAACGTCTGTATTGCTGCTGCAAAAATGCCGACTGCGGCCATACCTTTGTTATGGACCTGTCATTCTCCCATACCCTATCTCCATCCGCACTGGATATCCCGGACGAAGTGTTGACCCGTCTGCACACATCCACGAGATGCGAACAGCAAAAGATTTTTTCCCGCCTGGCCGTTCCATAAACATCACGTTTCAACATCCAAGCCGCTTTTAAATCAGGTCATAGATAACCGGGGCCACGGTCGTCTGTGGCCTGATTTTTTTTGGGGGTAACCCTATCTGTTTTAAAATACCGCTTCATGAAAATGCCTGATTCCTGGGAGAAAAAGACAGGCCTTGGAATCGTTTTTGAGTAGCTGATAAGGATTGTACGCTTCCCAAAGTTTACATTGCCAACGGTAATATGTGCAATTTCATTGATCCGGGCGCCGGTTTCCACAAGTAACCGGACAAGCAGATGGTTCCGAACATGCATCACTGGGAATTGATATGTCATGCACTGGGCAATATCCTGGTCAGTGAACCACCTGCGTTGGTGTTTTAGATCATGCCGGCGTTTTGCATCTCGGGGGATTTTGTACGTGTGATTGATAGGTGCCCCGATTTTTTTCATGAAAAATTTAGTGATTGTACAGTAATGAGCAACAGTATAAGGATCCGCTCCGCCGTTCAGCAAGAATGTAACATATTCTTCCATAAGGATTCGACTTCCATTTTATCCATTGAATTAACATGGGTGTGCTGAGTGTGTGCTGACCAAGCATTAGAAAGCCTTGATTGACGGGGGTTTTGGTGTCGCGCTTCGGGTTCAACTCCCGTCGCCTCCACCAAAAATATTTAATTGTTTAAATTACTTAAATATTAGGCTTCCTCTTCTCTGGTAGAATTGGAAGCTTTTTTTATTCAGAATCACCTTCTTGCGCCATCACAATTTTTTCACCATCCATGTTAATTGGAAACGCTTTTTCCCGCCCTTTGCCATTTTGTGGCGCGGGGATATGCTTGTAATTAATAATGCTCAATTATCATTTGGGTGTTGGTATGTCCCACCTGGTTTTGGACAAACCCTATCCTTTCACTGTTGTCGATGGCGTTTGTTATGTATGACGACCGAGTGTTCTTACAGTTTCTTTTTTCCATGGATAATCCAGCCTGTTTCAATGTTGGCTAAAAAAGCAGAGTCCTTGTGGGCATCCAGCATGTTTGAAAAAGGAATTCTCGTGTGCCAATGCCCGGTTTTCAGGTGAAAGACTACTGTGGACTATCTGTTAATGCTCCCGTGAAAACCGCAAAAAGTGACGAACGGTTTAAAGGATTGGGGGGTAAATCGATGCTATATACCATTGCTAAATACCTCACTCTGATTTATATTTCAAATATATAGTGAACTAATTATGGGAGATTGGGTTATGGATATAGGAACGGTTTTTGTAAATAACAGAACCCAAGCGGTAAGATTACCGGTTGACAGTAGGTTTCCCAAGAATGTGAAAAAAGTTGTCGTACGCGTTGTCGGCAAAGACCGTGTGCTTTCACCCGTAGAAAATACATGGGACAGTTTTTTTCTTTCTGAAGATGGGGTTTCCGACGATTTTATGACAGAACGTGCTTCACAGGAACAATCAGAAAGAGAATCTTTTTGATGCTGAAATATATGTTGGACACCAATATTGTTATTTATGTGATTAAACGTCGACCCATTGAGGTATTAGACGTTTTCAACGCCCATGCAGGGCAGATGTGCATTAGTTCAATCACCCTGGCAGAATTGTTACATGGTGCTGAAAAAAGCACTAAGGTGGCCCACAATCTGAGAAGCGTAGAAGACTTTGTATCACGACTGGAAATCCTTCCCTACGACGACAGTGCGGCTGCCCACTATGGAAATATCAGAGCGGATTTAGAAAAGAAAGGCACACCTATCGGGGTCAATGATTTGCATATTGCAGGGCATGCCCGGAGTGAATCATTAATTCTTGTCTCTAATAACATGCGAGAGTTTGTCAGAGTTGATGGTTTGAGACTGGAAAATTGGATCGAAGCAGAATAGGTTTCAAGGTGTTGATGGCGAGGTAAATTCGGAAATTTAACCAGTGACACAGAATTCTGAACACTCCTTATTTATTAGAACCTTCCTCTTTAATCCTTGGGGAGGCCTTCAAGAATTTTTTACTTTTCAGAATCTTTGAGATTTTAAAATTCAAAAAGCGCCCAGTTTTAGTTTTGTTGCAGAATGGCACTTCAATTTTAAGTTTATATCGTTTCAGGAAAATGTAATGGCGAGTCAAAGTCAAAATTCCCGGCAGAAACTTACTCCCGGCCTTTCAATTATACATTCCAATCATCTGGAAGATTTAAGACAGGTGGCCGTAAACTGGATTAAGGGGCATCCCTTAGGGGTTCTGGAGACCGAGCAGTTTATTGTTCAAAGCAATGGTATGGCCCAATGGCTTAAGTTGGCACTGGCGGCGGACAATGGATGCGGCATCAGTGCCGGAATTGAGATGAAACTGCCGGGGCGATACGTCTGGACCGCTTACCGAGCCGTTCTGGGCGGTGATACTATTCCCGAAGAATCCGCCTATGACAAAGATCGATTGATCTGGCGGATTTTCAGGCTTTTGCCTTTGCTTGTAGGGGAGTTCGTTTTTGCGCCTTTGAACCGGTTTCTTGAACATGATGAAGACCTGCGTAAACGCAGCCAGTTGGCCGGTCATCTGGCAGATCTTTATGACCAGTATCAGGTGTACCGGGCGGATTGGCTTGAAGACTGGTCCAAGGGGCTTGACCAGCTCGCCAGAATAGGGGGACAGCCGCTCCCCCTAAATGAAAATCAGAAATGGCAGGCTGAGCTCTGGCGCAAGATTAAGGCCGATGTCCCGGACGAATATAGAACCATAGGCCGGGCGGACCTTCATAACAGGTTTTTAGAAAAGGCCGGAACCTTGAACGGGCAGCGGCCAAAGGAACTGCCCCCCCGGGTGATTGTGTTTGGGATTTCATCTCTGCCTCGCCAGGTGCTGGAAACTTTGTACTCCGTATCTTCCATGTCCCAGGTTTTGCTTTTTGTTCATAACCCCTGTCGTCATTTCTGGGCGGACATTGTTGAAGACCGGGAACTTTTGCGCATCGAGAACGCACGCCACAAAGTTAAGTCCGGCATTCCCAAGTCTCTTGCTCCCGAATTTCTTCACCAGCATGCCAACCCATTGCTTGCGGCGTGGGGAAAACAGGGCAGGGATTACATTGGTCTGCTGTACGGGTATGACGAACCGGAAAATTATGAAACAGATTTTGCCCAAATCGATTTATTTGGGGATTTTATATTACCCGGCAAAGACAATTGCCTTTTGCAGCAGGTACAACAGGCTATTTTGGATCTTGAGCCTATCCCCGGCGGGGATGAGGGCGAAAAACAAAAGGTTACGCCCGGAGATGAATCCATCTGTTTTCAGGTGGCCCACAGCCGCCAGCGTGAAGTGGAAATTCTCCAAGATCAGCTTCTTCATTGTTTTGAAACCCTAGAAAATTTAAAGCCGCGGGATATTATTGTGATGACACCCGACATCGATGCCTACGCCCCCCACATTGAAGCGGTTTTTGGAAATTTGGCGTCAATGGATCCCCGGTTTATACCCTTTACCATTGCAGATAAACCCAACAGGGAGAGTATCCCCCTGATCAAGGCGCTGGAAACCCTGTTGCATTTGCCCGATTCCCGTATGAGCGTCAGTGATGTCATGGATCTTTTTGAAGTTGGGGCGTTCAGGCGGCGCTTTAACATTCGAGAGGAGGAGTTGCCTAAACTGAGGCAATGGATTGAAGGCGCAGGGGTTGCCTGGGGCTTAAATGGCGAACAGCGCACTTTGTTCAAACTTCCCGATGGACTGGCGCAAAATACCTGGGCCTTTGGTCTGGACCGTATGCTTTTAGGGTATGCGGTTGGATCGGGTGGGGCGTGGAACGGTATTGAGCCCTATGAAGAGGTCGGCGGCCTTGAGGCGGCTTTGGTGGGGCCTTTATTCGATGCGATTGGTGAACTGGAACGTTTGTGGCGCAGTTTGAACCAAGATGCAACGCCGGCGGGTTGGTCTGAAAAAATCCGAAATCTCACCCAGGATTGTTTTACCGTCCGGGAAAGCCAGGACCAGTTGACGATCAGCCGACTGAACGAAATTTTGGACCAGTGGCTTGATGCGTGCGACCAAGCGATGCTGGATGAAAAATTACCCCTGGCCGTCGTTCGGGATTTCTTATTGGCCCGGATGAATGAATCCAGCACATCCCAACGGTTTCTGGCAGGCATGGTGAATTTCGGCACACTGATGCCCATGCGGGCCATTCCCTTTAAAGTAGTCTACCTTTTGGGTATGAACGACGGGGCGTTTCCTCGAAGTCACCCGCCCCTTGATTTTGATTTGATGTCAGGAAAAGGATTGTATCGGCCCGGTGACCGATCCCGGCGGGAGGATGACCGGTATCTTTTCCTTGAGTCCCTGCTGTCAGCCCGGAAACGGCTCTATATTTCCTATGTGGGCAGAGATGACCGGGATAACAGTGAGCGTATGCCATCGGTACTGGTTGGGCAGCTCAGGGACTATCTTAGTGCCGGGTGGTGCATAAATAAAAAATCGGACGACAATACGGATAAAATCGAACATGCCGATTTGTTGGGGGCAATCACCCATATCCATCCCTTGCAGCCTTTTGGCAGAGACTATTTCCGTGAAGATGGTCATGGCCTGTTTACCTATGCCCATGAATGGCGGACTTCTCTTGATTCCAAAACAGTGGAAAGCCGAGATACCTTGAATCAAGCCTTGCCTGTGCCTGACTTTGAAGGCAGCCTGAATCTGACTTCCCTGATTCGTTTTTTTAAAAAACCGGTTCAATATTTCTTCAATCAGCGCCTGTCCATCAGGTTTGATGATCCGTCTATAACCGATCGGGACCAGGAGCCCTTTGCCTTGGATTCCCTGGCGCCTTTTGGACTAGGTACACAATTGCTGGAGGCAGGGCTCCATGCCAAGTCCTTAGACGCAGGTTCTGCAGTTGAGACTGAGGCCCTGCGCCTGACCCGAACAGGTGCTTTGCCCATGGCGGGGTTCGGCCATCTGGCAGCCGATGAACTTTCAAAACCGGTAATCAATATGCTGACCGGACATCAGACTTTATTGGAAAAATGGTCATGCCCCTGTGATCCCATAGAGATCTCCCTGAACATTGACGCGGATGAAACACCGGCCGTTTTTTTAGATGACTGGCTGGATAAGATCCATGAGGTAAATGATTCAGAAAATATGGGAGACTCCTACGTTTTGACCCGGTTCGCCCGCTGGGAGTTTTATCCAAAATCTATTATGGGAAGTAACGGTAAGGTGAGTCGAATTCATAGTCTGTCCGGACTTTGGGTGAAACATGTTGCCGCCTGCGCCCAAGGGCTTGACATCTCCAGCCATCTCGTGGCTCCGGACGGCATTGTCTGTTTTTCTCCCATTGCAAAAGCAGTGTCCCAAAAGGTTCTGAATGCCATGGTGTCCTGTTTGTTCCAGGGGCTGAGGCTGCCTTTGCCTGTTACGGCCAAAACCGGGCTGGCCTACGTCCATGCCTTGGGAACCAAAGATGAAAAAAAGGCCAAGGCTGACGCTGCAAAGGCATATGAAGGGGGCGACTTTGGATCGGGCGGAGAGTTGTCGTATGATGCGTATCTCAGGCGGGCCTATCCCACATTTGAAGATTTATGGCAGGCCCATGACAATTTTTTTGTTTCCCTTAGTCAAGCTTTGTATGCCCCTCTAATGTTGGCCCTGGAAAAGGAGGTGTAATCATGGTGGAAAAATTAAATCCAATGACCTTTCCTTTGAACGGTGCCCGGCTGATTGAAGCCAGTGCCGGAACCGGAAAGACATACACCATTGCCGCCCTTTATCTTCGGCTGATTTTAGGGCATGGGAATGAGAACGGATTTTCCCGGCCGTTGACGCCACCGGAGATCCTGGTTGTTACCTTTACCAACGCTGCCACAGAAGAGCTGCGGGAAAGAATTAGAAGTCGGCTTACCGAGGCAGCCGGATTCTTCAGAGGACTTGAGGCAAAAGATGCCTTTCTCAATGATTTGAGAGATGATTACGATCCCGATGAATGGCCGGTCCTTGCCATGCGCCTGGAACAGGCCGCCCAGTGGATGGACGAGTCTGCCATCCACACCATTCACGCCTGGTGCCAGCGCATGCTCCGCCAGCATGCATTTGACAGCCTATCTTTGTTTGATCTGGAGCTTGCGCCCAACGACCAGGACCTTTTGGAAGAGGCGGCATGTGATTTCTGGCGGGCTGGGTTTTATCCCCAGAGCGTTGCGACTTTATCGGAATTGAAAACCGTGGCCAAGATCAGCACCCCCCAGGAACTGCTGAAACAGGTGTTGCCGGTTATTAATGCCGTGGATTGTGCTGACGCGTCCTGCACGGGTGACCCCTTTGATGTCATTTCACAGCGGATGCAATCCATAGAAGCCGCACGACAGGCATGGAAATTGGATTTTTACACAGCGGTGGCCCAGGTGGTCCAGGCCCAGGCCGATAAGACCTTGAACAATAATAAGTACCGGAAGGCTTCACTGGACAAGTGGATTATGCAACTGGACCAATGGGTCAACCATGACGGTCCTTTACCTGATGATCAGGCTCTGGAAAAGTTTTCAACAACGGGGTTGGCTGCCGGGGGTTCTAAAAATAAAACGGCCCCCACCCATCCAGCTTATGATTCATTGGATCAATTAAATAGTGATCTTTCATCAATGGATGTGAAAACGGCTTTGATTTATCACGCAGCTGGTGAAATTCGTACAAGGGTCTCTGCCGCCAAGAACCGCTTGTCCCGGATGGGGTTCAATGATTTGCTCACTCGACTGGGTCAGGCCCTGAATTCCCAGGCCTCCGGGGGAAACCGCCTTGCCGGGGTAATCCGCGAACAGTTTCCGGTGGCCATGATTGATGAGTTCCAGGATACGGATCCGGTTCAGTATAGCTCTTTTGGTGCCATTTATTTGAATCAGGAAAACACGGGGCTCTTTATGATTGGAGATCCCAAGCAGGCCATCTATGCCTTCAGGGGGGCGGATATCCATACCTACCTCAGGGCAAAGAAGGATACCCTGGGACATCATTACACCCTGGAGAAGAATTACCGGTCCACCCAGAGTATGGTGAAGGCCGTCAACCAGGTATTCAACCGGGCAAACCATCTTTCCCAAGGCCCCTTTTTATTCAAGGATCAGATCCCCTTTGAACCGGTGGCGGCCCAGGGCCGGCAGGAAACATTCTGGATGGACGGCCAACAGATGCCGGCCATGACGCTCTGGCAGATGAACCAGGATGAACCCGTTAAAAAAACAGGGGCTGACGGATATATCGCCAAAATGGCCCAAGCCGGTGCCCAGGAGATCACCCGGCTTTTAAACTTAGGCGGTCAGACACCCTGTGCTGCGGGGTTTGTTGAACCTGGAGAGGAAATGATTCCTTTGAAGCCTTCGGACATAGCTGTCCTCGTCAGGGACGGCAATGAAGCTGTGGCCATTCGATCGGCCTTAGCAACACGTGGGGTGAAATCGGTCTATCTGTCAGACCGGGAATCTGTGTTTGACAGCCCGGAAGCGCTCTCCTTGCTGTATATTCTCCAGGCCTGTTCGGAACCGACCAACGATGCATGGGTTAGAACTGCCCTGGCCACAGAAATGTTGAATCTCTCTTTTGAAACCCTGGACCGGTTGAAAGAAGATGAGCTGGCTTGGGAGGCCGAGCTGGAACGGTTTAAGCAATTCCAGAACATCTGGCGCCGCCAGGGTGTGCTGCCCATGGTGAGGGCGCTGCTTTTGGCTTTCAACGTGAGTGCCGGGATGCTGGCCACACCTTCAGGAGAACGGCAGCTGACCAATGTGCTCCATTTATCGGAAATGATCCAGGCCGCTGCAGCGGACCTTGACGGCGAACAGGGCGTGATCCGCTGGCTTGCCGGGCAGATTGAAAATCACCAGGGCGGCGATGATCAGATTCTTCGCCTGGAAAGTGACCAGGAGCTGGTCCGGGTGGTCACCATTCACAAGTCAAAAGGCCTGGAATATCCTCTGGTCTTCCTGCCTTTTATCTGCAGTTTCAGAAAAGTAACCGCAAAAAATTCTCCCATGGTGAAACGCCACAATGATGACGGAAGTCCCACAATGGTGGTAAATCCAGGCGATGAAGAGTTGGAAACGGCGGATCAGGAGCGGCTGGCCGAGGATTTGCGAATCCTTTATGTGGCGTTGACCCGGGCTTGCCATGCGTGCTGGCTTGGGATGGGCGTCATGGGGGCGGTCACCAAAAAATATGGGGAAAAAACAGACCTTCACCAGTCCGGCATCGGTTACCTGCTAAACGGCGGGGAGATGATACCCACGGCGGACCTGCCTTCCATCCTTGCGGATCTAAAGGGGGATTGTGAGGCCATTGCAGTTGCCCCTCTGCCTGATGAGACGTTGGAGAGTGCCGTCCCAGCGTCTGAAACGCCGAACCTGTTACCCGCCAGAATGTTCACCGGAACAATTCCTAAAAATTGGCGGATCACCAGTTATTCCGGGATTCTCTCCGGTGCGGCCATGCCCGATGCCGGGACGGACCTTTCTCTGTCCTTTGAAGATACGGTAGTGGATTCTCCGGATTCTCCGGCCCAGGATCAGCTCCAGGAGACGGCAGGAGAAGAGACCTTGTCCCTGGATGTTATCCCCAATGCCCAATCCATCCATACCTTTGCCCGGGGGCCTGAGCCGGGGACGTTTCTTCATGACATGCTGGAATGGGCGGCGCATATGGGGTTTGATCAGGTCGCCAGGAACCCTTCAGTCACCCGGGAAAAAGTTGAAAGTTTGTGTATTCGACGCGGCTGGGAGGCTTGGACAGATGTCCTTTCTCAGTGGCTTCTGGAGTTGGTTCAAACTCCCTTGCCTCTAAACGGTGGTTTTATGCCTTTGTCCGATCTTGGCAAGGATTTGTGCCGGGCAGAAATGGAATTTCTTTTTGCCGCCCACCAGGTGGATATCCTGGATGTGGACCGGCTGGTGACCGGTTTCGTACTGCCGGGCATTGTTCGGCCTGTGTTGCGGCGGGACCGGATCAACGGCATGCTCAAGGGCTTCATTGACCTTGTCTTTAGCTTTAATGGTCAGTATTTTGTTCTGGATTACAAATCCAATTATCTGGGCAATGATCAGAGTGCCTACGGGTATGACGCCATGGCCCAGGCCATGGTGGGACACCGGTATGATCTTCAATACCTGCTGTATATCCTGGCGCTTCATCGGTTGCTCAAAGCCCGGCTTGAAGGGTATGACTATGAACGGGATGTGGGCGGTGCGGTCTATCTTTTTTTAAGGGGTGTCAATAAATCCGGCCAGGGCGTTTATGTAGATAAGCCTCCTGTGACCCTGATCAATGAGCTGGATAATCTGTTTAAGGCTGACAATGTGTTGGAAAAAGGAGAAGCCTCATGATGCCCCCTGCTGATTTTTTTGAATTGATTCACACCTGGACCGACCGGGGGTGGCTTCGGGCGCTTGATAAGGCTTTTGTGGTGTTTTTAAACCGTCAGGAGCCATCTGCATCTCCCCTGGTGCTTCTTGGCGCTGCCCTGGCAAGCCACCAGCTTGGCCGGGGGCACATTTGTCTGGATATCGCCGGTGCCCTGAAAGATCCCGACGGGACACTTTCCCTGCCGCCTGAAGGCGAGACCGGGGAGGATATGCCTGCCAAACCTTCCCATATTCTTGCAAAGATCACCAAAGACTATTGGGAGAACCAGCTGTCCGGGTCAGCGCTTGTGGGCCAAGATGGTGATAATACACCCCTGGTCTTGGAACAGGAGCGTTTATATCTACGACGATATTGGGTCTATACCCGGCAGGTGGCCCAGGAGATTCTTAGCCGGGTGGGACAAAAAAATCCGGTTCCCGACGATTTAGAAAGACGGCTGGATAAGATTTTCTTAAAATTGAGGAGCCCAAAAGAGATTAAAAAACAAAGTATCCATTGGCAGAGCGTGGCAGCAGCTGTGGCCGCCGTTTCCAATTTCAGTGTGATCTCCGGAGGTCCTGGGACCGGTAAAACAACAACTGTGGTGCAGGTGTTGGGCCTACTCCAGGGCATCGCCCTGGAACAAGGCAAAATACTTCGCATACGTCTTGCCGCCCCCACCGGGAAAGCCGCTGCTCGGCTTACCGAATCCATATCCAAGGCCATGGGCCTTTTGCCCGAAGAGATTCAAGCCCATATGCCCACTGAGGTGACGACCCTTCATCGGCTTTTAGGAACCCGTCATGATTCCCGGCAGTTTATCCATAACCGGACCAATCGCCTGCATGTAGATCTTTTGGTGGTGGATGAAGCCTCCATGATAGATCTTGAGATGATGGATGCCCTGCTGGGGGCCTTGCCGTCCCGGGCACGATTAATCCTGCTTGGGGATAAGGATCAACTGGCGTCCGTGGAGGCCGGGTCCGTGCTGGGTGATATTTGCGCCAATGCCTCCCGCCCGTGTTATCTGCCTGATACAATTGATTTCATTAAAAATGCGACAGGATATGACTTGTCTGACTATTCAAGCCCGGGCACCGGACTGGACCAGCAGATCGTGGTATTGAGAAAAAGTCATCGATTTCATGAAGACAGCGGCATAGGCAATTTGGCCCAGGCTGTAAACCTGGGTGAAAAAGAGGCGGTTGCCAAGGTTTGGAAAAAAGGATACTCAGATATACATCAGCTTTTGATCCGCTCTTGTGAAGCGTCTCAATTCCGCAGCCTGATATTGGACGGCAATCCAAAATCTTTTCCGCATGCTGCGGCACAACCGGTTGGATACCGGGCATATCTTGAGCTCCTCGCTAACGGGATGCAGGGTTTTTCATCTGAAACTCATTGGTTCAAGGCCGTTCTGGAAAAATTTGACGGATTTCAACTTTTGAGTCCCGTTCGCAAAGGAGAGTGGGGTGTGGTAGGTCTGAACCGTATTTGCGCGCGAATCCTCTATAATGCCGGATTGATCCGGGCCACCCAGGGGTGGTATCCGGGCCGTCCTGTGATGGTCACCCGGAACGACTATAGGTTGGGGCTGATGAACGGAGATATCGGCATTTCCGTTGAAGTCGGCAATGAATATCAAAAGGGTCAGGGAGAAGGAACTCCGGCTGAAAAGATACTGCGGGTGGTCTTTCCCATGGCTGACGGATCTATCAAACAGGTGCTTCCGTCAAGACTTGAGGCGGTGGAGACGGTCTACGCCATGACAGTCCATAAATCCCAAGGTTCTGAATTCGACCATACCGCCCTGATTCTGCCGGATACCATGAGTCCGGTACTGACCCGGGAGCTTATATACACCGGCATCACCCGGGCGCGTTCTTTTTTTACCCTGGCAGGGCCGTCACCTGGGATTCTGGCGTCTGCCGCTAAACAGCGAACACTCAGGGCATCCGGCCTTGGCAATTTATTGATACGCACGGAACCCAAAGGCCAATCAAAAATAACGCTTCTGCCAAACGAAGCATAGAAAAATATTTGAGCATCTATCAACCTGAAAGTCGGATAAAGCGTACACTATTGCTCCATATTTTCAAAGCACACCAGTGTCAGCAAGCCGTTTTTGTATAGGACTTTCTGGTGTTTTCACTGCAAATGGTATCCATTTTAATGGGTGAAATACAGCTTCCGGTCGTTTCCACGCTGTTAACTGACGTGAGTTTTTCCGATTATTGCATAAAACCATACATAATCCGCCCTTAACATGTACGTATAAAAATTTTACACACACCTCAAAAATATGGTTTAAAATCCAATACTTTCGATTGGTTATCGCCAATAAGGTTGTGTTTCTGGCTTAAAATGTACGCTTTATCCGATTTTCAGGCTATCAACGAAAAGATTGATAGAAAACCCTATGCGGAATGGTTTATGAGATCGCCCTGGATGAGGGCTTGAAAGAAAATACATACCGCCCGGCTTCATGAGCAAGATGCGGGCTCAATCTGCATCGGGCGGTACACTCAAAGATGGTTTCAGTGATTGTGTGTCGGTTTCGATATGTTGCGGTTAAGCGTTGTTGATTTTTTTTCTATTCATACCTGCAAAACCGATAAGACCAGCCGCGAATAATAGAATGGTGCTTGGCTCGGGTGTCGGTGTTGGTGCCGATGAGACGGCCGGGGTCCATTTTGCGTAAACTGAAGCATCGCTGTCCGTGGTGTCGGCGGCAACGGGGAGTGTCGCATAAAATGCTTCATCGGCTTCTTCCACTTTGCTATTCCGCGCACCTATCGCACTTATGCCCAACACGTAGCCTCCTTCTCTCCCTGTTTGCAGGCCGTATGTCGTTAATATTGACAAGTAATCATACAGAGAGTCTTCAGCACTGCCATATGTAAGTGTCGGGTCGTCGTCAAAATCATCCTCCTCAGTGTTCTGAAACACCTGCGCGAGTAAGGCGTTCGACGCTTCACGTGCTTCTCCTTCTGAAGCGAAATTGAACGCCCATTCGCCGGCAGCATCCATGAACAGCTCCTCGGCAGTGCCTTCCACGAACTCAACATCATAGTACGATCCATTTACCAAAACGTCTGTCGCTCCTGTTAAGAGTCCGGTGCTCTCATCAATTTCTAATGTTGTGGCCGCCGCATATGAATATAACACCCCAACCAATAATAATGAAACCCAGACAGAGCCTAAAAATGATTTGAACCTAAACAAATGTGTTCTCCTTCTTCATAAAATAAGTAAAACATATAAACGCACATACCGCTTGCGTCATGATTATTAGTCTGCATATCTTACGCAAGAATCATGCTAACTTTAAAATGATAATTTGTTATAAAAGTGAAGAAAAATGGGGTGACTTACTGGTCTATGTTTACTATTTTGAATAAACATCAATGGTTATTGATAAGCTTGAGACGCTATTGTTAAAAAAAATATCGTCGTTCTTGCTCTATGTCACAGAATGTCGAGGAAGATATTTTTATGTGATTATGTAAATATTCTCCTTGTTTTTGGTAAAATATTACCATGCACAGAGCTGCAAAAATAGGGCATTGAAAACTCACAGCTCAAAAAGTCATCAAATCAACAGGCGTGCATAAGGCTACTTTACATAAAGACTGGGAATTCCTGCCACAGATTTAAACGGATGTTTCATATTCATTAGACTTTCAGCATTGCCGATGGCAAAAAAACCGCCAGGATCAAGGGCTTGGTATAATTTGTTTACAACCGTTTCACTGGTTTGATTATTAAAATAGATCATTACGTTTCTGCATAAAACGGCATCAAAATCCGAGCGAGGAATGCGGTTTGCAATTAAATTAAACTTTTTGAAAGTGATATGCTGTTGTATTTCCTTTTTAACTTTTAGATATCCCTTATATTTGCCGGTTCCTTTTTGAAAATATCGATGCAGTATCGCCAGGGGCACCTGCTTGACCTTATCATTTTTATAGATCCCCTTTTGTGCAATATCCAGCACGGAGTGAGATATATCTGTGGCCAGGATAGAAAAAGTTACACCCAAATCCTTTAACTGAACGGCCGCAGTGTATGGCTCATCGCCTGTGGAACAAGCCGCACACCAGACTTTAAAGTGTTTTGTCTCCCGTTTGGGGTGACAATTAAATTGTTTGATGATATACTCAATGCTTTTATTTTCTCTGTAAAAAAAAGAGTGATTGGTTGTTATGGTATCGATAAATTCGATGACCTCGCGTTCATTTGACCTTAAATGTGATAAGTATTCTTGGACATTCATCTGGGTCATGCGCATACGTTTGGAAACCTTGGATTTTAACAATTCAAGTTTTCCTTCATGAAGATTAATGCCGCACGTCTTGAATACAAGTGCTTTTAATTCCGTTAATTCGCTATGTTTAAACAGTATGGAATTCATTTTTGTTAAATTCTACATTTTTTTCCAGCGGTTTACTTTTTCGAATGCGGATTCGGCCGTCTTCAACAGCGTCGACACATTCACCGGCTTTGTAAAATAATCTTCAAAGCCGACGTCAAGACATTCCGACAGTTGGAATAAGGACGCATAGCCTGTAATGGCATAGATAATGGACATCGGTTTAGCACTTTTTACTTGTTTACATAATTCCATACCGTTCATCACCGGCATATTTAAATCAAAAAACATGACCACAATGTTATTCTCTTCGATAATTTTCAATGCATCTTGTGCATTTTCTGCGGTGGAAACATCATAACCGGCTTTGGTAAACAACTGGGAAAGCAACCTTAAAATAGGGGGTTCGTCATCAACGATTAATATTTTTTTATTTTCCATTATTTTTCTCCTCTTTGGGGTTCGTGCCAGGGGTAACAGTTATAGGTGCTTTGTTTAGGTATAGCATTTCGGAATGCCAATATTTCTATTTTTTGTATTTGGTAATAGCCATCAGCTTGGTTGTAATCTTAGCCAACCGTTCTGCCTGATCTCTAATTTCTTTGACATTTTCTTCCTGGATTTGCCCATGGCGGACGTCATCCATTAACAGTTCTGAAAAACCTGAAACCGCCATTAAAGGCTGATTAATCTCGTGGCATATGGCACCTGCTGTTTGCACAACCGTTGTCAGTTTTTCTATTTCTGATTCGGCGCGTACATAATTTTTTGCCGTTGTAATATCTTCAATTGATAGTAAAACGGCCCTGCCTTTTTTGAATTCCAAAGGCCGTGTCGAAATTTTCAAATGCCTTCGCCCGATAGATTTAAAGGTCATGGCGGTTTCTATCTGAAAATGATCCTTGCCGTTTTTAAGGGTATCATGCGCTATTGTCCGCAATTTACATTGGAGACACTTTTCTCCGGATCCGCCTTTCTCGGGTGAATCTTCGTGATGAATGCAGCCAAAAGCGTCCCCGATTACAAGTCCTGCCAGTTGATTATCCGCTTTATTTACAAATATGTGGGCCATCTTGTTTGCCAAAATCAGTTTTCGGGTCTCGTCCATCACTGCGATGGCAATTGGTAGATTTTCAATAATATGTGACACTTCATTTTGGGAAAACTCTTGTGGATATGTAAATATGTTTTCTTCTCTTTTGATCATTTTTTTTCCTTTTTATGAACTACAGACGTTTAAAACATGAACAGGCCTTAGCCGCTATATTGTGGATATCTTCGATATAATCCACAGCCCCTATCAGTTCGGCAGCTTTTGGCATTCCATAAACAACGCTTGAGTTTTCATCCTGGGCAATGGTTATGGCTCCAGCTTGTTTCATTTCAAGCAATCCTTGTGCGCCGTCTTTGCCCATACCTGTTAAAATAATCCCCACAGCGTTGGCACCAGCGAGCCTTGCAACAGACCTAAATAAAACATCCACGGCCGGTCGCTGATAGTGAACAAGAGGTCCCGTTTTAACCGTCACAAAATATTTGGCACCTGTTCGTTTTAAAAGCATGTGGTAATTACCCGGGGCAATAAGCACTGTGCCCGTTGTTACAGGATCCCCTTTTTCAGCTTCTTTAACACGCATTGAACACAATTCATTCAGCCGCCCGGCAAAGGATTTTGTGAACTGAGCTGGCATATGCTGTACAACAACAATACCCGGCGCGTTCTTCGGCATTTGAGTCAGGACATTTTTAATGGCTTCCGCCCCGCCGGTTGATGCGCCAATGGCAATAATTTTATTGGTGTTTCTATCCGGTGAAATAGATACAATTTTTGTCTGGTTTTTTGATTTTTGTTGTTGCTCCCGCCAGGGTAATTTAGCCGCATGCACCGCCCTGATTTTTTCGGCAAGCTGCACACTGACATCTCCTACCGAATAGGCGTTATCGGGTTTTGCCATCACTTCCAATGCCCCGATGGCCAAAGCTTCCATGGCAAGATGGCTTCCTTTTGTACTCAAAGAACTGACAATGATGACGGGAAGCGGATAATACTTCATTAATTTTTTCAAAAAGGTAATCCCGTCCATACGCGGCATCTCTATATCCAGCGTAATAACATCCGGTTTTAATCTAACAATTTTATCCCGGGCGATGTATGGATCCGGGGCCGTATCGATTACCGTAATGCCAGGGTGCCGGGAGAGTTGTTCTTTAAATACTTTTCTAACAACGGCGGAATCATCTACCACAAGCACTTTAATTTCATTAGACATTACAAGCGGCCCTTTTGTACGTAAGGACTCACATGGACAGTAAAATAGCCATGTTTGCATCCATCGTTTCAATCAACGTGCATTCTGCAGTACCGTTTAACTCACTACCGGTAATTTTTTCGGGGATGCTGAGTTTATAAGGCGCTTGGCATTTTACCTTTTTTAAGGCATTCCCGCACACCATATTGAGCATTTCGGACAATGTCCCAAATTGCTGTTCCCACATCAGTTC
The DNA here is from genome assembly GCF_963664415.1 of uncultured Desulfobacter sp. Classification (NCBI taxonomy): domain Bacteria; kingdom Pseudomonadati; phylum Thermodesulfobacteriota; class Desulfobacteria; order Desulfobacterales; family Desulfobacteraceae; genus Desulfobacter; species uncultured Desulfobacter sp. The sequence goes on along the minus strand of NZ_OY761443.1, from coordinate 475,082 downwards.
ACTTTTGTCTTCTCCCAAAAAATTGGATGCCAGTTCCGCGGCCAGTGGTTCCGGTGAAATAACATCTATATGTCCGCAGACATCTCCTGTGAAAGTCAATCTACATGCCAATGCGGTATTCAAGTCGATGCCGGAATCATTTAAAATTGTCTCGGGACCGATTTCAACCGGCATAAAAAACATGGTTTCCATGACTTCAGAAATCGAATTCGTCATCGCTGTCATCAATGCTTTCTTCATAATCAGGTTCTCCAATTATACTGACAATTAAATCCCTTAGATTTTCAGGGGTGAACGGCTTTGTGATATAGCCGGCGGCACCGGAATCCATAAATTCTTGAATTTTTAAATCGTTGCCCTCGGTTGAGATGACAACCACCGGAATTTCCTTGAACAGTGCATCGTTTTTTATTTTTTTTAAAAAGCTGAGCCCATTCATTTCCGGCATATTGTAGTCGGTCATAATTAAATCCACCCAATCACCTGCAAGTACCGTTAACGCCTCTTTGCCGTCTGAGGCTTCAAGTATTTTGGCACCCGCGTATCCAGCTGCTGTAAGAGAGCGTTTTAAAACGGTCCTCATGGGCATTGAATCATCTACAATCAATATTGAATAAGACATTTGCTTCCCTTTAACTTTTTTTTATATGAAAGTCTGGGTAAGTTACTCAGATTTTTCAAACTTTGTTGTGGGCTAAGCCAGCCAGCTGATATGTCAGGTCAGCCCATGGCTGTTATATGAAAGTTACAATAAGTTACTTTCATATTTTGTTGTGGGCTGAGCCTGTGTATTGATAGACCAGGTCGGCCCATGGCCATTAATTACGCCATTTTTAATAAAACATTCACTTCATTTATATTAACCCCAAATTCGGCTATAATACCGGTCATATCCGAGTGAGAAATGCCATGCATTTTCATTAATTGATCCTTGAATCGATATGACAGGCCATCGGCTCCAACGCCGTTGCCCACCATCATACAAATGCAGTCGGCCAGGTATACCGCTGCGATCTCTTTATCATTCATCATGGATTCATCTCTAAGATGGTGATGGTGAATAAGCTTGATCATTCGCGGGCTGAACTTCCATGTTTTGCCGATCAGTGCCCCCATCTCCGCATGATCGATACCTATTACTTTTTTTTCCGCCTCTCTGAAACTGTAACCGGATTCTTTTACAAGCATATTAATTTTTTTAAAATCTTTGGATACATATTTTTCCAATATGATTTTACCGATGTCTTTGATGAGAGCCGCAGTGAAAATTGTACTTTTGTTGTTAAGTCCCAACCGCAATGCAACCTGTTTGGCAATGATGGCCGAAGAGACTGAATACCGCCACATATCTCCCTGTTCAAGACCATAGCCTTTTCGCCCACCGGAAAGAACTTTTGCACTGGATTTTACCAGCGCCAATTCAATTATCTGATCTGTACCAAGCATATTCACTGCATCTTTCAGGGACTCTGCCGGCGTCTTTAGCCCTACATATGCAGAGTTGCATATTTTAAGAATATCTACCGTCATAACAGGATCATATTGAATTATCCGGGCAATATCGGTCATTGAACTATCCGGCGCTTCCACCATTTCGAGCAGACGATTCGCGACAGTGGGCATCGGCGTTAAATCGTTTATCTCACGAATCATTTTATCCAGTACCGTCATATTCTTACTTCCTTAGATCCTGAGGTTTTCAGGAAAATATTCCCCGATGCAATTTCAATTCGGATCGTCCGGTTGATATTCCCGCCCACTTCCTGTTTATCGATCATCACTTTGTTCTTAAAAAACATTTTTTTTAACGCCAGGTAGTTGCGTTTTCCGATATTAAAGAAACCATTTTGATCAAGAATCTCGGCACCGCCGGCGACAAATATTTTAATTCTGGGCTTCTTTGCACCCATTGCGTACGCGGCTTTGAATAGACGAGGGATACCTGTATCTGCAAACATAAATGGTTTTCTGGTTGCCTTTTCTTTGTCAATGGCGGATTCGGGAAGCATATAGTGAAGAATGCCGCCAACTCTTACAACCGGATCATAAATAACTAATCCTATGCATGATCCAAGCGAGTAGGTGATTACATCATCTGCGGGATTATTACTTACTTTCATGTCTGCAACGCCGACAATCTGTTTCATCTATTCGTATCCCCATCTCTTTTTTTGCGGTCACAGGCCTTTATTTTTTTGAGACAATGGAAAATATGCCGTGAACATCCAGGATTAGCCCTACTTTTCCGTCAGCCAGAATTGCACCACCGGCAATCCCTTGGATATCATCCATATTCCCACCAAGATTTTTAATCACATATTCATCTTTACCCAAAAGTTCATCAATCAAAAGCGCCCGCCTTTCTTCTTTTGACTCAACAACGACAACCAGGCTTTGCTCGACGGATTTGGCATGATTGCTGGTTTCATAGATTTCGTTTAATCGGATTAAAGGCACCAGATTGCCGCGATCTTTAACCATCTCACCTTTCCCTTCTACGGTGAAATATTCACCCGGTCCCGGTCTAAATGCTTTTTGAATGGTGATTGTGGGAATAACATACTTTTCGTCATCAACCCTGACCAACATGCCATCGATAATAGCCAGTGTCAGAGGAAGGCTGATAATGAATCGGGAGCCTGCCCCCTTTTCGGACTCAATATTCAAATGGCCTCGGAATTTTTCAATCCCCTCTTTGACCACATCCATGCCAACGCCCCGACCGGATACATCAGTAATTTGGCTTGCAGTTGAGAATCCGGGTGAAAGAATCAGGTTAAAAACCTGGGCATCCGTCATCTGCTCTTTTCCGGTAACCAGTCCGGTCGTGGTAGCCTTTTTAAGTATTTTTTCCCGATCCAGCCCCTTGCCGTCGTCCTCGATTTCAATGACAATATTCCCGCCTTTATGATAAGCGCGAAGATCGATATTCCCCTGTTCGGGCTTACCTTTTTCCGTACGTTCCTGTAGGGATTCAATCCCGTGATCACATGCATTTCTGATCATATGCACCATGGGCTCATAAAGGGCATCCACCACATTTCTGTCAATTTCGGTTTCTTCTCCGGTCATCGCTAAATTGATCTGTTTGCCCGATTTTCGCGACAGATCTCTTACCAGGCGAATCATTTTCATAAATGTGGCTTTAATGGGGATCATACGCATGGACATGGCAATGTTCTGCATATTATTTACAATCTGCCCCAATTGTGAAACGGTTTGGCTCAAGGCGGAATTTTCCATGGTTTGCTGCCTGAGCATAGACTGGGCAATCACCAGTTCTCCGGCGTAATCCACGAGATCGTCCAATTTCCGGGTGCTGACTTTAACTTGAGAATCCACTCTTTTTTTAACTGTTGATTGTTCCATTAACGCTGAGGCGACTTGAGCAGGAGCGACCTTTTTATCTTCGATCAGAATTTCACCAAACTTTTTTTCCGGATGATTTTTCTGGATTTCCAGTGCCTCATCAACATCCTGTTCCTTGAGGTCCTTTCTTCTGACAAGAATCTCACCCAAGGGTTCTTTTTCCCCTTTGGTCAAAGAGATCTGAAGTCTTTTAAGTTTATCTCTTAAAATTTCTACATCTAAGTGGCTGTCCTCTTGTCTGTAACCGATGGGCAGCCCCTGTTTTACAGTGTCGAGAAGTTGTTTTAACAAATCAACGGACTCAAGAATCGCATCCGTGGCGGAGTGATTAATTATGAAATCTCCGCTTCTGGCACTGTCCAAAAGATTTTCCGTGGCATGAGACAGTCGGTTGATTTTATCTAAAGATAAAAATCCCGAGACGCCTTTTATTGTGTGAAACGGCCTGAATATGTCGTTAATGATATCCGTGTTCTCCGGATCCTGCTCCAACTCAATTAAAGACACCTCGATGTTGTTCAGATTATCTTCTGCCTCGGATATAAAGTCGGTCAGGATTTCAACATCATCCTCGGACAGTTTTTCGGGTGTACTATCCGGTTCCTGTTCAAGTTTAGATTCAGACGCGTTTTCCGGGCACTCTTCAACACACTCATCGCACGTTTCCTTGGAGGTAAGGTGTTCTTCTAAAAGCTCAAGAACATCAGAGTAATCGAAAGTAAACGGTTCTCTTCTTTTTAAATGACTTAATATGGATTTTAACAATACGATTCCCTCTTCAACCGGCTTTGTATTGCAAGCACAGCTAAAATTCATATTGGTCATATATTGTTTGCATAGTTTTGAAATATCATAAAAAGTAGAAGGCTCAATTGTTTCAGAAATGGTGATAAGGTCGTCTACGTTACGGATTGTTTCTGCTATATCTTGGTCTTTTCCCGGGCAGAAGCCGGCAACAAGCATTGACAGCTGATTTAATTTTTCCTCTAATTTTTCATATTCGTCGTTTGGAGCGTTGTCATCGGATTGAGATGACTTCTGGATAACTGACTTGTCGTTCTCTTTTTGATCCATATTTTTCAGTTTCCCGCTGAAATTTGAGACAATCATGTCAAGATTTGACAACAAATTGCTGCCGGCCTGGGGCCCGTCTTTGATTATGGTATCAATAATGTGTCGGGCCTTCATAATTTGCGCAGCCTCTGACGATAGGTCCAATGATTTGCATTGTGTGTGTATGCTCTTGAGAATGGGCAACAGTGTCTTAATCGAGTCCGGCTGATCCGGGTCGAATAAAATCAATTCTGCTGCCAGCCTTTCTGTCGTTTCGATTATGTTTTCATAAGACATTGGCTTTTCCAAATTTTAAAAGTTCTCGTCAAATTTTTAAGGATGCCGCCGACACCGGGTCGGGGAGCACTTTCCCCGACCCGTTTTGCACCTTTAGGTTTATGATACTAAAAGTCTTCAAAGCTTTCGTCGTCATCGAACGGGATGACTTGATCCGGACGACTTGAATCCAGGTGATGATCCCTGGATTTTACTTTATGCGTTGTTTTGCTCGGGATGCTTTTAGGCGCCGATTTGGTCGCGTGGTAATTCCCTCTGTTGGGGTTTGAATCGCTTTTACCGGTTACCAGCAGCACAAGATTATCAACATACTCTTTTAACTGCTCGGCCTGGGCGCTCATCTCTTCTGCCGCTGACGCCGACTCTTCAGCATTGGCCGCATTTTGCTGGACAACTCGGTCCATTTCACTGATGGCATTGTTGACCTCTTCAATTCCATTGGACTGTTCGGTTGATGCCACAGAAATTTCTGAAACCAATGCGCCGACTTTGGCCGAGGTTTCGGCTACTTTGGAAAAGGCTTCACTGGTGGAGGATACGATGCCGGATCCATCGTTTACTTTTTTGACCGTATCTTCTATAAGGGCTGCCGTATCTTTGGCAGCATCGGCAGCCCGCATCGCCAGATTTCTGACCTCATCGGCAACCACGGCAAACCCTGCACCTGCTTCCCCGGCACGGGCGGCTTCCACGGCAGCATTCAACGCAAGCAGATTGGTCTGGAACGCGATTTCATCAATGGTTTTTATTATTTTCGACGTCTCCTCTGATGCTTTGGAGATATCCTCCATGGACCGTGTTAATTCATTCATGGATTGGCTGGCAGTGCTTACAACCGCATTGGCATCTTTCATCAATCCATCGGCATTATTTGAATTTTCTGCGTTTTTCTTAGTCATGGACGACATCTCTTCCATGGATGAAGAGGTCTCTTCGATGGATGCTGCCTGTTCTGATGCGCCTTCGGCCATGGACTGGCTGGAGGAGGAAACTTCCCCGGAGGCCGCGGCCACCTGTACGGCACCTTCGTTAAGACCGGCAATGATTCTGTTAATCGGTTTGGTGATGCTGCGTGTAATAAAAAATGCGGAAAGAAAACCGACAATAAGAGCAACAATTAATCCGATAATCATAAGAATGGATGCACTTGAAAGCGCCTTTACAGCTTCCTTGGCAATGTCATCGGTTGCGCCGATTCCGGCGCTTGCCGTCGTTTCGCATGCTTTGACGACTTTGTCTCCGGCGTCTCGGCGTTTAACCGCTATATCCTGCATGTTAATCCAGTTGTGAAGAAACCCTTTCATCGCACCCTGGTAAGTGCGGCCCGCCTCAGCAACTATCTCTATCCGCTTTAGGTCTTCAGGCAATCGTGTGATTTTTTCCAATTCTTCAAACTTGCGATCTATGTGTGAAAAATTATTGAGCGCTGCATTCATAAATTCAGGGCTTCGTAATGCCTGGGATTTAAAGGCGCCAATTCGTGTCTCATTTCCAAGGGTAATAATATCGTTTACCAGGGTTATTTTTGCATTTCTTTCCATCATATCCTTAGTTAGCTTTTCGTGCTGCCCTTCAAGAAATTCATCACAATTGGACACATAAATGCCGGCATTTTTGTCCATTTGGTCCCGGTACCTGTTCAGCAGAATTTTGTCTGCAAGGCCGCTGCGATTAAACTCGGTCATAAATTGCTCTATTGCTTTTTGATAAGCTTGGGCTGCCGAACGAATCGCTTTTACCCTTTGGATATCTGCCTCACTATGGATCAAGGCTCTTAAGTCATTTAACGGTTCAGATATGTCCTCCAAGAGTGAAATTGCTTTTTTGAAAAGGTTCACATCGTTGGTTGCCTGGGCTTTAAAATTGGCAACCCTGACGCTGGAACCGATATGAACAAGATCTGTGGCAAGTTGAATTTTTTGTTGACGGGCGTCCAGATCTGATTTGAACTTTGCATTCTGGCTCGCCAAAAAATCCGCTGAATTTGATATATACTTTTGGGCTGACTCATCCAATATCCGTCTATTGGCAGCAAGCTTGGCATTGGTGTCAACGGTCTGTTTTGTCAGGGCTTTGTATTCTTCAACAGCGTTGTGTGCCGTATCAATCTGAGCCTTAAGCTTTTTTAGATTCTGGGAATTTTCATCAAGTTCACGTGCCTTTTGCAAGGCCGTGTCAACTGAATTCATCGCTTTTTGACCCAAGTGGAAAAACTTTTCATCTTCGGTATAACCATACCCTCTCATTTCATACATCACCTCGCAGGCTGCATTACTTAATTCCATGGCAATGGCCACTTCGGGCACATATTCATCGGCCAGCATTGTGCTCTTTGTTCCTACCGTTCGCATATTCACAACAGCCATTAAGCCAAGAGCAACGGCAATGATGATCAATACAGCAAATCCATATGTTATTTTTAATCCCAGACTTACGTTTTTCATCCTAAACTCCTTTATTTTTTAAAACATGTGTTTATGACGCATTTTGAATAGCGGCCATTTCGTCGGACGAAAGGACCTTATCTATGTTTAAAAGAATTTTAACGCCCGCATCCTGTTTGGCCATGCCAAGGATATATCTTGTGTCCAGTTTTGTGCCGAAAGCCGGGGGTTCCTCAATTTCATCTTCTTTTATGTTCAAAACCTCGGAGACGGTATCAACGACAATTCCAATTAGAACCGTGGACTGTTCGGCATCAATTTCCACGACAATAATGCAGGTCCTGTCATTGTAAGAGATTGATTTCATATCGAACTTTGACCGAAGATCAATGACCGGGATGACCTTTCCCCGTAAATTTATAACGCCCTTGACAAAGTCCGGCGTTCTTGGAACCGAAGTAATGGGCAACATGCCAATTATCTCTTTGACTTTAAGAATACCAATCCCATACTCTTCCGATTCTAAAGAGAAAGTGAGGTATTTACCTGTTTTAATGGCCATGTCGGCTACTGCCTTATTCATGCTGTCAAGTTGGTCGGTCATTCATCTCTCCTTTGTTTCTATATTTTTTATTTATTTTTTTTGTATGATTGAATTCATCCACACCTTTTTTACCTGGTTTTGCTTTGAAAAAGGTTTATTGGGAAAATGAACGCCACGCTCCAATACACCATGTTCTGGGGTAACCTTGGCGGTATAACCGGACATAAAAAGACACTTCGCATTAGGGCGTCGTTGGGTGAGGGGCTATGCAAGATTTTGTCGTACGTATCAGGTATGACGATATCCGTCACATCCATTTTTTGATACCATCTCCTGCACTTGAATTTGTTTTCAGATTCCATTGTCGTTGAATGATGTTGATAAGTTGCCTAATTACGATATAAGATTGCAACTCATTATAAATTACAATACAGCCATCTGTTTTGTAAGTACGTATTTTCGTTTTCGTATCGTTTGTAAGTACGTATTTTCGTTTTCGTATCGGCTATAAAAAAAGACCATTTCAACTGGAAAAGCCCACGCATTTTTAATGTCTGAAGTGATCAACGTGGGCGAACTGATGAGAAAGAGCCGCTTTTTTATATAATAACTTGTACAGAATATATTAAGAAAATCGTAAAATAAAGAACTTTTATCGATATTTTTTTCACAATTTGTTGTTTAGGGTCACTTAGATGAAACAAGTTACCTAATAACGGCCATTGACCGACCTGACATATCATCTGCCAGGCTTAGCCCACAACAAAAATTGAAAGTAACTTAGCACCTTATTGGAACTTTCATATCAAACTCTTTGTTGCTTATATGGATATTTATCAATAATATCTAGATGCACTCCCTTCCTTAAAATATAAACAGGAGATGGCATGGATGATAAAATCATGATAGTTGATGACGATGTTAAGGTATTAAAATCAATTGAGCGAATTTTTAGACAGGAACCCGTTAAATGTTTTTTGTTTTCGTCTCCTGCCAATGCACTGAAAGAAGCCAGCGGGATTGAACCGACGGTTGTTGTTTCAGATCAGAGAATGCCGGAAATGGAAGGTACTGTTTTTTTAGAAAAAATGAAACAAATTCTGCCTGCCACAGTCAGAGTCCTTATGTCGGGCTACGCAGATATTGATGCAACCATCAGTGCAATTAATCAAGGGCAGGTTTTTCGGTTCATTAAAAAACCTTGGGAAAGTAATATATTTCGTTCTGAAATCAGGCACGCAGTCCAATATTCTAAAATGCTTCGACGTTTAGTGCACAGTGATTCCGAACCCGGAGAATGTGAACGGGCAGAGCGGTTGACTGGCGTACTTGAGATGGCCGGGGCCGTTTGTCATGAGTTTGCCCAACCTGTGCAGATTATTTCCGGGTATTGTGAAATTTTAACCGAAGAATTAATCAAACAGCCCGGTGCCTCGGGATTTAAAGAGCCTGTATCCCATATTCTTCAAAGTACGGAAAGACTAAAGGATCTGTTGCTGAAAGTGATGAACGTTCAGCGGTATAAAACCCGTTCTTATCTTTTAAGCAGCAGAATAATCGATATTGAAGCAGCCACGGAAAAATAGATCGTAATAAATAGCGCATAGGAATTAATCGCCTTTTTATTTTAGGAAGATATTGCCTACCTTGCTAAAAATACAGGGAAATGTTATATTTCAAAAAGTTTTTTTAAAGTTTATATACTAAATTTTAAGACGGGTGATTTAAAAAGTTACGGGGGGAAGGGCTTTGTCTCTCTAATGTTTAAATTTCACCCATTCCGCCAGGCAGCTGTGATATAAAATCAAATACATACAGTCTTTCAAGTGCGAATATGGGGGGGGGCATATATACAACTCTTTGCCTTTTGTACTTAAATAGTGGAACTGATGGTCCTGGGTTTTGAATTGTTGAATTATGATCAGGCAATAAATGAGGATCATACGACACGGGGTAAGAAAATCTTTAACGCTTTTTTTAAGAACCGGAAGGTACGTATGGACAAAAAAACAACATTAAAAACACTGGAGCAATTGATTCAACTGGAAACCAAGGCGATTTTGACATATGATCAGGCACTTGAAACCGTAACCGATTCGGTTATCCGTGCGCAGCTTGAAAGTTTAAAAGCCCGGCATGCAGACCATGCAGAGCTGTTGAGCAGCCAAATTCTCAAAATGGCCAATGAAATGATTGCGGAACATTGGGATGCCATAACTTCAGCCGCTCTTCGTGGACAGATACCCGAAGCCGGGCCCAAAATGCGGTTTGCGGCAAACAGCTGAAAATACCCCTTGTTCTGGATAATGCAAATCTATTATCTATCCCTTTTAAATTAAGAGAGCCGAATGTTCTTGCCTTGATTTTTTATATGAAAGTACCAACAAACTATTGAATTACTTTCGTATTTTGTTGTGGGTCGAAGCCTGGGTGTAGATAGACTAAGGACGGCCCATGGCCGTTATATACAATCAAGTGCTTGTATGTCATCTTCCGACACAAAGTGAAGATGCGTTTTTTCGTCAAATAGTTTTGACTCACAAAACGTTTGTTCTGATAATTTGCTTATTTCGTGATGGTTTGAGGTCACTACAACAAGTCTAAAGCGGTTAAACTTGTTATTATCTCTCTCTGTCACGCCTGATTCCATCGCTGCGGTAATTTTTTTAGGTATATTCCTCTCTGCATCCACATTGATAAAGTAAACCAGCAATCTATCACCAACGTTAATTCGTCTTTCCCATGGTCCATTTTGTTTTTTATCATATTCGATTTTGTTGAATACTTCCTGTGGGCAGCCACACCCCAAAGTATCGCGAACAAATTTTTCTAATTCATAATTGTTTTTCATCTTATCCCCACAAAAAGGTTTTCTAAAGAATTTAGTTGCGCTGTTATTTTTCATATAAAATTTTTTGATAAGGGCCATGGAATTTATAAAATTCACCAACATGGCCCTAACGGGATAACATTCGAAAAGTACGCATCACCGGATTCGTATAAATGTTAAAGAAACAACAATAAAATTATTAACATTATCTGAAAGGTCCGGCAAATTTTTTCGCTGTATACTTTGCAATTTGGGAATAAACATTCTAAATTGCAGGGCGTGATTTAGCAATTTAATGTTGAAAGATCCGTGTAGATTGCACAGGTTTTCTTATAAATGAGGATAAGATGGAATAAACATGACAAATCAAAATGGATGGACAAAATCAAGTTGGAAAAATTACACGGCCCTTCAGCAGCCTAACTGGCCGGATCAAAATGCGTTGGAAAAAGTCACCAAGGATTTGGCTTTACTGCCGCCGCTGGTTTTTGCCGGGGAAATAAGAACGTTAAAAGACCTGCTGGCTAAAGCGTCAAAGGGAGAGGCGTTTCTGATTCAAGGTGGCGACTGTTCAGAAGATTTTTCCCAGGTTACGGCACCGACTATCAGGGAAACCATGAAAGTGTTGTTGCAGATGGCCGTTGTTATGGCCTATGCCGGTGGAAAGCCCGCCATAAAGGTGGGCCGGATTGCCGGGCAGTTTGCTAAACCCCGTTCGTCAGATACGGAAACTGTCGATGGTGTGGAGCTGCCATCTTATCGGGGAGACATGGTGAATAAAAATGAATTTTCAATCAAGGCGCGGACCCCGAATCCTAAATACATGCTTAAAGGCTATTATCTGGCTGCCTCCACCCTAAATCTGTTGCGGGCATTTACCCGGGGCGGGTACGCAGCACTTCACAGGGTTCAGGCCTGGAACCAGGAGTTTGTGGCGCAATCCCCCATGGGACGGTCTTATGATCGTCTAGCCAAACAGATTGACCAGGCCATGAAATTTATGAATACCATCGGAATTCCCACGGATATTCCCCAGATTAATCAAACCCAGATTTTTACATCCCATGAAGCCCTTTTGCTGCCTTACGAAGAGGCGTTGACCCGGATTGATTCCACCACTGGTGACTGGTATGATTGTTCGGCTCATATGCTTTGGATTGGCGAGAGAACCCGGCAGGTGGACGGTGCTCATGTTGAATTCCTAAAAGGTGTACTTAATCCGATAGGGGTAAAAATCGGCCCGGATCATGATATTGACAATATCAAGCAGCTCATTGAAATCCTGAACCCTGAAAACGAACCCGGAAGATTGACGCTGATTACCCGAATGGGATGCGACAATATCGAGAAAAAGCTGCCGGCCCTGCTTCGAGAAATCAAAAAAGAGGGGGCCCATATCGTGTGGAACTGCGATCCCATGCATGCCAATACCTTTACCTCGGAATCCGGACACAAGACCCGGGATTTTAATGATATTTTAAAGGAAATCACCCGTTTTTTTGAAATTCACTGGGCAGAAGGAACCATTCCGGGAGGCGTTCATCTTGAAATGACAGGCAAAAATGTAACCGAATGTGTTGGCGGTGCCAGAAATATTGTCAGCGAAGAGCTTCATAATCGATATGATACCACCTGTGACCCCAGGCTCAATGCGGAACAGAGCTTGGAAGTAGCGTTCCAGATCGCGGACATGATCAAGCATTAAAGGGCAATATGATCATGACAACACAGTTTAAGGCTGGTGCCGTCCAGTTTGATGTGAAAGACGGGGATGTCAGGGGCAATCTTTCTGTTGCCCTTGGGCATCTAGAACACTTGGCAGAGCAGGGCGCATCCCTTGGGGTCTGCCCGGAGTTTTTTTTAACCGGATTTGACAATGAAAATATGATCCAGCTAATGCCGGATGTAAAAGAGGGGATTCAACGTCTATCTGAATTTGCCCGCAAGCGCGCCATGGCCGTTGCCGGAAGTTTGCCGGAGCAAGAAGACGGTTTGATATTCAATACCCTCTATTTTATTGACAGAGACGGTGAGATTCGGGTCCGGTATCGCAAACTGCATCTGTTCCCGTTGACCGGTGAGGATTTGTACTATACCCGGGGAGATGAAATGGTGACGGCGGATACCAGTCTGGGTCATGTCGGTGCAATGATCTGCTATGATCTGCGATTCCCCGAACTTGCCCGCCGCCTTTTCCTTAATGGAGCACAGCTTTTTGTGGTCAGTGCCCAGTGGCCCCTGACCCGGGTGGCTCATTGGCAGACATTAATCCAGGCACGGGCCATTGAAAACCAGGCTTGGTTTATCTGCTGCAACCGTACGGGCACCGACATCAACGGACTTGTTTTTCCAGGCAGTTCAATGATTGTTGATCCCAACGGGTCTGTTCTTGCCCTAGGCGATGATAAGTCCGGTATCATTAAGGCTGACGTTGACATGGATCTGGTGGATCGGGTGCGGCAAGCCATTCCCGTTGGACAGGATCGCAGGGGGGATGTGTACGGTTAATATGGTTAATAAAATTGTCGAGCGGGATGAGATGTGCCGTCTGGCCCGTGAATACAAAAGCCTTGGCCGGACGGTCGTATTTACAAACGGCTGTTTTGACATTCTTCATGCAGGCCATGTGGCCTACCTTCAAAAAGCAAAATCATTTGGGGATGTGCTTGTGCTGGGGCTGAACTCCGATCTGTCTGTCCAGCGAATCAAAGGCGATCTGCGGCCGGTGATCTGCCAGGCGCAGCGGGCTCGCGTTGTGGCCGCCTTAAGCTGTGTCGATCATGTGGTGTTGTTCGATGCCCCTGATCCGGAGGATTTGATCCGGGGTATTGTTCCCCAGATTCTAGTTAAGGGGGCGGACTGGCCCGAGGATAAAATTATCGGGGCGAAGTTTGTAAAAGACTGCGGCGGGCGTGTGGCGCGTGTGGCGTTTGAGGAGGATATCTCCACATCAAAAATCATTGAACGCATTGGGCAAAGATTTTATGGCGGTACCTGACCCGTTAACATTCGATCATCTGAACGCATTTCCAGGGGTGGCTCACGGCGTTTTTCCCAGGGCCGGCGGATACAGCAAGGGCGCCTTTTCAGGATTGAATGTCGGATTAAGCACCGGCGACGATCCTGGTATTGTCAACCGGAACAGGTCGTTGATACTGTCCTCTCTGGGCTTGCCCCGGATTTTGTTTTTAAATCAGGTCCATGGTACTGACATTGCTGTAATCAAGTCAGAAAAGGATGCGGCCGGCGCAGTATGGACAGGGCAGCACCAGGCACCTTTGAAAATATTTGAAGCCGATGCCGCTGTTACAAACCTTAAAGGTTTAGGGCTTGTTATCCAGGTGGCAGACTGCCAGGCCGTCATTTTATATGACCCGCAAAAAGAAGTGATTGCCAATATCCATTCCGGGTGGCGGGGTAGTGTAGGCGATATTTTAGGGCATTGCATCAAAACCATGGTCTCTGAGTTTGGCTGTGCCCCTGCAACTATCCGGGCAGGTATATCTCCTTCCCTTGGACCTTGTTGCGCACAGTTTGTTAATTATAAGCAAGAAATTCCTAAAAAATTATGGCATTATAAAGAGAAAGATCGTCCCTATTTTGATTTCTGGCAGATATCCCGAGGTCAGCTTAGGGATCATGGTGTTTTGGATGAACATATTGAAACCATGGGGCTTTGTACACGGTGCCGCACGGATCTGTTTTATTCTTACAGGAAAAATAAGGCCACCGGGCGCTTTGCCGCAGTGATTTCTCTTAAAAGTTAAGGATCCTAAATAATGGATAAACTGGAACAGGTTTTTTTAACCCGCACGGTAAAAGCAGCTGGTTGAGCGGCTAAACTAGATCCAGGGGCCCTGGATAAAATTGTGTCAAAACTAGAATTGCCGTCCCATCCGGATTTAGTCATCGGGCTTGAACACCCGGATGATGCCGGTGTATTTCGCCTTTCTGACGAGACGGCCATTGTTCAGACCCTTGATTTTTTGACGCCTGTAGCGGACGATCCGTATGAGTTCGGCCAGATTGCTGCGGCCAATTCATTGTCCGATGTCTATGCCATGGGGGGCACGCCTATTACAGTGATGAATATCGTCTGTTTTCCGTCATGCGATCTTGCCGCAGGTATTCTTCCCCGGATTCTTGAAGGCGGGCTCGATAAAATCAAAGAGTCTGGCGCAGCCCTTGTGGGTGGGCATTCCGTGGATGATCCCGAAATCAAGTACGGGCTGTCTGTCACCGGTATCGTTCATCCGGACCGGGTCTGGGCCAACAGTCGGGCACAGGTAGGGGATGCCGTCATTTTGACCAAACCCATCGGCACCGGTATTATCTCCACGGCGGTCAAAGGTGGACTTGCATCCGGGGACCAGGTTCAGCAGGCTGTAAAAATCATGTCCACCCTGAACAAAGAGGCTGCCTTGATTGCTAAAAATTTCGAGGTGCATGCCTGTACAGATGTTACAGGCTTTGGGCTTGGCGGACATCTGATTGAAGCGGCCAAAGGTGCAGGGCTGCGTATTGAAATTTATACGGAAAAGGTCGAGGTGCTGGACGGCGTAATGGCGTTTGCCTCCATGGGGCTGTTCCCGGGTGGTGCCCATAAAAATAAAAGTTTTTTTGCACCACAGACTTGTGTGGCCAAAGGAATAGACCCGGTGAAAAGTGATTTAATGTTCGATCCCCAGACATCCGGCGGGCTTTTGCTTTTTATGGCCCAGGAACAAGCTGTGCAATGTGCAGATATTATGGAGAAAAACGGCATCCCGGCAAGGTTGATCGGGCGTGTTAAAGGGCCGTATACCAACGGATTCCTTGATATTATGTAAAACATTTTTTCACATTGACTTCATCCGGATCATATGATATTTGCTCTCAAGATAATTAAATATCAGGGTGCCGGATAACCGGCAAACAAGCTGGCGGTGAAAGGTTGATAAAAATGGCAGAGAAAGATAAAAATAGCACCTTTCGTGAGCTGGGGTATTTTGCAAGTCTTGGCATATCCGTGGCTCTGGCCATCGTCATCGGACTGGCACTGGGATACTGGCTGGATAGTGTTTTTGGTACAAAACCCATCCTATTATTGGTGGGGCTAGGGTTCGGCATAGCCGCCGGATTTACCAACATTATCAGAGCCGGCAAAAAGGCGGAAAAATATTAATGGAAGAACTTGAGAAAATAGTAGACTTTATCACACGAACCAACTGGTTCCTGTTTTTTGGATCAAGTGTTTTGGCGCTGATCCTGACTCCGCAGAAAGTGTATCTTGGGGTGTTTTTAGGCGGTTTGATTGTGACAATCAACTTTCATGTTCTTAAAAATACAGTAACTAAGAATATCAACCAGCGGCGGGTGCTGGAAAAGGGGAAATCCCTGATCGGTGCGCTTCTGGTAAAATATTATCTGCGTTTTGCATTGACGGCAGTGATTATTTTCCTGTTGATCGCAAACCGCAGCGTACATCCGGCAGGGCTTTTGGTGGGCCTTTCCGTAGTAGTAGTAAGCACGTTTATAGCAGCGGCAATTGAATTAACCAAGATTATATTCAGGGAGGCGGTTTAAGGTGGAACACCCATATCTATTTCTCACTTCGTTATTTAGTTTGTTTGGTCTGGAAGATTGGGCTGGGGCCCATCCTCATGTAACTTACATGTGGTTTGCAATGATTATTCTCGTTATTTTAGGCTGGATCGGCGGCAAAAGCGTCGCCCTTGTACCCAAGACCGTTCAAAATGTTTTTGAGGTGATCATTTCCGGGCTTGAAGAGTTTATGGTTGGTATTACCGGTGAAGAAGGAAGAGATTCCTATCCATTATTATTGACTGTTTTTCTGTTTGTTCTTTTGGGCAACCTGTTCGGCCTGGTTCCCGGTTTCTATCCGCCCACAGCATCTATCAACACCACTGTTGCACTGGCCATCATTGTTGTGGCATGGAGCCATGTGATTGGCATCAAAAAACACGGTGCAAAATATATTAAGCATTTTTTGGGACCCGTACCGGCACTTATGCCTCTTTTCTTTATCATTGAGGTCATCGGGCATCTGGCACGTGTACTTTCCCTGACTTTGCGTCTCTTCGGCAATATGATGGGTCATGAACTGGTTGTGGGTATCCTGCTGATGCTGGCTGGTCCTCTCCTGGTACCCCTTCCCATCATGGCAATGGGTATCCTTGTCTCTTTGATTCAGGCCATCGTGTTTTTCTTGTTGCCTACCATGTACATTGCAGGCGCAATCGAAGAAGCACATTAAATTTGATGAAACAAGAATTAAGCTTTTTTACGGGATTTTGGAAGAAGCCCGTTTGTTTATAATACTTTATTAAAGGAGTAAATCTCATGGAATTTCTCGTAGGTAGTGTCTGGGCAGCAGGTTTTGCCATCGGTATCGCTGCATTTGGTTGCGGCATTGGTCAGGGTCTTGGTTTGAATGGTGCCATGTCCGGTATTTCTAGAAACCCTGAAGCAGCTGGTAAAATTCAGGTTAACATGCTGATCGGTCTTGCTCTGATCGAATCTCTGTGTATCTACGCTCTGGTTGTTGCGATGATCCTGCTGTTCGTTCATCCTGCAATCGGTCCTGCTGTTGCTGCACTTGGCGGACATTAATACGCAGCTGTTTAACGATATATTCGTTTAAAAAAAGGGGTGTCTTCTTAATGAAGACACCCCTTTTGTTTTTTCTTGCATGGATACTTCGGACCTGATATTATTTATTTCAAAGCATTTAATTTCTTCAATAACAATTTATATGAAAGTCTCGACACGTTGTTAAATTATTTTCTTATCATGTTATAATTTGAGTTTGGGTGTTGATAAAATCAGGTCAGCCATGGCTATTTAACGATACCCATTCGTGGGAGTGGTCCTAATGAGTGAGGATACCATAGATTTCCAGCCGATTCCCGGAGAAAATACCGAGGACGAACAAATTCGCCATTTGTTCCGGACTCCGGTCTCCCTAACAGATGATATACGGGCAAAAATTGGCGGAAACGAATACTTAGTAACCAATTTGTCCGAAACCGGTATTGCTGTTAATGTCAGTTCCTGCCTTGAGTTTGATTCCGGTCAGATTCTTAATGAAGTTCAGTTAAAAATTGGGGATATTAACATTACAGGTCTATGCGCCAAGGTAATCCACTGCTCCGTGCATGATTCAGGTAGTTTTCAGATTGGATTTCAATGGGTGAATATGAATGCTGAAAATAAAAAAGCATTGGGGGAAGCCCTTGGGCAGCTGAAAGTAAAAGCCTTGAAAGTTAAAGACCTGTTTGAAGAACACCCAGAAAGTTAAATGGTGACATTAGATATGGTAAAAAAAAAAAATGTCATGGACAGCCTTTTAGGCACGGATGACGAAACGTCTGACGGTTCAGCTAAGGAACTGGACTGCCTGATATATAGAGGCGGACCAAATGAAGCTAAACCTGATTTGCCGGAAATGACTTCAACTCCCTCTTGGAAATCGACCAGGGGAAATGTTTCAGTGGAAATATGGGAAGGAAAGGCCAAAATTAGAATAAAGGTCGGCGGTGATGACAACACAGCCCATGTCTCCATGCGTAAGCTGGCAAGTATTGCTGTTGACGCCATTATAGCAGAGTTAGAAAAGGAGAAGGACCTGTGATTATAACCTGCCCCAAATGTGCCAGAAAACATAAAGTAAATCCTGACTCTTTGAAGCCTTTTGCAGATGCTGGCAAGAAAAATATCATGGCCAGTTGCAAATCATGCAAATTTAAATTTCCCGTATCCCTTCCCTCCCTTTTGACCTCTGACGAAAAACCGATCGAACTGAAACGGACACTGGGATCTGTTGCCCGGAAAATTTGTATTACCTTAAGCAAGGGTGGCGTAGGCAAGACTACTACCAGCGTGAATCTTGGTGCCGGTCTTGCGCTTGCCGGATATAAGGTCCTTTTAGTCGACACCGATACCCAGGGACAGTCCTCCTATATTCTTGGCAAAAGGCCGGGCGCTGGGTTAACTGAACTTTTAACCCAGGAATTGACGATTTCAGACTGCCTGATCGAAGCGCGGAGGAATTTGTGGCTGCTATCGGGTGGAAAATCTCTGGCAGGTGTTAAGCGAATTATTGACAAAAAAAGCTTTGGTGCAGAGTTTACTTTGTCCGAAGCCTTGAATCCTCTGGATGATCAGTTTGATTTTATTTTAATTGATACATCCCCAGGATGGGATCAGTTAATTGTCAATGTGCTTTTTTATTCAACTGAGGTACTGGTGCCTGTTGCTTTAGAAGCCATGCCGTTACATGGGATGGCCGAGTTCATTAAAAGTCTGGGCGCCATACAAAAGTACAAAAGTGAAATTCAATTAAAATACATTGTGCCCACATTCCTTGATTTGCGGATCAAGGGCCCTAAAGAACTGTATGATCAACTAAAAAAATTGTATCCCCAGCAATTATGTAAGCCTATTCGCTATAATGAAAATTTGGCCGAAGCGCCTTCCTTTGGGAAAACTATTTTTGAGTTTGCACCCGGCTCAACCGCCTCGGAAGACTATCGGAATCTGGTTCGAAGGGTGTCCGGGAACGAATTTGCTCTTCTCAAATAGAGCCTGTACAGCATTCATCAATCAGGTTTAGCCTCATCTGTTTTGACTGAGCCGGTTTTCGTTGCAATATTTCTTAGTGATTACCAGGAAAATCATATGGGCTTAAGGACCCACATTATTGTCGTTGCTGTTCTGGCTTTCAGTGCTGTTAACCTGTTTTTGTGTCTTTTCTTCACCCATCAGGTGAAAGTCCATGAGATAGAAAAATTTCAGGCACAAATTGATAAATCTGCCTATCTTATGCGAATTATAAATACCCTTCCCCTGTATAATGTGGATATGGAAAGCTTAACTAAGAACATGGAGACCTTTTTTGATGACGAAAATATAAAAAGTCTTAATATCCATGATTCAGAAGTAAATATTAATATTAATCTTGAAAGACAGCTTTTTTCCGGTGGAACAGATATTAAGAAAAGTTTTGTCTTAGAATATAAAGGATTGAAGCTCGGCAGGCTGACAGTTGTGTATTCTACCGGCCTAATTGAAAAGAAAATAGCCGAATTTCAGATAAGGATGTTAGGCGTCACTGTTGTCGTGACCCTGGGCATCGCTTTGTTGTTTGCTTTTTTGATTAATACTATCATCAAACCGGTTGTAGGGCTTGCCCGTATCATATCTGAATCTACCATAGAAAATTTTGACAATGAAATAGAAAAAACGGGGGGTGTCGGAGAGGTTGGAATTCTCTCTCGCAGTTTTGTACGTATGCATGATCTCATTAAAGAAAAAAAAGAGGTGTTGGCGCATACTAACAAACTATTAGAAAGTGAAATACAGCAAAAAGATATCCAGCAAAAAAAAATTAAACACCAGGATAAACTGATTTGTGCAGTGAAGACATTTTTTCAACAAACCATGGCTGCACAGTCCATACATGAAATAGCCAAAATTTTTATTTCTATTGCCCAGGGTGTATTGTCAAGTCCACATTGTTTTGTGGGCCAGATTTGTGACACAGAAGATAATTTAAAAATTATGGCGCTTTCCGATGAAATGAAAAAGCTGTGTCCCGGGTTTGACAGCGTGGAAATAAATCCTGGATTGAAGCTGCATATCTCCGGCAGACTGCTTCAAGCAATTACAAATAAAGCGCCTGTGATATTCAATAGCGCAGATTTAAATTCTGAGATTTCTTTTTGGTCTAAGGAACATTTGCCCATGGCCACCATTATGGCCCTGCCTTTGCTTCAGGGCAAAGATGTGTTTGGGTTGGCTATTGTTGCGGGCAAGGAAGGCGGATACACGGCTCAAGACCAGGAGATTGCCACGATGATGGTTATGGTTTTGGTTCAAGCGTTACGCCTTAGACGAAGGCAAGATGAAACAGACCGACTCGAAAAAATGATGATTCGGTCTGAAAAAAAGGGGGCAATGGGAATGCTTGCTGCAAGCATGGCCGATGAAATTAGTGAACCCCTGGTTGGAATATGTAAAGCGGTTCAAATGATTCGTAACCGTGTTGAGAAACCGAGCCCTGAAACCTTGGCCGTCGCTGATAAAAACGGGTTGAGTTTTGATCGGTTGAGTCGGTATATGAAAGATCAGGATGTTATCAGCAATTTGAACCTGATCGATGAAGCCGGTAAAAAGGCCTCTATGATTGCTTCAACCATGCGCTTTTATTCAGGAAATACCAACATGGGGCTTGCTGACGAAGCTCTCAGCCTCCTTTTGGACGAAGCCCTTGTACTGGCATCAAAAAAGTATAGCCTAAAACAGGATTTTCATTTCGACTCTATCCAGATCATGACGGATTACGCTCCTGATTTGCCAAAAATTAGATGTCGGGGTGGTGAATTAAAACTAGTGTTTCTCAATATCCTGTCAAACGGGGTATATGCCATGGCTGGTCATATAGATAATCCGTGTCCGACTTTTTTTATCCGAACCTATGCCAGAGAAGATCAGGTCTGTGTTGAGATAAGAGATAATGGCCCAGGGATACCCAAAAATATCCGCAAGCGTATATTTAAACCGTTTTTTTCCACTAACCCTGACAATGAGGGGGGTGGACTCGGACTGTCAGTTGCCTATTTTATAGTAACGGAGAATCACAAGGGCACAATTGAAGTAGAATCTACCCCTGGCGAAGGAACCTGTTTCAGAATTTTTCTACCCATCTAAGGACAATCATATCTAAACGGTAGCGTTTATCGCGAAAATCTAAATTTAAGATGGTGGCTTCGCCAGACCCGCATCTTCCATTGCGATTTCCAGCAGAGCAATGCTGGTCTCTTTTATCCCAAGGATATCTGTTTCTCTGGACCCCATGATAAAGGTTAAGTCTTCTTGGGGATTATTGGCGTCCATCTTGTGGCACACCATATCGGCCAGTCGTACGACCACCAGGAGGGTATCTGATTCTTCATACTCATCAATGTGGTGGTCTCGGGCAATCCTGCAGTAAATGTCCGGCAGATGCCAGGCCGATAACAGGGCAAATCCCTGTTTTTCGTGAAGGTTGACCAGGATTTTTTCCACCAGATCCGGGGTGAGTTTGGCATTGTCCTTTTCAGCGGTCATGAACTGCTCAATGGCGGATAAAAGGCAAAGCTTGCCAATATCGTGGAGCAGCCCTGCAATAAAGGCCTTGGGGATTAGATCCGAAAGTTTTAGGTGGCGGCATAACCACAAAGTGGCAAAGGCCGTTGCCACGCAGTGGGCCCACAATTTATCCTGGCGTTCCTTGATCATGGGCGTATTGGAAGAAAAATTTTTGCGGAGAATGACCTGTATGACAATGTTAAACAATTCATCCTGCCCTAAACGAAGGGCGGCTTCCTTGATGGTGGAAACCTCTCCTAACCCTTTGTAATAAGACGAGTTGGCTACCTTGAGAATCTCTCCTGTCAGGGTGGGGTCTTTGATAATTAGTTGTTTGACCCGGGATAATTCCGGATCTTTTTTGGTGATTTCATCCTGGATTGTAGCCGCATCAGGGTGAAGCACGGGAAAGTTTTTCTGATTTGAAATATATTCTCTAAGGGTCTCCAGAATGGACGCTTTTGGGTTCATTTTTAAATTCCTGACAGGCGTTTAATAGCCTGGATAGATCGTGGGGGAATTAACCTGGGGACGCATCTGAATATTTCGTCCAACGTGGTTATACCATCCGCTGCCTTGGATAAGGCATCTTCCATCAGGGTTACCAAGTTGGTGGTCTCAAGGCTTATTTTTCTGATGTCAAAGGTGGATTTGTGGTCCAAAATGGCTTCTCTGACCTTTTCATTAAGGACAAGCATCTCAAACACCGCTACTCTTCCCCTGTACCCGGTATAGTTGCAGTTTCGGCACCCGGTTCCTTTACAGAAATTGTATTGGGAAATGTCCTGGGGGATAAAGTTAAGCAGTTTAAGTTCTCCGCCGGAGGGCTTGTAAGGTTGGCTGCAGTGGCGGCATACCTTTCTCAGCAGCCGCTGGGACAAGACACAGACTACGGTGGAGGAAATCAAAAAGGCTTCAATATTCATGTTCATTAGCCGGATCAGCCCGGAGATGCTGTCTTCGGTGTGAAAAGAGGTGAGTACCTTGTGGCCGGTCAGAGCCGCATGGACGGCCACTTCAGCCGAATAGTTATCCCGAATTTCCCCAATGACGATGACGTCTGGATCTTGGCGGACCACATGTCGCAGGGTTTCCTCATAGGTCAGGTTAATGTTTGGGTTGATGGAGCACTGGGTAATTCCTTCCATTACAAATTCCACAGGGTCTTCTGCTGTAATGATGCTGATTTCAGGTTTTTTAATGTGTTTGATGGAGGAATACAAGGTGGTGGTCTTTCCCGAGCCTGTGGGGCCTGTAATGATCAAGACTCCGGAAGGTACCCCCAGTACATCGCGAATGTATCGGGTGAGCACCCTGGGAGACATTCCGATCTCTTCTATGGGAATAATCTGGTCAATACGGTTGAGAATTCGCAGGACTACCTTTTCCCCAAATACGGCAGCGTAAAATGAAGCTCTCAGATCATAGACGTTGCCCTTGTGGTCAAAGCTCATTCGACCGTCCTGATGCCGCCTTTTTTCAGCAATATCGGCCTTGGCAAGTACTTTGATCCGTGCTGTAACCATGGCGGTGGATTCAGGTGGTAACTCCCGATGAAACAATAGTATCCCGTCAATTCTGAATTTAACCTGGAGCCTGTCTTTAAGGGGTTCAATATGGATATCTGAAGCCCCTGCCGTGATACCGGCAGAAATGATGGCCTCCACGATGCCCATGGCCGTGTTTTCGTCAATCTCCTGATGGGACTTCCGGCCGGACACCAGATGTTCCAGAAGACGGTCAATCACCCCGGGGGAAGAGATGGCTATCTCCATCTTCTCCCCGTAAAGTTTTTTAGCATTATTAATACTGGTCTGATTAAAGGGATCGGCAAAGGCAACGATGACGCGGCCATCCTCTTTGTTGACAGGAAGAAAGAGGTTTGAGTGGCACCATTTTATGGGGGCCTGATTCAGAAGCTCCGAATCGAGATCATCAACAGACAGATTGACAAAAGGGAATCCGAGTTGAACAGAGAGAACCTCTAAAAAGTCATGCTCACTCATGAACTGGTGCTCTATAATGATTTGCCCCAACTGTTTGCCCTCTTCTCTGGACTGGATATCCAGGGCCGCCTTGAGCTTTTCCTGGGTCAAATACCCGAGTTCAACCAGCAGATCTCCGATCCTGAGAGCGAAATGGTTCTGGCGCAGTACCTTTTTAAGTTGTTTGTCCGTGATGTAGTTAAGCTCTTTGAGGACATTGATGATCGTTTTTTCAGAAGACAATTTGGATTTAACCCGTTCGGCCATTTTCGCCTTTTCGGGCGTGAGGATACCGGCATCAATCAGCGAGGCTATAATTTTATTTTGAAAGGAATCTTCTTGCATAGTTTTTCTAATTCGCTGCGAAATGTCTGCGTTGTTTTTTTGTCTCAGTCACAAGTTAAGACTTTCTGTAGTATAACATTATCTGAATGCAAAGAATATGGCGTGGGAGGGATTTTTAAAATTTTTGATTGTTTTTCGGCACCGGAACACTGTTTTGATCCGGTGCCGAAAAAAAGGGAGGTGTAGACACTATTTATGGATAGATCCTTTAAAGGTTTGAGATTTCCTCTTTATCGATAACCTTAATGCCCTGTTGTGCTAAAATAATTTTTGCTTTCTCAATGTCATCAAAGCGGAAAATCATGATGGCGTTTTTGCATTGGGGGTTGGCAAATGCGTACATGTATTCCACGTTAACCCCTTGTTCACTTAAAGGATCCAATACCCGGTTCAGGCCGCCGGGTTCATCGTTCACTTCCACTGCCAGAACACGGGTTTTGCCTACGGTAAATCCCTGATCCCGCAGGGCTGCCGTGGCTTTTTCATTCTCATTGACAATCAGCCGCAGTACACCAAAATCCGTGGTGTCTGCCAGGGAAAGCGCCCGTATATTTACCCCGGCATCCCTTAAAATGGCAGTGACTTCAGCAAGACGCCCTTCTTTATTTTCTATGAATATGGATATCTGTTCAGCCATAATAGTCTCCTTGGTTAAAATTGGCGGTTATCTATAACCCTGACAGCCTTACCCTGGCTTCTTTCTATGGTTTTAGGTTCCACAAGGGACACTTTGGCAGATACGCCTAAGTGCTCCTTGATATCGTGGGAAATTTTACCCTCCATGGTCTGTAGGCCCTTGATGTCATCGCTAAATGAGGATTCGTCGATTTCCACCTTGACTGTCAAGGTGTCCAGGTTATCCACCCGGTCTACGACGAGTTGATAATGGGGTGCGATTTCCCGGCTTTCCATAAGAACGCTTTCAATCTGGGAGGGGAATACGTTGACGCCCCGGATGATAAGCATATCATCCGTACGACCTGTGGGTTTGTTCATCCTGATGTGGGTCCTGCCGCATGTGCAGGGCACCGGATTCAAGGAGGTGATATCCTTGGTGCGGTAACGGATGACCGGGAAGGCTTCTTTGGTAATGGAAGTAAACACGATTTCACCGGAGTCTCCGGGCGGAACAGGTTCCAGGGTATCCGGGTCTACGATTTCCACAATAAAATGATCCTCGGCAATATGAAGGCCTTTTTGTTCTTCAACACACTCTACGGATACACCCGGCCCCATGACTTCAGACAGGCCGTAAATGTCCACGGCCTTGAGATTGAGTTTGGCTTCCAGTTCCTGGCGCATTCTTTCTGTCCAAGGTTCTGCACCGAAGATACCGGATTTAAAAGACAACTTTTTGAAATCCACCCCCATTTCATCTGCCACTTCAGCCAGATGGAGAATATAAGATGGCGTACCGCATAGAATTGTGGGTTTAAAATCCTGCATAATAGTAATCTGGCGTTTGGTATTACCGCCGGAAACAGGAATAACCGATGCACCTAGACGCTCTGCCCCATAGTGGGCGCCAAGGCCCCCAGTGAAAAGACCATAGCCCCAGGCATTGTGGATGATGTCTCCCGGCGTGCCGCCGGCGGCAGCCATGCTTCTGGCCATCAGGTCGGCCCAGGTGCTGATATCCCGTTTTGTGTAGCCGACAACTGTGGGTTTACCCGTGGTCCCTGAGGATGCGTGGATGCGGACCACCTGTTCCATGGGAACCGCGAACATGCGGTAAGGGTAGTTGTCCCGAAGATCCTGCTTGGTGGTAAAAGGCAGACGCCTTAAGTCATCCAGGCTTTTTATGTCAGAGGGCTTAATCCCGGCCTTGTCATAGGTCTCCTTGTAAAAAGGAACTGTGGCATATATTCGCTCAATGGTGGTTTGGAGGCGGCGAAGCTGGATCGCCTCCAGGCCTTCCCTGGGCATAGTCTCATAGTCAATGTCGTATATGGGCATGTTTCATCTCCCTGGTTATCTGTTGTTTGGACGCAAAATCATTCCTCTGCGGCCTTGCATAAAAATTTACAATCCTCACATACTATAGTATTGGCCGGTTGTAAATTTTTATGCCTTTTATATTTAGACAAGGTATCGTCCAAATACGTATTTATGCTCAGGATTTACTTAAGTGCACCTTCGAATACAGGTTTTCTTTTTTCCAGAAATGCGGATGTGCCTTCTTTGGCATCCGCGCTTGCAAAGGCTATGGCAAAGGCGTCATTTTCAATCAGACATCCGGTTTCAAGGTCGCAACCCAGTCCTGCCTGTACAGCTTCTTTCGCGGCTCTTAAGGAAACACATCCTTTGGCGGCAATGCGTTGGGCTGTTTTTTTGACCTCGTCCATAAGCGATTCATGGGGGCACACCTGGTTAACCATACCATATTCCAGGGCTTTGTCAGCAGTAATATTGCTTCCGGTGAAAATCATCTCCTTGGCCCTGTTTTTTCCCACAACCCTGGAAAGGCGCTGGGTTCCGCCAAAACCGGGAATCAGGCCCAGGTTGATTTCGGGCAGTCCAAATATCGCTTTTTCCGAAGCATAGATAAAATCACAGGCCAGGGCAACTTCACTGCCGCCGCCCAGGGCAAACCCGTTTACGGCTGCTATGGCCGGGAAGGGCAGGGCTTCAATTTTGGAGAATATTTTCTGGCCTTTGCGGGAGAAGTATTTTGCTGCCAATGCGTCCATTTGGGTCAGTTCTGAGATATCTGCACCTGCTACAAAGGATTTGTCTCCGGTACCTGTTAAAATGAGCACCCGGATTTCATCATTGGCCAGCACCTGGTCCAAGGCGACATCAAGTTCATCAAGCAGTGCATTGTTCAGCGCATTTAAGGCTTTGGGCCGATTAAAAGAGATCATGGCAATGGCATTGTTCATCTCAAGAATAATGTTTTCAAATGACATAAATTCCACCTTTTATTTGAGTTTCATATTTTGTCATGGGTTGTGCCTGGATGTCGATAGGGCCAGGTCAGTCAGCCTATGGCAGTTATTGGTTTTGCACTTTTTTGTCTATGGGGCGGTCAAGGGGCGTGTCCACCGATACCTGGTGATGTCCTTTCCATATAAATTATATGTGCTGGGGATTCGTTGCATTGATATATTTTTCTATCCCGTCGGCAATGGTTTTGCAGATGTCATTGCGGTAGGCGTCGGTCATCAGGCGTTTGCATTCGGTTTTGTTGGAAATAAAGGAAGATTCAATGAGGATTGCAGGCATCCGTGCGCCAAGCAGTACATAGAACGGCGCCTGCTTAACTCCCAGATCACGGATTTTGCCGTATTTTTTTTTCATGCCTGTAATCATCGCTTTATGGACGTCATTGGCAAGACGTGTGGATTCTTCAATCTTGGCATGCTTCATCAAATCATTGAGGATATAGGCCAGATCCGATATATTTTTTTTGGATGTGGCGTTTTCCCTGGCAGCCACGGCAATGGCCTGTTCGTCCGTGGCCAGATTCAAGATATAAGTTTCTATGCCGGACAGTTTTTTACTTTTTGCGGCATTGCAGTGCATAGAGATAAACAGATCAGCCCGCTGGGTATTGGCAATGGCGGTACGCTCTTCCAGGGTCAATTTTCGGTCTGTGGTCCGGGTGAGCAATACCTCGCAGTTCAGCCGGCTGCGCAGTTTTTCGGCAAGGGTCGTTGCCAGTTTGAGTACAATATCCTTTTCCCATACGCCTTTAATATATCCAGGCGCGCCGGGGATCCTTGCCGCCGTGGCCGGGGTCAATGACGATTTTTCGAACACCCAAAGCCAACTGGCGGGCAATATCGGAAGATTTCAGATTGTCTGTGGTAACGCGGTCCGGCTTTTCATCTAAAGGCTTTGTTCCGGGGACGGCATCGACAACCTGGTCCATGGGGCCGGTAGCATTTTTGCCCCACAGGTCAATAACGATGCGGAACGGGTCTTTTAGTGAAAAAATTTTATAATTATCAAAATCTTTTATATCCACCACTACCCTGACGGTGTGCGGGGCAAATTGGCCGGCCCGGGCCTGTTTTGAGCAGATCATCGTTGATGGGCGTGTGCTCCGGCACATTGCGCCCAAGTCTTGCCTGGTCGATGTCCACATACAGTCTTTGGAAAGGGACATGCAGTACCGGGTCTTTTTTTAAAAGCTTATGGGTGTATTTTCGCTCACTGTCGGCATTTACCACAACCCTGGTGTATTCGGGGTTAGACCAGAACCGTAGGTCTGTAATTGTTGTGTCTCCCTTGGGCGGCGGATCAGTTTCATCTTGTTTATCAGCAACAGGGTCGCAATACGCTGTATCCTGTGTGTTTTTTTTCTATGATATCCGATACAATATCTGAGGGTTGCTGATATTCCCCGGTATCTGCCGCCTCGGCCTGGGCCAGTTTTTGTTTGTGATATTCTGCAATGGCTTTATCATTGCGGGTTAATGCTTTTTGGGAGCGTTTTGTTTTTATGTCACGGTCGTTTTGACGGGGTCTTGAACTGTGTGCTGCAGATAGGGTTCGGGCACGGGCTCTGTAGGCACTTTGGGGATAAAACCGCTTGATGCGGGCAATAATATCATCGGCCTGGCTGTTCCAGTGGGCATTGCCGGATCTTTTGGCAAGCTGGAAATAGAGCTCTGCAGCTTTATACAACCCGGCCGGTGCCCAGGAATTTCCGGGAAAGTCGCTGTGAATGGATTTGTATTTTTCAATACAGTTGAGCCAGGCAGATACCTTGTTTATATCCACTGAAGAGCGTTTCAATTTTTTAAAACAGGTATCTGCTGCCAGGTATCTGACTTTGGCCGTATCTGCGGCAAGGGCTGTCCCATTGGGCCGGCTAAGCAGGCAAAGGCCGGTCAGAATCAAAATAATAACGCTGAATATGCGGTTGGGCGCGGTATTCATGCCTCAACCTTGCCTTTGAGTTCATTTAGGAAGTTCAAAGCGTCAAGGGGAGTCATTTGGGCAATATCCACATTGTGCAGCATTTGCCGCAGATCATCGTCCGAGGGACCGAACAGGTTCATCTGACCGCTTGTGTTTCTTTTTTTAGTCCCTTTTTTCTTTTTGACGGGCCGTGCCGAAGGCACAGGTGTCATGGGGTGGTGTTCTGCAGATGCCAGGACTGATTTGGCAAGGTCAATGATATCATCGGGCACGCCTGCCAGGCGTGCCACCTGGATGCCGTAACTGCGGTTGGTTCCCCCTTTGACAAGGCTGCGAAGAAACACAATGTTGTCATCGAATTCCTTGACCTCAATATTATAGTTTTTGATCCGGGGTTTGATCTCTTCAAGCTGGAGCAGTTCATGGTAATGGGTGGCAAAAAGGGTTTTTACCCCTTTGCCATTCAAGTCGTGCAGGTACTCGGCCACGGCCCAGGCAATGCTCATGCCGTCGTAGGTAGATGTGCCTCTGCCGATTTCATCCAGGATAACCAGGCTTTTTTCCGTGGCATTATTGACAATATTGGCGGTTTCTTCCATCTCAACCATAAATGTACTCTGTCCGGAGGAGAGATTGTCCAGTGCCCCCACCCGGGTGAATATCCGGTCGGTGATGCAGATGGAAGATGCGGCCGCCGGCACGAACGATCCCATTTGGGCCATGAGTACTGTTAAGGCCACCTGACGCAGCACCGTGGATTTGCCGGCCATGTTGGGCCCGGTGATCAGAATCTGCTGACACTGGGTGTCATCGAGGGAAATGGAATTGGGCACATACCGTTCCCCCTGGATGAGTTTTTCCACCACCGGGTGCCTGCCGTCCTGGATATCAATGCAGCGGTCATCATTGATCTTAGGCTTTACATAGGCATTTTCAACGGCAGCCCTGGCAAGTCCCTGGACCACGTCGACGGCGGCAACAAACTGCGCCATGGTCAGAATATCCTTTGCCCGTTGGGCCACTTTCTCTCTGACCGTGCAGAAAATTTCATATTCCAGGGCGTTTCGGCGTTCCTGGGCATTGAATATGGTATCTTCCACCGCTTTCATGTCCTGGGTGATAAACCGCTCGGCATTAACAAGGGTCTGTTTCCGGATATAGTGGTCAGGTACCTGGGCAGACTGCGCTTTGGATACTTCAATGAAATACCCGAACACCTTATTGTATTTAATTTTGAGCGAGGAGAGCCCTGTATTTTCCTTTTCTTTCTTCTCTGTTTTTGCAATCCAGGATTTCCCGTCCCGGGTGATCGCTAAAAGCTCGTCCAGTTCCGGGCTGTATCCGTCATTGATCAGGTTGCCTTCGTTGAGCACATGAACGGCATCTTCCCGGATGGCTTTGCTGATCAATTGGGCCAGCGCTTCTAATTCCTGAACCAAGGACTGTTTTTCGTCCAAGCCTT
This sequence comes from uncultured Desulfobacter sp., assembly GCF_963664415.1. Taxonomy (NCBI): domain Bacteria; kingdom Pseudomonadati; phylum Thermodesulfobacteriota; class Desulfobacteria; order Desulfobacterales; family Desulfobacteraceae; genus Desulfobacter; species uncultured Desulfobacter sp. The sequence goes on along the minus strand of NZ_OY761443.1, from coordinate 444,814 downwards.
CACCGTTGAGGATCGGGCTTTCAAATGCTTTGATCTCCTTGAACAAGTCCGGCAGCACAGACAGCGAATTTTTAAGGGAAAGCATGTCCCGGGCATTGCCCTGACCCATGGAAATGCGAGAGCCCAACCGTTCAAGATCATATACGGATTTAAGCAGGTCGCCGAGTGCCTGGTGGGCGGCGGGTGCGCCAATTAGTTCTTCTATCGCACCAAGTCGCTGTTGTATCAGGGCTTTGTCCACCAAAGGGTATCTGATCCACTGTTTAATCAGCCTGCCGCCCATGGCCGTGACAGTTTTATCCAGAATGTGAATCAAAGAGCCTTTGGGGCTCTGGGTCTGGATATTGGTCAGCAGCTCAAGGTTTTTGCAGGACCTGTCATCAATAACCATAAAGTCATTAAGGTTATATGAATTGATTTTATAAATATGGTTGGTGTCCGCCAACTGTGTATCTCGCACATAGGATATGGCGGCGCCTGCGGCAGAGATGCAGGCCGGCATACGTTCAATGCCGAATCCTTCGAGGCTGCGGGTGGCAAATTGTTCTGTCAGAAGCTGCCGGGCATTGTCAGAGCGGAACGTATAGTTGTCCAGATAAGTGATTTCAACATGGGAAAATGTTTTCCTGATGACGGCCATGGCCGGATCGGACTTGAAGCTGTCCGGTAGAAGCACCTCTTTGGGGGACAGTTTTAAGGCTTCGTCTAAAAGAGTGTATGGGATGCCCCCCGAAGTTCGTTTTACCTGGCAGGTGGTAAAGCTGCCTGTGGAGATGTCAATGCAGGCAAGACCTGCGTGCTCGGATGTTTTGGAGAGTGCAACCAAAAAGTTGTTGGTTCCCCGGTCCAGAAGGGAATCGTTGAGGACCATGCCTGGGGTGATGACCCGGATAATTTCGCGTTTGACAAGCCCCTTGGCCTGGGAGGGGTCCTCCACCTGCTCACACACCGCGACCTTACAGCCCTTTGCAATGAGTTTGGCAATATAAAGATCGGCTGCCTTGTAAGGCACACCACACATGGGAACGGGTTCGGGGTCGTTTTTATTCCGGGAGGTTAATGCGATTTCAAGGATGCCGGCTGCCTTAACGGCATCCTCGAGAAACATCTCATAAAAGTCCCCCATTCGGTAAAAAAGTATGGCGTCCTGACAGGTTTCTTTGATGGCCAGATATTGAGCCATCATGGGTGTTTGTTTTTTTTTGACCATGGAAATTCAAAGGGGGATGGGGACTTTAGGCCTTTTGTTCTTCCTCGGTTGCAGCCTGGGGCTGTTCCTTATCCTTGCGGGCTTCATCTTCCAGGTGCTTTTTGATGACAGGGTCATGAAGAAATATATCAAGGCGTGTCTGAAGAGAATTGATTTCTCCTTTCATACTTTCAATCCGTTCGTCCCTTGTCCTAACCTGGCGCTTGAGGCGAAAGGTCGAGATAAGTCCTCGTATCCCTGTGACTAAAAGGCCTATGACCAGACAAAGAACCCAATAGGCCCAGTTCGGAAGTTCCATAATTTTGTAGTTTAAGGATGATATTTTAAAGTCAATGTGGAGCGCTGTACTCGTCAAAAAGTATTCCTGATTTTGAAGGCCGAAAAGAGCCAGAAGCACCAAGAAAATTATGAACAATATAATTTTAAAAGTTTTCATTCGTTCTCTCCATTATTAAATATAGATTGTGAGTGAGCCCCTATAAATTGACGGTGACTATAGATCAAAATTAGTTATTTATCAATTCTTCTTTTGGTTTGCAATGGCTTAAACAGTGAATGTTCGGCGTTTTACAGATGTTTGGTTCAGCCTGTTTTTTATTTTTTAATTTTGGGGTGTATTGGATTGCAAAAGATTAACCCTGGGGGGGGCATTTTTTTCAAGGTCAATGATGGCTCCTAATCCCGGACCTGCGATGGCACAGTTCACCACGGTACTTTGATGCAGGGTGTTAACGCCGAAATCTTCGTGGATATGACCGCAAAGTACAAGGCTTGGGGAAGCGGCTTTGATAAACCGGGCCAGCTGCCGGCTGCCGGCATGGATTTTTTTGCCCACACGGTCGCACGCCCCCTTTGGCGGCACATGGACGACAAGTACCGTATCCGGTTCCAGGGGACTGGGCAGGGCCGCAAGCCGGTTATTTTCATTCAGGCAGATTTTGTTGGCAAAGGGAAAAGGCAGGGCACCCGAAGTTCCGACAAACGAAAAACCCTTAACTTGAAGGGGTGTTGGTGTTAGCAGCGTAATATTGGCTGCTTTTTCTATCCGGGGTTCAATGCGTTTTAAATCCGTATTGCCCCGAATCGCAAGAACAGGAACCGGCAGGCTGTCAAGCTGGGATAGAACGGTGGACCAGTTGAAAAAATGGGTCATGTCCCCCGGGACAACCATGAACTCCGGCTGGTACTGGTCTAAAATCCCGTAAATGGATTCCATATGTTCGGGTTTGCCGTGAATGTCTGCAACTGCATATATACGCATTGTTTCTCCAAATTAAAGGTAATCCTTTTTAGGTGTTATATGCGATTTTGCCTGTAATCACAACCTTGTTTACGCAGCAGATGCCCATCTGGTAGCTCAGATCGGCAGGGGAATCAATATCCCACACCACAAAGTCTGCATCTTTTCCTGTCTCCAGGCTGCCTTTGCAGTTGCCAAGTCCCAGGGCTTTTGCCCCGTTGATGGTGGCACCGGCCAGGGCCTGTTCACAGGTCAGCCCGAACAGCACACAACCCATGTTCATCACTGCGGCCATGTCATAAACCGGGCTTGTGCCCGGATTTAGGTCCGTGGCCAGGGCCATGGGGACGTCCAGACGGATAAGATCTCTCACCGGCGGTATACGTGTCTGTTTAAGCATGTAATAAGCACCGGGCAGAAGCACGGCCGTTACACCTGCATGGGCCATCGCTTTTACGCCGTCAAGGGAAAGGTATTCCAGATGATCACAGGACAGTGCGTTAAATTGTGCGGCAAGGGCTGCGCCACCTGAATCAGAGAGTTGTTCGGCATGGAGTTTGACCGGCAGGCCCATATCTGTGGCAGCGGTAAATAGTCGTTTAGTCTGTGCTAAAGAAAAAGCGATTGATTCACAGAATACATCTACTGCGCTGGCAATTCCCTGGTGTTTGATGCCGGGCAGCATGGTGTTGATGATAAGGTCCACATAGTCGTCAGTACGGCCTTTGTATTCCGGGGGCAGGGCATGGGCGCCAAGAAAGGTGGGGCAAATATGCAAAGGAAATTGTTGATTCAGGCGATCTGCCACGGCCAGCATCTTCAATTCATTCTCAAGATCCAGGCCATATCCGGATTTTATTTCTACACAGGTGGTGCCCCGGCTTAAAAAATGGCTGATACGCTGGGATGCGATGGTAAAGAGCCGGTCTGCGGATGCGTCACGGACCGCCTTAACTGTGGCCGCAATGCCGCCCCCCTGCTTTGCAATTTGTTCGTATCTTGCACCGGACAGGCGCATTTCAAATTCATTGGATCTGGAGCCGGCCCAGATCAAATGGGTGTGACAGTCCACAAATCCGGGCAGTATCCACTGGTCCTTGCAGTTAATGACTTCATGGGCAATGGTTCGGTCCGTTTGTAATTTTTCATAGGGGCCGATCCACTGGATTTTTCCGTTGGACACGCCAATGGCCCCATCTTTGATGATGTTGTAGCGGCCATGGGCCATGGTGGCGATATCTGCATGAACAAACAGGGTGTCCCAGGGTAACTGTGCATGGGGCATAGGTGTATTATCTCTCTTTTATGAACATTGACATTTTAGATGCAATTCTATACTGCTTGTCTATATAAGCGTCTGCGTCGAGTCAAGCCATTATCGATAATGTTCAGGGCACATTTAAGGAATAAAACATCATGAATGATCCTGTTTCGCTCAATGGGCAGAATCTTACCCTTGGTCAACTGGTCGATATTGCCCGGGACGGCAAAAACGTTGCTGTTTCCAAAAATTCTGAAAGCCGGATTAAAAAGGCCCGTACCCTGGTGGAACAATGGGTGAAAGCCGGCAAGCGTATTTATGGCGTGACCACGGGATTCGGGGCATTGTCCAATGTGAATATTTCATTTGAGGATACAAAAACGTTGCAGCGCAATATCCTTTTATCCCATGCCGCAGGTGTGGGCAATGGCATGGATGATGATGTGGTCAGGGCGATGATGGCAGTGCGGATCAATGATTTTTGCCGGGGAAATTCAGGACTGCGCCTTGAAACCATAAAAACACTTTCCCTGATTCTCAATGCCGGTATCATTCCTGTGGTGCCTGAAAAGGGGTCGGTGGGTGCCAGTGGGGATCTTGTGCCCATGGCCCACCTGTCTTTAGTGCTCATCGGCGAAGGAGAGGCCGTTGTCGGCGGGGTGCGCATGCCCGGCAGCCAGGCCCTGGCTGCAAAAAATATTGAACCTTTGGAGCTAGGTGCAGGGGAAGGGCTTGCGCTGATTAACGGTACCCAATTCATGCTTGCTTTGGGGTGTCTTGCCCTTCATGATGCGTTAAATCTTTGTAAACATGCGGATATTGCCGCTTCCATGAGTCTTGAAACCCTGATGGGTACACGCGCCGCCTTTGATCCAAGAATTCATAATGCACGGCCCCATTTAGGGCAGATGAAAGCGGCCTCCGATATGATGAAGATCACCCAGAATTCTGAAATCATCTCCTCCCACAGGGATTGTTCCAGAATTCAGGATGCCTATACCCTGCGGTGTTCCCCCCAGGTCCATGGCGCATCCTGGGATGCATTCAATTATGTGGAACGGGTGATCCGGGTCGAGATGAACGCCTCCACGGAAAATCCGTTGATTTTTCCGGAATCCGGAGAATTCCTTTCCGGGGGCAACTTTCACGGCCAGCCTTTGGCCTTGGCCTGTGATTTTTTAGGCATTGCCATAGCCGAACTTGCAAATATTTCCGAGCGCCGGGTTGAGCGCTTGGTCAATCCTCAACTTTCCGGGCTTCCTGCCTTTTTGGTCAAAGATACAGGGCTTAATTCCGGATTTATGATTGCCCAATATGTTGCCGCTTCCCTGGTCTCTGAAAACAAGGTGCTTGCACACCCGGCCTGCGTGGACTCCATTCCCACCTCGGCCAACAAAGAGGATCATGTCTCCATGGGCGCTACGGCCGCACGCAAATGCCGGGACATCGTGGAGAACTCAGAGCAGGTTATTGCCATTGAACTTTTATGCGGTGCCCAGGCGATCGATACGTTCACAAATCTTAAGGCCGGTAAAGGCACCATGGCCGCCTATGAAACCATTCGCAGCAAAGTGCCGTGCATGACAAAGGACCGATTTCTGTCAGCGGATATTGCCGCCGTTCGAACGCTTTTGCACAGCGGCCGGATTGTTCGGGCCGTGGAGGATGCTGTGGGTAAACTCTATTAGCAGCCATGGATTGACAAAGAAGAAGTAAAATTCCTTAAAATATTCAAGTGATTTCATGTTTCAACGTTTTCCATTGATTGTTTTTTTGAGCAACCCCGTCTTTTTCAGGACTTTGGTATAAAGCGTATTGACCTCTCTGATTTTAAAAAATTTTCCAATACCTGCCAGAATGATTAAAAATAACGTGCCGACAATAATACATATGAATATATGGGCAAAAAAACCGGTGGTCGGTATTATATGAATAATTTCAGTATATACTATTTTTAGAATCAGCCATACCGCGATACTGACCAATAGCATTAGACCAAAGAACGTGTAGACCTCTGATCGTCCCGCGTTTTGGGTTCTTCTGCTCCATACTTCAAATAAGGTGCCTGTAGTAATGATCACGGACAAAGACAGTCCCAAAGCCACGCCTTTGATCCCCATGGCGGTCATTGCAAAATAGAGCAGCGGCAGACTTAATGCCACGCACACAGTGGAAAAAAGGGCCGGGAATAATGTGTTTTGAACGGCAAAGAACCCTCGGGAAACGATGGTCTGGGCGGAAAAAGCAAATGCTCCAGCCATGAAATACGGCAGCACCCCTGATGTTAGGGCTGCATCATGGGCGTCAAATGCCCCGCGCTGGAATAAAATGGCCACAACCTCTTTATTTAGAATCATAAAAACAACAGAGAAGGGCATCACAATGAAGATGTATTTAAGGGTTTGATTGATGATGGCATTTAGGCCGGAAAAATCTTTTTTGGCCGCAATTTTTGCCATGAACGGATAGGAGGCTACACCAACAGCATTGCCGAAGAGCCCTACCAGTATAAACATAATGCGAAGGGCGTAATTCAAGGCAGAAATGCTTCCCTCGTTTAAAAACGACCCAAAGAATTTCATCAAGATTTCCGTGGAAAAGGTCATGGTCAGGCCAAGCATCAGGGGTAACGTTAACAATACGTATTTGATCATATCAGGATGCCTGAAATTAAAAATTGGCATATAAATCAGGCCGACCTTTTTGGCGCCAAACAGTTGAAGCAGGAAACTGCCGCAAAATGCGCCTGCAAGCACACCCCAGGCAAAGCCTTCCATACCCAGAACCGGATACAAAAGTATCCCGCCCGCAATAATACCGGTATTGTAAACCAATGGTACAAGAGCGGGGAAAAGAAACCGTTCCTTTGAGAATTGTATGGCATTGAACAGGCCGCCGGCAAAAAAGAAAAGCTGGGCCGGGATAATAATCCGGGTCATGCGGACGGCAAGGTCAAAGGCCGGGCCGTTTTTAAGTCCGGGAGCAAGTACACAAATCAGTTCGGGTGCAAAAACCATGGAAAGGATGATAAAAATTAAAAGAACTGAACCAAAACAATTCAGAATAACGGAAAAAACCCGATATCCTTCTATTTCTTTATTTTCAGCAAGATAACGGGTAAAGATGGGGATGAAGGTAATGGATAAAAAACCTGACGCCACCACATGGTTCAAAATTTCAGGGATCACAAACGCTACCTGGTACGCGTCGACGCCTGTGCTTGCACCGCCCATCCAGGCAATGGCGGTTTCGCGCACAAGACCGATAATCCTGCTGGCAAATGCCGAAGCCATCATGATAAATGAGGCAAATCCGATTTTTTTAAAAGTTGAGGTTTGTGTCATAGTTTGAAGTCCGACGGCGGCTTTTTTATAAAGTATATCTGCATAAAAGGAAGGTCTGAAATAGTTTGACCTGAAACACAGCCTGCATATACAATGAATTGCATAAAGATGGAAGCAAACAAATCTTATAATACGACTGACCTTAGAATTTTAACACCGATTTAATCAAGGAAAAATCATGACCTCAAAACTGGGCATTTTTTCAATTATTGCCGGTCTTGTGCTTGGGTTGTTTTCCCTGTTGGCTAACTTTATGGGTACAGCCGGTTTTATTTCAACCATGACCATTTCCTCTTTTTTTGAAGGAATTACCGGTGCACTCTTGGACAGGATCTCCAGTGATACAGTGTATAATACACTGTATTCATTTTTTTATGAGATTCATTTTGCCTGGATTTTGATCGGTTTGGGTATCATTTTGGCGGTTATCGGCGCTGTCATCAACAAAGATTAATATTCTTTTTTTTAAGTTTTAATGCAACGTCGGGGTTTAGTCTTGTTAAACACGGTTTGATTCATTATTTTAGATAATTATTTTTTTCGATTAAGAAAATTGATGGTTGTTTGTATATCGGGTTGATAAAAATAAGTGATGAAGAAAGAGAGGAAATATATGAAAATTCTCGTTGGATATAAAGGTACCAATATCGGGCAGGAACTGCTCAAGCTTGCCGCAGAGCATGCAAAAGCGTTTAATGCAACGGTGCTGGTTGTCACTTCCATGTTGGAGGGAACTGAAAAGGACCAGAAAAAAATCCTGGAAGCAGAAAATAACCTGGACCAGGCACAGGTTTTTTTCAAAGACCAGGGATTAACCTGTGAAAAACATCTTCTGATACGTGGCATGGAGGCCGGGGAGGACATTGTTGCGTTTGCAAATGAAAAAAATGTGGAAGAAATTATCATTGGCGTAAAAAGCCGTTCAAATGTAGGAAAATTATTGTTTGGTTCCACGGCGCAAACAGTGATTCTTGAGGCGGACTGTCCGGTTGTCAGTGTAAGGTAAGCGCTTTCTCATTCTTCGATTTTGGGCAGCATGTGCTGATTGCTGCCCATTATTTTGTCTTATCACGATTATAAAAGAGATTCTGTCATGAAACTTAGATATTTTTCCCACTCCGCTTTTCAAATTACTTGTGATGACGGGTCAAAAATTCTGATTGACCCTTTTTTGGATAATAATCCCACATCTCCGGTCAAGGCCGAAGATGTGGAGGCCGACTATATTCTGGTCAGCCACGGTCATTGGGATCATCTTGGCGATACCCTGAGCATTGCCGATAGATGCAATGCGTTGTGCATCTGTGAAAACGAACTTGGCTCTTATTTGGGGACTAAGGGCCTTAACGTCCATAGAATGCACATCGGCGGCGCTTTTATGTTTGATTTCGGCAGGGTAAAGCTGACCCAGGCGCTTCACAGCTCCGTTACCCCGGATAATGTCTGCCACGGCACCCCCACAGGTTTTGTGATCACCATCAACGGCATCACCCTTTATCATACGGGAGACACCGGGTTGTTTTCCGATATGAAGCTTATTGGGCAGCTTGACAATATTCATACTATGATGGTGCCCATCGGCGATAATTTTACCATGGGAATTGAAGATGCCGCCATGGCTTGTGAATTTGTTAAACCGGTCCAGGCTGTTCCCATGCACTATAATACATTTGACGTGATCCAGGCCAATCCCCAAGATTTTTGCGCCAAAATCAGTGCTAACGGCATTGAATGTAAAATCATGAATTTTGGTGACCAGATCACTATTTAATCCTAAATGGCTCACCCTTTATTTTTATGGAAATCATAAAACAGTTTAAGGCCTTATCTGATCCCACCCGGTTGCGGCTTTTGTTTATCCTGGAGCATTTTGAACTCAATGTGAATGAAATTGTCTCCGTGGTGAACATGGTGCAGTCCGGGGTATCCCGGCATTTGAAAATTCTACTTGAAGCAGGCTTGCTGGTTTCTCGTAAAGACGGCAGCTTCATGTACTATACCACGAATAAAAAAGGATATAACCGGGAACTTGCCGTCCTTGCCTGCAGACAGCTTGAAAGCGATCCTGTATTTCAGGAAGATCTGGCCCGCACACAGCAATGTATTACGCTGAGAAAAAATAAATCTCGACGTTTTTTTAAGACCGCTGCGCCTCGGTGGGACCGCTTGAAAAAACAGATTCTTGGTAATTTTAATCCCACCCTTGTGTTTGAACCTCATCTTCAAGAGGCCTCAATTATTGCTGATCTCGGTTGTGGTACCGGTGAGATGCTTGCAGCTCTCCTTGACAGTGGAAAAAAGACCCTTATCGGCGTGGATGTCTCTCCTGAAATGCTTGAACAGGCCAGGCTTCGATTGCCGGAAAGCTCAAATTTAGAGCTTCGCATCGGAGAGCTGGAACATCTTCCCATGCGTGAACAGGAGGCTGATGCCGCGTTGATGAGTATGGTGTTGTACCACGTGTCTGAACCTGAAAAGGCGATTCAGGAAGTATACCGGGTTCTTAACCCCGGAGGCTTGTTTCTTTTGGTGGATTTTTTAAAACACAATCAGGAACAGATCAAAGATATTATCGGCGGTGTTTGGCTGGGTTTTACCCGTCGGCAGATTTCAGGGTGGATGGATCGGACAGGTTTTAATTTGAAGCATATTGAATCCTATCCGGTTGAAAAAACATTGACCTTAAATTTTTATCTAGCACAAAAATAATGGAGAAAAAATGATTTATCCTGTTATTTTGGCCGGCGGTTCCGGGACCAGGCTGTGGCCCATGTCCAGATCTTTGTATCCCAAGCAGCTCATTAATTTGTACAATGCGCATACCATGCTGCAAAATACCCTTTTACGGTTTTCAGGCCTTAATGACCTCGGCGCGCCGGTGGTTATATGCAATGAGAACCACAGATTCATGACTGCGGAACAAATCCGCCAGATTGATATCAACGATTTTAAGATCATTCTTGAACCGGCTGCCAGGAATACGGCCCCGGCTATTGCGCTGGCAGCTTTGATACTTGATGGTCAGCCCAAGTCCGAGCATCAGGATGACCCTGTGATGCTGGTACTGCCCGCAGACCATGAAATTAAAAATATTGAAGCCTTTCATGCCATCATTGAGTCGGGTGAGCAACTGGCCCGGCAAGGAAAATTGGTCACCTTCGGCATCGTTTCATCATCACCGGAAACAGGCTATGGGTATATCAAAAAAGGAGATCGCGTTGACAGTTCAAATCCGGCCTTTATGATTGACCGGTTTGTGGAAAAGCCCGATTATGAAACAGCGGTATCCTATCTTGAATCAGGCGATTTCTGCTGGAATTCAGGCATGTTCATGTTCAAGGCCTCTGCTGTTATTTCCGAACTTGGGGCTTTTGCCCCGGACATGCTTGAAAAGTGTCGCACAGCGATTAAACATGGAACTATGGATTTAGATTTTTTCAGGGTGGATAAAGCAGAATTTGAGGCCATTGTCGAGGATTCCATTGATTACGCCGTTATGGAGAAAACAGCAAACGGTGTTGTCATTCCCCTTGATGCCGGATGGAATGATTTGGGTTCCTTTGACGCCTTGTGGCAGACCGGTGACAAGGATGAATGCAATAATGTGACCAGCGGAGATGTATTGGTGCACAATGTCACGGATACGTACATTCATTCCGACAGCCGTCTTGTGGCAGCCGTGGGCCTTGAAAAATTTGTGATTGTAGACACCAAGGATGCTGTGCTGGTGGCCCCCAGAGATCAGGTTCAGGATGTCAAGAAAATAGTTGCCCAGCTGAAGTCCCAGGACAGAATGGAAGCGGTTTGTCATGCCAAAGTTTACCGGCCCTGGGGTGATTATGAGACCATCGATATGGCAGATAGATACCAGGTAAAGCGCATCACCGTAAAGCCCGGGGCTAAACTGTCTTTGCAGAAACATTATCACCGGGCAGAGCACTGGACCGTTGTATCCGGGACAGCTATTGTAACCAAAGGCACTGAAGAGATTCTTTTGAAAGAAGACCAGTCTATTTATATTCCCCTTGGCACCATGCATCGTCTGGAAAATCCGGGGAAAATTCCCCTGGAACTGATAGAGGTTCAATCGGGTCCATACCTGGGAGAAGATGATATTGTCAGGTTTGATGATGTATATGGGCGTGGAAAAGAATCCGACACTAAATAATTATTGCAAATTCAATAAAAATATTTGAAATTAGCACTTCGTTTGTACTATTAAGTTTGTTTGTTACCTAAATGCTGCATGCACTCTTTGGACGGAGATGCAAGGCTTTGGGCATTTGTGTTTAGGTGTAATGTCAGGATTGATACGAAGTAAATAACATGCCGGCCGGCATTATGGAGAAGAGTTGATGAACGACCAGATTACACAAAATATGAAAGGTAAATTCATCATGGCCATTCCCGGCCTTCCGGATCCTAATTTTGCACAGACCGTCACCTGTCTTTGTGAGCATAATGAATCCGGTGCCCTCGGCTTTATTGTCAATAAAGTCCACCCGTTACTTACCGGTCGAGAGCTTTTTGAAGATTTAGGCATTACCTGCAATGATAGTATCGATAAAACAGATATTTTTCTTGGCGGTCCGGTTCAGCCTTCAGGTGTCTTTGTACTTCATTGCGGCCCGTTTGAGTGGAATGAAACCCTTAAAATTTGCGACTGGCTGGCGTTGAGTAATTCCCGGGATATCCTGGAAGCCATTGCCATGGGAAAGGGACCTGACACCTTTATGATCCTTCTGGGTTGCGCAGGGTGGGGGCCTATGCAGTTAGACAATGAACTTGCCGATTCGGCCTGGCTCACCTGTGATATGTCCAGGGAAATCATGTTTGATACCAAACCGGACCTGAAATATGAAAAAGCCATGATGTTGATCTGATTTGCCGGGCAAATGACTTTACAACCTCAGGACTCCATAGAAAATATAGTTGATGATACCCTCTCGGTGATTAATAGTCTGGCTGCCGTTTCAAATTATTCTGACAAAAGTCTTGTTGAGAGCAGACAGCTTTGCAGCAAAATCCCTTCCTACATCAGCGAAGGGATTTTGCGTGTGGCCGTGGTCGGGGTGATTAAATCCGGCAAAAGTACTTTTATCAACGCCGTTTCAGGCCGAGAACTGGTTCAGCGCGGGGCTGGTGTGGTGACATCCATTACCACCCGTATCAGAAAGGGGAAAAAGAACAGAGCAATTATTCATCTTAAGTCATGGGATGAGATCAACAGTGAAATTGAAAGCTGTCTGGAGATGTTTCCCGGCCAGGACGAATCCTCACCTTTTGATATTAGACGCACCCAGGACCGGCAGCACCTGCGCCGCGTTTTTGATTCCATCGTCTCTGCATTTCCCATTACATCCCAGGGACTTCGTCCCGAAGCACTGGTCATCCGAAATGCACTTGACGGATATAAAAATTGTATAGACGTTATCGGGTCTGATGAACAGACCATCAGCTTTGACGCCAAATCCTTTGACAATCACAGACAATTTACGGCAGACTCGGCCAAGGCATTTTATGTCAAAGATGTGTGCCTGGAAGTGTATGGAAAAACCATTCATCCAAACGTTGAAATTGCCGATTGTCAGGGTGCGGATTCCACAGATCCTGCCGTTCTTGAAAAAATATTTTCTTATCTTGAGGCTGCCAACCTGATTGTTTACTGCATCTCGTCACGTACGGGGCTTCGCCACTCTGATATGGTCTTTTTAAAACGGATAAAACGTCTTGGGTTACTGGAAAATATTTTTTTTGTTTTGAACTGTGATTTAAGTGAACATGAAAATTTAAATAACCTGAAAGAAATACGGGATAAAACGATTTCCGAGCTAAATCTTTTGGTGCCGGATGTCGAACTTTTTTCTTTTTCAGCATTGTATACCCTGTTTGATGCCTTAGGTAAAAAACTTTCATCCAAAAATAAGAAGCGGCTTGAATTCTGGCAGGAGGACAAGGAGATGGCTGATTTTTGCACCAAAGAGTATCGTCGCTTTCTTGCCGGGTTCAATTTACTGTTTGATGCATCCCGGTTCAATCTGTTTTATGCCAATCACATTGAACGGCTTAAAATTGTGACCCAAATTCTTGACGAAAAAATAAAAATTCTTTTTGATGTTTTTTCTGCCGGGCTTTTAGACCAGGAAAAAGCCAGGAAGCGCCTTGCCGATCTTGAAGGTAATGCCAGGCGTTTAAGGGTTATCGTTGATAATTCAGTTGCCGGCGCTGTGTCAGCGCTGCGCAGGGAGATTGAGTCCAATTTAAAGAATGCATTTCTCAAAGACAGCGAAAATATCACAAAACTTGTGACACAATTTATCCGGCAGGCCGAAATTGACTCACAGCCATACAGGACAGGGGTGGATGCGACGGGGTTCAAACAGATTTTGTATATGATGTTCCAGGACTTCAAGCGGGAGTTAGATCTTTTTATCTTGGAACAAGTAACCCCGGAACTCAAACAATTGGTAGGCTTTCAAGAGGAACGCATAGAGTCATATTTTAAATCTCTTCTGGATTCTTATCGCATTGATTATGTCACCATTGGCGCCCCCGGGGATCAGGAAGGCGATCGCGTTTCCCTTGAAATGATCAAAGAAGAGGAAGAATATTCCAAGGCAGCTGATCTTGAAAACATTAAAAAAATTTTAGGGTTGCATTTGCCGGCCCAGATCTTTTCACCTGAATATACCAGGACGATGCAAGCCAATGCTGTCACCGACTTTGGTTTTCATTCATTGGTTTTGTTTGTATCCGCCATAATGGACAAGCATGTGCGATTTTCCTTTACCCCTGGGCTTGACAGGGCTGCCGGCAGAATTAAGAAAAAGACACTGACGATCATGCAGCGGCAGATAAAAGCCTATCACAACAGTTTGAAACAGGATTATTTTTTTCCGTTGATTGATGCGGTAACACGAGATTTTAAAGACAAAATTCTTCAACGTTTTAGCATGTATGAAACCTTGAACAAGGATATGGATGAACTTTTCTGTCTCAAACAGGAGGAAAAAAATCAGCACCTTGTCATGATAAAAAAATCGAAAAACGATATTATCCGGATACGCGCGCTTCTTGACGAATTCAGCATGGATTTTGGAACGAACGCATTTGAGTGCGCCGTCGAAAACAGCCTTTAGCAGAAACTTATTTCAATTAATGTGTTCATATATTAGATACAAAAGAATACATTTGGTCCGTTGAAATTTTAAATATCTTTGGCTATCCTTTATTGATATAACGGCCACGGGCCGTCCTTGGTCTATCGACACCCAGTCTTCGGCCACAACAAAGATAGAAAGAATCCAATTAGTTACTGGATTCTTTCTTGTAAATTTAATAAAAGCATACAACTGAAACATAAGGATGCCATGGGCTTTTTAGATAAAATTGTGTCCGGCGGACAGACCGGGGCCGACCGTGCTGCTTTGGATACCGCCATAAAATTCAATGTTCCCTATGGCGGATGGATTACCAAAGGCCGGAGAACTGAATCCGGGCCATTACCCGAATTTTATAATTTAAAAGAGATGGAGACCAGGTCGTACCCAGCCCGGACCCGGCAAAATATACTTGATTCCGACGGCACGGTCGTCATTGCCCGGGGACCTTTAACAGGCGGGTCGGCCCTGACTGATGCATTTGCCCGGAAAACAGACAAGTGGGTTTGCACCATAGATCTGATGGAACAAGATATTTTTGAGGCCGCCTTGACTCTTCACGCCTTTATTCTGGACCAAGGCATCCGTGTACTTAATGTCGCAGGCCCAAGGGCCAGCAATGACCCTGAAATTTATTACGATGTTAAAGCCATTCTGTCTGCCGTATTGTATCTGGATTTCCTCGAGACCGAAGATGAGTTATGGCAGGCGGATCAGATGATTGATCAAAAGTTTGATTTTCCGAGATCATTCAGCAGTATAGAACAGGCCGTCCAGGCTCTTGAACAAAGTCTGACGCTCAGGGGAAAGATTATGATCGCCAGGAGTAAGGCACATCAGATGGCCGGCATTTACTTTACCCTTCTTGAGTATGTGCAGTTATCTCTCAACCTGGACGAAATAGATTCAGACCTGTTCAAGTTACTTTCCAAAGGAAGAGATATCAAAGACTATACGCCTGAAGACGCGGTGATGGAACTTCTAAAAAAACTTAAAACCAAATTGTCGAAAAACTTTCAACTCAGGGTGGTGTCCTCATGATTCCTTTAAGAGATGAACAGGAAGCAACATCCTGTGCTGTGGCAACTTGTTCTATTATTTTTATCACCGGTATGGTTTTTGTCTGGCAGTTGATTACAGGAATAGATGATCAGGCAGTTGCCTACACATTCGGCTTTGTCCCTGCAAAATACACCATGGTGAGGATGGCGGCCCATTTTTCATTGCTGAATAAATTGTTCTCACCTTTTTCCTATATCTTTCTGCACGGCGGATTTTGGCATTTTATTGGAAATATGTGGTTTCTGTATATTTTTGGAGATAACATTGAACAGAAATTAGGGCCGTTTCGGTTTATCGCTTTTTATTTGGTTTGTGGCTTGCTTGCCGCATTTTTCCATTTTTTGCTAAACCAGTCATCGCCCGTGCCGACGATTGGTGCAAGCGGCGCTATTGCAGGGGTCATGGGTGCTTATTTTCTTCTTCATCCGAGAAATAAAATCCTTACCCTGATTCCTGTTTTTATTTTTCCTTTGTTTGTCAGGATACCTGCCTTTGTCTTTCTGGGGATCTGGTTTTTTATCCAATTCATCAATGCCACAGGGCAGGGTGCCGGGGCTGGTGTTGCCTGGTGGGCGCATATTGGCGGTTTTCTTTCGGGGATGGCCTTGATTGGTCTAAATACGAAACTGCCAAAGGCGGGATTCAGTGAAAAAGTTGACAGATTCACAGTCAAAAAACGCAGCCCCAAGCTTCATGTGCTCTCCCCTGAAGCAGACCCGTCAGGCGGCTCGGATATTTACGGTACCATTGTATTGACTTCCCTTGAAGCGCTCACAGGTACTAAGAAACTTGTCACCATACCCTGGGGATTTAAAAAATCCGTTTACCGGGTGGTGGTACCCGCAGGTATCCGGCGCGGAGCTATGCTCCGGCTTAAGGGAATGGGCAAATCCATACCGGGGCGTCCTCCGGGTGATCTTTTACTGCGTGTAGACATTAAGAATGCAATTTAAACGTGTTCTACTCATTTTACTGCCGGCCTCTCTGTTTTTTGTGCTGTGTATTCAGTGCATTATTATTTTTCTGCCTGACATTTCAACGCATATCGTTCATTCTGCTCTTGGCCCGTTGCCGGGGAACCAGTCCTTTGATTTTACGGTATCCCGTTTAGGCGTCAACTACACACAGATCAGTGATATCTCTTTGGGTGAGGATCTGCACCTGGACACCATCCGGTTTGCCTACCGCATGGATGCAAAACATATCATCCGCGTTGAAGAATGCGTTATATCCGGGCTGAATGTTACTGTTCATCTGGATGAAAAAAAAAGACTCCGGGTCAGCGGATTTTCATTTCCCCAGGATAAGAATCAGGCTCATTCGGGCCCTGTATCTGATTTTAATATTCATGATTTTGAGTCCTATTTTGCATATCTGCCGGCAGACATTGTATTAAAAAACAGCACCCTCTTTTTTGAGACCGGAAAGGAGCGGTTTTGTATTCCGCTGGAGGCGGATATCCAACTGGACCGGGATAAACGGCGTGCAGATATGAAACTGTCCGTTTTCCCGATGAATCAAAAGATCACCCTTGGGGCCGCGGCTGATTTTTTACAAAATCCCGTGCAGATCAATATTTCAGCAGAACGTTTTTACCCTGAAATGTTTTTTGCCATCCTTCCAGAGGCAGACCAACTTCCAATCAAGTTTCGGGGGCCTGTAAATTTTTCAATTGAAACAAAAGGGTTTTCAACGTTTCATTTTGAACTCACTGATCTGGGGCTGGAACCAGATCCTCGCTTGAATATTAATTTCGCTAATATTTCAGGTGATCTGTCTTTTGATAAAGCCGCAATGGCACTCAATGCAGACGGAACTGTAAGGATCATAAGTCCAGGCGTCAATCTGGAACCATTCAGATTTGAATTTTTATCCCAGATAACATCCGGCACGGTTGATCACTTCTCTTTGACAGTGAAAAATGAAATCACCAAGACCTGGGATATTACACCTGAGCGTATGGCATTGCCTTTGTCGACGGTAGATTTCTTCGATCACATTCAACTTTTTGATCCCCAATTGAAGCTGTTTGTTTCAGGTAATTTTGACCATCAGGCCGGCAGATTGGCTTTTTCCGGAACAGGGCTTAGGGGGCTTGGAGACAACGAAGTTGAACCAAAGAACGTTCTGGATATTTCCGAGTTCCAGGTAAAGACTGAATTTGATGGCAATTTTGTCCGCCCTGAACCTTTAACGCATATAAAATTGGATGCCCTGATTGATAAAATCGCATTTAAAAAAAATAATTTAGAAATGAACACCGCATCCTTGGATGTTTCGTCAGATGCGGCATTTGCCTTTTTAAAATCAGACATTGTTTTAAATAAAGCCAAAGTAAAGATCAAAAGCCGTTTAGTCCATTTAAAACAAGAAGACAAACGTGTGGATAGCCCCGAGCTCATTATTGAATCTGGTGTAAAAAAAGGAAGCACCGGTAAAAATTTCGTCATCAATGTGGACGCTGTATGCAATCAATCAAAAATTGCATCCAATGAGGTCTCAGCTTATGTGAGAAAGGCCGGCATAACAGGTAAAATTGAAAATCCGTTGTCATCAGATACCAGATATCAAATCACCCCTTTTTTGTATGACACAGACGTAACTGTGAAGGATCAAGGCTTAAGGGTTAAAGGTTTTCACTTTAAACTGCCCATGACTTATCCGTTTAAAGATATAAAGGCGTTCGGGCGGGCAGGAGCCAAAAAAATTATCCTGCATGATAGAATTATCCCTGCTGTTTCTGCAAAAGTCGTCCAGACATCCGATTGTGTTGTGGATGTTTCAGGAAAAGTCTCCCATAACGAAATCCCGGGTTTGGTCATTGATGTTTCCGCCCGGGCGGGCCTTGATTCAGGCATGAGTTTTTTTGCAAAAGGACAAATTGCTACCAATCGGTTTTCCTTCACCCAAAAAGAACTGCTGCCGTATATCCCCGGTATCGCCGGGGGGTATGATCTTAAATTTGATGTGTCTGCCAAAGCAGATTTCTCCTATATTAATCAGAAAATAAATTCATCTGCCGACATTCAGGTATCCAACGGCACCATAAATTTTGTTGAATCCGGCTTTTTGGCTTCCGGTATATCTACTGACATGCATTTTAATGATTTTTTGGTCCCTGAAACCCTTCCAGGCCAGTATATAAATATCGAATCATTTAATGCCGGCCGTTTTAACTGTAACAGTGGAAAGATTAGATTCAGCCTTGAAGACGGAAAGTCTGTTAATATTGAAAATTTGAAATTTAACTGGTGCAATGGTATTGTTTCAACAGAAGCGTTCAGACTGCCTTCGGACAATAACACCATACAGTTAACGTTGTATTGTGACCGCCTTGAAATGGAAGATTTATTTTATCAGATTGGCGCCTTTGATGCAGAAGGGGGCGGCACCTTAAGCGGGCGTATTCCGGTGGTGATGAAAAATACTGAAATCGGTTTTGATAACGGCTTTCTTTTTTCAACTCCCGGGGAGGGGGGACGGATTTATATTCGGAACCTTGACCGAATGCTTGCCGGAATTCCAAAGAATACACCGGAATTCTCCCAGCTTGATCTTGCAGGAGAAGCGTTAAAAAACTTTGAGTACAAATGGGTAAAACTTAAACTCAATACCCATGGAGATACACTTGCCGTAAATATGCAGCTGGATGGAAAGCCGCTATCTGCTTTGCCCTTTGAATATAACCGGAACCTGAACTCTTTTATTCGTGTGAATGCTCAAAGTCCTGGATCAAATTTCCAGGGAATTAAACTGGATGTTAATTTAACCCTGCCATTTAACCAGGTTATTCAAATGAGTAATAATCTAAAGCGCATTATGAATCCTTAAATAGTGAGGTTGCTATGCTAAGACAATGTGGGGCCGTCGTTGTCAGTATTCTTTTTTTGACACTGACCGGTTGCAGGACCAGTCATGAGATTGAAGTCAAACCGGTTGAATTCAAACCCATTCATATTACTATTGATGTAAACGTCAAGGTTGACAAAGCCCTGGATGATTTCTTCGGTGATATTGATGCTGCTCAGGAGAAACTTGAAAGAAATCAGTCTAAAACAGGAGGAACTGAATAATGAAATCCTTTAAATCATTTTTTGTTATGACCCTTACCCTATTTCTTGTTTTTTGTTTTTCAGCTTTTGCAGATGGTATCCAAGACCGCATGAAGCAGCGTCTGCCACAGATTATTGCCTTAAAAAACAGAGGCATTATTGGTGAAACAAATACCGGTTATCTGGGTTTTGTTACGGGAAAAAAAGAGAAACAGGATGTGGTCTCGGCTGAAAATGAGGATCGGAAAGCCGCTTACGCCCAGATTGCAATAAAGGCGAAAGAATCCATTCAGGTTGTTCAAAGAAGAAGGGCCGTCATGCTCTTTTCAAACGGCACAAAGGGCCACTATTACCAGAACGAGGCTGGTGCATGGGTTAGAAAATAAGGTAAAAAGCAAGCCGCTTTTTTTGAAATAACAATTTTCAAAAAAGCGGCTTGTATAGATTTAAATAAATCGGCAGGAGAATCAATACCCGCTGCCACGTTCCATCAGAGCGGTTAATTCTTTTTGAATGCAAAAATAAATATCATCGTCGCTGCCGTAGATATCAATAACATCTTTGTGGTTGATCAATGTCTCAACCACAAATGCGGTTAGGTAAAGGCTGGCAATATTGGGGTTTGAAATCAGGGATCTGAACGGGGCCACAGCATAGTCAATATCAAAATCCTCGGCCCGGCACAGTTTATCCAGGCAACGCACAATCTGGTTTTCCACACTGGATTTGCTAACAGTTTCAATGAGACCGGTCTCAATAAGTTTCATGGAAACTTTGTTACTGAATGAATCAATGTTGTCCCGGATAGCACTGATGGTTTTTATTCTTTCCCGCTCTTTGGAAGACTCTATCTTAGAAAGAAGCTTGGATTCCCTGTTCCCGGTATAAAACATTTTTGCCATTGATTTATCCTTAAAATAAATAAGCCATTATTATGAAATAAGTATTATATGACAATTTGGTCGTTATTTACAAGATAAAAAAAGCTGTTTATGAATATGGTCGCTCATCGGATTTTTCTTGCAGGATGGATGCCTTTACTTTTTCAATACCCCTGAGATAAGCGGGGTATAAAATAAGATAAAAGGAGAGCGGCCGAGAAAAATTTTTACCAAGAATTCCATCCACAAACAATCTGCTGATATGATGCTCGTGACGCAGCATGTTCTGGGCCTGGAAGAATATTGCCTTTTCTTCCGGTGTCATGTCAGACACCTCGTGGATTAATGAACTCTGGGCCCGGGGCAGATACATCCAGAAATAAAACAGATCCAGGGAGTTAATGATGATCAGCGTCGCAAGATCCCGGACTTCCGAGTTCTTGTTATCCAAAAGTATATCTGAATTTTCTAAAATATTTAGTTCTTCTGTTTCAGGAAACAGCATGATCAGTTTAGAGTAAATTTCAAACAGCTCTGATATTTTTTTACGAATATTTTGTTTTCGAAGACGAGTGTAAACAGATCGGTCCGCCGCCGCTTCAATGAATCCGGCTACAATATCAGAGGCCCCTTTTGAAATGATGGCCGCCCATTTCTGGAGAATTCCGTTAATATTGGGGACGTTTAAAAAGCCTAAGCCTGCACCTATTCCTGCACTGAGCACAACGGCAACAGGAATGGAAAGAATGCTCCTGAAGAAATTACCGGCCACAGCTCCTTTGGGCAGTCCCCTGAAAAAATTATGTGTGGAAAGATAGATCCCGTTGGCAAGGCCCATGACGGCATAAAGCATCACAGGACCGTTATCTATGGTAATTCCCAGGGTGTTGTCCAAAAGCAAAGTTTTAACCAGATAATCCAGCAATGGGACTGAAAACCCTGTGAATAAAAGAGAATCGGCAAGCCTGTCCCAACTGACATAGTCATTCCATTTTAAACGGGATGCCCTTCTGATACCACCGCCACCGATTACCGATTGAATTACATTTCTTATGCCCGTTATTCCAAACCAGATCAATGCGCCAAAATAGGACAGAAGCCACCAGTCTTTTGTTAGCATGAAGCAAAGCTGGGCCGGAATAAATCCTGTAAAGACTTTTAAAAAATTTTTAAGCTTACTATTAAGGTATTTAAAAGATTTTTCAGATTTGGGAGCGTTATGAAATCCTTTTAAATAATTATCTTTTTGTCCCACCAAAGCTGATCGTCCAAGGGTAACCAGGTTTCCTTTGGAAGCCGGGTGAATCAAAAAAAAATCAGATATCCACTTTTTTTTTCTGCTGGATAATAATAGGCGTATTCCAGGTATCCAGGCCATCGCATCGGAAATATACTCGGGGGGTGTTGTGATGGTGCACAAACTGGTTTTCACATCGACAGGAAGTCGTAGTCTGTCGCAGTCCTTTTTTCTGATTTTTTGGCGAACCCTGAAGGGCAGGGTGTCAATCACAGCAAATCCCATACCGTAATGCCCAGGCTTACCTGTGGAGTCAGAGCCTATTCTTAATCTGATGGGCCGTGCATCAAACATATGCTTGAATTCATTAATGTCGTTGAGGATCACCGACAAAGCTTTGAGTCGATCTTGTTTTTGATCTGCATCATGTTTTTGTACATCTGCGATAATTTTTGAAATAATGCGCTTTAATTTTAAAATACTTCCCTGATTGATGGCTGCCTGCAGTTCGTTGACAAGCAGCATGGTTTTATTGTCCAAAGGATTGTATTTTTTTAGATTAATAATTTCGATTCTGGCGATTCTGCCGGTGCTTTCATATAACAGTTCAAGCACATCCTCAGGCATGAGCCTGTCAAGGTTAAGGGTAATTCGAAAATCATCAAGGAGATCGTCTATCTGGTCCAAAAGCATGCAAAATTCAACACAAAGCCTTGGTGGGGCATCATTCCCTTTATCTTTAACATAATCGTATAGTCCGCTGAAAAAGTGCTCTGCATCAAGGTATTGCTCAAGAATATCATTGGCCGTGAAATCATTCCTGGTTTTGGATAGACGGCTTAAATGTGCCTGGGCTTCCGGAGCGACCCCTTCCTTTTTTAGTTTTAGACGTGAAATTTCTGCTTGTATGGCTTCAAGGGCTTTTGAGTGGATGAATTCACCAAGGTATTGAAAGCTTGCTTGACCAGGTCCGACAAAATCGAGAAAATGTTCAGCCGCCACAGGCGGTATGGTAAACCCAAGATCCCGGGACAAAGCCATACGTCCTGATTCATTGAAGCTGTCCAGCAAAAGATAAAGATAATTTTCCTGGAACTTGACAAGGGATTTGCCCTGTTCCATGAACTGAATCACCGTGGGTTGGGCAAGAAAACTTAAAAAAGATTCAATGCTGGGCAGGCCTCTGGAAACCCAGATAAGAGAGATATATCTGTCCCGGTGGATGGGCCAGAATTCAATCCCGATTCTCAGATCAATTTCCATAATTTTGGCCGCTTCAATCAGTTCCAGCGCCCATTTGGGTTCAATATAGTGATAGTAGATCACACGCAATCTTCGAATGCCTTTGATCCAGGCATCCAGAATCAGATGTGTGGCACTTTTCCTGCCCGAGGTGTTGGCATCATGGACGTGGTCGTCAAATGTGATCTGATTCCACTCTTCGGGCATTTCAAGCAAATGGTAGTGGTCAAGCAGATGTCGGATAACCCTGGGTTTGCCAAATGCTGCAATTCTGAAATCGTGGGCCAGCCTAAGCTGAAGTTCAGGCTGGCCTTTGGCCCGAACTAGGTCTTTCATGATCTGCATCAGTACCCTGGATGTATTTTTGGGTATAGAACCGCCAACAGTGTCTAAAATATCATCCTTAAGGCCTTTCAGTGCTTTAAGGCGGCTTGTGATATCACCGCTTTTAATGGATTCCATGAGATTGATAATTGAATATGCAGCCCGAAGTCCCCTGGATTCTGCAAGTTCCTTGATCCCTAACGGATGAAAATAAGGATATAGTAGCTTGCCCGTATACCCCAGCGTTTTGGGTTCGCTATACACTGAGTCTACAATCTCAATGAGTTTGTAATCCCGCTTATCAAAAAAAATGGAATTGATGGCCCGCTGCATCGGAAAAATTGCCCTTAAGTAAATTAGGAATTAAGGCCTATTGCAGATTCATGTCTGCCATACAGCCTCGGCAAAAAAAACAGTTGTCGATTTGGGTTAGTTTGGAGGCCATGGTAGGTTCTTTGCACCTGTCACACTGATGCGATGGTTCTATCTTTGCTTTGGAAGGCATGGGCACCGTTATCCCGATGATGGTGAAAAGGTGTTCTGGCGCCTGTTCAAGAATTTCCATGGCCTTTATCCTGTGAAGCTTCCAGAATTCGTCATGATCCGTTTCGTTGGCTTTATTTTTCCTTATCAACTGTATCAATTCCTGATGTCTGGCACCCAAAAGTGGTCCTGGGTCGTATTTCTTTGCAATGCGAACACCCTTGCCTGAATTTCTGCTCACAAAGGTAAATGCTGTTTTTCCGTAATTTTTGAAAATGAAATTGCCCTTGCCAAAAGTGCACCCTGTAATGACTTGGATCGCATCCGTTCCGCAGGCATCTGTTTCAACAATAGCCACAATTTCTTCGTCCTGAGCCCGGTTTTCTGAAATAAAATCCATGCCGGCCATCGCCGCCTGGAACCCGAATGCAAGCCCTGGACACAAATGTCCATGAAATTCAACGCATTTCTGAAACAAATTTTGTCTATCCATTGGCAATTTCGGCATAAAAAAATCCTTTATATCAGACATAGGTTGACCTGGCGTCTTGATACCCAGGCTCAGCCCAAAATAAATTATAAAAGTAATTCATCGGCTTAGTGTGGCTTTCAGATAAAACTATATGTGCCTTTCCAAACGCCGCATCGAATAGCTTAAAACATACAGAATGATTAAGTGTCAAGGAAGAACTGTGGATTTAGGCTTGCAAATCCACGCGCAATAATATATTTTTCACATTATTAAATGCCTGGGTGGCGGAACTGGTAGACGCAAGGGACTTAAAATCCCTCGCCCGCAAGGGTGTACGAGTTCAATTCTCGTCCCAGGTACCAAGTAAAAACAAGGAGTTAGCCTGATTGCGGCGCTCCTTTTTTTATTGGCCGTTTGTCTCAGCATGCAAATAGCATGCTTTAGATTTTTGGCTGAATGCTTCGATTTTTAAAGTATTAAACCCCCGGCTGCCGGTTATGTTGACCCCATGCGTTACAGCATGTTATCTTTTAATGTGAGGGTACGGCAGTCGTACCCCATGGTCATAACGGCCCCCAAGGTGATTGCGCCACCTGCGAATGGGGGCCGTTTCTTATATGGCAAAATATTGGTCCTTTTTAGGGGGTCAAAATCGCATTGAAACCTTTTATTCACGCGGGTTTCCATATTTGAAAATTGATGTCGAGTGCACCATGTTTTTTACCGGATAAACCCCGGCCCACAGCGGGGATGAAATTAACAGTTATCTCGAATTCTTTTTAAATCGAAAAACATTGCCCTGGTTTGTTTTTTCTCGTCTTTGTCACTAAAAAACTGAAAATCATTGTGGCTGTAAAATTTTAAAACCTTTTCCTGATTGTATGCGTCAACAGTGACCAGGCGGCACCCGGTTCTATTGTCCGTTACAAACATCCGTTTTATCAAATTCACAATGTAGGTGCCAAAATTATTACCGTGAAAGTCCACGTGTACGCCAAGTCTGGCAATTTTTACGGCTGGGTATGATGGATAGTGTTTTTCTGGTGGCAGGTCTTTAAAGAAATCAAGACCCTTTACTTTTCTGCGGTCAACAGCATCATTGCAAACACTTGCGAGGCCAATAGGGAGGGGGATGTCGATTTCTTTAGATCTGAATTCATAGGTTTGGGTTAAAAGGAAGTCTCTGTGGGAAATGGCGTCTTTCTTGAAATATTCGTTAAGATCGCCATTTCCGCAGTCAAAGTTTTTAAGATGCTCAAAGTGCTTGAGCTTTGCGAACAACCAGCCGCTTTCTTCAATACTATTTCTTGTGCCGTAGGGCATATTGTTTGACCAGCGCTTTTCCTTTTTCAAGCTTTGGCGTTTCAATAAATGTTGCCGGGCGTTTTAGGTCCGCATCAAGACGTTTTTGGAATTCTACCGCTTCTTTTCCCTTCAAAACGGGGGTTGGTGCAATAGGTGTCGCCATGATCAACCTCCTTTCCTTAGTTCATTATGTTTTTTTTAATATCATCACTGGAACAGGTTAGTCAACATGACAACCCTCCATCTGGCATATAATAACCGATCTGAGACAAAAATAAAAGCCCACAGTGTCAACCAGGGAAGGATGGCTCCTGGCTTAACTGTAGGCTTACAGACCGCCCGTGTCGGGCAGATATCGGGCGGTTGGGAGATATTACTGCCTTAAAACACGCGCCACGTCTTTAACCAGTGGTATCCCGCCGATCTGGTTGACTTTAGACCATGTGGCCATGCTGTCGTCTGCCTGGATCATAGCCACACATGCTTTTACCTGATCATCGTGCGGTAGGTCCTTGAGCCCCGGTCGCGGCAGGTCGCGGGGCGTCGGTCGCGGCAGGTCGCGGGGCGTCGGTCGTTCTGACTGGCCGCTTGCATGGGCTTCGTAGAGCGCCGGGTATTGCCGGGCTGCTTTACTCATGGCTGTGCGGGCGTCGCAATTGTCCTCGGCTTTGATTGCTTTCCATGCTGCAGTAAATGATTCGGGCTGTGTGGTCACACTGAATGCCTTGGTAGTTACTCCGGCGGCATGAGCCTCATATAAACCAGGATACTGCCGTGCGGCTTTACTCATGGCCGTCCGGGCGTCGCAGCCCTCACTTGCTTTGATTGCTTTCCAGGCGGCCATAAAGTCCTTGGGCCCGTTGCTGGTGGCTGCGGCCCGTTGCGGCCCGTTGCTGTCAGCGCCGGGGGTATACGGAAAGCTTACCACCTGATCTGCCAGACCGGCCGCTACGGCTTTCTCGCCAAGGTATGTGGCAGCCTGAGTGTTTTTTATTGCGCGTGCGGCCATTCCTCTGCCCGCCGCGACGGTAGAACACAAGTTATTGTATTCCTGGTCCACATCGGCTTTGAGATTTGCATAGGCCTGTGGGCTCAATGGTAAATGCGGGTTGCCGTTGACCTTCTGACCGCCAGCAAAGACAGGCGTAAATTTCAATCCAAGCTTGGCGTCCAAGCCCGTCTGATCCACGTGCATTGCCACGACCCCTATCGAGCCAAGGGTAGCTGATCGGCCAATGAGTATTTCACTGCATGAGGCGGCAATAGCATACGCTGCGGAGCAGGCCACGCCTTCTACCAAGCAGGTCACATTAGACCGCGACTGGATATAGTCACACAGATCATACAACCCTGTGACATAACCGCCGGGGCTGTTGAGGCTGATGGTTATTGGGGCGTCGCCGGTCATAGCCTCAAGGGATTGGCGGATGGCTTTATACGCACCAGTCGTAAGCGCGCCGCTAATGGCCACAGTTCTTTGTTTGGTATCGGCCAGTACCGTTCCGTACAGGCCGTCAAGTAATGATGCCTCGCGCAGTGCAAGGGGTCTCAGGTGGATATCTCCACGCTCAATCTTAAATTCTGTCATGGTATTTATTTCCTTTTA
This sequence comes from uncultured Desulfobacter sp., assembly GCF_963664415.1. Taxonomy (NCBI): domain Bacteria; kingdom Pseudomonadati; phylum Thermodesulfobacteriota; class Desulfobacteria; order Desulfobacterales; family Desulfobacteraceae; genus Desulfobacter; species uncultured Desulfobacter sp. The sequence continues at coordinate 417,935 of NZ_OY761443.1, read as the reverse complement.
TCTTGGCGCTTGGCCAGTGCTTTATGGTAGGCCTCACGTAGGGCCAAAAATTTAATGTCGCCATCGTGCATGGGCTTGCGTTTTTTAGCCATGGCTAATACGCCCTGCTCGAGACGCCGTCTCTTATGTCCACGTAATGGGCTATGAAATCGAACCCGTACTCAGCGGCGGCCGCCTGCCGTACGTCTCTCAGCGCCATGTTGCTTAGGCGTGTGGCCGTGCTGCCATCGCGGTTGCGGTCGGCTTGGCGGTCTCTGAGCTCAGATCTGAGCTGAGCGGTTTTAGTGTCGCCAAGGCCTTCCCGGGCAGTGGCTATGATGTCCTCGTAACCTTCCGGCAACGATATGGCACGTGCCCCTGTGGTCTGAGCGCCTGCCTCGAATAAAAGGTGCAGGATACCTACCAAGGCGTTATTTTTATCGAGCAGCTTGCGGATCGCTGCGGACCTTGCTTCCATCTCGGCACGGAGCCGGTCGATATCGGCCGGTGCATTTTTTGCATTGGTGGATGCCGCGGACCTTGCTTCCGTCACGAGGAGCGCCCGGAGCTGTTCAACCCTTGTGATTAATGCCTGTTGCATCGATACCGCGGTTTCAAGCGCGTCCAGGTCATCTGCTTTATTAGCCGCTTCGATTGAATCGGCGGCCTCTTTAAGCTTGCCAAAGGTCTGGGCAAGCCGTTTCATGGTCTGGCCCATCTCAGGTGTGTATAATTCATTCATATCTAAAAAATCTCCTTGCGTTGGCCCCAGCACCGTGGTATGGGATACTGGGCTTGTGTTCATCATTATTATATTACCACAGGGGGCACCACCTGCGGTACCGTTGGCACGGTAGGTCACTCTAATCCACGGTCGTACCGCTCTGTCTGCCATCTAATATACTCGTCTACTGCCTCAGCGGTGATCCTGAGCTGGCTGCGGACCAGGAACGCTCCTATCTCGCCGGAGCTCACCAGTCGATACACGGTCCGCTTTGAGACTTGAAGCATTTTAGCCACTTGGTCGGGTCTGTACACACGTTGTTGTTGCATGTGGCTATCCCTCATCTGGTGCCGGTGTATACCGCCCCGGCCTGGCGTATTTATCACATAACTCGGCCATGTGTTCATCGAGGATGGCACTTACTTCGTCAAGGGGCTTATTTGCCAGCAATGGTGCTGCCCGCAGTGTCAGCGACCCGAGGCCATTGGACATTTCGTTTGCCCGCCACACCCAAGCACGCTTTACCTCATTAATAGGCATTCGGATACCCTCTGCCAGGTCTGCTTCTACGGTTTCCCGCCCGGCTTTTGCAATCCAATATTCAACCTTTGCAGCCTGGATTGACTCCGAATCTGTAGCTCGGCTATAGATATACTCGCTATAGAAGTCGGCCACATCTTTCGCGTTGTATTTGCCCGGGGATACCTGGCGTAAACCTGCTTTATGCCATCTTCGTACTGTGCGCTCATCGATACCAAAAGTTGCTGAAACATCTTTCGTTGTCATAATCATAATTATATTCTCCTAAGTTTGTTATATCCGCCTAAAAGCGGGCGGTCATCTACAATTTTTGTTGTAGGTAGCGGCCGGCCGCGCATAAGTGACCCCTACTGTTACGCGGTTCTGGGAAGGACCCGCGGCGGTAGGTGGCGGGCAGCCGCGCATGTGATCACGGAGCTGCCCTGCACCTACGGGACATGAAGCCACCTGAGATTGATACCCTGGATGATAGCCACATGGGGGCATCGTCTACCGCAACCTCGGGGGCTTCATCATCGCGGGTATCGATGGGTACACCACGCAGGCCTTGGCGGCAGTAAGTGATCCTACCGCCGCGGGCGAGGTGCTCCTCAACTGTCTCAAAGGTCGTCACAGGGTTAACCGCGCTCCCACGGTGCCAATGGCCGGCCGATGGTGGCGGAGGAAGTGCTGCGTGTTCGTGGCGGCACCACAGATGGTGCCGGGGTAGCTGTCCGATAAAACACCAGTAGTTGGATACTATCCCCCTCCAAGCTCACGGTGTTTGTGGTCACAATGGTGATATCTGGCTGCCGGGCTAACCAGATATTCACCTTGTCCTGGAGCAGCGCTGGGTTGCTGCCATTGAATACTTCGACTTGTGTGATCATTTATTTAATTCCTTAAAGTTGATTTGATTTTACCCACATGGTATATCCACAATGAGTTTTTATATTCGTCGTGAGGTAGCCGGAGGTATTTCCGTCTATCTATTTAATCACGGGGGGCGGTCCTACCTTGGTCCTACTGCGGTCCAGGTAGCGGAAATCCCAAAAGCCTTGCCATTATTGCCTTGGTCCTACTGGTCCTACTGGTCCTACTAAATTATAAAAGTATATAAATAATAACAGTATACAGCGTAGGTATATAATATATGTGGTTTTCTATAAGGATCTGGGTCCAAAATTCCGGTCCCAGGCGGTTCGCGCGGACCGGGCCACTATTGACGGGCGTTTCGGGACTTTCACAGGTGGACCACCACGTGTTTCCCTGTGGACCACCTCTTTAATCCCAAGCATGACAAGCGCCACATCTGTGGTCGAATGCGGCTCGGCATTCCTGTAGCGTGGGGAAGTGATAAAACCGTTGGCGACCACCACCCACTCTATTCTTGGACACGCTGATACCTGGGCAAAGCTTTCGTATCTGTTTACCAAACAGATCGACAGACAGTACACGCCGCCCCCGGCCAGTATCTTCAACGTGGTTTTTATAGGCACGGTAAAAGTCCGCGACGGCGACCTCACCCCACGTGATCATATCGCCGGTTTCTGATGGGAGTGGGTCTCGTAGTGCTCCCTTTGAAAGACACTCGTACCAAAACGACTCGACAGGGGACATATTAAACATCTTCTGTTCCCATAGCGCCTCAGTCTTCGGTATATCACGCAGATTTACGTCGGATATATCCATATGAAGCAAGTCGTACATCATAGCCTCAATTCCGCCATCCCGCATCTGTTCATCGATCTTGTCAAAATACCCGTCCTTCTTTGTCTCCTGAGCATGCGGGTTATCTGCATCGAGTACACAAAAGCGCCTTTCATCTATCCCCGCCGGTGAAACCCATTCGCTATTAGATGCGAAAATAAAATTCACATTATTCTGGACCTGGTATTTCCCAAAAAACTTTTCTTCTATATTCAAACGGGGCTCCGTGACCATATTTTTAAGTATGCCCTCCGCGGCCCTATTTCCGGACCAAGGCACCTCATCAACATAAACCAACACCTTGTCTTTAAAATGGCCGTTGAATTGCCCAACAACCGCACCAAGGTCGGCCACCTGGATATAGTGCTCTTCCCCAAAGATCGCACCGAAGGCATGAACAAAGGTCCCTTTTCCTGTTCCCTGCCCACCACGGAGGACAATGGACGTACCAGGGCGTTTACCTCCTGGGTCTTGTACTATCCTCGCCATCCAAGCAGTAATCCATCGCGCGAGTTCCGCGTCGCCGCTGGAAATGACATTAAGAATGTGGCTTTGCATCATAGACCAGTCGCCTTGCTTTGGTTCGACAGCAAAACCTTGCCAGTAGTTATAGTACTCCTTGGATGCCTTCTCGGATGGGTCAAAAACGACACCCTCATAATCCCGGCGGTTTGGATGGTTTCGCCACGCATCGCCCAAGCTCATTAACTTCACGCCGCTATTGGTCAGCGCATCCCATACAGTAGCAAGCACCTTTTTATTGCAGTATTTATTTTTGATGTCGGTTACTGTCGATGGCTCTACTTTGGTTCTACCGGTCATAGGATCTTTAAGAAAGGTCAGTACCTTAAATTGCCCAGATATCCAAACACCGGCATGCTTTTCATTTAACTCAAGCCCTGCGTCCTCGGGATTAACACAGCCGTCGTTAACAGCCAAGCGCCTGTCCCGGTAGACGTTTTTGCATATGGAGCATGCCGATAAAATTGTCGACTCGACGTAGTCAGGGCGGCTTAAAAATTTATCACGCTGCCCGAGCTCAGATTTACCCCAAAGCTCACGCATACGGTCACAGTTTCGGCCGGTCCAATAGGCGAGGTGCGCACATAATGCGGCGTCACACTGTGACCAGTCGAATAACCGGTCCTGCCCGCCCGCTACGTCTGGGTAATGGCGGCTTAGCGCCTCCTCGTTAGCCTCATATAGCTGTTTAAATGTCGCCCCGGCGCCTATGATCGACTTAACGCTCCGAGACTTAAGCGCGACCGTCAGCAGCTCGTCATCGCTCTCAGGCCCCAGCCAATCGCGGCAGGGCCCTGTAGTCCAGGTAGAGCCGGGGGCCCCGGGTAGAGTCATGGTCGCTTTTGGCGGAAAGTACTCAGCCGCAAACGCCTGATATGTGGCTGAGTCGGCAACCGTGTCCACACTGCCGGACTTGCCCGTCTCTGTAATCGCGCAAAACCGGTCCTGAGTATAAAACTCAAGCCCGAGGTCAGGGCGCTTGCACCCGTGCGGTAGTTGCTCCAGGCCGGGCGGGATCCTACCTATTATATGTAAGCCCTCGCCGGATTGCGATACCTCGACATAGCATCCGGGGAATTTGCGGCACGTATCGACAGCGAGTTGCGTCCAGTTGCCCTCCGCGTCCTTGCAATGGTCGATGTCCACAAAAAAATACCCGCCACCAGGAGTCACAACAAACGCCGGCCTGCCCGTCGCCTTGGTTTGCTCATACGTAACGTGCTGTGTGGTGTCATGGGCGTTACATACCGTGCCGGTGATCGGTGAGACGGGTATTTTGCGGCCGTCGTCTGTTATTGTCCAATTTATCCAGGCAGGGCCTTTGTGTTGACACGACGCGCTATGCGGAGGTACAGTAAGAGTAGCTTCCTCTTTATATTCTCCTTGAGGGCCCGGCATTACTGCCAGGCCTTTTTGGTTCCCGGCCATGGTTAAGCCCTAACCTCACTCGTCGAGTTATGTGTGTTGCCCAACGCAAATTCAAGCAGGTGCTGTTTATAGTAGCGCACATTCCTGCCGAATTTAACGAATTTTGGACCTCTGCCGTAACAGCGCCAGACGGTGAGTGTTCCAGGGGTTGAACCGATTATTCTGGCGGCCTCTGCCGTGTCCACGAACGAACCGGGTTTTAAATCGTCTTGCATCATAATCTTATCCTTTTTTATGGTTTATGTGGCTTTTGCCAATCTAAACCCATATTAACGCTGGATATCCCAATGCGGCAACACGACTTCCAAACGGGTTTTGGAAATCCCTATTTTTTGAATTTAATTTTGATCTGCCGGTATACAGGCTTAGGTGGACGGGATATATCTGAGGGCAACGATATCCAATGCTCTAACCGCTCGTTGTGACGTTGTTTTGAGATCGCGGCCTCAACCACATGTTTATATCTGGTAAGGGTTTTTTGAGACGGCCTCACCCCCTCGAATACGCCCGTTAAAAGATTGTCCCAGTATCCGCGCGGGATCTCAAGGCGCCCGCCCTCCGCTGGCAGCGGGAAGTCGTCGATAACCCGCTTTGCAACGGCAGATTGCTGTAGGAAGGAATTTATTTCACGTTGCTTTGACCCGGCAGCGCCACGTTGGGCACCACCCGCATATGTGGTTATGTCCTGGGTAAGCCTGTGTAATGCGGCAAAATAAAGCCCCTCGCCTTCCGGGGGGTGAATGCCGGTCTCCGGCAATTGATCACAGATGGTATCGAACTTTTCGTAAATTACCGATAACAGGCCATAGCGTTGGGATTCGGTTGTACCCTCAAACGGGCATTCGCCCAGTAAGCACCTTGTGAAAAATACCGTAGGATCGCCGTAATTCATAATCCTGGCTTTTAATGTGGCTTTAACCGGCAGCGTTAACCCCCGCTCGTTCAGATACTCACGCTCCAAGGTGAGCGCCTGCTCGTAGTAGCGTTCGGCTATTACTTTAAATGACCTTTGCATTTCTGCCCGCCATTGTTATTACGTTATTGGTGTTTGCAATCCGTGCCTGTTCGACGATCCATGCAGCAATGGTATTAATTTCGTCCCGCAGGTAAAGCAGGTCGTCGGTATCGAGGTAATGCTTGCTCGATATGTCCGCCAGTTTATGATTGGTGAGGAGGTCAAATTTCCATTTCTCAATGCCATTCTCCACAGCGATGGCTTTAAATGTCCGGCGTAGGTCGTGAGCGGTAACATTCACCTTAATGGCCTCGGATATCTTTTTCATGGGTGTTCTAACGTCTTTAATGTGGCCGTATTTGCCATTCGATGCAAACACATATTCATTAACCCGAGGACGGCTGTTTACGATCTGACACGCAAGGTCAGAGAGCGGGAAGGTGACTTTATGATGATTCTTTGGATCGTCCAGATGCCACCATTTTTCCTCCGTGTTCACCCGGTCCCACGTCAACCCTGTGGCTTCATCCACACGGGCGCCGGACAGGAATATGTACATTGTGGCGTCAACCATGGTCCTGCTGGCAGGTGACTGGGCCATAGCCCGATTCAGTCCTTGCAAGGTGTTCCAGGCAAGCCCGGCCTTATCTAAGGGTATTTTTGTGTTTCGGGGCTGAACCGTATTCCACAGGTTTTGTTCGGATATGATATTTACAGGGTTCTCGCCAAAGACGGGCGAATCATCCGGGTACCTGTACTCGGCCACAGCATAATTCCACAATGCTCTGAATATCCTAAACGCCTGGTTTGCTTGCGCATGTGACCTTTCGCCCATCTCAAGGAATTTATTTTTTGTAGCGGCACGGTTCACTTGAGCCAGTGGGCGGTCGGCCCATTCGGAAAACCCCGCGTTCATGTGTTTATTTATGTCTTTAATTGAATTTGGCTTTAGGATTTTAGTCTTTATATACGATGCGGCAACCTGGCCGAGGGTGACGGCCTGAGCCTTATGCTTCTGCCGTTCAACCGACGGGTCTTCACCCTGGGCAATCTTTGCAAGCTCCATTTTAGCCATATCCCTGGCTTGCTTGGGTGTTAAAGCTCCGTACGCGCCCAGCGTCACACGTCTATTTTTGCCGCCTACACGGGCTTGAGCAAAGAATATCTTCTTCTTTGGTGTGACCTTCAGGGCAAAGCCCGCGAGGTCTGTATCCCAATAAAATTCAGTTTTCCCTGCGGGTGCAAGTTCGATATCATCTATAAAACGCTTTGTTAATGCGGCTTTCGGCATATCATTTCTCCTAAAGTCAGCATGCAAATAGCATGCACTTGGGGTTAAAATGGGCTGTTTTCTGTTAATCTCAATTAAGCCCATTATCCCACCGAAAGCCTTTAGTGTCAAAGGTCATAGACGACTATTGAGGTTGGTTAAAGAAGGTAAAATAGGATAGTGAGGGACTTAAAATCCCTCGCCCGCAAGGGTGTACGAGTTCAATTCTCGTCCCAGGTACCACGAATATCAAGGCTTTCGGCGCTCGACTGGAAGCCTTTTTATTTTGGCTTTTGGTCACAGTGCCCGCAATTATGCGCCTTGGCTTAGTTTTAGTAAGCCGGATAAAAATGGCTTAGATCAACCGTCCACATCGGCAGATAGTCGCTGCTACCAAAACCTTTGTTAAGCCATAATCCGGGGAAACCGTTATCTGCGGGTTTGCTTAATCTGATAAAGCATTCGCAGATATACAACCAGCCGCCTTTACCGATCAGCGGAAATCCTCTTGAGGTTTTGATTTGCTCCCAGTCCGGCAGAATAAGTTTATAAAGGGAAATCAAGGCTTCTTCCGTGTTTTTGGTCTGTTTAAAGATATGGTCAACTTGCTCTTTTGTTATTTCCATGACACCTCCATATCAATGATGTTTATGAATTACTTGTCATCAGTTTGACCTGCAGGATAGCCTTATACCGCTTTTTTAATAACGCCGCCTGCCTGTAGCAAATTAAAGTAATACACGCTTCCAATATGATATGATAAGCTTTGTTCCTCTTCGCTCATTTTTTTATAAACCACTTGATCCTCATCAATGATTAAGCAAATGTGGATAGTCTCATTGCTTGGGCTATCTTTGGCAGAAAATATTTCATAATTTTCTCCAGGTTTGATTCGGGTTTTTTTTGTATCCATTTTGTCTACATTTTCCTTAATATATGAAAAGTTCCTCTTCCAATGCTACAACTCAACTGATTGTATCGGCTTAGGTGCTTTTACTGCCGAATTTTGATAGGCATAGAAGACAAAGTCCTAGCCCTATCATAGAAGAGAAATTAAAACTTGCCCGGGTATAAGAAATGACATCTGCAAATGCCAACGAGGATGTAAGGATGCAAGCTGTTACAATAATTAAAAAAAGAACTGTTTTCAACTTTAACCTCCTGGTTTAAATATCAAATTTTTTATTCTTAATATTTTGAATGCAATATAAATGCCATTATATAAAATCCTTTATATACAGAGTGTTACGATTTTTTCGAGTGTAAAATGGAGTGGTATTCGATACTTAACTATCTAACAGGTGGGTAAAAAAAGTAATAAAATATTGGCGAATATGCCAGTCACTTAAAATTATTCAAATGAAGTAGAGCTGATCAAATACCAAAACTACAAAATAACCGTTCTACTCCCGTGCAGGAATATCCGTCTTTCGGCATACATTTCGATCGCGCGGGCGAGTACTCTGGCTTCAGTATCCTGTCCTCGAATTTGTAATTTTTTGGGGCAATCCCGGTGATCAATACGCATGACGTCCTGCTCTATAATTGGCCCTTCATCAAGACTCTTCGTTACAAAATGAGCGGTCGCCCCGATAAGCTTCACACCCCTCTCATACGCCTGATGATAGGGTTTTGCGCCTTTAAAGCCAGGTAGGAATGAGTGATGAATATTAATCACCCGCCCGGCATATCTATCGCACATATTCTCGGAAAGAATCTGCATATAGCGCGCAAGCACAATGAGTTCCGTATCCGTTTCCTCGATTATCCTGAAATGCTGTTCATCAACCTTATTTTTATCAACGTCTTGGGTGGGTACATAATAAAACTTGAGCCCGAATTGTTCACAAAGCTCACGGTTTATTTTATGATTTGAGACTACACCCACTATTTCAATGTTAAGGTGCTTTGTTCGCCATCGATAGATAATATCGTTCAGGCAATGATCATCTTTCGATACCAGAACAAGGGTCTTGATCGGCTCATTCATTTTTTTTAGATACCAATTCATGCCGAATGCCTTGGATACAGGGTCAAACATGGTTCTAAACTTTCCTGCCGCCCCTTCAGTTACGGCAGAGAACATAACGCGCATAAAAAACTGGTTGGAATATGGATCGTCAAACTGTGAAGATTCTTCAATATTACAATTTGAATTACACAAATTGTTTGCAACCGCAGCAACAATTCCCGGACGATCATCGCAATTCAGGCAAAGTATGTACAAGGAAAACCTCTCTGTTCTGTTCTCAACATTGTTTAATCGGACGTGTTTATAGTAAACACTTCTGTTAACGACAAGAATTAATTTTTTTTGTTTGCCTTAATTGCAACAATCCCTGTATCTTTCAGGAACGCATAATCAATACCTGTTGCGTCTGTCTAAATTTTTAATTTCATCCAAAGACAATCTTGGTAATCCGTGAACATATGGAAAAGTAATCCAACCGACAATATTTTGATTGTTTTTGTCCTGGAAAAGAAAAAGAGTAGAAAATAAACAGCAATTGCATAGTAAGAATGCAGAGGATGAAACCCTATTCCACATCTCGTGGGATCAAATATCGGGTCAGCCAATAAATGGTCTAAATCTACAAGCATCGTCGCAAGCATTAATAGCCATGCTTTTTTCCAATCATCTCTAAAAAATACCCAGGCAATCAGTCCAGGAAAAGCCAAATGTAAGCTGTAATGAGTTATCTGTTGTAAAGCATGCAGCATTCTATTGTTACCTTAACTATATTTTTGGCTTTTTGGTATTTCCCCATAAAGGATCATGACCAAACCTGTCAAACCACCACTCTTCAGCTGATAAATATTGTTTGAGCTCTTCTTGTGTAAAAGAATATTTATATTGATTGCAGTACTGACGAATTGTTTGATATGCAGCGGTCAGCTTTTTTGTCATTTCAGTGCATTTTTCATTATTGCCAGTGCATTTATCCGGATGCCACTGCATAATCAGTTTTCTGTAGTTTGATTTAATTTTTTCCATTGTTGCCCGTTCAGGCAGGTTCAACAGTTCTTTGGCTTTAACAATATCATTATAGTTCATCATTTTTACACCGGTGCCAGCAAAGCACATCGTTTTGTCATTCCAAACAGGTTCTTGTGTTGAATGAGCGTGTTCAAAAAATTTGCATTCAGGTTTGTCTGGACATTTGCCGATATCTTTTTTACAGTTTATTTATATAACGGCCATGGGCCGTCCTTGGTCTACCTACACCCAGGCCTCGGCCCACAACAAAGTTTGAACGATCTGAGTAACTTGCCCAGACTTTCTTATGAAACGGCAAATAAAGAGGATCGTTAAAGGTGTATTATGAGTATTAATGGGACCACTAATACAGGCGCATCAACCGACGCTATGAAAAAAGCGATGGCAATGCCCAATCTTATGCTCAATCTTCTTCAACAACCCTCCAATACTTCAAATCAATCTCTTAATACCCAAAGCCCTGAAGTTCAACAGTCTCCTGATCTTGCTACAATCACGGGTAAAGGTACAGTGATTGATATCATCGCGTAACATTTAAAATCTCTTTTCTGGATCACCCTGTTGCGCCGAGGGCGTTGGCAATTGCATTTACACACTGCAAAAGGGCAAACAGATAACGGTCTTCTTCTTTCGATTTTACCTTTTTGGCGTTGCGCCATTTTTTCAGCAACTCAACCTGGGCATCGTGCAGGTTATTCAGCGCCTCAGCTCTGAGTATAGTTGAGTAATAGTGATTAATGCGCCGTTCGTTGATCGGACGTTTCAGCACATCCGCCACCATTTGACGAGTTAAATCCAGCTCATTTTTAATCATTTCCATGAATCGGTTGCGAATCTCAGTCGATTCAACCAGCGAAGCATATTTTCCCATAATACGTACATCGGTCGCTATCAGACTGCTATCCAGATTGGTCATCACAAAACGTACAAAAGGATTGTATTCAACAAAATGAAGCAATTTTTTGTACGCTTCCGGATTTTCATTTTTTAATTCATTCAAAGTGGAACCAACACCGTACCAACTGGTAATCTTGAAGCGCGATTGCGACCAACTGAACACCCAGGGAATTGCCCGAAGATCGTCCATGCTTCGCTTACCGGTACGACGTGCCGGGCGGGAACCAATTTTACTCGATTCGATCACATCAATGGGTGTTGCCTGGGAAAAAAAGGTGATAAAATCAGGATCGGAAATCAGCTGCCGGTAATGATAAGCCCCACGATCTCCTAACCGATGGAACAAGCTGTCTATTTCTTCGCGCGTTTCTTTTGTGTTTTCGTGCAGTACTGTTTGTGCCGTGACACTCGAAATCATCAGCTCCAGGTTATATGCCGCATTCACCTGATTGGCATATTTTCGTTCAATGGTTTCGCCTTGTTCTGTAACACGGAACTTACCATTTATTGATCCGTAGGGTAATGTTTTGATGAACCAATGACTTGGTCCCGCGCCCCGACTGATACTTCCACCCGTGCCGTGGAAAAAACGGATTTTTACACCGTGTTTTTGACCTGTTTTGGTCAATTCTTTTTGTGCCTGATGTAAGAGCCAGGAGCTGGCCAGAACACCGCCGTCTTTATTACTGTCGGAATAGCCGATCATCACATCCTGAATCAATTCGACATTGGGATTTTTCCACGATTGCATCTGCAAACTATTTTTCACAATCGGATGCCCCAGGTAATCGTCCATAATTGATGGACTGGCCTTCAGGTCTTCAATGGTTTCAAAAAGCGGCACAACAGGAAGAATGGCCCCTAGTTGATCGTCTTTTTTTACAATTAAACCCACTTCGCGCATGAACAGGTAGACTGTGAGCAGATCCTCTGTATTTCGGGTCATACTTACAATCAGCTTTCCAAACGCATTCGGGCTGTAGCGTTGAACATGATCACTGACGACCTGCAAAGCCCCAATTACATTTTGTCCTTCTTGATCGATGCTTTTATGGTGCACCAGAAACGGGCGGTTGATTTTCAGTTCCTGATCTAAGAAAGTTCGCCTGGCATCCTGGGAGTCTTCTATCTGTCTGGCAACGTTTACCCCAAGTGATGCAGTCACCAACTGTGTCAAAGCCTTTTGATGATAATCACTGTTCTGGCGAATATCCAACTTTGCTAAATGGAAACCAAAGATTTTTAAAATTCGCTTCATCCGTCCAACATCAACATGGGCAACCTCGCCGATCCCGCATTTCTTCAGTTCGTCGTGCAGTAAGCTTAAGTCTGCAATCAAGTCGATGGAACTTGTATAACTATTCGGTTTATCTTTTAATTCAAGATTGAATTCCCGGCTTAGATCAATGGGGATTTTTTGCATTAAGATAAGGACATAAGCCTTGAAAACCTCCTCGGCATGTTCATTAATCTCAATTTCGGCATTCATGCCGACTTCTTCACGCAGTTCTTTAATCCGTTCAGCAAAATTGGGGCTAACATCTGAGATATTGTGATAAATACTGAGTTTTTGGGCCAACGCTTTCAATTCATTTTTGATGATATAAAATGCATGAATACGCAGCTTTTCAACTGTCTTTCTGGTAAGTTCCGGCGTAACCAGCGGGTGGCCGTCACGGTCTCCGCCAACCCAGTTTCCAAACGACAGTACCGGAAGTAAATCCGAGTTGTTGAGCGCCGTTGGATTAAATCCGGATTCTTCCCAGGCTTGACGCAGGCGTTTATCCAAAATCATGATGACACCGGGAAAAACATGGGTCAGATAGTACAGAATATTGTCCAGTTCAGATGCCAACCGTGGTTTTTCAATATAAATCTCTCCGACATGCCACAGGCGATGCAGAATCTGTTTGATTTCCTGTCGAATGTCCGCTCGTTCAATTCGGGTGTAAATTGGGTTCTCACGCTTAACCAGCAACAGATAGAGCTTACGATATTCCTGTAGCACCACTGTGCGTTTGGCTTCTGTCGGATGTGCTGTTAAAACCGGTTCGATCAGGATGTTGGGCAATACTTTTAGAATTTGGGCCTCGGTGATCCCCTGGGACTTCAAATATTGGAACTGATTCGCCCACAAGCCGTTCACCTGGGCCATATCCTCATCTTCTTTCTGACGACGACTTTGTACCGCCCCGTTTACTTCCACCAGGTTTAACAACTGAAAAGACATCGACATCATATGGATGTATTTATTACTCGTCAGGGCCGGTTCTGGCGGAATTGTCGAATTCAGCCACGGAAGCAGATCAACCAGTGCTTGCTGATGATTTTCCTCCAACACTTCTTTAAAGCAAGTCAAGAGAAAATGAAGATCGTCATAGGGTTTGCCCAACGCATTTTTAACTTGGGTGAAAACGGTGTTCATAGCATTGTCGACTTAAGTTGGTTTAGAAAATACACAAAGTATGTATTAGTTCACCAAGATTGTCAAATTTGTATAAATCTGCAATCCGCGGGGCAATCGACTTGATGGAAGCTTAGGGCAAGGTGGAAAATGTAAAGTTTTTTAACTTATGATAGTTTAAAAAAGGGGCAGGGCGTAGCCTCCGGAAGACAGATCTAATCATCACTTTCATGTTCATGACGCAGGGAATCAATGAATTTTTTTAATGGCTTCAGGTAGGGGATAATGATGATTACACAAATGGCACCAAAAACATACTGAAGCATTGCAAACCGGTGTTCAAGAAAATCAAATCCATAGCACCAGGCTACGATGGCTGTAAGGGTTCCAAGTCCTGCTGCACTGAAATTACTGAACAAAGGCATTCTAAGCATATAACCGATGATGGTTCCCACCACCGGGCCTGTGACTGGCAAGGGGGCCATGACAAATGCAAATATTCCGATCCAGCCCCAGCGTTCTATTTTTTCTTTTTTTTCTTCAGCCTTTTCCTTGAGCTTGCTCATAGCTTTGTTAATCCAGGGGGCTTTGAATATACCGCTTGTGCTCAATACAAAGACTGCATATGTATAGCAGACAATCAGGCCTTCTAAATAGAAATTTAAGGCAATGGTGGTAATGGGGTCAAAACCGTTCAATATGCATAGGCCGATGCCGCCGGCCCGGCTCCCCACACAATGTGTCAAGAAAGCGCCAAGAGCAACCTTTGCACTGGGCATGCCCTGAACTAAGCCAACAGTAGCAAAAATAAAAAAGAAGACAGTCAGCAGAATACCGGTCACAAAGACCCGGCCTTCAACGGTATATATAAGAAATTTTTTCATTTCTAAAATTTTTTATCTTAATATTTTTGAAGATCGTTTATAAAGTATGCTGGGGTTGTTGTCAAGACGATCTGTAATAATAGCATGTTACAGCTTTGTGCCTACAAATAGGGTCACAATACCCAGGGTCATCTCCTTGAAACGAATCTGCTTGAATCCTGCTCGTTTCATCTGGCTTGCAAAGGATACGGGATCGGGAAATTTTAATACGGATTCAGGAAGATACGCGTAGGCATTACCGTGTTTTGAAAAAAAGGAGCCGATTAACGGCAATATTTTTTGAAAATATAAAAGGTAAAGCTTACGCATCACTCCTTTTTGGGGTGTGGTCAATTCCAGGATGATGATTCTGCCGCCCGGTTTCAAGGTTCGGTGAAATTCTTTCATGGCCCCGATTCTATTCATGATATTGCGGATGCCAAAGGCCATGAATCCTGCGTCAAACTGCTGGTTTTTTATCGGCAGGGTTAAGGCATCACCATTGACAAGGGCAATTGCCCGGCCTGCAGGGCAGTTCAGTTTTTTTCTGCCAAGGGCCAGCATGCCAAAGGAAAAATCCAGTCCGGTGATTGATGCCCGGCCCTTGAGCGTGCGGCTGACTTCAAGACCGACATCACAGGTCCCACAGGCCGCATCTAATATTTCGGCACCGGATTCAAGTTTTGCCGCCTTGACCATCTCCCTGCGCCAGTACACATCCTGTCGCATGCTGAGCAGTCGGTTTAAAAAATCATATTTAGGTGCAATTTTGTCAAACATTTCTTTGACAAAATCCAGTTCTTGGTTCATCGTTGACAACTTTAGAAACTGAGTTATTTTAAGTTATTTATTTTAGCCAAAACAGGTTTGGAAACTATCATACAACCGAATTAAACACAATTATAAATGAATTAAATCACTATCGGGCACTAATATGAGTGAAAAACGAGATTACTATGAAATCCTTGGGGTCCAACGGGATGCAGATAAAACAACACTGAAAAAGGCATACAGAAAGCTTGCCATCAAGTACCATCCGGATAAAAATCCGGATAATAAGGAGGCCGAAGATAAATTTAAGGAAGCGTCTGAAGCCTATGAAGTCTTGAATGATGACAGCAAGCGCCAGATTTATGATCAGTTCGGGCACCAGGGACTTGAAGGTGCAGGGCATTCCGGTCCCAGCGGATTTGAGGATATTTTTTCAAGTTTCGGGGATATTTTTGAAGATTTTTTCGGTTTTGGCGGCGGCCGTGGCGGAAACCGGGCCAGGCGGGGATCGGATCTGCGTTATGACATGACTATCGATTTTATGGAGGCAGCCTTTGGCACGGAAAAAACTATTTCCATACCCAAGCGGGAAACCTGTGACGAGTGTAACGGAACCGGTGCTGCCCCGGGTTCTTCTGCCGAAACCTGTTCCCATTGTCGGGGAACGGGGCAGTATATCCAGAGTCAGGGCTTTTTTAAAGTCAAGACAACCTGTCCCTATTGCAAGGGCAGGGGATCCATTATTCCCAATCCCTGCCCCAAATGCCGTGGTGGCGGCCGTATGGAGATCAACCGCAAGGTCCAGGTAAAAATTCCTGCCGGTGTGGATGTCGGGTCAAAGCTGCGTCTTACCGGGGAAGGCGAGGCCTCCAGTACGCCCAACGGCCCGTCAGGCGATCTCTACGTGGTCATTAATGTCAAACCCCACAAGTTTTTTCAGCGTGAGCGAACCAATATTATCTGCGCTATTGATATTTCTTTTATACAGGCTGCCCTGGGTGCTGAAATTTCGGTACCTACACTGGTGGGGGAAAAGAACTTGACAATTCCCGCCGGCACCCAGTATGGGGACTCTTTCCAGTTTAAAGGGGAGGGAATTGCCTCTTTGAGAAGCGGTCGCAGAGGGGATCAAATTATTAAGGTCATTGTTAAAACGCCGACCAAACTGAGCCAGAAGCAAAAGGATCTGCTTGAAGAATTTGACAGACTCGATTCAAATAAAATATCAAACAAGCTGAAAAATTTATTTAAGAACCTGTGATAGAGAAAAAAAATCGGATGGGGGGCTATGTTTGAACTCAAGGTTAAAACCCGGTTTGCCGGGGCGCACCAACTTGCCATGGTGGGTCGCAAATGTGAGAATCTGCACGGACACAACTGGCAGGTGGAAGTATATGTCAAGGGCGATCAATTGAACGGCGCCGGAGTTTTGGCTGATTTCGGGGATATCAAGCGGGCGGTCCGTTCTGTTGTGGACGGAGAACTGGACCACAAATTTTTAAACGAACTGCCTGCCTTTGAACACAACCAGCCCACGTCGGAAAGTATTGCCGTCTATATTGCAGATAAGGTCCAGGCATACCTGGATAAAAATGTAAATGAAAAAATCGTGGTCTCCAGGGTCATGGCCTGGGAATCCGATGATGCCTGCGCGATTTATTATCCTACCCCTGGTGTGACGCAATAATTTTTTTGGCTGGAATCAGTCCGGTGGCCGCTGCTGATACGATGTTGCCGGCCACCCCCGGGCCGTCCCCTGCCACGTACATGCCCTTTATTTTGGTCTCCAGGTGCGCTGTGGTCTCAATCTGGGTGGCAAAGAATTTAATCTCTGGCGCGTAGAGCAGGGTTTCATCATTGGATACCCCGGGAACCACCAGGTTTAAGGCCTCCAGCCCTTCGATCAGATTGGACAGTATCCGCTCGGGCAGCGCCATGGCAATGTCTCCGCACACCACATTGGTCATGGTCGGTTCAATGTAGCTTTTGTGGACACGGTTCCAGGTAGATCGCCGACCACGTTTCAAATCCCCGAACCGCTGGAGAATGGGTTTGCCCCCGCCGATGATGCTAGCCAGGCGCCCGATGGATTCCCCGTAGGCCTGGTTATCCGTGACCGGTTCGGTGAGCACCACCTTTGACAGAAAAGCAAAATTGGTATTGTTCGATTTTTTATCTGAATAGGCATGGCCGTTCACGCAGACAAAATCCTGGTAATTTTCCAAGGCAACAAAACCGCCCTGGTTGGTGCAGAACGTACGGGTCAGGTCGTCATAGGTGTGGGTGCGGATGAAAAAAGTGGGGTCATAGATCACGTTGCACAGATCATCCATGATATCGTTGTGAACTTCCACCCGCACACCGACTTCTATGCCTCGCTGGCTTAACTCAATGCCGTGTTTAAGTGCCAGGGATGATACCCAGTTGGCCCCTATGCGGCCCGGAGCCAGAATGACGTTGTGGGCATGATAGGTCCCCTTGTCTGATTCCACACCCTGGATAATTCCGTCTTTTTCAATAACATCAATTACATTCTCTCCAGTGCGTATCTCAAGGCCTTTGGACTGTATGTAATCGGCCATTTCTGTGATGTATCCCGGCAGATTGTCGCTGCCCAGATGCTTTTGCCGGATAATCAGAAGATCAATGCCGAATCGTTTGGCTTCTTTACGGATGAGGCCTGCCTTATCCATATTGATGGGAAACACCTGGGCATCCATCTTAAAGCGGGTAAAAATTTTTTCGGTTTCATCAATCAGGGCCTGGGCCTGGGGCATGGGCATAAACTGGGTAAGATCGGTTTTGCCAAGTCTTGGAATAAAATTAAGTTTTCCGTCCGAGTACAGGCCTGCTCCGCCAATGCCGGACAGGATATTGCACGGGTCGCACTGGGCACATTTCTGGACTTTGCTTATGGGGCATTTGCGTTTCCGGGGTTCTCTTCCCCGTTCAATGAGCAATACCTTGAGGTTGGTATGTTCCATTAAATAGTAGGATGCAAATAGTCCTGCCGGGCCTCCGCCCACGATAATTACATCATACGTCATATTTATCCTTTCATAAAAAGAGATCTTCTTGGATTTTGTTTGTATCTGGTCACTTAGAATATGGCATGTTTTACTTTTACATAATAACGCTTGTAAAACATAATGAAAGAAGATTTTTATTTCTAAAACAAATATGAACGAAAGGGATTTTAATATGGTTGTTGGAACTGGACAGATCAAACTTAGGCTTTTTGACGTTCACTCTCTCAAAGCCAAACGTTCCATTGTTAAATCAATGATTTCAAGATTGCAGAACCGGTTTAACATCAGCGTGGCGGAAACCGAGCTCAATGACAGCCATGACTGGGCTGAAATCGGATTCGCGCTGGTGGGAAACGATGCAAGGACGATCAACGCCAAAGTGGACAAAGTGTTTAATATGGCCGACGAACTTGGGCTTGCCATGATTGCCGACACCCACATGGAAATCATTCATTTATGACATGGGTGGGATGCTCCTGAATGACTGGAAGACGAAACATAGCAAGGTAGTTATATCCAAGGTCTGTGTATCCGATTTTTACGAATCCGCATTCCACGGCCAACCTTTCAACCTCTTCAGGAGAAAGGCGCATCTCTATTGGCGGGCCAAAGGCCATCTCTTGTTTTTTACACTCCATCACGGCAAGCCGGCCAGTGGATTTGAGAACCCTTGCCGCCTCAAAAAATAGGCTTTTTTTTCGGTTTTCATTTCCGAAAATATGTAACACCGTGAATGCCATGCAAAGATCCATGGCATTTTGCATGATCGGCAGGGGCGGTTTTGTAATATCCGCTGTCATGCATTGGATCTGGGACAGGCCTGCGGCTTTTGCCGCCGTCTTAAGCGCATCCACCGTCGTCGGCCAGTTGTCAATCGCCGTTACCTGGCCCAAAGGCCCTGTCAAACGGGCCGCTTGAAGGGTATAGTCTCCTGCTCCGCATCCCATGTCCAAGATATTTTGGCCCGGGCAAATATTTAGTGCTTCAAATACAGGCCCTGGTTCCTGCATCCAATAGCTGCTGGGCCCCTGGCCCCTGTATTTTGAATGGCGTTTGAATTGTCCATCTTTCATTTTTTGTGAAAATCCACGTATTGTTTTAGAAATACCCAAGAGGTAAGATACATGGTGTGTCCTTTTTATATAATAAGTTTTCCGGCAAGCTTCAGCGAGTCCGGTGAAACGTTTGGGTGTTATTTAATCAACTGATGGCGCATATGTATGAGGGCCACTCTTTTGCCATTCGGGCCTTGGCGCTCTTCAATGTCAAA
Source organism: uncultured Desulfobacter sp. (assembly GCF_963664415.1). Classification (NCBI taxonomy): domain Bacteria; kingdom Pseudomonadati; phylum Thermodesulfobacteriota; class Desulfobacteria; order Desulfobacterales; family Desulfobacteraceae; genus Desulfobacter; species uncultured Desulfobacter sp. The sequence continues at coordinate 398,596 of NZ_OY761443.1, read as the reverse complement.
GGGTTTAAATCCGAGCTTTTTGTACAGCAAGATGCCGGCTGTATTGCCGTTAAAACACGATATTTCAATAAACATTGCTGCATGCCTGATGCCGGCCAGATGAATCATAGTTTTGATCAGAAATTCTGCCACACCCCGGCCCCTGGCCAAAGGGGAAACTACCACATTCCCTATACAGCATGTCCTGCCTTGCCAATGATAAAAGTTGGCAAACCCGACTACATCACCATTTTGCTCAACAACCGTAGAATCAGAACGTTGATCAATGGCCATTTGTAATTGTTCCGGCGTCAAGGGATACGTCGCTTTTGGGAAAAAATAATACAATTCTTCTTTAGTCTGTGGAAATGAACAGATCGTTTGAAGATCATCGTTAAAAAAGGGTCGATGCTGAAGCATTGATTTCTCCATACGCAAATCTTTAAATCGTGACTATCAACAAAAAAATTCATACTACCATTGGCGCTGGTTCGCAAAGATTTTATTTCATTTTGTACATTCTAATCCTGTAAAAACAATCGGTTTACCTTATCCCATCTAATATCCGTCCGCTTTCAGCACGCAGGCTTTCCAGGTGCAGCAGACAGTTGATTCGGCTGGTGGCAATGGATGCCTGAACTGTGACCAGGTCTGTCTGGGCTTCGTTGAGCCGTGTTAATGTGGTGACACCAACCCGGTAGGAGCGTTCCACATGGTCCCGAATTTGTTTGACCAGTTTTAGGGTGTACCGCTCCCGCTGATATACCGCCTGTGAAAACCTGACCTTGACCAGGGCCTGATGCAAGGCAGCCTGGATTTCCAGAATTTTTTGTTGCTTCTGCCTTTTAACCTGTAACAGTCGAGTTTGGGTCTCATCAATGTTTGCCAAACGCCGACCTCCGTCAAACAGATCCCAGTTCAGGCTGAAACCAATGGCACTGCCGTGCTCGTTCTGGTCGATGTTTCCAATGTTCTGGTATTCATCATAGTCGTAACTGCCGGTGACAAAAATTTTTGGGTAGAATGCTGCCTTGCCCTGCCTTTTTTTTTGAAGCAGGGCCTCCCGTTTGGCGTCGAGCAAAAGCAAATCCGGCCGGTGATTTATGGCGTAGGCAAATTCATCTTCAAATATAGGGAGCTGATCCAGGGTTTCACTCTGGACTTCGGCCATGGGATACATATCCGGGGCGAGCCTCGAGTCTGGACGTGCCAGTAACTTGGCCAGCATAATGCAGACTACGGAATAGTATTGTTCCGCTTTAAGGAAACTATTTTCCGCCTGCAGGGATTTGACGTTGAAATTCAGATACTCGGCTTGGGGAATGGCTCCGGCCAGGAAGCGCTTTTCAGCATCCCGCGCCAGGTTTTGGTTAAACAGACTGTTCTGCTTGGCAATCTGCATGCCTTCAGCTGCTAATTGTGCCTGGTAATATGCCCCGGCTACACTTTTTGCCAGCAGGCGGCGGACATCCTCTGTCATCTCTTCGGCCGCCTTTGTTCCGGCCTTTGCCGCCAGAATGGATGCCTGCCGGCTGAATCCGTCAAATAGGAGCCAGTTGATTTGGATTCCGGTATTCTGATGCTTCAGGCTTTCTTCCACCCGTATCTCGGGATGCCAGTCAGGACGTATGGACTGGTTTTGCCAATCGTACCCGGCATGAACCGTTACTGTTGGCCACAAGTCCGCTCGGGCCTGGTCGCAAACTGCCTGGGCCTGGTTGATGCGGGCCAGCATTTCAGCCACCCTGGGAGAGGCGGAAAGCGCCATTTGCTGGGCCTGGGTAAGTGTCAGCCGGCCATAGGGGATGTCCATGCACAGGGGCTCCGGTTTATTCATCTTACCAGGTGCGGCACCCGCGGGCAGTAGCCACAGGAAAAACACCAAGACGATTTTTGATATCTCTATTCTGCAGTTTTGAAATAAACGCATATCATAATTCCTTTATTAACTGTGAGGTGCTGGTCTTCGGATTGAAAACAGGGTACTGAAAAATACCGGCACCACAAACAGGGTCAACAGCGTGGCAAAGCTTAATCCCCCCATAATGGCTGCGGCCATGGGACTGAAAAAGGCGTCAGTCAATAATGGGATCATGCCGAACACCGTTGTAAATGTGGCCATAGTAACCGGCCGGATACGGCTTGCAGAAGAGTCAACTACCGCACTGAACGGTTCTTTACCCGCGGCCAGTTCCACTTTGATCTGATCCAGCAAAACAATTTCATTTTTGATCAACATGCCGAAAAGGCTTAAAAATCCGAGCATGGCCATGAACCCGAATGCCTTATCGGCAATGAGCATGCCCGGGGCTACTCCCACAACAATCAGGGGCAGCCCCATAAAAATAATTAAAGGATACCTCAGGCTGTTGAACAGCAGCACCGTAACCAGGAACATCCCGGCAAACGCAATGGGGAAATTGGACATCAGTTTGGCATTGGCCTCAAGCTGCTCCTCATGTTCTCCGCCCCATTCTAAAGTATAGCCCACAGGCAGTTTCAGCTCTTTTTCAAGCACCGGGGCCAATTGACGGAACAGGGCATCAGTGGTGCCTTTTCGCTGCTTGCAAAATACCCGCAGGGTTCGTTTCTGGTTGAGGCGGTGAATCACGCTCTGTTCCACGGCAGTGGTTGTGCCGTTGGTCACCTGCTGCACCGGCACCCATTTGCTTTTCATTCGGCTGAAGATCTGTACATCATCAATTGCGTTGATGGTATTCCGCTGTTCCTTAGGTGGTTGCAGGATGATGGGTAAAAGCTCGTCCCCATGCCGGTATTGGCCCACAATGGCGCCCGTGAAATTCATGGCCACAGCACCGGCAACTTCTGGGCGGGAAATGCCAAGCTCCCGGGCCCTGCGGTCGGAAAAATCAATTTCGTTGACCTTGACCTGGTTGCCCCAGTCTGTGCGGATACTGCGGGTATTGGGATGTTTTGCCATTATTTTTATCACCTGGTCGGCAAGCGTGCGAAGTGTGGTGCTTTCCGGTCCGCTTAACCGGGCCACCACGGCACCGCCGCCAGGACCAAGTTTAAATGCGTCAACACTGCCGGTGACCTGGGGCATGTCCCTGTCCAGCCACTGCTGAATTTCATTTTTAAGTGCCGGCACCCGTCTGAAATCATCCACATCCACCAGCAACTGGGCATAGGCACTGTCCGGCATTTCAGGCGAAAAGGTCAGAAGAAAACGCAAAGGCCCCCGGCCAATAAAGCTTGCCGTATTCTGCACCCCTTTTAAGCTCGCCACATGCCGCTCAACCTGTTCAAGGGTTGTTGCCGTGTTGTCAATATGGGTGCCCTGGGGCATCCATATGTCTACGGTAAACTGGGCGCGGTTGGTATCCGGCATAAAATCCTGCTTCACATGGCCAAAGCCCCACATGGCAACTGCCAGCAATCCAATGACACCTGTCAGGGTCAGCCATCGGTGGTCAATGGCCCTGGCGACAACAGCTTTATACCAGGTGAAAAATCGTTTTGAATATGTTGCCTGGTCTTGGGTTTTAGAAACAGGCAGCACCATGACACAAAAACAGGGCACCGTGGTGATGGCAAAAAACCAGCTCAAGCCCAAAGAGATGCAGATCACCTGGAACAGGCTGGCCAGCCACTCCCCGGTCATGTCTTTGGACAGAGAAATGGCGGCAAAGGCCAGGATGGCAATCACCGTGGCGCCTAAAAGCGGCCACATGGTTTCGCTGACCGCCTGGGCCGCGGCCTGTTCCCGGGGGATTCCCCGGTTCAGTTTGGTTATGATGCCTTCGGTGATCACAATGGCGTTGTCCACCAGCATGCCCAAAGCGATGATCAGGGCGCCCAGGGAGATACGCTGCAATGTGATACCCCAGGATTTCATCACCATCAGCGTTGCCAGGATGGTGAGAATCAGTACAAATCCGATGATAAACCCTTCCCGCCAGCCCATGAATACCACCAGCAGGAGGATAACAATAGCCACAGCACTGATCAGGTTGGTCACAAATCCCGAGACAGCCGTTTCCACAATTTTGGACTGGCTGGTAATGGTCTGGATGGTTATGCCCAAAGGCGTATTGGCCTGCAGTTGTGCCAGGCGTTCATTAATGGATTTGCCCATGGCAATGACATTGCCGCCGGAAACGGTTGATATTCCAATCCCTACCGCTTTTTTGCCGTTATATCGCATGAGTTCATCTGCCGGGGTCATGATATCATGCCGGATCCGGGCCACTTCCTTTAACCGGATCATTCGCCCCTGGGTACCGCTGATAAGCTGGTTGCCCATATCTTGAATGGCGTTATAATCCCCGGTGATGCGAAAGGGGATGTATTCGCTGCCCACAGGCACTGCCCCTGCCGGCGTGACACGGTTTTGTGAAGCGATGGTATTGAAAATGGTATCAGGCTTCAACCCCAGCTGTGTCAGCCTGGCCCGGTCGATTTCAATAAAAATTGCTTCCCGGGGAAGGCCCCAGAAATCAATCCGCCCGACATCCTTGCAGGTGAGCAGTTCCCGGTGCAGATCCTTGGCATATTCCTTGAGTTGCTTTTTATCGTACCCGTCACCGGTGACGGCAAACATTACACCGTAAACATCCCCGAAGTCATCATTGACCACGGGCTTGCCGCAACCCGGAGGCAGTTGGCCATCGACACTTCCCACCTTGCGGCGAAGTTCGTCCCAAACCTGGGGAAGATTATCTTTATCGTAGATCTCTTGTGTTTCTGCAAAAATAATGGAAACACCGGCCCGGGATATGGAGCGGACTTCCTTGAGCTGTTTAAGTTGTTGGATAGCTGTTTCAATGGGCTCTGTCACCTCCAGTTCCACCTGCCCGGCAGATGCCCCTGGATATTGGGTATAAATCACGGCTTCCTTGATAGTGAATTCCGGGTCCTCCAGGCGGCCGATATTAAGAAAACTGAAGATTCCGCCAAGTACAATGAGCAGGCTTAAAACCAAGGTGACTACTTTGTAACGGACGGCATATAATCCCGGATTGTTCATCCCTCCAGTCCTTTCTTGCCTTGCTTCATTGGGCGAATCCTTTGTGTTTCAGTAAGTGTGTAAAGTCCGGCAATGGCCACCAGATCATCTGCATTAATACCTTTGCTTACCTCAATGCCGGCGTCATGCATCGGGCCGATCTGTACATGCTGTTTTCTTGCCTTTTGTGACTTAGTATCCACAACCCAGACATAGGGCTTACCATTGGGGTCAAACGCCACGGCCTCGACTGGTATCAGCAGGGTTGGCTGTCGGCCTAAAACGTTTTCAGGCTGTTTGATAATGCCGCAAACCGTTGCCGTCATGCCTGGCAGAATGTGCATATTCGCCGGTGATGGCAGTTTGATGTCCAGCTCGTAGGTGCGCGTATCCCGGCTTGATTCCATGCTTAACTCCATGGCCTCAGCCGGGAATGTAACTTCCGGATCGGCATCAAAACGAACCGTCAGCCGGTCCAGAATATCGGTTCCGCCCCGGGCAACAAGTTGCTCGGGTAACTGTACCTCAACTTCAATGCCTGACACATCCTGAAGCAGAAGAACCGGCTCCCCCTTGTCCACATGTTCTTTTTTCTCCACATAGCGTTTGGCCACCAAACCGTCAAAGGGGGCGGTAAGCCTGCTGTCGGCCAGGGCCTTCTCTTTGATGGCCAGCTCTGCTTTTGCCACATCATGGGCGGCCAGGGCTGTGTCAAATTGGGCTTTGCTTATCACCTTATCCCGATAGAGTTGGGATGCACGGTGAAAATCTTGCTTTGATATCTGGTACCTGGCCCGGGCTGCCCGGGCCGCATACAGATGGTTTTTTCTGTCAATGGATGCCAGAAGCTCTCCCTTTTTTACCTTTTGTCCTTCCAGAATGTTCAATAGCTCGATCCGGCCTGGAATCTGAAATGAAAGCTCAGCCTTTTTGGCTGCTTTCACCTTGCCCGGGAATGTGAAAGCTTGTTTGGGGTTGTAGGTGATTGCCTTGGCAGTTGGGATGGGCTGAACCACCTCTTTTTTTGCCGGATCCTTAGCTGAAACCTGTTTCGGTAGCAGCCGGTTCCCGATTCCTATGAAAAACAGGACCAACGCGAGCAAGGCTAATGTGGCCAGGCTTAAGATGATTTTTTTCATGATACGTTTCCTTATATATAATTAAGTCGCTTAACTATTTATGTAAAAAAATTTAACGCACACTCATCAGTCGTTCAAACGACGTAATGCCTGATCGGAAACCTGTGCGTGAACGCAAAGTTGCTCAGATGCAAGGCGCAGGTGGGTGACTTAGGGACCAAGCAAACACTACTTGGTCAACCGGCCATCCATGATTGAATTTAGGCTGCCCAGCAACTCATTTAACTGGATGAGTACACTGATTTCCACATGGTCCATGGTTTCAAGAACCTGTTTAAGATCTCGGCCGTGCATCTTTGCGTGGGCTTCAAAGGCCTGCCACCCCAAAGGCGTCAGAGAAAGCTGTAGTTCTTTATTGCTGTGCCCGGCCTGCTTTTTGACCACAAATCCCTGCCGGGTCAGTTTTGACACCAGTTGGGATGCGGCACTTTTGGTAAACCCGAAATGGTCGGCGATTTGTGTAACATTCACACATCGATTTTCACCAATGCTTTCAATGGCATGGGCTTCCCGGGTTGAGACGCTGACATCACCGGTAACCTCTATGGGAAATGTTTCCACTTCGGCAAATTTGCGGGTAACCTGCATCAGATTGTTGACGATCTTTTTTTTTAGTTCCTGATTCATGGAAATATAATAAAGTTACTTAACTATTTTTACAAGCCTTTTTTGTGCAAAATTTACGGTTTTCGCTCGGGCACTACATATGCAAAAATTGGTTGGAATGTTATAACAAGTACTTTCGAGCAGTATAAAGATCGTTAAAAAACAGGAGTAAACATGTTTATTGAATTATTACGTAAGAGAAGAAGCATTCGGCAGTTTGAGGATAAACCTGTAAGTGATGAACAATGTGATATTCTGATCGAAGCGGCGCTTCGGTCCCCAAGTTCCAGGGGCTTCAATCCATGGCAGTTTGTTGTGGTCAAAGATAAGAGCCGCATCGAATTATTGTCTCAGGCCAAATCCCATGGCGCTGCATTTTTAAAAAATGCGCCGTTGGCCATTGTCGTGTGTGCCGATACATCCAAAAGTGATGTTTGGATTGAGGATGCCTCCATTGCCGCCATTATTATTCATTTGGCTGCTGCGGATCTGGGTCTTGGCTCCTGCTGGGCACAGATGCGTCTGCGCAGCCGTGATGACGGTACTGCCGCATCGGATTATATTTCCGGCATTCTTGATCTGCCCGAACATGTCCAGGTGCAAGCGGTTATCGGTATTGGCCATCCTGCAACTGAAATGGATGGTCATGACGCGAGTACGCTTTTATATGATCAGGTCAGTTACGAAAAATTTTCAATGTCATAAGCTTAATAAGGCCCTTGGCCGTTTAAAACCTCTGAGACAAAGGAGATAAACGGCCGTCAAAGGGTTTAACATGCAATACTTCAGGAGGCGTACTTTTGACACGGCCGCTGACAATCCCGGTGGATGATCTGTATAGTTTTATCAATGATTTTCCTGCCCTTTTATGGCGAATAGAGATCCGAAAAGCCCGTATTGAGTTCCTCAATAAAAATATAAATGTAGCGCCGGGTATTGATGGTGCTCTTTTTTTAAAGAATATTGCCTACCGTAATGCCAATATTCTACCCGAAGATCAGCATATCCTTGAGGCCTTTATGGATATGGTCAAAGAGGGAACTGTGGCGGCTTCCGTGTTCAGGGTAAAGAACAGCAACGGACAGATTTCATGGCTTAAGCTTACCGGTGCCGTTAACCGGCAGGATCCGGGGTATTACTACGGTTATCTTTTGAATGTGGATGATACAGTGGCCGTGATCAAGGGGATTCTGGACATTGATCTGGAACTCAAATTAATGATTGAAGATATTAACAATCCGGTGTTTTTGTTTGGATACGACAGGCAGGAGCTCATCTGCGCCAATCCGACTGCCAAGCAGATGTTCAGCATACAGGAGATAGATTTTGGGAAGCTGTCCTTGGATTCTTTTTATGCAGGAAATACCCGGCAAACCGTATCGGATATCTTAAAAACTTTGCCGCTGTCCAGAACGTGGGCCGGTAACCTCACTTTTGGCTCGGCTGACGGGAAAAAATGGGTTCAGTCCAGGACCATTGTCCGGTATCTGGTCCATAAAGAACATCAGATTATCCGGATATCCCTTCAGAATCCCAAAATCAGCAGTGCCAGGAACAAAACAGTATCTGATTCAAAAGAGCGCCATATCAAGGAACTGGAAAACAAAATCCATGGGCTTGTGGATATTCATCAGATCATGGAACTCTGTCTTGACAGCCCCCTGGCCGCAGGACTCTTTGAAGGGATTCTGTTCTCAGATGTGCATGTGCGCAAAAACAGCGTAACGGTTTATGGTGCCGGAGCACCGTTCAAGGGTATGCAAACGTCGGAGAGCTATTCCTATAAAGGTACCATTGCCGAAGATATCAACCGGTATTCCCTGGACTATCTTGTTGTTGACAATACCCAGGACAGTATCAAGCCCATCGACTGGGCGCTGTTTGTTCCCAGAGGCGTTCGTTCCTATTTTGCCATGCCTTTTTACAGCAGGGCTGTCCTGCGCACGGTGCTGATTCTGTGTGCCACTGAACAGGGCCGCTTTGCAGATACTCCTCCCGATATGTTTGACGATTTGCTTAAAACCCTCAATGAGGCGGTTCGCACCTGGCGCAGAAGCTTACGCTCATAAAATTTCCATTTTTTTTGTGTTGGTCGGCATCTATTTGTATATCATAAGAATTGGTAGTACCAATTCTTATGATATTTTAACAAATCTTAAATTTACGATGAATTTTTGTTGACATGATATTATCGTTTTAATATTTTTCTAGCCAATAAAGAAATATTGATGTTATCCCGGTTTAAAAGGAACGGTATGCTGAACGATTTGTTTAAACAGCTTGAAGCCATTGCCCAGTCACTAGGTCTTAAACCGGGGGATAGATTTCCTGCTGAACGTCAACTTGCTGCGGAGCTTAATGTCAGCCGGAACACCTTTAGGCGTCTGCTTCATACCCTGGAAGGCCGGGGCATGGTTGAGATTAAAAAAGGCAGCGGCACCTTTTTAAAACCCCGTTTCTTTAATACTCTGGATCCCTATTGGGGCACCGAAAAAAGATCTGCCCGAAAAGTTATGGCGGATCAGATGGAATCCGTATTCTTATTTTTTCCCATTATCGTTGAACTTGCATGTCATCGCATGACGACAGCTCAGCTTGATTTACTCCAAAAAAGCAATGTGGCCTTAAGTCGCAGTATCTTTACCAAGGACCATAGAAAAGTATGGCTGGAAAGTCTGTCTTTTTTTAGGATCATTGCCAAGGGAACGGGTAACAGCGTTATGTCCGGTATTGTGGAAGAGATTTTCGATGTCGATATGATTCCGTTTGATCATTTTTTCAAGGCAACGCAGAAAAGCAGGGAAGAGCTGTTCGGGGACCACGTTAATATACTGAACGCACTGATCGAAAAAGACTGTACCAAAGCCAGGCAGGTGACCCAAAATTATGCCGTCCATTTAAACCGGATCATTGGAAACAATACGCTACCCGACCTTCAGTCTCAGTTTTATAAGGAGGATACATGAGCGTTCAAAATTATAGGCGACGACTTTTTTTCAAGCAGATGGCAGGTTCGGCAACGGATCTATTCCAAAGCTGGGTTGGGTCGTTTGAAGATGAACCCGTTGTACAAACAGGCATTACATCAGAGATTTCCGGAGATTTGGCACCTGAGCTGTTAGTCATGGAGGCGCAACGGCTGGGGCTTGATCCTGAGAAAGACAAAGAAAAAATTAAAGCGTCCATATTGGCAGCCTTGGGGCGGCCGGGTGTAAAGGATAACCAAAAATACAAGAGGAAATAACATGAAAAAGGGCGGATTGAAGGACTGGTAATCAAACGATCCGCCCGAACCTGACGCAACCTACAATATTAATTAGAGGAGGTTTTATGGAAAGGTTTGGCGAAGGATACCTTGAGGAGCGCAGGCTTGTCAAGCGATGGGCCGGCCCGGTCCCCGCTGTTGTCAGCCTTGTTTTCACGTTAGCTATTTTTTATGCCACCTGGTGGATTTTTCAGGATCCCCGGGGGATTATGCGGATGTACACGCCATATGTCGGCTATATGTATTGCCGGTGGTGGCTGGTCATGATGATCTGGATGGTTTATATTTTTGATTACTGGCCCTTTAACAGAAAGTGGCTCGAGAACACCCATCCGCTGGTCAAAGGGCCTGTGCTGACCCTGATCTCCGTGGTGATATTGCTCGCGCTTATAAAAGGTTTCTTTGAATCATTTCTGGGCAACTTCGGGCTGGCCTATTTCAACCCTGAACAGCTTGAAAAGCTGCCCGGTGTGACCAGCTTTTTTGCGGCAGAATATTCCTGTCTGGCCATCCTGATGTTTGCCGCCATCGCATCCTGGCTCTCACCGTCCTGGGTGGTTGCCATGGAAAGTGCGCCTTGGCAGAAACTGCCCCAGCCGGCCAGGGGTTTTTCCATTTTAGTGCTGACCTTTTTTATGTCCACAGTGATCTATTTTGTGACCATGCACTCCCACATGGGCATTTTGTACCATCCCTGGCAGTATTTCACTTCCATTGCACCGCCTTACTGGGGCGACTTTGCAGACACCGTATCCGGTAACTTCCATATTTCCTGGATCATGTGCTGTACGGTGGTGGTCTGGCTTGTGGAGACCATCTGGCAGCGCTATCCCTTTTGTATGATTAAAAACGACTGGACCAGGCGGATTGCCACCTTTTTCGGGATCATCCTGATTGCCGTTGCCATGCATTTTTTTCTCTATTTTGTCCAGGAATTGACCTGGGGTGAAGCGATCAGGGGAACCCGCCGGGATTTTGCACCGGACTGGAGATGGCTGCATGTGGGTGAAATGGCGATATTTTTCCTGGTTCCCTCCCTGTTTCTCAACTTTTACTGCGACAATTGGCCGAAAAAATTCAGCCTGCCGGTGAATGTGGCCGTTCGAACGATTATATGCCTTGTGGCTGCCGTACTTTTATACATTGTTTACTACAAAACCTCCCATATTTTTCTGGGCACCCAGAAAGGGTTTTCCCATCCCCAGCAGTTCCCCATGATTCCTACCATCTGGCTGATCAATATCTGGCTGGCCCATCACTGGTTTATGGATAACTGGCCTGCATGGAAAATGGTGCCCAAAACCCAGGGTGAGATTGAACAAGATCATGCGGACATGAAGGCAAAAATTGCAGACGTTCGGGTGACGCCTAAATATGTAACAGGTGTGGGCGTTGGCTTAGCCGTTGGTGTGGCTGTCTATGCTGTGGTTGTTCTGATACTGCCCGCAATGTACAAGGCCATTGATATCATACCGAAATGAATTAACAGGAGAAGACAACATGTCTGAAAATATACAACGCAGGGACTTTCTAAAGGGTGCGGTCACCGGCACGGGCATTGGCGCGCTGGCTGCCATGGGACTGTTTTCCTATTCCGGAATGAGGAAAAAGCTTTTTCCCCAAAAAGAGAGAAAAATGACCGATATCGGCGCCTGCAGAAACGTCAAGGTGACCAATATTTCAGAAACCAGCTGGTTTGACAACCATGTCCTCATGGGCGATATCAAAGGTGCCGGCGGCCTGCTGGTGAACCAGTACACCTATAACTGGCCGCCCTTCGGCAACGGCACCGGCCTTGGCAAGGGAGCTTATGAGGCAGGTATTCAACAGATTAAAGACCTGATTCCCCATGACCTGGATAAAGCCTGGGAGATTATTGCAAAAAATTCAGTCAACCCGGAAAATGCCGGCGGATACGCCTGTCTGCTGGAAGTTGAAGAGCTTTCAGGCAACAAGCGTAAATTTTTGCTGGACTCCGGCTGGTCCTATAAGTGGATGGATGAATGCTTCAAGCGGGAAGGGATCGACAAAATGTTGGAAAATCGGGAAATTGAAGCCCTGTTTATCTCCCATGAGCATTTTGACCACTACTGGGGCCTGCCCGTGACCCTGAAATATGATCCCACCATTACCATATATATTCCTGAAGGCTTTTATCCCGAAGGAAAGAAGTACATCAAAGATTCAGGGCACACCGGTAAACTGGTGGAGGTTAAGAACGGCTTGTATAAACACATACCCGGTATGGCCACTTATGTGTTCCCGGTGCCCATTATTTGCCGGGTTTTTGGAGAACAGTCCATTTATTTTAATGTAAAGGACAAGGGACTTGTTTCCGTAACCGGGTGCTGCCACCAAGGCATCATTCGGTTTGCGGAAACAGCGCACAATGAACTGAAGTATGAAAAGGACCAGTTCCATGGTATCTATGGCGGCCTTCATATCTCTCCGTTTGAGGACTGGGACCCCAAGTATGACGATCTTGTGATTTCTTTAAGAAATTACGGATTTGAACGGATCGGCTGTAATCACTGCACGGGCGTTCTGTGTGCCAAGAAATTCATTTCTGCCGGCTACCCTGTAGTAGAAGGGTCTGCAAGGTTCCGTTCCAAGGATAAAGCTTATCTTGGCAATGGAGATGTCATCACCTTCGGATAACAATATAACTCTGATGTCCGGAGTTGATCTCTTCTCTGGACACCTTATTTTATATGAAACTCTCTGTAAATCACAGAGATGTTTAAATATTCGTTTTGGGCCGAACCACGGTCAAAGACCAAGGACGGTCCGTGACCGTTATAAGAAAGTCTGGGTAAGTCACTCAGATCTTTTAAACTTTGTTGTGGGCTGAGCCTGGCCGATGATATGCCAGGTCGGCCCGTGGCCGTTATAAAGGAGGCCGGAAAATGCTTGAAACAGATCCCGCCTGCGGACTTGATACCCTTCTGCCGCCTTCCGTGGTGAATGCGCCGGAACTTGTCGGGTATGAACTGGCAAGGGCTGTGCTGATTCGGTCAACATATATCCCTGGTATTCGCCACCGTTTAGGGTGGAGCGGTATTCACGAAGCCGTCACCTCAGGGTTGCCTCCGGGCAGTTTAACGGCAAAGGTCAATGACATGCCGGGCGTCTTTTCCTTTTTTCCCGTTGACCCCGGCCCCGGTCATACAGCCCGATTTTTATTAAGCTATTACCCGGCCCCTCAAGAGCCGTTAGTGGAAAAGTATTCCATTGAAGCGGGGATTTTAGCCATGGGCCCGGATTATATGGAAAAAGTCAGAAATTTTGTTGACCACATTGATTTTGCAGGACTCTTTCATATTGGTTTAATTGAATGTCTCAAATCTGACCATGGTATTTTTATTTCGTTTCAAGCCCTTCACCGCCTGGGCTGGATCGCTGAAAATGGGATTGAAATAGTAAATGAAAACGGCCCGTTCCAGGCAGTGAATCCCGGGGATATAGACCAGGATCTGCCCGCCTTTGATATGGGTATGGCATTTTTCAGGCCGTTTGCGGCTTCCTTTTCCTACACCCTCGGTGCGGCTCCCTCCTGTTTTTATTCCCAAAAGCGGAAAAAAGAAGATGCGGCCCGGGGTCTTCTTGAAACCAATGAGCAAAGATTAACACTTGGCTATTTCAGCAACGGCGAAAAAGCCGGTGTGGCGGACTGGGAGGATTCGTTATCCCATATCACCTGGTCCGAATCAATGCCCTTTCCCCACCCCTATGAAAATGAGCTGTGGTGGACCCCGAATCTGACCGGAACCGGCAAGAGCCTTGACAAAAAAGCTGTGGATAGCATGACCAAACCCCGGTTTATTCTGCTGACGGGGTTTCTTGGCACGGGAAAAACCAGTTTTTTGGACCATTTTATCCAGGCCCAGACCGCAGCCAACAATTTTGTGGCGGTGATACAAAATGAGATTGGGGAAAAGGGACTGGATGCCGCCCTGCTGGATCAAACCTATGCCGTTACCCAGATGGATGAAGGTTGTGTCTGCTGTACCCTGGCAGGCAATCTCCGGGCTGCGCTTACCGACATTTTGGACCGGTACCGGCCCGATTTTATTGTGCTTGAGACCACAGGGCTTGCCAATCCTGCCAATATCCTTTCAGAACTCCAGGATCTTGACGATCTGTTTGAATTCGGTTCCGTCACCACCCTTGTGGACGGCTCGGAAGGCCAACGCATTCTGGACCGCTTTGAGGTGGCAAGAGATCAGGTGCGGCTGGCAGATGTGATTCTTATCAATAAATGTGATCTGCCGGGAGCAGACCTTGAAGGCATTGAAAAACAGATTAATAAGTTGAATCCGGTGGCGGTGGTGCACAAGACTGTTCATGCTGCGGTCCATCCCGGCGTGCTTTATGGCGTTAATTTTCGCAACCCCTTGAGACGGCCTCTTTTTTACATGCCGGGCACCCATGCCACCCATGAGGACGATCAGATAGAGACCCGGCTTGTCACCCTTGATCACTCCATTGATGAGGCGGCTCTCAATGCCGTAATCAAGGGGGGCGGGGAGCAGATTCTCCGGGTTAAAGGTATTGTCCGGTTTAAAGACCAACCAGGGCCGATGGTCTTTCAGTATGCCCCGGGTACCTGGCAGATCACGCCTTTTACCGGAGAAGAGACAGATGACTATTTCCTTGTTTTTATCGGCCTGAACCTTGAACAACACTTAAGCACAAAAGGGATGTTTGCATGAATGTGATTGCCCAGGGCGGCATGATGATGTGGCCTTTGATCCTGCTATCCATCCCAGCTCTTGCAATTCTTTTGGAAAGATGAATTTTTTTTATTAGTCATCCCTTCCCGGTGAAGGACGCAACGGCATTAACGCCGCCTGACGCCCCCGGCGTGTTTGCCCCTTTTTTTGAGGCTCTTTTCAGCAAGGATTCCGTTACCGTAAAACAGGAGTTTCGGAGATAAACCGTTCGGAATCGTCGAATCCCTTTATTGACAAGCGTTTTCGACCCTGTCTCTTGTAGTACCCCTCAAGTCACACAACCTTTCTATGCTCAAAACCCTATCAAATCAGTCTTTCTATTGTTTTTTTCTTGACATGTAAGACCCTACTAAATATTATGAATCATGGCACATTTCCATATCAAGAAGAAAAAAGGAAGACCCTACCTGTATGTCAGGGAGATCGCCCGGGTAAACGGTAAGCCCAAGGTTATTTCTCAAACCTATATTGGTTCACCGGATCGGGTAGCCAGTCTTGTAAAAGGCCAGTCTCAGGAAATAACCACTTTAAAGGCTGAAGAATTCGGTGCACTGTGGTTGGCCCAGCAAGCAGATAAAGACTTTGATCTTTGCTCTATGATTGATGAGATTATTCCACCGGCCGATCGGGAAAAAGGACCTTCAATAGGGGAATATTTCCTTTATTGTGTCTGGAATCGCATGATTGAGACCGTCAGTAAAAACAAATTATCGGATTGGTATAAGAGAACCGCGATCCAGCATATACGCCCTGTCGATCTAAACGAACTCTCATGCAAACGATACTGGGACAAGTGGGACCGAGTTGATGAAAAAACCTTAAACACGATCATATCGAAATTCTTCAGACGATTATGGCAGGTCGAAAAGCCTTCGTCTGATTGTCTGTTATTTGATACCACTAATTATTATACCTTCATGGGAAGCCAAACTTTGTCGAAAATTGCGTGCAGAGGTAAAAACAAGGAAGGCAGGCATCATCTCAGACAGATCGGCCTCGGCCTTTTGGTTGCACGAGACACCAGACTCCCTTTATTTTATTCGATTTACCCAGGCAATATTCATGATAGCAAGCACTTTGAATCAATCATGGAAGAAATGTTTAGGGTGGCATGCGACCTGAACAATACCAAAGAGCGACTTACAATCGTTATTGACAAAGGAATGAATTCTGAAGGGAATTACACCTGGATTGACGAGCATTCCAGAGTCCATTTTATTACGACATATTCCACTTATTTTGCCCAGGAGCTTGCGGCTACCCCACTCGACCGGTTTGAAATTGCAGATACTGCCCGCAACAGAAGACTGATTGATGAAGAGCGCCGGGAAGAGTGTCAATTGGCATATCGAACTAAAAAAGAATACTGGGGCAAGGAGCGGAGCGTTATCATAACTTATAATCCCAGGACAGCCCGAAAGAAATCATACACCTTTGAGAGCAAGCTTGATACGATCCGACAGGAATTGCTTGCAATGAGAACGAAGGTTAAAGAAGGAGCAGCTCACTGGAAGAAAGCTGAGGACGTACAAGCCAGATATATCCGATTGTGTCAAAGGCTTCACATGGCCCCCGATTTATTTACTCTGAATTTTGAAACATCAGCAAACGGCTTGAATATGAGCTTCCGAAAAGATCCATATATAGTGAAACAAAAAAAGCTGATGTTCGGTAAAAATATTATCATCACAGATAATACGGACTGGGCGACAAAAGATATTATTGAAGCGAGTTTAGATCGATGGCAAGTTGAAGACCGCTTCCGTCTCAGTAAGAATGAAGACTTAGTAGGTGTGCAGCCGATCCGGCACTGGACTGACAGCAAAATTAAATGTCATTTATTTACATGTGTGGCCGCCATGGCTTACCTGCGTCGAATTGAATTAAAACTAAAGAGCGCCGGAATTGAACGGACAGCAGAGAACGTCATGGATGATATGAAGCATCTACATTCTATTCTGACTTTGCCGAAAGGGGCAAGAAAACCGACCAGGCGCCTTGAGACGCCGAGTAAGACCCAGGCCGAAGTCCTATCGGCCTTTGGCTATCATATTAATGAAGGTGGGGTCTTACAACCTGTTACCTGAATTGCGCCCGCCAGGCAAGGCTTTCACCGGGCCATGCAGGTCTAACCACGAAACTCCTGTAAAAGAGAAGAAAACAACGATGGCAGCCAAGGAGCTTTTGTTCTCCTTTAACAAAAGCCTTGATTTTTTGTCCACCATTGCCACGGTTGCGCCGCTGTTGGGGCTTTTAGGAACCGTGGTCGGCCTGCTTGCCGATGGAATCTGGCAGGCATTGCTGACCACCGCTGCAGGTCTTGTCATTGCCATTCCCGTACTCTTAGCCCATCAGTGGTTCAGTGCAAAGGTCCGTCAAATTGCATTTGAAATGGAGTCCTATGCCAACAGGATTCTGGAATCATGATTCACCTGACGAACCAGGTATCCAAACCGGCAAAACCTGATATCACGCCCCTGCTTGATGTTGTATTTATTCTACTCTTCTTGCCGGCCAAAGGGTGAAGCGCCCCGAAGAAACAGGCACCGCCCCCATTTCCCTGAAACTTGCAATAAAGTTTCAATACGGATTGTAATCCATTGCTAATTTTTTGTCGGTTACCATAATTTTCCGTGATCTGCCGATGATCAAATGTTGATCAATTTGGCTTGCTCTGCTACGCCGAGACGAGTTTATTTTTTTTGTTAACCCCATCTTAACCCCCCGTCTGCCCGAGGTGTCTGCAGGCTATTCAGCCCTCAAGGAGGAGGATCAGGACGATGTGTACAGGGACCGCCGCGGTGAGCTGGGAACTGGATTTATGCCGTAAGCTGGCTGACAGTGCTAAAGCGGCCTCAAAGGATGTTCAAGAACAGCAGATGCTATTTCAGTCGGCCCGGGATACCCTGGCTTCAGAGATAATGACTGAATGGCTGGAGCTCACATCGGCAAAGAAAAATATTTCCATTGAGCAGAAGTGGATTGATGTGCTCGAAAAAACGGAGAATTACACCATGCAGCGGTATCGCAGCGGGCTTGGCACCCTGGAAGATCTGGATACGGCCAGAACTGCCACTGCTTCTGCCAGGGCCACCATTGCTACCCTTTACAGCACAGGCCAGGATGAGATATCAAGGACCGTGGCCGGGGCGAAAAAGGTGGTGGGGCAATTCCGGAAAAGCGGCAGTCTGCCGGATAATGTGACGCTGACTTCTTGGTATGACCGATCTACTACGATCATTGAGCGCCTGGAGCTTCTGGCCATGTTTCTCAATCTCACCGTGGCGTTCTGGGGGGCCATAGGGCTGCCTTTTATCTTTTTCGGCACCCTCTATTTCATGGGGGACAGTTTCGCAGGACTTTCGTTGAATGAATTCACAACCTTCGGGTTTATGATGGCGCTGGGCATCGTGGTGGATGATGCCGTGGCCGTTCCTACCTTGTTTGGTGTGTTCACCACGGTGGCGGCATTTTATGCGATTTCACAGGTCAGCGGCCACATGGGCGAATTGTACTCCCAGTTCGCCATTGTCGTTACCATTTGTCTGGTGCTGTCGGTCATTGAATCCAAATTGATCCTGCCCTCCCATCTGGCCCCTCTCAACACACGCCAGACCCCTGGAAAGAATCCAATAAAACGCGGCTGGATGTGGGTCCAAAAGATCACCGACCAGAGTTTAAATCAAGTGAATGAACGCATTTGCGGGCCGTTGATCAAGATCGCCCTTCACCACCGATATGCCGTACTTGTAGTGTTTGCCGGTATTTTTATTTTTGTTCTTTCGATGCCGTTGACCGGTATGGTTCGCATGAATTTTTTTCCGGATATTCCCGGCGATACGGTGCGGGCGGAACTGACCATGAAAAATGATGCCAGTTACGGCCAGACCCATGCCGCCTTGGCGCTTCTGGAATCAAAGGCCCATGAGGCGGATCGGGAATTGCGATATGCAAAAGATCACGACAACAGCGCAATTGGTTATCTGCAGGTGCTTTCCGAAGCAGACCAGTCCGGGGCTGTGAAGTTGCAGCTGACAGCGGATGCCCTCTATGATATCAACACGTTTACCCGCAAGTGGCGGGAGTTGTCAGGCTCACCCGAGGGCACAAAGACCCTGAGCGTTCAAAATGCACCGGCCATGGTGGATGCGCTTCGCATTGAACTGCGAGCCAGTGATGATACAGTCCTCACCCTGGCTGGCGATGCCATTAAGACTCAATTATCCACCATGCCTGCGGTGAGCGGTATTGAAGATAACCTGGAACCTGGACAGCCCCAGCTTTTCATGGAACTTACCGCCCAGGGCAGTGCTGTTAGACCTTAACCTGCCCCGGCCTGATGGGCTGACCCAGACTCTTTTGTGGCTGGGACAGGATGAACAGGTTCAGTTGCCGGTTTCGGATATGGATCTTGAACAGCTTGTTCTGGAATTGGCCGAAGAGGCTAATTATTTGCTCAGGGATAAGGATGTTTAAGTTGTTCTGGATGCTAAGCCTTCTGTGATAACCCTGGCCCAGGTGCCTGCGCGTATTGTAACCGGCAATCTGATTTTTTTAAAATTTTATGCAACGTTGGGGTTTATAGACGATCTTAGGACGATCCGGTCTTTTTGGGAGCCTCAAAATTGTTAGAATATGATTGTTATCCTCTTAGGAGCTTTAATAACTTTTGCATTTATGCAATAAAATTTGATATCTGGTTACTAAAAATGCACCTGTGGTTACAAAAATAGCACTCTAATATATGATCCCGAATCTGTGTGGTTTTTAATTGTCTACAATCAGAATGCAAATTTTGTAACACATAAACAAATATGCCATAGCTCCGGTGTCTAAATTATCATGACCTTTAAATAGTTAAATGGATGACCCAGCAAGAAATTTCGTCTGCAAGGTACAGTGTTTAACAAAGGGGAAATGCATGTATACTGTATATATCGAGTCTGGTCGGCTGCCATAACGCAATAGGCGATGGCTTTTTACGAAGCTGCCAAATTGGGGTTTTAAAACCTCTGGTTATAACGTGTTGGGGTGGTATATATTTTGCTTGTATATTTTGTTTTGTTAGTAATATTAAATTCGTTTTGAGAGAAAGTGTGTTAAATGTGTTAAGTTGAATGTGCTTGTTCCAAATAGATAATTTCAAATCACAATTCGTTAAGATATTTAAAGTATTAATATAGCAAATTTGTTGATTTCGAGATCCTTGACAGGCGGGATTGCATATTTTATACTTCAAGCTCATTGGCTTTTGATAACCTTTCTTATGAAGTATGAAATAGTCTAAAAAATAGTAAATACAATTAGTTGGTCGTAATATTTGACTCAGCGAAGAAAATGTAATCAACAGGGCGGAGCTATGTTTTGGCTTTCTTTTTCTAAGGTTTGTGGTTTATAAGGTGTGACTAAGATGTTTTTTCAGATTGCAGGGATGAGTATTGAGGTGAAAAGTGATTTGCCCTTTTCAGACACGACCTTCAGTCCAAAATTCAAGGCCTTTGAAATCAATGCCCCTTTAGAGGAAAATATTGTTCTTCACCATCGGTTTGAAGAATGCAGGACAATGCCAATACCTGACAATCGGGTTTACCTGAAACCACCTTGGGCGATCTATCACCAGGCCGGCCAATGGATTTATCAGTGGATAAAACCAGAGCCGCCCTATGAGAATTATTTTAGAACCGTTGTTACTGACCAGGAACACTCGTTTCTAAATATATACAATGATGATAGTGTTAAAGAGAAGTTTCTTAAGGGTGGATTGACCAGCCTAACTATGTTTCCCACCGATCAGATCCTCATCGGGCGCATCCTTGCATATAGAAACGGTTGCATCATGCACTCCCTGGGCGTAAGTTTAGATAAGCAGGGCCTTTTATTTGTGGGTCACTCTGACGCCGGTAAATCCACCATGGCCGGCATCATGAAACAAGGGGCTGATATCTTGTGTGATGATCGCAATATCATCCGTAAAAAAGGAAAAAATTATTTTGTTTCAGGTACTTGGAGCCACGGAGATGTTCCTGATGTCTCCCCGGAGACCGTCCCCTTAAAAGGCATTTTTTTTCTTGAAAAGGCCAATGCCAATCAGGTTGTCCCGGTTACTGATAAGCGTTATGCTTTTGAGCGTCTTTTGGCCTGCATGATTCGTCCTTTTGAAACCCGCGACTGGTGGGACAACGCACTTGATTTTTTGTCCGGGCTTTGCCGGCAGATCCCCTGCTGGAATCTTCAGTTTGACACAACCGGTCGGGCCTACGACATAATAAAAGGAATGTAAGCGTAATGGATCTGGATACTATTTATGCCCCGTCAGAAAAAATAATTTCCCGTGATATCCTGGGTGAAATTGTCATTGTCCCTATTGAATCGGGCATAGCAGACTTTAGCGACGCCATGTTTTCCTTTAACGAGACCGGTGCACTTGCCTGGAAATGCATAGAACAAAAAAAAACAATAAGGCAGATTTGCTCAGCCATTGCCGAAGAATATGATGCTGACACCAGCCGGATCGAAACAGGCATAAAAACATTGATTTCCGAACTTCTTGAAAAGGGCATTATTGTGGAATGGACATCCTGAGTCCTTCAGGAGAAGAGTTTTATGCGATGATGACGGCCTTTTTCAAGCAAACTCCGGGGTGTAGTTTTAAAATTCAGTGTTCCGGAGTCAGCATGAGCCCCTTTATCAGGCACGACAGCATTCTCACTCTGGTCCCGTTATCCCCGGTTCAAAAACCAAAAATCGGGGATATTGTTCTGGCAGCCATGCATCAGCACAAAAAAATGATAGTCCATAGAATTATTTTCAAAAAAAGTGACCGATATTTGCTTAAAGGCGACAATCTTAAAAGCTGTGACGGCTGGTTCGCTAAAAATGATATCCTGGGGCGGGTGGCGAAAATAGAGTCAAACGGCAAAGAAATTATAGCTTCCAAATGGGGGGGGAGACTCATTGCCGTTGCCTCAAGGATTGGTTTGCTTAATCATTTCTTTTTGCCGGTTGTAAGGGCGATAAAAAGACAGATTTGCCATGTGTAATGCTGAAGGAAGCCTGTCCATTGCGGACCTCGAACTGTGGAAGCGGGCAAAAAAGCAAAGAGCTCTTCTCTCCATTGTTATGGATTTGACTGCCCGGTGCAATAATAACTGTATCCACTGCTACATCAATCGTGAGGCCGGTGACCAACAAGCCATAGAAAAAGAGTTAAGCCTGGCTCAGATCAAAAATTTGACAGACCAGGCTGTAAAAATGGATGTGCTCTGGGTGCTTTTAAGTGGCGGCGAACCTTTGCTTCGGCCTGATTTCCCGGAAATCTATACTTATATCAGGACCCGGGGGGTTTTTGTCTCTCTTTTCACCAATGCGTCCCTGATATCCGCAGATCACATCGATTTGTTTAAAAAATATCCCCCAAGACAAATCGAAGTCTCAGTATATGCAACTACTGCAGATATCCATAGAAAAGTCACGCGGAAAAATACCTTTGAATCAACAATGAAAGGGATTGATCGGCTTCTGTCTGCGGGGCTTCCGGTCACATTAAAGTCAACCATCATCAAAGCCAACCTGCCTGATTTTGACGGCATTGCGGACTTCTGCCGCTCTAAATCCAAACAGCCTTTCAGATTTGACCCTTTTTTACAGCTCAGGGCGGACAAGAATCCGGAAAGGAATGTGGAGATCCTTGCCCAGCGTCTTACACCGGCACAGATTGTCACCCTTGAAAAAAAAGACCCGGATAGGCGCAACGCCCTGGAACAGACCTGCCAAAATCTTTTGGACCAGCCCCGGATAAATCCAGATACCCTGTTCAGATGTCAGGCCGGTATCAACACATGCGCCATCAGTTGGGACGGTCGGTTTCAGCTTTGTCCCTCCCTTGTAAACCCGGACTGCTCGCTTGATTTGCGAACGAATACCTTGGCCTATGCCTGGAATCATTTTACCCCGGGCATTATTACGCTGTCATCAACCGGCAGCCAATATAAAGCCACTTGTGGGGCGTGCGATTTGCATGATATCTGTTCTTGGTGTCCGGCCCATGCCGATATAGAAACCAACCGCCTTGACGGACATATCCCGTATTTTTGTGATGTGGCCAAAGCACGACAGAAGACATAGAAAAAGATTGCCCATTTTTGTGAAAAAAACGTGATAAATAATAAATTGTTTTTATAATTACCGATTTTTGATAAGAACAACAAAAGCGATGAAACGTCGCAGCTACGCAAGTGACTATAATTATAAAGAAAAAATGGTTGCTTGGGTTTTATTGGGTATGTTTCTTGCATAGATACTTAGGGTTTGTTGGAAGTAAACCAACATGATGAATTCGTAAAAAGCCAACCGATGGTTAATTGAAAATTTGGCACTACAAGCTATGGTGCCCGGATATGGAATGAATATAGTATGTTGAGAGTTTGGTTAGACGCCATAATGCAGTAGATAAAAATTTTTGAAAAGCCATTAATATAAATTAATTTATAATTTTAGGAGGAAAGCATGAAAAAAAAGAAATACTCAGACCCCAAGCTTGTTGTGATTGTCCGCTGCAAACCGGAAGAGAGTGTGCTTGGTGCATGCAAGCAGTCACGACGCACATGTGGGACCACTAACGGCCCCACTTTTATTCTTGCCGCAAGTTAATTATAATGAGCTAAATCAGGAGATCTAACATGTTATTAAGAAAAAAGATTAGGCCGTTTTTTTTAGCCATACTTTTTGTTACGGCATTGGCGTGTACGGCCAACGCCTCCATACTTGAATATTCGAACACTTTTAGTTTGGATGGCAGCGATGCTACTGTTTTATTCACTATTGATACCACTCAGGGTACTGCCACTGATCCCAGCATGCACAACGGTTTAGATGCTGTTGTAAATGGTTATAACGCTTATGACTCGTTTTTTACGATTTCTGTGACAATAGGCGGAACAACCTATTCCAATGACGTATTTTCCTGGACATCAGCCTATCCATCAGTCACCGTGAATTCTGATTTGAGCATTAATGCGATTGATTATTGGGTTTCCGATGGAACTGACGTATTTGTCATTGAAACTGCTGTAACTGGTACTACGCTGTCAGCCCTTGCCTATTCTGACTTTGATAGGAACAACGATGGCACTGTTGACAGTAACGATTTTGATATGGACAATGATGGCGACATTGACTCAGACGCTATTGGCTCTATTATACAAGACGAATCCTGGGCCAGCTCTACCATAGATCAAGGGGACTGGACAACCAGCGAAGTCCCCGAACCCGCCACCTTAAGCCTTTTTGGCCTTGGCCTTTTTGGTTGGGCCTGGGTTATCAGAAGAAGAGCCCTTAAGTAAGAAGAGCACACTATTACAGGTCAAAAACCGTTCTTTTCTAAAGCGGTTTTTGACCTGCCCCTCCGCCCTACCTGCCAAAAATTTAAACAATTTATTTAAATTTTGCCGTTTGATATTTTCAGTCGGTCCTGGATTGCTGTTTCTTTACAATTGGTGGTGTGTGAAATACTGTTATGAAAGCCATAAAATATTTATGCAGCGTTGAGGGGCAAGATAATTAATATTTCTAATCAACCAAATAAGCGACAAAATTTATCGTTTTTGGTCAAGTACTGTTAATTGGGGATAGCGTCAAATTATGCGTAAAGGAATCATTCTGGCCGGCGGATCAGGCACCCGTCTCTACCCCTTGACTTATTCTGTCAGCAAACAACTCATGCCTGTTTATGACAAGCCCATGATCTATTATCCCTTGTCAACGCTCATGCTTTCAGGGATAAAAGAGATTCTTGTCATTACCACCCCTAAAGATTTGGACAATTTTAAAGGTCTGCTCGGCAACGGCGCCCAGTGGGGGCTGTCCATAGACTATGCTGTCCAGCCATCCCCGGATGGGCTGGCCCAGGCCTTTATCATCGGGGAAACGTTTATACAAAATGATCCTGTAACCCTGATCCTGGGTGATAATATTTTTTACGGAGAAGGTCTTTCAACTCGTTTGCAGACCATTGCAAAAGAGGAACAGGGCGCCACCATTTTCGGCTATTATGTTAAAGACCCTAAACGCTACGGTGTTGCAGCGTTTGATAACAGCGGTAAGGTTACAAGCCTGGAAGAAAAGCCAGAAAATCCAAAATCAAATTATGCCGTAACCGGGTTATATTTTTATGACAACGATGTAATTAATATTGCCAAACAAATCACGCCGTCAGCTCGTGGAGAACTTGAAATTACCGATGTCAATAAAGCCTATCTCGACCGGGGGAACCTGACGGTTGAGCTGTTCAGCCGTGGCACAGCCTGGCTTGATACCGGTACCCATGAGTCCCTAATGGATGCCGGACAATTTATAAAAGTAGTTGAAGACCGCCAGGGACTCAAAATTGCCTGTCTTGAAGAAATTGCATTTAGAATGGGGTTGATAGATGAAAACCGGTTGGAACAGCTTGCTTGCCCCATGAAAAAAAACGAATATGGCAAATATCTACTTAATCTTTTAAGAAAATAATTAAGATGAAATACATTCCCTTATCGATTCCTGATGTTGTATTGTTGGCGCCCCATGTGTTTGGAGACCACAGAGGGTTTTTCCTTGAGACCTTTCGCCAAAATGATTTTGATATGCATGTCGGTAAATTCACGTTTGTACAGGACAACCACAGCAAATCCACAAAAGGGATCTTAAGAGGTCTTCACTATCAAATTCAGCAGCCCCAGGGCAAACTGGTGCGTGTCACATACGGAGAAGTTTTTGATGTGGCTGTGGATATCCGCAAATCTTCCCCCTGGTTCGGCAAGTGGGTAGGGCATACACTTTCTGCAGATAATAAAGCCATGCTCTGGATTCCCCCGGGCTTTGCCCATGGTTTTTACGTATTAAGCGATGAAGCTGAATTCTCATACAAATGCACAGACTATTACAGCCCGAAATACGAACGCAGTATCCTGTGGAATGACCCGGATATTGACATCGCGTGGCCCCTTGAAACGGCCCCTGTGCTTTCTGACAAAGATGAACAGGGCAAAACGCTTGCGTCCGCAGAGGTGTTTACATGAAAATCATGCTCTTTGGTGCCAACGGCCAACTGGGGTGGGAATTGGGTAGAACCTGTCCGGCAGGTATCAATCTCTTTGCCTATGACTACCCCGAAATTGATTTGATGGATTTTGACCGAATTGCAGCTTTTATCCGCAACAATCATCCGGATGTTCTCATCAACGCGGCCGCCTACACGGCAGTGGACAAAGCAGAGCAGGATCAGGAAACTGCAGACAGGCTCAATCACGGTGCCGTCAGGCAGATTTCCGATATATGCAGTGCAGAAAAGATCCACCTGGTCCATATCTCTACAGATTTTATATTTAACGGAATGAGTCACAAACCCTATCTCCCCCAGGACAAACCGGATCCGGTATCGATCTACGGTGTAACCAAACTCAAAGGAGAACTGGCCGTCCGGGCAATCCTTGATAATGATGCCACCATTTTAAGAACCGCTTGGCTCTATTCCGCCCACGGCAGCAATTTTGTCAAAAGCATGCTTAAATTCATGGAGACAAAGCCCGAACTGGATGTCATTGATGAACAGATCGGCACACCCACCTGGGCCAACGGTCTGGCTACGGCCATATGGAGCGCAATTGATAAAAAATTGACCGGCACGCACCATTTCACTGATGCCGGTGTAGCCTCCTGGTATGACTTTGCCGTCGCCATCCAGGAAGAAGCCCTGAACCTGAATCTCATCCAAAAGGAAATCCCCATAAACCCCATCCAGGCCAGCCAGTATCCAACTCCTGCCGAGCGCCCTTTTTACAGCGTTTTGGATAAAATATCCCTCTGGCAGGCTTTGGATATAAAGCCGATCCACTGGCGCAAACAGCTTAGATCCATGCTCAAGGAACTCAAATGAAAAACCTTCTTGTTACAGGTGGGGCCGGTTTTATCGGCACCAACTTCGTATATTACTGGCTTGGCAAATACTCAGAAGACCATATCGTGGTTCTGGATGCCCTCACTTATGCCGGCAATAAGGACAACCTGACAGAAGCGGAAAAGAACCCCAAATTTGAATTTGTTCACGGCAATATTTTAGATCAGCCACTGGTAGAGGCCCTGCTGGAAAATCACAATATCGACACAATTGTCCATTTTGCAGCAGAATCCCACGTCGACAGATCTATCCACGGCCCGGATGAATTCATTAACACAAACATTGTCGGCACCCACACCCTGCTCAAAGCCGCTAAAAAGATTTGGTTGGACGCCGGCAAGGAATCCCACAGATTTCATCATATATCAACAGACGAGGTGTATGGCACATTAGGCTCCAACGATCCTGCCTTTACGGAATCAACACCCTATGCGCCCAATTCCCCCTATGCTGCCAGCAAGGCATCTTCCGACCATTTGGTTCGGGCATACCACGAGACCTACGGGCTCAACACCACAATCAGTAATTGCTCCAACAACTACGGACCTTTTCAGTTCCCTGAAAAATTGATCCCCCTTGTGATTATTAATATCCTGTTTAATAAATCCCTGCCGATATATGGTGACGGCAGGCAAATCCGTGACTGGCTTTACGTAGACGACCACAACCGGGGTGTGGACTTGATATTGGAAAAGGGCGTATCCGGTCAGACATATAATATCGGCGGCACCAATGAATGGGCAAATATTGATATAGTTCATCTGATTTGCGACTTGCTCCTGGAGCAGTTTTCCAACGATAAGAGCCTTGCTGAACGATTTTCCGCCTCTCCGGCAGCACAGGCAACGGATCCGAAAATTTTGATTACCCACGTGAAAGACAGGTTAGGGCATGACCGGCGGTATGCGATCAATGCCCAAAAGATCAAGAATGATCTTGGTTTTTTACCCGACGAATCCTTTGAAACCGGTATCCGCAAAACCCTTACCTGGTTCCTGAACCATCAACCATGGTGGAATAACCTGCTGAGCGATTCCTATAAAAAGTGGATTGCGACAAACTATTCTGAACCGATCTGAATGAAAAAACTCCCCATAGGCCTCTCAACGTTTTCTGAAATAATTAACGGAAACGCCTATTATGTGGACAAAAGCCAATATGTCCAGCATCTGTGTGATTCCGGGAAATACTATTTCTTATCCCGCCCTCGCCGGTTCGGCAAAAGTCTTTTTGTCGATACCTTAAAATGCGCGTTTGAAGGGCAAAAAGTGTTGTTTAAAAGGCTTTGTCTTGAAAAAAAACTGGGACTGGGAAGAGACTCATCCCGTTATTTCAATTAGTTTTGCCGGGGGGGCGGTTTTTCGACAATCAACATCTGAATGATTTTTTCGAAGAAATTCTTGCCGCCAATGCCCATCACGCCGGTGTGAACATCGCAGGTTTGACAATAAACGGACGATTTAAGAATTTGATCACACTAAAGCCGAAGAGATGCTGGACGGTCTCAAGAATTTTTACTCGGTTATCAAAGACAGCGATCGTTATATCCGGTTTTGCTTCATTACCGGAGTAAGCAAATTCAGCCGTGTAAGTATTTTCAGCGATCTAAACAATCTGGAAGATATAAGTTTGCAGCCTGACATGGGAGCGCTTTGCGGCTATACCGAAAAAGAACTGACTCAAACTTTTCACGAACGCCTTGACGGAATAGATATTGATACGCTGCGGGAATGGTACAACGGCTACTCCTTTTTGGGGAAAGAAAGGGTCTACAATCCTTTCGATATATTGTTGTTTTTTAGGAACAGGCTTTACGGCAATTATTGGTTTAAAAGCGCTACCCCAACGTTTTTGATTAAACTGCTGCAGCAAAATTAAAATTGGTTATTTATGTCCGATTTTGGATTTAGATCCCGAATTTAAATAGATCTTGTGAAACAAATGTAATAAATATTGCTTTTATTATTCAGCCAATATAATAATAGCATTCTATATCGATAGAGTCATATTAATATTTCAATGTAGTACAAATAATACAACGTCACTGCACTGTTGCACAATTATTGCTGTATTCTAATGCGTTTTTATTAATCGGAACGACTCAATCCGTAACCGACAGGGCGGAGCTGTGTCCATATCTGATTTTTGAGAGCTTTGATGGTTAGCAGGGTCAGACCCTGTCTAAGAATTTATGAAATTCCATGATCACAATTTTAAAAATTTATTTTTAGACTTCCCAAAAGAGGCCTTGACCTGGCTATTTCCACAAGCAGAAGAACACTGGGGGTAAGTCACCAATATTGAATTTTTACGCCAGGAACCCAAAAAACATTCTTTATCCGGATAAAAGCCTCGCACTGGACATGCCGATTCTGTTTTACTTTGAGCATCAGCAATTACTTTAAGTATCGCCACGAGCTAAGAGACATTACATACCAGACCATATTTAACATGTTACGCACCGGTGTCATAAAAAAGAATTTCTGCTGAATCAATCTTTTTAAAGTATGGCCCGACCCCCAAAAAAAATAAAATAAAATTATGAATTTTGAACTGGTCTTTAAGCAGGTCATTCAACCTTTTGAAGAAGAAGGCATCCAATATGGTCTCATTGGAGGATTTGCACTTGGTGTCATGGGCATTCTCCGTTCGACCATAGATATTGACTTCTTGATCCTGGTCGATGATCTTGAAAAAGCAGAGAAGGTTCTATCTTCTGCCATGTATTCATGCATTTATAAAACCGAAAATATTTCACAATATTCCTCCAGCATTAAAACGTTGGGTCATATCGATATCATTCATGCGTTCAGGCACCTTTCCAGAGAGATGCTTACCCGGGTACAAAGTTTTACGGTTTTTGATCAATATTCGGTAAAAGTACTTTCTCCTGAAGATATTATCGGCCTGAAAGTCCAAGCGATCGCAAATGAGCCGTCGCGCCACGCTGCCGATTTTCAGGATATGCGTCTGCTTCTGAAGTACAAAAAGATGAACCAACAAAATGTTGACTGGGAACTTCTTAAAGACTATTTTGACCTTTTCAATAAACAGAACCTGTTGGTTCAGCTTAGGAATGAGTTTTCATGAAACTTTCAGAACAGGCAAAACGGGAACTCGTTGCGTTCTCCGGTTCGGTCGATTTCAGCAACATCCAAAAGATCGAAATAACCCAAAATCCCGGAACCAAAGAGGCCACCAACCAATTTACGGATTTTATCCAGGCGCTGCATCGAATGGGCAATCACCCCACCAGAAAGCATAAGCCCATGGCGGGTCCTTTTTTTTTAATATAGTGCAGAAGATGGCGTCTCAAGATTCAACAATAATTATGATACATAAACTGGATGAGAAGATAAACATATCGTCCAAAAGGCAGATCATTAATATGCGGAACAGAGTCATACACGGATATGATAAGATTGATGATGTATCATTTGGGGAACGATTGTAAGACATTTACCGAATTTGAAAAAAGAACCCCATCGTTGCAGAAGTCATAGGGTAAAAATTTTAAGTAAAAAAAGTAAAATCAGGGTCACACAGTCAGTTAAGTTCTGCTGAGATCCATATTTTTAAAAAGTCATTTACAACTTCAGCGTGGTCATTCTTTTTTAAATAATTTTTATGCAACGTTGGGAAGAAGTCTCCTTATTGTTAGTCGAATGACGATCGTTTAGTTCTCTTAACATCAGACAAACCTAACCTGGACAAGCCAGACCAAAAAATATTTTTGATCAGCAGCTGCCTGAACATCACCTGACAAATATTTTAGAAATAGGCCGGATTTATTTTCAGGAAGCACAGGGATTGAAATTCAAACAATTAGTGTGATTTGCGGCTATAAAAATTGTTATGAAATTACATGCAGATAAAAACCTCTGGCTTTAGTAGTTGACACGGCACACAGAATAAACCATTATGGTTTCATAACGGTTCATTCGATTTGGAGGTAACATGGCAAGCATCACATTAAAAAATATACCTGATCCAACCTATGAAATATTAAAACAACTTGCTTCACAAAATCATAGAAGTATCAATAGTGAGGTGATTTTTTTGATAGAAAAAGCCACAAAAAGCACAAAAATTGATGCAAAACAGCATTTGGTAGTTGCAAGGGAACTTCGTGAAAAAACAAAGGATTATGTACTTGATGACACGCTGTTAAATCAAATTCGTAACGAAGGCAGGCTATGATTGTCGTCGATACGAATGTGATTAGCTATTTTCTGATTATATCGGATTTTGGGGAGGGCTTCGATACCCCCCCAAAGAAGCCGAAATGTAAAGGTTGTGCAACCAGTTGTCGTGATATTTAAAATGATTCAGCCTTTCAGCTGGGCTTTTGAAGCCGTTATGCCTTTTGACTGTCTCTGGGTTGTAAGGAGCAAAATTATGAATAAGTGCCCATCCTCGAATACTCAGTTGCGCTGCATCCATTGATCCATGAAAATACTGAGTGCTGAACAGGTGACGATCCATTCTTTGCATCAATCTGTCAATCATATTACTCGTTCTGTGTGCCTTGGGATGGTCATAGGCATTTCTGTATGAAACAATATTTTCCCGTAATTTTTTTATGGGGTCTGATATAACATTCGGGGTATCTTGCTTTTTGCACCATTCGATCAACCTTCTGATTCGCTGTGAAAATGATATTTTGCTTTCAGCCCGATAACAATCCCATAGCTTTGATGCTGTTTCATCAAAAATGTCTCTGTATTTTTTCTTCGCCCGATCACGAATTTTTATGAATACATGCAGAAAACAACAAACGATGGCTACCGATGGAAAAAGGCTTTTCCATGCCTGCCGGGTAGCTTTCCATCCATCCATATTGACAGTCTCCGGCGAATATTCAGGCTGTAGGCATTGGGCCTCATCCCGATAAAATTGATATGCTTCGGTCAAGGCTTGCTTTCCAGCATTTTGAGCAACAGAAACTCCAAGAATACAGCCATTTCCAACAGTTGTTGCCACATACGTTTTTTCTCCCAGAATCCGGGTGTGCTTCTCATCCGCCGCAAGATGTTGGGGAATGTCGCCTGATTGCCGGACGGTTGTTCCAACAATACTATTGCGACCAAGTGACTGTTCAATCCGGTACCAATACATTGGATTTTTACCGAAAATGTGGCTCAGTGCCCAGAAGGGCACATTGAATTTTCGCATGAAAAGGGCTTTTTCAACCTCGTCAACCAAACCAGTAAGATAGGGCGTCACAAAGGAAGGGCGCACTGTATAAGCAATGCCGGCCATCTCGATTCGCCTAATAGGAATCGACATTTTTTTTGAGTGATAGATATCTTTCATTAGATATCCTTCTTGGAAAATATCAGCTGGAAATAGTTCCGGGAAAAGCTTAATTTTTTCATCGAGACAGTTCCGAAATTTATCAGGATTTTGAACAATGTCGTTATAAGCATCTTGAGAAAAGGGCACACATATGGTTCTATGGTTTTGGGTTGTGGATTTTGTATCTGTTTCCCACATATAGTTAGAGACCTCCTTGGCGGGTTTGGTCTCTAACTATATGAAATTATTAGCAAAAAGTCTAGTCGAAATCTCTTTTAATTTCAATAGGTTACAAATAAAGTTTTTTCATCCTCCCAATGATTAGATCTTTTTTGGTCGCTGTTCCCCTAAATCCGTTATAATCAGGCTATTTTTATTTAAATGGTGAATATTCTGACCTTGCTGAGCAGCTATTCCTTAAAACACCTGAGTGGTCAACCCCGTTGTTATGGCGGAGTGAATTTAGAAATGTGCTGTCATTTTATATTCGAAAAGACATTATTTCATTGACCGATGCATTCCAAATCTTTGGAGAAGCGGAAAAGGTATTACACCAAAAAGAGTATGAAGTTAACACGCTGAAAGTTTTAAAATTATCCCAAAAGACTGGGTGCTCAGCCTACAATTGTGAATTTGTAAATTTGGCTCAAGATTTGAGTATCCCGTTAATCACCATGGACAAAAAAATACTGCGTAACTTTTCAGGTTTAGCTTTTTCCATTCCCGAATATTTAAATCACCACTAACGCATAACAAGAGTAGACCCGCAACTTGCGGTAATTATCCCCTTTGATGAGTGGGCGCGAACAGAAAAGGCAAAAGATATTCTTGAGCATGTCTATCTTGCCGGAATTATAAAAGAACGCAGACATAGTAAATCAACCCTTAATCTGGATGATTTGATAGACGCAGAGGGCTTAACCCGTGCCGACCTGGAAAGTTGAACTGATTCCAGAGGCCCATGCGGACTTTAACAGACTGGATGGCAGTGTAAAAAGCAAGTTTTGAAACAGCTTGTGAAATTGGAACAAAATCCAAAGTATGGCACTCCCCTTGATAACAAAGCCGGTATCAACCTTGAAGGCTATTTTAAACTGTAAGCGGTCAGGAAGCAAATCAGGATTGTCTATCATGAAAGTGGGCAAATAATTAAAATCATTGCCATTGATAAACGGGAAGATATGGAAGTCTACCGTATAGCATTGAAAAGAATCCTGTTAATGAAATCAACTTGAATCAGTTATGGAGCGATTGAAATCCAAATAATTAATCCTGATAAGAGGTGTTTTACCCCGCAATAAGCCAACAAGCCAAGCCTGTGCCCCCCCCCCCGACATGTGATTTAACCTGGGACCTAACCGATTCCAACACTTCAAGAAAAGGATTCGGGCCGTGAATGAGCAGGACTTTACTCAGGCCGCCGTAGCGATGTCAAATTCCCGGTGGTACACCCAAATAGGCCTTGTTAGGTCGGACTCATTTGCTTTGTCAAAGATGTGAAAGATGGATTGACAGGGCGAGTTCGGGGCAGACAGGTTGTAGAGAGTGAAGGGATTTTTGAACTTCGTGAGCAACAGGTTGCATATCACAGTAATATGGGAAATGGTTGGAATCTGATTGAATGGGATGCAAAACTTTAAACTGCTATTTTCGGGGTTAAAAATGTTGGTTTAAAGGTGGATTTGGGGCTGATTTTGAGTCTAATCGTAATAAAATCGGTATATTGGTGTGGCCCGACCCCAACCAACACCCCAACCAACAACGTGGCAACCAACAACCAAGTGTGGCCCGACCCCAACCAACAACGTGGCAACCAACAACCAAGTGTGGCCCGACCCCAACCAACAACCAACCAACAACCAACAAAGCCGACCCCAACCCTATCAACCCTCCACGCAGGTTAAATCACTTGACACAAAGAATATCAATAAGTATCCTTTTTTATGATATATAAAAAAGGAATACACTACATGCATACTCAAAAGATAGCCATTACCATGCCAAAAGATTTAGTGGCAACTATTAACGAAATCAGCAAAAAAAAAGGACTCTCTAGAAGCAAATTTATTTCTGCGGTTCTAAAAGAAAAAATTATATCAGAAAAAAAAAAGCAGGTCCGAGATGCATATGACCGGATTTATTCAGATGAATTGATCCAAAAAGAACAGCTTAATTGGACCCGTTGGTTTGAGGAGGTTGATGCCGAAGAGGGGCAGGAATGGTAATCCGAAAAGGCTCTGTTTATTGGGTAAATTTCTCTCCGGCCAAGGGATCTGAACCCATGGGTAAACGCCCTGGGCTTGTGCTGCAAAATGACTTGCTGAACGACAGCAAATTGAATACCGTTATCGTAGCAGCAATCACCTCTACTTTAAAATTTGGTGAATTGCCGGGCAACGTGAGTCTTCACAAAGGCGAGGCCAATTTACCCAAACGCTCTGTAATCAATATGACACAGATAAAAACGGTGGACAAACTCAGCTTGAAGGAAAAAATCGGAACTCTTTCAAAAGAAAGACTTGCCCAGGTTTACGAAGGCATGAAACTTGTTATGGATATTCCTTAGAAAGGATTGTTCCATGCCTATACGGATGGGAACCTGATTGAGTGGATGAAAAAGCTTAAACTGCTGTTTTCGGGGTCGAAAATATTGGTTTAAGGGTGGATTTGGGCTTGATTTTGAGTTTAATTGTAATGAAATTAGTTTGTTGGTGTAGTCCGACCCCACCATCAAGATTACAGATATTGAATCATTGATCATTTATGGTGGCATTCATACCAGATATTCTGGATTATACCGCATGAATTCAAGGCGGTTTCCATATATTATCTATTACGATATCATGAATAATGCCGCCTATGTCATCGCTGTATTACCTATGCGAAAAGATCCAGCCCAAATACAAAAAACCTTATTATTAAGACAATAGTCACAATTGCAAACCATTGCATCACTCAACGGATGACCGTATCATTCCAGATCTTCCCCCGGATTTGATCCGGGGGAAGATCTGGAATCCATGCTGGATGCGTGATAAACGGTATTCGGACAAAATACCCGATGGTTGTCATTCCGGGCTTGACCCGGAATCCGGGAACTTAATAGGATCAGGTTTGGATATACAACGAAAACAGGTAGGCCCTTGTGTTGAATGGGTTATATGGTTGTCATATTAACGACTTGAATATGGTCAGAGCCGGCGTTGTTAAGCACCCAAAAGACTGGGAACATGGCGGATATAATGAGATCCATAGCCCAAAGAAGCGATACAGGATTATTGATCATCAGGAATTGATGCAGCTTTTTTGTGTTTTAGATGTAATTGATTTTGCAAGCATTCACAGAAAGTGGGTTGAAGAAGCGCTTGCCGGCAACAGGCTTAAGCGGCAGAGTCGATGGGCAGAGAGTGTTGCCGTAGGAGATGAAAGCTTTGTCAAAGATGGACTGATAGGGCGAGTTCGGGGCAGACAGGTTGTAGAAAGTCAAGGGATCTTTGAACTTCGTGAGCAACAGGTTGCATATCGTATTTAGCCGCCATCGGCAGTCCCAGCAACCTCGTTTTGCCTCTTTGTGAGACCGTTTACTCCGGATAAACCTTGTGACTAACGTTCGCAACTGATAATCTATGATTAATCATCACAATAAGGGGGAGTACCATGGCCACCGTGGAATAAATATATGAAAAAGTATTAAAGTTACCGGAACCGCTTGCTCAAGAAATTTTGGATTTCATTGGATACATTGAGATTAAATATGCCTCGAAAGACACATGGGTGGATGAATTAATAAAAGCGCAAGAACCTGTAATGGATCAAATATAGAGCAACAGCGAAGATGACATCTGGAACAATTTATAACCCGGGCGATGTTGTCGGCCTTCCATTTCCATTTTCCGATTTGATTTCTTGATGAACAGAATTCCATACAATAACGTTATGCTCCCAAGTCCCTATTTACGTGAGGAGACATCATGACCCAAATTGATCGTAATCTAATCAAACGAATTGAAGCGCATAAAGATATTATAAAAGAAAAATTTTCGGTTGAGTCAATGTCAGTTTTTGGTTCCATCTCAAAAGGCACAGAAAGATCTGATAGTGATATTGATATATTGATCCGATTTAAAACCACACCAGGCCTTTTTGGATTCATTGATTTAAAACAATATCTGGAAGTTATTGTTGGACGCCCGGTCGATCTTGTAACAGAAAATGCCTTAAAAAAACAACTCCGCGATGATATTTTAAGGGATGCAGTGCATGTCGCATAGAACTTGGAAATTTCGATTTGAAGACATTATCGAAGCACTCGATAGAATATTCCGTTATGTTAAAGAGTTAGATTACGATGGCTGGATAAAGGATCAAAGGACAATTGATGCTGTTATTCGAAATCTTGAAATAATAGGAGAAGCTGCTGCGAACGTACCCCAGGAAATCCAGGAGTTGTATGCAGACATCCCCTGGTATCAGATGAAAGGAATGCGAAATATTCTTATCCATGAATATTTCGGCGTTGATAATGATGTGTTGTGGAGTACCATCAAGAAAGATTTACCTGCTTTAAAGGAAAAATTTCAAGCCATTGAACTATGAAAAGTACATCCTGAGGATAGGCAAACAGCATTTAAAAAAATGGGAATTAGGTATGTCCCCCGAATTCACGTATCCTTTGTCGGCATAGACCTGTTGAATCTTATCACTGGTATGCATACTGGAAATAACAACCATAGGCAGATGAATAGATTCATTTTGAGAAGACGGTGTCATATATGTGGAAAGAATAAAACCGTTATCGGTATCAACCGCCGTATGTTCCTTGAGTCCGAAATGAGGTTTGTCATTTTTGATGCTCCAGTCGGAATCCAGATCCCTGGAGTATTTTTTCCTGGTGCCGTTTTTATCCAACTGGCCCTCCCTGGTAAGGCTTTTCTCTTTAAGCTCTTTCAACTGATCGTTGGAAACTGGTCTGCTGGCAGATTTCACCAGACGGGCATCAACTGCAATGCCCTCATTAATAGAGTATCCAAGCCGATGAAACTGATTAAGCAACGCACTGTTTATTTTTATCATGGCATCTTTGGTCAAACGTTTCCGGAAGCGGGAATAAGTCGAATGGTCAGGGCTGGCTTGTTCCAACGGCAGTCCCAGAAAGGATCTGAAGGAAACCCGATCATTGATTTGGCTTTCCAGTTCCGGGTCGGATTTTATCCGAAACCATTTTTGAAGCAGGAGGCATTTGAATAAAAACAATGGCGGATAGGCAACCTCACCGAGTTTTGACTTCCCCGGTTCATAGTGCTTCAGCAGGAGCGCCTGAATTGGTTCCCAGTCTACGGTTTTGTCAATTTCTTGAAGGAATAGATGGTTTCTATTCTTTCGGGAGTATTTCTGGATCGCCATATCAGCGAAGGAACAACCGTACTGGATCTTTTTGTATGCCATAATGACTCCTGAATTAAAAATTTATTACTACCTATATAGCATAATATACCCATTATTTAAATCTGTTATATAAAATAAAGTAAAACTAAAATATGCAATCTGATAGTAAAATTAATGACTGCGGAAGCGGAAGCGGCTCGCTGGAGTCGATGACCCGTGCAAAGGTCTCTAAGGGCAATTAATGATAACTAAATCAAATTCATTTAAATTCAATACGATAATTTTATATTGCCTTTTATGCATCAATAGTGTCGTTCTCGGATTGTCTCAGGTCGTAGATGCACAAGAGATTAAATTATTGTCTAAGTCTTCATTATTAACACTAAACAACGATTTAAAAAGCATTAAAAGTTATAGTGACCGTAAGAGAAATCAGTTTATTTCTGCTCGCTCGGTCCCACTTTATCAGATATCTTTTGGTCACGATTATAATCCATCTCGTAAAATAACAACTTATGATGCAGTTAATTGTAGAATTCTTCGCAAAGGCGAATCTTTTATTGAAATAGAATATCAGCATCCTGAAAATAAATTGACTGTTATCTGCAATATCAGAACGAATAAAAAGGATTCATTGCACTATTGGAATATTAAAGTCAAAAATAATTCTCAAGATATTATAACGCAAATCCAATATCCTCAAGTGGCATGTAAAACAGAATTAGGACAAAAGCTAAACCGTGATTCATTTGTTTTTCCAGTACACGAAGGGGCGTTGCTGACAGGATTAAACAAAAAAGGTGCCGGTATTAAAGAAAGATATCCTGGAATTCTATCGTCACAAATGATGTATAATTTTGACATAGATGGTGGCCTATTTTATGCCGCCTTAGATGGATCAGGTTATTCTAAAAATATTTGTGCTATTAATAAAGAATCTTCCATTTTGATGGCGCAAGAATTTGTTTTACCCATTCAAGCCACGAACTCAATTACACAACCGTATGAGGTTGCAACGGGGTTATTTGGCGGCAGATGGGAGGATGGGGCAGCTGTTTATCGCAACTGGTCTGACACGCAGATATGGGCGGAAAAACGAATTTCCAAAAGGTCTATGCCTGAATGGCTTAAGAAACCAAATTTGTTTGTCAATTTTTTAGTTCCTGGAGATACAACGAGTGTTGGCAAATTATATAGCCTAATCAATAAGTACCATTCATTTTTTGATATTCCTATTATCGCGATTATTTTTGGTTGGGAAAAAAATGGGGATTGGATCGGCCCCGATTATTTCCCACCGAGACCAAACCAAATTTTCTATGAAAAACTTAGCAAGCTATTGCAACAAAACGGCGATCATTTACATTTTTATTCTTCCGGTTTCCGTTTTGGGGTTAGAAAACCTATTCAAAGCAATGAAGGGGCGCGGACGTATAGTCACTATAACGGGTTAGACTATTTTAACAAATTTGGTAAGCATTTAGCGGTTTCCAAACCGAATGGAACATTTATTTTAAAAAAACGAAAATGGGCAGATAACTATCTAATATGTGCGGGGCTTGAGGAGTCTAGGACTCAGCTTGCACAGTGCTATGATAAGATTTATGAGATGGGGATAGCAGGTATTGATCTTGATCAGAATATAGGAGGATTTTTTGAAGATTGCTTTAACCCGGTACATTCTCACCCTCCGGGTGCCGGTCTGTGGAAAACAAAGGCAATGGAAGAATTTTTAAACAGCATTATTGCCATCAAAAAAAAGCGAGGAGAACAAAACTTCTTCCAAGGCGTAGAGGAACCCTGTGAAAGGTTTGCTCATCTATTTGATATTTATCATGGTCGTGCTTTTA
Organism: uncultured Desulfobacter sp.; assembly: GCF_963664415.1. Taxonomy (NCBI): domain Bacteria; kingdom Pseudomonadati; phylum Thermodesulfobacteriota; class Desulfobacteria; order Desulfobacterales; family Desulfobacteraceae; genus Desulfobacter; species uncultured Desulfobacter sp. The sequence goes on along the minus strand of NZ_OY761443.1, from coordinate 359,437 downwards.
CAGATATCAAATGGCCGGTTCGTGGGCCAGGGGCTGTCAGCATACCTCTCTATTTATTTTTATATCATGAATATCAACTTGGTTATGCCGGATGTATAGGCAAAGGATTCAGTCCATCAGGTGATATACGAAATGGAATAGGAAGATCATTCATTTTTGGAATGATGCCGGGCATCAGATCATATGGCCCGACTAAATTAAAGGCCCCCATCACCGAAGAGTTATTGATGCTAAAATCATATATTGAATTAATGAAAGAGATTCCTCAATATGTACTTCATGGACGCATGATAGGAGAAGCATCAATCCTTAATGTTTTTCCATTTGAGCATTTACGACCTGTTCCTGTTCAATGGTCCTCAGTACAAGGAATCGTATGGCAACTACCTGAAAATAAAAATAAAGTAATTTTATTGGCAAATTTATCAAAGTTTAAGCAAACCGTCTGGGTCAATATGAAAGATTTATTTAGCGACAAATTGAAAAAAATAGGATCTGCCAATGGTATGGGGGTTACCCAGCAAGCGATCCTGCAAACTGGAGGGTTTGCATCAGTTGAACTTAATCCTTGGGAATTAGCAGCCATCTTAGAATAGTTCTGCTTGTAACGAACCTTATATAGATATTTAATTGCAGAGATGCTGTGATATTTCAAACACATTCATCGTATCTTCAACCGAGAGAAATGTGAACACATTTTACTCTTGGTCATTTTTGGCTAAGCCGAAAAAGACTAAAAATACAGGATAACATACAATGGAAAACTTTCTATCGCAAAAAAGAATTCTCGTAACAGGCTCATGTGGAACCATTGGCAGCGAACTTACCCGGCAGTTACTTGAAGACTATCAGGTTAAAGAAGTTGTTTGCATAGATAATAATGAAAGTGAACTTTTCTTTCAAGAGCAAAAACATTTGGCTCACAATAATATACGTTTCGGTTTAGCTGATATCAGGGATTGTGAAAAATTAAGAAGAATGATGCAGGGCATAGATATTGTTTTTCATACCGCAGCTTTGAAGCACGTCATCCTTTGCGAGAGAAATCCCTTTGAAGCGGTTCAGACAAACATCCAAGGTGTAAAAAATATTATTACTGCCGCCTCTGAAAATAAAGTCGAAAAAGTGATTTTCACCAGCTCGGATAAGGCTGTTAATCCAACCAATGTAATGGGAACATCCAAGCTTATGGGCGAAAGGTTAATGACTGCCGCCAATAGTAACCAGCGCGCGGAAACCACAATCTTTGCATCCACTCGCTTCGGCAATGTTCTTGGCTCCAGAGGATCAGTTATTCCTATCTTTAAAGAACAGATCAAAAAAGGAGGCCCCATCACCCTGACAGACCCTGAAATGACCCGTTTCATTATGAGCATAAAACAAGCGGTACAACTTGTTATTGACTCTGCTGAGATCGCCGTCGGGGGCTATGTTTTTATTACAAAAATGCCGGTAATCAGGATCAAAGATCTTGCAGAGGTAATGATCAATGAACTTGCCCCGATTTATGGACATATCCCGAATAATATTAAAATTAATATTATTGGAAGTAAGCCGGGTGAGAAATTGTATGAAGAGTTAATGAATCATGAAGAAACTAGAAGGGCAATGGAATTGGAAAAGTATTTTGTCGTAAAACCGGCGTTTGAGGGGTTATATAATAAATCTTCATATTCACAAAATAAAATTGTAAACGAAATTGTGACAAACCCGTATAATTCTTCGAATGAATCCGTTTTATCAAAAGAAGAACTTAGGAAATTTCTTTTGACCCATAACCTATTTGAAGAATGTATGGTTGCTTCACATCCAGATAAAAGATACTGATCATAATCAATCTACAGGTGATAAAATGAAAGTGCTTATATTGGGCGGAGACGGATACCTTGGATGGCCGACAACTATGAATCTGTCTGCCTGTGACCATGAAGTCAGCATTGTTGATAATTACCTTCGAAGAAATATTTGCAGAGAGGAGGATTCTGAAGCTCTTTTTCCTGTACCTAATTTGCATGACAGGGTAAAAATCTGGCAGGAGCAGTCCGGTAAAAAAATCAATACATACATCGGAGATCTCTGCAACTGGGATTTCATTAGCCGGGTGTTTTCAGAAACCCAACCCGATACTGTTATTCACTATGCAGAACAACCGTCTGCCCCTTATTCAATGCTCAGCAGAGAAACCGCAACTTTGACCCTAAAGAATAATTTAGAGGTCACTGCCAATGTCATTTTTGCTGTTAAGGAATTTGCACCCAACGCCCATATCATTAAACTTGGTACTATGGGAGAGTACGGTACGCCTGACATAGATATTGAAGAAGGCTGGATTGATATCTCTCATAAAGGCAGATCTCAAAAATTTTTATATCCGCGTCAGGCCGGCAGTCTTTATCATACCACAAAGGTCATGGACACAGATTTGCTCTGGTTTTATGTGAGAATGTGGGATCTTAAAGTCACGGATCTTATGCAGGGGCCGGTTTACGGACTTCATACGGATGAAAATCAGGGCAATGAGGAACTATTCCCCTTTTTCAATTATGATGAACTCTTTGGGACTGTACTCAATCGGTTCATTGTCCAGGCAGTAGCCGGATATCCCCTGACCGTATACGGCAAAGGCGGTCAGACGCGAGGCTACCTTGATCTAAGGGATACACTTCAATGTGTTAAACTTTCCCTTGAAAATCCTGCTCAAAGAGGGGAACTCCGAATATTTAACCAGTTTGTTGAAACTTTCTCGGTCAATCAATTGGCAGATAAAGTTCAGAAAATTGGGAATAGATTCAACCTTGATGTTCAAATCAAGTCTTTACCCAATCCCAGGAAAGAGGCAGAGGAGCATTATTACAATCCGATTCACACTGGTTTGCTTGATCTTGGTTTAAAACCCCACTATCTGACAGAAGATGTTCTTTCAGAAATGATGGAAACCGTTCTTAAGTATAAAGATAATATCAATGAGTCCTGTATTTTTAGAGGAATTCAATGGTAGACTTTTTTTAAATATCTAAATGTTACACCAATCAGCACCTCCCCCCCCAAAAAAAAATGCGATTTCCACAACTTATCCTTCCAAATAGTTAATATTGAGAAGAATAAGCTATGGGTTATTTGATGAATATTGTTACCGCCTAACTCTATAGAATAGAAGTTATGAAGAGCATATTCGGGATTGATTGTTTAGGGTAAGCCCTTGACCAAAATTATAAATGATATGCGGACAATTCATGCCGTAGTAGACATAAATACAGAACATGCAGATTAATAATAAACGCATAGCAAGAAACACTCTAATGTTATATTTCAGGCAGATACTGATTCTCCTGATCAGTCTGTACACCGTCAGGCTGGTATTAGATGTGCTTGGTGTTGAGGACTATGGTATATACAATGTCGTTGGTGGTGTTGTGTCTCTTTTTTCCTTTCTTGGTGGTACTATGGCTTCGGCAACGCAACGTTTTTTTTCATTTGCGCTCGGTCAGGAGGATACTAAAAGATTAAATAAAACGTTCACTGTAAACTTAACTATCTACGGGACCATCGCTGTTCTTGCCTTGGTCCTGCTTGAAAGTATCGGCCTTTGGTTTGTCAGTGATCAACTTAAGCTGCCGCCGGCACGATTTGATGCAGCTTTATTGGTTTATCATTATGCCGTATTGGCTTCTATCTCGACAATATTTACCTCGCCGTTTATGGCCATTATCATAGCCCATGAAGATATGCAGATTTATGCATATGTATCGATAGTGGAAGCTATTTTAAAATTGGCTATTGTATTTGTGCTGACTTGGTTGCCGTGGGATAAACTTGAGTTGTACGGAATGTTGTTTTTTGTTGCGTCGATGGTCAACGCAGTTCTTTATATTTGTATTTGCGTTCGAAAATATAGTGAATGCCAGTTTCGAAAATTTTATTGGGATAAGAATTTAGTCTGTGAAATCATGGGTTTCACGGGTTGGACTTTTTTCGGACAAATTTCGACCGTGGCGCGAAGGCAGGGCGTTACTATTCTTTTGAATCAGGCATTCAGTCCGGTTGTAGTTGCAGCAAGGGCGATTGCCACCAATATTGCCGGTAGAGTAAACATGTTTTCTGCTCAGTTCAATGTAGGTCTTTATCCCCCCATTATAAAATCCTATGCGGCCAACGATAAAAAAGAAATGTTTTCGCTTATATTCAATGGCTCGAAAATAACCTTTTTTTTGATGTGGGTTTTTGCCTTACCTTTATTTGTCGAAATGCAAACTGTTCTCAGTGTTTGGCTAAAAAATCCGCCGCCGGAAACTGTGCTCTTCACGCGTCTGGCTTTGGTAGAATCCCTGATTTTTTCATTGAGTTTACCCATAACCACTGCCGCTCGTGCGCCAGGGCAAATGAAAATATATGAATTGACGTTGGGAACTATACAGATAGCCATATTTGTTGGGGCATGGATAGTCTTAAAAATGGGAGGAGCCGCTTACACTGTTTATATCATTGCGATAGTGGGAACCCTGATTATGTTTGTTCTTCGCTTGGTGATTGTAAGAAGTTTGGTGGGGCTATCTTTAGGTCCTTTTTTTTTGAATGTGGTTTTCCCTGTCACTGGGGTCATTTTATTTTCAGCAGTTCCTTCATTTGTCGTGCATTCAGTGATTCCAGAACGAATGTTCTTTGTCTTTTTTTCTATTTTATTAAGTTTTTTGTTTTCCTCTATATCTATGTATTTTTTTGGTATAGATAAAAAATGGCGAAGAAAAATTAGGAGTGTCGCGTTAAATCGAGTCGGCAGGTTTTTGAGCTTTTAATATTAAATTCAAGGAAGGCTTTGTGAAAAGAATAGTTGGAAAGGTTTTAAACAAAATTAAAAGAATATATTCTACGATTCGATATTTAGGAACAGTTTATCGATATGGTGGATATTCAACGGTCAATATTTCAAGCATTCATTGTGGACAAATTTTAAAAGGGAAAAGAATTTTAATCACAGGGGGAAGCTCAGGGATCGGGTTGACCATTGCAAAAAAATATATATCCGAAGGAGCCACTGTTTTAATAACGGGAAGAAGTGTGGAAAAGCTAAGCGTTGCTAAGGACCAAATAGGAAGTGTGTCGTTAAAAATACTCGCATGGGATGTTGGTGAGATAGATAAAATTGAACAAAATATTATTAGGACTGAAGAGTTGCTGGGGGGCAACATAGATATCCTAGTAAACAATGCAGGTATAGTCAACGGAGTCATGTTTCCCCATGTCACAGAAGAGATATGGGATAAAGTATATAGAACTAATTCAAAAGGATTGTTTTTCCTTACGCAATTTTTATGTAATAGATGGATAAAATCAGAAAAGAAGCAATTGAAAAAAATATTAAATATTTCTTCTCAAGGTGGTTTTGTTGGTGCTACCTATCCATACAGAATGACTAAATGGGACATAGCTGGTCTAACACAAGGCCTTGGTGTTAAATTAGCACCGTATAATATTATTGTAAATGGAATTGCGCCAGGCATTATTGCTACGAATATGCAGCCTAACTGTTTAAAGCAAAAAGAAAATGCATATTATCCACACAATCCATTGAAACGGTTTGCTTTACCCGAAGAGGTGGCAGAATTAGCAACTTTTTTAATAAGTGATGCGGCAAACTTTATTGTTGGTCAAACTATTGTTTGTGATGGCGGATTCTCTCTAAAGTAATCAAATTAATTTGGAATAGCCCCTATTCAGCACATTTAAGTGAGGATATAGGATCTTTAAACCTCAAATTAAGAATTAAAGTATAGGAGAAAAATAATAGGTATGTACACAATTGCTAAAAACGCACAAATTGTTTTGGTTTTATTAAAAAAGCATAACATACGGCATATTGTAATAAATCCTGGCATGACAAATATACCTATTGTCCAAGGCCTTCAAAACGATGAATTTTTTAAATGCTATTCTATAGTAGATGAGCGAAGTGCTATGTATTTTGCGATTGGATTACATTTGGATACAGGGGAGCGAATTGCGATAACATGCACAAGTGCACAGGCAACTCGTAATTATTTGCCAGGACTTACCGAGGCATTTTATAAAAATGTTCCAATTCTTGCCATTACTGTATCTAAACATCCAAAATATGATTATCAAGGGTATCCGCAGCACCCGATTCAGGTTTCGGTTCCAGAGGATGCAGTAAAGAAGACTTTTGCACTTCCCTATGTTTCTGATCATATTGATGAACTGCAATGTATTCGTATGTCCAACGAAGCGATATTGGAGTTGTCACATAGAAGTTCCGGGCCTGTACAACTTAATGTGCCAATGTTGGATACTGAATTGGTAACGTTTACAGAATTAGAGTTGCCAGATGTTCGCATGATAAACCGATATATGCAATGGGATGAGTGGGGAAATTTTCAACTAACAGAGAAAAGAATAATGATAGTTGTAGGCGAGCATCGGCCTTTTTCCAATAAGCAGCGGGAGGCTTTAGAAGGTTTCATAAATTCTTACAATGCGTTTGTATATGTTAATCATTTGTCGAATTATCATGGTGACTATGCTGTTCCCGCTAATAGTGTTCTAAGCGTTATGTCAAATGATACTTTTAAAAATATTTATAAGCCTGATCTTCTAATTACAATAGGTGGGCAGACCGGGGATTACCCCTTGCTTCGAAAGTTATCGGCTGGCAGCGAATTTGATTTTGAACATTGGCTTATAAAGGAAAATGGGGAAATTATAGATACCTATGACAAACTTACGAAAGTGTTTGAATGTCCATTCGAGTTCTTTTTCGTGCGATTAGCTCTTAAAACGCCAACATCTCATCAATATTTCAAATTATGGAAATCGGCTTATGATTCAATTCGGATACCTGACGACTTGCCATTATCAAATGCTTTTTTGGCTTTGCAGTTACATAACTCTATTCCACAAAAAAGTTATGTAAATTTTGCTATATTGAATAGTTTGAGAACTTGGACTCTTTTTCCTTTAGATCCTTCTATTGTTTGCTATTCAAATGTTGCTGCATTTGGTATTGACGGTTGTATGTCTACTTTTTTAGGTCAAAGCATAACAACAAAGAACCTCTGTTTCCTGGTTATTGGAGACTTATCATTTTTTTATGATATGAATTCACTTGGTATCCGACATCTGAAGAATAATATCCGTATTTTACTGGTTAATAATAGCTGCGGTGTTGAATTTAGAATGAATTTGAGCTTATATCAACAAATAGGAAATGACGTTTTTCCATACATTGCTGCTAAAGATCACTATAAAGATGCAAAGGGTTGGGCAGAAGCTTGTGGTTTCAGATATCTCACAGCCACTACCAAAGAAGAATTTTGTGTTTATAAAGATGCTTTTGTTTCAGAATCTGAACAATCAATGGTTTTTGAAATTTTTGTAAACCCTGATGATGAGGTTTTGGCTTTTAAAAGCATTATAAATGAAAATCATGTTGAATCTAAAACAAAAGCGATAGCTCGTTCAGTATTAGGGAAAAAGGGAGTCGGATTGTTGAAGACTATTGTAAAAAAATAAGGCTTATGTTGCGTTGCAGGGTCTTATTTACCAAAAGTTCGACAAGTGAATGGAGCAAGCAAGGCCTTTCCTCGCCTGCCGGAGTTATGCACGAACTTAAAAAAACAAGATAAAAAAGAACCTTCTCTTGTGAAATGCCTTGATGTGGACGCAACCAAGCACGTAGCAGATACCAGAAGCCTTCCATCGTATTGTATTTACATGGACTTCATGGAACCCGTCTCCATCCTCGTCTCTGGCGTATTCTTCTGCCCCGTGATTCATGCTCATATGCTCGTACCCCCATTCGGTGTTCGGTGGTCATCTTCTGTGCATCGGTACGGTACAGGTCCAGTTTTTTGGTAATCTGCTTGTTAGACAAGTTCAGCCCATAAAATAGAGGCACAATATCCATACGTTAAGAGACTGATGATATCCAGCAAAGATGGTGTCCGTCAGATCATCGAAGCGTTTACCACAAGCTTCACATTCATAACACTGTTTGGCAGGTTTTTTTTCATCGAATCCTCTTTTGATTAGTCGTTTGGAATTGCAAAACGGACAACGGACAAACGGACATTGACGTCCTTCCCGCCTGCGAAACTCTTGAATAGTGGGGGAAACAGACTATGACAATGAGCCAGAATACTGTCGTCAAGCAGGATTTGCTATTTTTGATAGATGCGTTGCAAAAAGCCGCATGATATCAAGTAAACTTTTTAATTTTTTTTGCAAGGCCAAGGTTGATTATGAAAGATAAGAAAACATACTATATCGTTTCGGGTCTGAATCTCAATGATAATAACCGGGGAACAGCGGCATTAGGTTACGGCTCATTTCTTTTTTTAAAGAATTTTTATAACACAAACGACCTTACAGTTATTCGTTTATTTCTATACAAAAAGCCTTGGAGGTTTAACTTCAAAGGTAGTAGTGATGAGGTAATAAATATAGATTTGGAAGAGCGTGTCATACGCACTTTTTATATTTGGTTTGTAGACTATTGGATATATAAAAATATCCCTTTTTTATCAAGATTAACCAAAATATATAGGATACTAAAAAAAGTTAGTTTCGTTGCTGCGATTAATGGGGGAGATGGTTTTTCTGATATCTATAATACTAAAACATTTGAAGGTAGATTATTCGATATCAACTTGGCAATGAAAGAACAAATCCCCTTAATATTACTCCCACAAACACTGGGCCCATTCAAAGAAAAGAATAATTTTGATACTGCAGCAAAGATATTAAAATATTCTTCAAAAATTTATGTTCGAGATCTTAAATTTGAATCTGAACTTATAAAAATGAAATTAGACTATGAACTGACAAAAGATTTATCGTTTTATATGGTTCCTGAAAAATTCGATATTGATATTAAACCTAACGCGGTAGGATTGAATGTGAGTGGATTATGCTATTCAAATCGATTTAAGGGGCTAACTGGATATTTTGATTATTACCCTCAATTGATAGACCGTATCATCACATATTTTCAGGATAAAAATGTTCCATTGTATCTTGTATCACATTCTTATAATTACAAATGCCCGGAAAATGCTAACGATGACATGCAAGCAGCAAGAGAAGCTTATAGTAGATTGACTGATAAAAGTAATGCTTATTTAATTGATAAAGATTTGACTTCTCCACAAATAAAATATGTTATATCTCAATTTGATTTCTTTATAGGGACGAGAATGCATTCCAATTTTGCTGCCATATTCACAAATGTCCCTGTTTTTGGTTTAGCGTATAGCTATAAATATGAAGGATCATTTAATTATATGGGCTTAAAAGGGTATTATGCTTCAGTTTTAAATCTCGAAAAAGAAGATATTGATGATGTGCTGTTCCAGATTGCAGAAAAGTATAAAAATATTGAATCGTATCCATTCGCGGGGTATAGGTATAACAAGTAAAACGTAATCAGATTCAGGCAATATCAGGCTCTTATCTTTGAAATAGGAATGAATTAAGTCGGCCATAATGGGAAAGGATTCAAACGAGCGGATAAAACAAGTTTGAGGTTAAATCAGCATTTGAAGCCTGGCGGAGCACCAAAACCAAAGGAAGCCGCATTCCCCAGGATTTGTGGGAACAGGCAATTGCACTTCACCCCAAGTTCAGCATCAGCAAAATTTCTACCACGCTTTCCCTGAGCTACACGGATTTAAAAAAACGTGTGGAAAACAAAATCGGAGAACATGCATCTTCCTTCAATAATCCCGTTCCGGCATTTATGGAGTTTGATTTTTCATCAGCCTGCTCGCCGGTATCGGAATGCGTGGTGGAAATGGAAGATGGCAGCGGTGCAAAAATGAGGATGTGCTTCAGGGGCAAGACCGATTTTGACCTGCTTGAGCTGGGTAAATCTTTCTGGATGAGGCGATCATGATTCAAATCACCCCACAGATGAAAATTATGCTCGCAGTGGAACCGGTTGATTTTCGAAAAGGAATTGACGGCCTTGCCTATCTTTAAAGCCGATAAAATAGAAGATCAGCAGATACTATGTAGTACTTTTCATGAGCGGGCATTGAAGTGGGGCCTTTTTTGGAATTTAATTTTGCAGTTTTGAAATTCATCACTAAAAACTTGGACATCAGGAAACACTATATTTTAAAGGTGTTTGTAAAATGATAGGAACAATCCTTTCGTGTTATCTTGCGTTAACAATTGTTTTTTGTTTTTTTCGTATAAAAATAGGGATCGCCATGTTTCTATTTTACTCTCTTTTAGTGCCTAAAATTGTATTTTTTTCTTTTGGTCCAAATTTATTTAATTTTTTTATACTTCTTGCTCTTTTCTTGAACTATAAATATAAAAATTTTGTCTTTAAACCTCTTGCGCCATTTATCTTCCTCTATTTGGCCCAGTTTATAATTATTCCGTTTCATAACGCCGTTCCCTATGGAATTCAATTGAATGCTTTTAGAGTTGACTTTATGGCGATAATCCTCTTACCGTTCGCGATAATAAACGTGGCAAATAGAAACGTTGATGCATTGGATTTATTTAATAAGGTGCTGATGAGCGCTGTAATTGTAGCAGTGGTATATTCACTTTTTCTTGCCACAATGCTACCAGGAAGTAATCCGTATATAAAGCTAATTAATCCAGGATACAGCACGACTATTATGGATCATTATAGTAATTATTGTGCGGCTGAAGGTACTGGGCGTTTATTTGGACGTATCAGCGGCGTTTTTATTCACCCCATGCAAAATGGTTTATTCCTTAGTTTGGGTTTCGTGTTTTTATTATCAAAAATTGATTTTGATCAGGAATTCAAAGACAAAATATTAGTTTTTATAATTTTTTTTACTTCTTTAGCAATACTCTGTATTGGTATAAGAACTCCTATAGGGGCTCTTGGTTTAGGCCTTGCTGTATTTCTTTTTTTAGAACGGAAAGTTAAACTTTTCCTTATTGGAATTTTATCTGGTACTGCTTTATTTATTATAATTCAGAAATTTCCAGGAATGGGAGAATATATTGCCTCAATTTTTGATAAGAGTTCAAAAGCAGTGGAAGGATCTTCTTTTGAACTTCGCCTATTTCAATTAAATGGATGTTTAAAAGAAATTAGTCATAATTACCTTTTCGGAAAGGGATACAACTGGACTTCATACTATCTTCGTTTATATGCGGCACACCCCACAATGTTCGCATTCGAAAGCCTTGTATTGGTAATATTATGCAATAATGGTTTTATCGGAGGTGTCATATGGGCTTTGATGATATTTATATACATTCAAAAAATGTATCGGACGTTTTCTAATAAACATTATAGAAACATTATGATTACATTGATGGTAGTTTATTTAGTATACATTGTGATAACAGGAGATTACGGATATATGAAGTTTTTTCTCATTTTTTATGCTGTCATGTTCATGTGGCCGAATGGGCTTAAGTCGTTTGCAAGCAAATAAAGGAATATTTCAAAATTATGATTAACAGAGCACGAGTAATTGCATTTTATCTTCCACAATATCATCCCATTCCAGAAAATGATAAATGGTGGGGAAAAGGGTTTACAGAGTGGACAAATGTAGGAAAGGCTAAACCTTTATTTCGAGGGCATTATCAACCAAGGGTTCCTGCCGATTTAGGTTATTATGATTTAAGATTACCAGATGTTCGTGAAGCTCAAGCCCAAATGGCCAGAGAAGCCGGGATCGAAGGATTTATGTATTGGCACTATTGGTTTGGAAATGGAAAACAGTTAATGTCTGATATTTTTGATGAAGTCTTAGAGAGTGGTAAGCCTGACTTCCCGTTTTGTTTGGGTTGGGCTAATCATTCTTGGTTTGCAAAAAAGTGGAATGACAGTGGATGCAAAAAAGATAAATTACTCATTGATCAACAATATTTTGGAGAAGATGACTACAAACAGCATTTTGAAAAAGTAGTAAGGGCTTTTCAAGATAAACGTTATATCAAAATAGATAAAAAGCCTTTATTTTTAATATTTGATTCTGAGAATTTACCTCATAATTTTATTTCTTTGTGGAACCATTGGGCGAAGGAGAATGGCTTAGAAAATGGTATCTATTTTATAGCACAAATTAACAAATATGGATCGAATCGAATTGAAGAGCTTTTGGCTAAAGGTTTTTCAGCAGTGACTTTCCGAAACGTTAGGGCCATGTATGCTCAAAAAGGAAGGCTCGGTAAAATTTTTTTTCGCCTAAGAGGGTTGTTTAATAGATTTATTTTTAACAAACCTGTTTTTATAATAGATTACGCAAAAGCCTTTCCTTTTTTTACTGACGAGAATGATAAGCTTGAGGAGGTAATTCCTTTCATTATGCCTAATTGGGATCATACTCCTCGTAGTGGTATCAACGGAACTCTTTTGGTGAACTCGACTCCACAATTGTTTAAACTGCATGTGCAACAGGTACTTAAAGCAGTTGAGAATAAACAAAATAAATTAGTACTCCTAAAATCTTGGAATGAGTGGGGAGAAGGGAACTATTTAGAACCGGATTTGAAGTTTGGGAAAGGATATATAAAAGCCCTTAAAGATGCAATAGGAGGATAGAGGCTTAACGTCATAAAGTTTATGGAGTGCTAAAAAGTCAGAAACATTTATTGGCTACCGATTTAAGCCGGGACACCCTTTAAAACAAGGTTTCTCCGCCCCCCCCCCGCTTCATGAGGTTTAGGTGCTGTAGAATTCTCATCACCGGGTCAAAGCGTCCCGCGTTATGTCGGTAGCCCATTTATTAAGTTATTATCGGCAATGCCGGGTAATAATCGATCCCTTTTAGGTAAAATCTCAGAGGATTTGGAGGCAGATAGAATGTTTTTTTTGAAGAAAAAAATAACCAAGGAAAAAATAGAATCTCGAATATTATTGATAATAAAAAAAATTGTACATTTGTTTGGGAAAAGAAAAAGCAGTGTTATACCTATCTTTATCATGGGGTATGGGCGTTCAGGATCGACTATGCTATTCAAAATTTTCGATAGGGATATCCGTCTTAGTGCATTTGGAGAGAATCATCCTGCTGTAGCGGAAAAATTTATTCTTAATTATGACTTACTACAAAAAACTGTTAAAAATTCGAAAACAAAAATTATTGTTTGCAAGCCAATTTTAAATTCATTCGAAATTAAAAAACTTATATCAAAATATCCAAATGGTATTTACATATGGTTAGTAAGAGATTTTCAAGACGTAGTTTCATCTGCAATAAAAAAATTTGGGAATTTAGTAGCTGAACATTTAAAAGATTACATTTTATATGAATCTGGTGAGAATTGGATTTCAAATGGTCTTTCTAATGAAACAAAAATTAGAATTCAGAATATCTCAAAAAGTAATCATTTAGATTCTGAGGATTGGATGGCTTTAGTATGGTGGGCAGTTAATTCTACAATCTTTAATGAAGAATTATATAAACTAAGCAATCTTTTTGTTGTGCGATATGAAGATTTGGTCTCAAACCCTACACCCTTTTTAAAAAATGTATATAGAAGAACTGGTATTTCCTATCATAATTATTTGGGGAAATATGTTCATAAAAAATCAGTAGGTAAAGGAAAGCAATTAAAACTAAATAAAAATGTTTTTGAGCTTTGTACTGACCTTAACACTAAAATCGAGGCTATACTCGACTATAGAGAAAAAAAGGGGGGGGCAATGTCTTAATGTTGATAATATCTGATTATAACTCGATGATCCAGTTTTCTTTGTTTGACATGTTGAGTCTAAAAATGGTGAAATGTTTGTAAGAAGGGCTGTTCCTCTTGAGGGACAGCCCCGGGGTGTTTGTAGGCTTATCACTTTATAGCGAGAAGTTTGTTTTCCAGCTAGGCCAGTCGATCTGAATGAAAGCTTAATATATGATCACACCAGCGGTTCTCAGTGAAAAACGTCCGAGAAGCCCGTCAATACTGAATTTACTATAAAAAACATTACGAAAAGTCAAATCTTTAAAACTTACAATATCAATGAGTTAGGCCTTCACTGAGAATTGCTGTGATCACACAGCAGGCTCAGAGGCAAGACTCGTCGAGACCCATCATAGACTGACAGCTAGGTCATCTATTCAAGCTTTAAATAGCCTACCAGTCTTGAGGGAAAACCTCTACAAACGGCTCATTTATAGCCAAAATTAATTATGAAATCAAGATCTGGCTTGCACATCAATATTCATGCCGTTTTTTTGATGAAAAAACTGGATCATCGAGTATAACGAATTTGGGGGAGGCCATTGATTCTGCTTTCTGTTCCTTCCTTATATTTCAGGCCTCTTGTCCCTTGAAAATGAATTCTTTGTCTTATTTTTGGTACAATTTCTGCACAGGAATTAAAACGTGTTGCAATAAATTCAAATAGTTAATGATAGTCCCCCAAATCCGTTATAATCAGGATCTTTCAATTTTCGTTGCGGGTTGATCTTTGGGGGCGATAGACCAGGTCAGCTCGTGGCTGTTATATGGAATAACATCAGCACATACTACTCGATATTCGAGTTTTTAATTCTTGACTTTTTGAGATTACAGGATGACGGGCACTTCCAGCTTTTTTGAGAAATTTTTCAAAATCAATGTAAAGTTCAAAAGCTCTGAAAAGCCTTGATAAATGGTGCTATTAAGAAGTCAACTAAAAAAATCGAACATCGAGTACTAAATAATCTCTTATATTATGCAGTCATGTTCAGGGAGGAAAATGAATAAGCCAATCAATGATATCTCAATTGTAATTATTGCTGCCGATGAAGAGTACGCCATACAGAAGTGTTTGGAATCCATCAATCGACTTCCTTTGATAAACAGTGAAATCATTTGCGTAGACTCAAGCCGAATAAATGATGCTACTTTCAATGCGATGAAAAAATTTTCTTCCCAAAGAGATGATTATAAGCTTCTTAAAATAATAGGTACTGGTAACGGGATGAGATCCGTTGCCAGAAATGAAGGATTCAAAGCTTCATCAAAAAACACAATATTTTTTATTGATGGGGATATTGAGATCAATCCACAGTTTATCATTGAAGCAATTGCGAAGCTAAAGATCCATGATTGTGTTACAGGGGATTTAAAGGAGTTATGGTACGACAGCCAATTTGAGAAGGTAAAAAAGGTAATAGAAAGACGCTGGCCCATACCTAAAGAACAGAAGCTGTTTTTTACAGGCGGGATTTTTGCGGTTAAACGAGATGTGCTTCTACATAGCGGTTTGTTTAATGAAAGTATGAGATGCGAAGATATTGAGTTAACCCTCCGCATTTCCAGGTTAGGATATTCAATAATACAGCTTCCTACAATCATGGGTGTTCACCACACTATCGAATATTCTAATCGAAAAAGAGTTGTTGATTTTATAAAAATTCAACATGGAATTTACAGAGGAATCATTATTAGGAATAATCTTTTTTACCCTTTATGCCTTTTCCAATTTTTAAAAACGGAATCTTCCTTTTTGTGGGGTATTCTTTTTTATTTTTTCAGTCTGATTGGTTTTCTTTGGTGGGGCCCTCTATTTCTATTTGTCAGCTTGATTTTTTTTGCATTGGATATGCTATACGGAAAGGTTAAAAGAAAAGATTGGTTTCATCGTATTTATTTGCATTACATCACTCCTGTACACATATTGAAAGGGCTATTTTTCTGTTTTAAATTGCCTCAACCCGACTATAAAGTACAATTGGTCAATACATTAGAAAACTGCTAATTCTTATTTCAACAATGAATGACATTGATATTTAAGGATCAAAATAAATGAATATATTAATGGCCAATTGGACATGGTATCCAAGTGGGGGGGACTGGACGTATGTTGACAGTGTCTGCGATATTTATCGTTCAAATGGGGATGCAATTATTCCATTTTCTATGGAAAATACTAAAAATTATCCAACCCAATATAGCGATTTTTTTATTGATCATATCGATTATAAAATTGAAAATAAAAATAAAAATGTAATATCCGGCCTTCGTGTTCTTGGCAAATCAATTTATTCCATTGAAGCAAAAAGAAAACTTAAGCAATTACTCGACACAGTTAATATCGATATTGCTCAATTAAATGGTGGAATAAATAATTACCTGACCCCTTCCATAATTCCTGTCCTGAAAAAAAGAAAGATTCCTGTTGTTTGGCGAATCTTAGATTATAAACTCATTTGTCCCAATACAACATTCGTTTCGAACAACGAAGTCTGTGAAGCATGCTACAAGCATAAATATTATAATTGTGTCCTTAAAAAATGCAAAAAACAATCCTTCAGAGCTAGCCTGGTTGCTGCACTTGAAAGTTACACTTACTTTATTTTTCCTTTCTACAAGCAAGTCGATAAATTTTTATTTCAAAGTGAGTTTACACGGGATCTTTATGTTAAGTACGGATTTGACAAAACCAAAACGCATATCATAGAAAATCCATACAGTAGTAAAGACGTCGTTCCACAATTTTTTGGAAAGAATTATATTCTGTATTTCGGTCGCATTGAAACTCTGAAAGGTATATACACACTTCTGGACGCCATGAAGAAGTTGCCTGATATTACGTTAAAAATTGTGGGAAATGGTTCTGAATACGAGAACAGTATTAACTATGCAAAGCGGAACAAAATTTTAAATGTTCATTTTACAGGTCCTAAGTGGGGTGACGAGTTGGTTCCTATTCTCCGTGATGCCGAATTTGTAGTTGTCCCTTCTGAATGGTATGAGCCAAGCCCATATGCGGCATTGCAATCTCTTGCTTACGGGAAACCGATAATTGCTTCAAATATTGGTGGACTAAAAGATATTGTTTGCCATAAAGAAAATGGTCTGTTGTTTCAGCCTGGGAATGTCAATATTTTGTGCCAGGCTATTTCGGAACTTTTTTCAAATAAAAAAGATATCGAACGGATGGGTATTTGCGCAGCGAAGACAGTTGAAAGAAACTATAACCCCAAGAGATATTATGAAAATACAATGGAATTATTCCATGAATTGATCAAGGCGGGTAAGAAATGAACACATTGGTGATCGGTGGTAATGGTTTCATTGGTTCTCATTTGGTAGATTTTTTACTAAAAAAAGGGCATTCGGTCCGAGTTTTTGATAAGCTGCCTGAGCGGCATCGCCCACCGCTTAAAGATGTTGATTATCGGCTGTTTTCTCTGGGAAATACCATAGAATTATATGAATCTTTAATGGGAATAGATATTGTTTATCATTTGGCGAGCAGTTCTGTTCCAAGTACATCCGGCATTGATACGGTAGCTGATGTCGAGAATGATTTAGTGCAAACCTTAAAAACACTTGACTTAGTTGTCAAGCGGGGTGTTTCCCGGTTTGTTTATTTTTCATCCGGTGGAGCGATATATGGCAACACCAAGGTCTCTCCGATTCCGGAGAGTCATCCTCTAAAACCGATTTCATCATACGGAATAATAAAGGCTACTATTGAAAGCTATATTTACCTGTATCAGAGAATACATGGCCTTGAGCCACTGGTTTTAAGGCCATCTAATCCCTATGGCCCGAGACAAGGGCACTTCCTGGCCCAAGGCGTAATCTCAACCTTTCTCAGAAAGCTAAAAGGAAAAGAAGAGCTAATTGTGATAGGTAATGGTTGTTCCACTAAAGATTACATCTATATTACTGATATGGTAGAGATGTGTGGCGAACTGAGTTTTACAGATTCAACTGGAGAATATAACATTGGCTCCGGCACTGGGACATCTGTGAATGAAATTATCCATAAGATTAAAGAAATTATCCTGATTGATCCCAAAATAAAATATCTGGAAAGCCAATCTTATGATGTTGGAAATTTTATTTTAGATATATCCAAAGTGGAAAAAATATTAGGAGTGCGAAAATTTGTCCCTATGGAGACAGGCATCGCTAATGTATGGCAGTGGTTGAACCATTTAGTATTGTAAGACAGGCATTCCATGAGAAGCAATTAAAACTATAAAAATAAAAGAGTAAATCAAATGGGAAAAAAAATTTACATTGCAGGCTGTGGGGGAATGCTGGGCGAAGCATTCTACAAACAATTCAGGGATGAATATGAACTCAAATGTACTGACAAAGATGTCAATGACACATGGTTATCTTATTTGGATTTTCGTGATTTCGATAAGTATAAAAAAGATGTTGTTGATTATAAAGCTGACTATTTATTTCATTTGGGTGCATATACTGATTTAGAATTTTGTGAGGAGAATTCAGATAAAACGTATATTACAAATACGTTGGGTGTTGAGAATGCTGTGATTATCGCAAACGAACTTGATATTCCACTCTTGTATATTAGTACTGCCGGTATTTTTGATGGGAAAAAGGATTTGTACGATGATTGGGATCAACCGAATCCACTGGGCGTGTATGCAAAAACAAAATATCTGGGTGAGAGATATGTGGTAGAAAATGCACGTCGCTACCTTGTATGCAGGGCTGGTTGGATGATGGGAGCTGGTCCAAAAAAGGACAAAAAATTCATTCAGAAAATTATGCAGCAGATTAAGAATGGTAAAGAAGAATTGCATATCGTCAATGATAAAGATGGAACTCCAACCTATACTCACGATTTCGCCCAAAATGTTAACTTGCTATTAAAAAAAGAGTATTGGGGTTTGTACAACATGGTTTGTGGTGGGCAGACAAGTCGATTAGAAGTGGCTAAGACTCTAATAGATCTGCTAAACTTTAATGACAAAATCAAAATTACAGAAGTCAGCTCTGATTTTTTTAAGAAAGAATATTACGCTGTGCGTCCTCCATCAGAGAGACTGATTAATAAAAAATTAGAATTGCGAGGGCTTAATGTAATGAGAGATTGGAGGATCTCTTTGAAAGAATATTTAGCTGAATATTACAACACATACTTATAATTATGAAAAAAATAAAAATCGCAGCCTTTGGTGGATTTCGAAGTATTCCCCCCAAACCTGGTGCTGCCGGGTCAGATAAATTTGCATTTGAGTTATATCCTAGGATAGTACAAAATGGTGCAGAATTAACCGCTTATTGTCGTATCTATCCAAATGAAAACACAGAGATCAGCAAAAATCACAAAGGGGTCAGAAAACTATTTTTAACAACTACTGATAAAGCGGGTTTCGATAGTCTTTTACATTCGTTTAAATCAACCTTACACATTATTTTTAAAAGTGATGCTGATGTCGTTCACATTCATAGCGGGGCGAATAGTGTTTGGGCGATATTTCTGCGCCTGTTCGGGAAAAAAGTCGTCATCACTCAGTTTGCCATGGATTGGAAACGGGATAAATGGCCCTGGTATGGCAAAATGTATTATTTGATATCTAATTATTTGACTGCTTATTTCCCAAATGAGGTTGTTTTTGACAATATTTACACAAAGGAATATTTCGAAGAAAAATTTAAAAAAAAATTTACTTTTATACCATACGGATCTGAGGTGCCGGACCCAAAACCGTCCTCTGATATATTATCCAGACTATCGGTAAAAAAAAAAGAGTATTTCCTTTTTGTAGGCCGATTTATCCCTGATAAAGGGATTCATATACTTGTTGATGCATTTAAAGAAATTAACACAGACAAAAAACTTATTTTAATAGGTGGCTCTCCTAATCCGGATGAATATGAAACAAAAATAAAAAATTGCGTAGATGAGAGGATTATTTGTCCAGGATACATTTATGGTGATGATACAAACTATCTTATTAAGCATGCATACGTTTATATTCAACCGTCTCTAATAGAAGGACTGTCACCCGTTATTCTAACTGTTATGGGAATAGGAACGCCTCTTATATGTAGCGATATTGTAGAAAACAAATACATTACAAAAGAAAATGCTTTGCATTTTCAATCCGGAATTGTTTCTTCTTTAAAGGAAAAAATCGTATTTTCTTTTGACAACTATTCAATATTATTAGATAAAGCCGCATCTGGACAAAGGGATGTTAAAGAAAGGTTCAATTGGGACACAATTGCAAAGCAGTACTTAACTATCCTAAAAAAATAAGGAACACGCCATATGGTTAACATTGGATTAATAAGATTCGGAAAAATAGAGGGTGCTCATTGTTCGATATCAAATGTCAACAGAGCCTAAGATGCCTTGGTGCGCTATTTACCCCAACGAAGATGGACAATCGCTATTCTGGGGACAAGAGGAATCCCAAATAACTATGGCGGGTTTGAACAGTGCGCCGAAATCATATCAACCTATATGATTCAAAAAGGCCACCAAGTCACTGTTTATAACCCAAGTGATCACTTTTTCAAAGGGGAAGTTTATAAGAACGTAAAAATTCAAAGAATTTTTTCCAATGAAAAGAACCTATTGTTTTTTAATGTTTTTATATTTGACTTTTTAAGCTTGCTTCACGCGGTTTTTAATGGATACGATATTATTCTAGAACTGGGATATCATCCCGCCTCTTTGTTTTATTTTCTAAAAAGGTTGTCTCGGGCAAAAATAATAACCAATTTTGCCGGGATGGAGTGGAAACGAAGCAAGTGGAGTGGTTCTACCCAAAAGTTGATTCGGTTGTGCGAAAGAATTGCGGTTAAAAAAAGCGATGCGATTATTGCAGATAATGTTGGTATTCAAGCGTATATAAAATCGGAATATAATGCCGGTTCCTTTTTTTCCGCATACGGGGCAGAGCTTTTTGAGTCTCCGGATTCCCAAATTCTTCAAAATTATTCGGTAGAGAAAGAAAATTATTTCATGATGATGGCCAGATTTCAAAAGGATAATAATTTTGAAATGGTGTTGGACGGCTATGCGTTATCCGGAAGTGAAAAACCGATGCTTGTGATAGGCAACCATCATAATGAATACGGAAGTTACTTGAAAAAAAGATATAAATTAAATGATAACATCAAGTTTATAGGCGGTATTTATAACTATCCTATTCTTTGTTCGTTAAGATGGTATGCAGACATTTATTTCCATGGTCATTCTTGTGGCGGGACGAATCCTTCGTTATTGGAGGCAATGGCGTCTAATGCGTTCATAGCAGCCCATGATAACCAGTTTAACAGAGCCGTCCTAGGGCCACATGCATTGTTTTTTGATGGGCCGGAAACCGTTAGTAGCATTATTAAAACACAGCATGGCGATTATCGGAAAAAAATAATTTCTGCAAATAAAATAAAGGTTAAAGAAGAATACAATTGGGATAAAATTTGTAATGAGTATCTTCAAATTTTTAATCAAGTTTCCGGAACAGAAATAAATTAAAGGGGAAAAATGATACGAATTGGCATTATTGGTTTAGGTAAAATGGGAATTTCCCATTGTTCAATACTGAATGCACATCCACTAGTTGCGTCTCTGGCAGTTTGCGATACGTCCTCTTTTATAATGTCCGCAATTAAGAAGTACACACCAATGGTTTGCTACAAGGATTACCAAAAAATGATTAGGGAGTTCAAACCTGTCGGTATCTTTGTAGCAACACCGACTAAATCCCACTTTGACATTGCTAAATTCGGATTGGAAAACAACTGCCATGTGTTTATGGAAAAACCGCTTTGCCTTAATCCTGATCAGAGCAAAAGTCTGGCTTCGCTTGCTGAAGAAAAAGGGCTTGTCACCCAAACCGGATACCATAATCGGTTTTTGGGCAGTTTCCGAGAAATGAAGCGGTTGCTTGAAAAAAATGTCATCGGGGAAATATATCACTATTTTGGAGAAGCGTATGGCCCTGTTGTACTGAAAGAAGAAGGCGGGACGTGGCGTTCCAAGCGTGAGGAAGGTGGGGGATGCCTTTATGACTATGCAGCCCATGTCATCAATCTTGTCAACTACTTGATCGGGATGCCCTATAAGGTGCAGGGATCGGTCCTGCAATCCATTTATTCAAAGCATGTTGAGGATGCTGTGTTTTCAAATTTAATTCACGAAAATGGGGTTGTGGGGCGGCTCGCTATTAACTGGAGTGATGAGAGCTATAGAAAAATGGCGACTCAAATCACGGTTCAGGGCAAGAAAGGCAAAATTGTCGGGGATGCCCAGGAGGTAAAAATTTATTTGAATGAGCCTGATGGCGAAGAGAGACTTGAAAAAGGATGGAATATTCGGTGGATTACCGATGTTACACCATCTGTGGATTTTTATCTTAGGGGAGAAGAGTACTCATCTCAGATAGACTCATTTCTTACCAGCGTAGTGGAAAAGAATACAGATACCATAAACTCCTTTAAACGCGCTGCCTTAACAGATGAAGTGATCAGTCTTATTATTGAAGATGCGAACCAGGGGGAGGCAAGATAGATGGACAAGGTTATATTTGGGGACAATCAATTTTTTGGGGTGAACCATCTGTCCGAAGAAAAAGCCAGAGCTCAAGCCCTGAAGTTTAAAGATAATGCATCCATTATTAAAGTTTTGGATTACGTTTATGACATCGGGGTACGTACGTTCATGTGCACCACTCACGACCGTATTGAAGGGATCTGTGAACACATAATAGCGAACGAAAGCCGTTATCAGGGGTTCAAAATTTATCCATGTATGCCGTATGCCCACAAATACAATAATGCGGTCACTGAGCTTGGCCCCCTTGGAGCCATGAAAAGATTCATGCCCGGCAATGTCATTGGGACAATGGCCAAAGGCGGAATGGCCCTAGCCCGAAAAGACTATATTTCAATGATGAAACTGCTGATAGACTTTGAAATGAGAATGTTTGAAGGGATCAATACCCCGGTTGTCTTTCTGCAGAATGTGGTGACAGATCTGATTCTGGGCCTTGGAATGAATGACTTTCTTGGGGCGTTTTATGAATATATCCAAAGCAGATATAACGCTGAAGCAGGCTTTATTACAATGAATATGCCCAAACTGCTTGGCGTTTTAGAAGGTTTGGGTATTAAAGATCCAATTATCTGCAGTTCAATTAACAAGATTGGTTTTCGCATGTCAGGAGGAAAAGATGGGTATGAAAAGGTCCTGAAAGAAAAAAGATGCCGCGCAATGGCAATGCAGGTGTTGGCTGCTGGAGCCTTACTGCCTAAAGAGGCGATTCAATACGTCAGTGAATTGGAAGGCGTTGACTCTATTCTATTCGGAGCTTCCACGTCGGCTCATATTAAACAGACAAAAGATTTAATAGACCAATTATTGTAACCCAATATTGTTAGGGTAAAAAAAAGAGTGACCTGTAAATGGGTTTTGGTTTTTTCCGACGAACAGGTGTGTGAAAGGCAGATTATAGAACTTGTTCATAATAACGATCGGATTATAGAAATGAGGGTTGCAAGCAAGAGGTGCTATCTTGAGCAATTTACGGAAGATAAGGTTCACGGGGCCTATGAACGGTTGCTGTGTGAATACGCGAATTGAAATATCGGAGTTTAACCATATCAAATGAGCAGAAACTTGTCTTACTTCTGTCATCGCCGTTTTGTTCAGATTGCCGGCAGGAAGAAATCCAAAAAATTATACAGGATAAAAGGCAGATTGATTTAAACGAGGTCTGCCGCCTCGCATTGGAATGTGAAGTTGCCGGGTTTGTTTACAGAAACGTCAAACTTTTAGCGTTAGATCTAAAAGAGATAAAGGATAAGTTAGAGCCGGTCTACCAGGAAGCGGCCCTGAACAATATGGAGGCCCTTAAGGAAACTCTGGTGGTGCTGAAATCCTTATCAGTTCACGATATTCCAGTCATCCCCTTAAAAGGTGTTTATGCTTCGGATAAAATATTCCGGGATTTCGGGGTTTACCCTTCAAGTGATATTGACCTGCTGGTCCCATTAAACCTTCTTGAAAAAATTAAAAGAATACTTGAATTTGAATGCGGTTACACGCCGGTGGAAGAATTTTCTCAGGAAGACCTTTTGGACAGCCACTACCATCTTATTTTTAAAAGACGGATGACCCTTGAAGTTCACTGGAACCTTGTGAAGCGTTATTTTTCCATACCGGAAGAATTCTGGTGGAAATCAGCCCTTCCTGTTGAGTGGGAGGGAGAACGTATAATGGATTTAACCATTGAGAACAATATTCTGTATCAGATCTTCAGGTTGTTTGACCATTGCTTTTATCCCTTGCGTTTTTTTGTTTTGCTTAGCGCCCTGATTGAAAAAAATTTTGACCAAATCAACTGGGGGGGCTTAATCCGGACAGCAGACGGGTTTGGGATGAAAAAACTCGTTCTCGCCACTTTAAATATTTTAAATGATTTGTTGGGGACTTCCTTGCCTGATGTAGTATCAAGACAACGAACTCGGGGGTATCCGCTACTCAGGCGTCTCATCTTTTCAGGCATCTTTTCCGGGGTGAGCCGGAAGCATCTCAAGATGATGGTCTATACGGTGATACTTATTGAAACAAAAACAGTTGTGAGAATTTTTTTGGGCAGGCTTTTTCCGTCAATCGGAGAATTACGCTTGAGATACAACTTGCCTGCCTCATCGAGCTCTGTATATTTATACTATATTTTAAATCCTATTCTGTTGATTTTTAATTCAGAAGATAGGAGAAAAAATGCTTAAAGAGCACGGTTCATTAACACTGGATCTTCAGAAGATCCTTGATATCACAATCACGGCCTTTTCATTTATTGCCGCCTATTATATAAAAAAATATCTTTCTTTGATCCAATTGGGCGGTTTATCCACTCAGCCTAATTATTATCTGATACTGTTGATTATCATAATTTCATGGTATGTGGCTTTCAAGTGGATGGGGATGTATATGTCGTACAGAGAAAGGCCTTTCTGGGATTTTTTCACGACTGTTGTAAAGTCAAGTCTGATGGGGATGATTCTGGTCAGCATTGCCATGTATGTCATGCACATCCATGGGGTAAGCCGTCTCTTGATGACGATCTTCCTCATTTTAAATATCAGTCTTTTGACTTTGTCCAAATTCATAGTGTTCAAGGCTCTGGAGAGGCTTCGAACAGATGGGTTCAATACGCGCAGTGTTCTAATTGTTGGCAGTAAGGAGCGGGCCAAGGAAGTTATTAAGGCTATTGAAAAATATAAATCATCCGGATATCGGGTGATCGGCTGTTTTGATGTTGAAGCCGATCTGGTCGGACAGGCAGTGGAAAACGGGCATAAAGTGATCGGCCTGGTTCGGGATATGGAAGATTTTTTAAGGCATAACATTGTTGATGAACTTATTTTTGCCATGCCTTTGAAGAAAATTCAAAAGGGGGATCGGTATCTGGCGTTGGCGGAAGATATGGGCATTAAGGTTCGGATCATACCCGACTGGGAGATTCATTATTTGATGTACCGGCCGCATGTTGCCACCATCCAGTTCGAATCTTTTCTCGGTGTGTACAATATGGCATTGCAGTCCACGCCCAGGAATGAAGGGCAGATCCTGCTTAAAATTGTTTTCGGTTACCTGGGGGCACTGATTTTGACCTTTTTACTGCTGCCGGTGTTTATCGCAATCGCCGTTGCCATTAAACGGGCATCTGATGGGCCTGTTTTTTATTCCCAGGAACGGCTGGGTTTGAATGGCCGTAGATTCAAACTTTACAAGTTTCGGACCATGGTAAATAACGCAGATGAGATCCGCAAAGAGATTGAAGATGAAAATGAGATGGATGGGCCGGTTTTTAAGATCAAGGATGATCCGCGTATTATTCCCGGGGTTGGTCATTTTTTGCGTAAAACATCATTGGATGAATTGCCCCAGTTGTTTAATGTGATCAAGGGAGAGATGTGTCTGGTCGGTCCAAGACCTCCTATTCCCAAGGAAGTGGATGAATATTCAGTGTGGCACAGGCGGCGCCTGTCCATGAAACCGGGTATGACCTGTTTGTGGCAGATTGCGCCCAATCGGAATGATTTAAGTTTTGACGAATGGATGAAGCTGGATTTAAAGTATATTGACACCTGGTCTTTGTTTAATGATCTCAAAATTTTGTTTCTTACGGCCCGGGCTGTGTTGACCCGTTCCGGCAGGTAGTTCGTGCCCGGCCGAAAACCTGGAAATTTTGGGCTTGGTCATAACATCGGCCACAGTGTAGGTTGGGTTGAACGAAGTGAAACCCAACAACTTATCTGCGTTGGGTTTCGTTCCTCAACCCAACCTACCGGAAATTCGTATGGCTTAAAATATGATCACAGCCTAAATTTTAATTCTCGAAATACGCTATGTATTGCTTCGGTTAAAATTTACGCCCGCCTTGTACTCGACAAAATTGCCAGGGTTTTGTTCAGACGCTAACTCATGATCGTGTCTTTCCATTCATGAAAGTCCATTTTGTTGGTTTTGTTTTTTTAACCCTTGTCACACTTTTTTGCCATAAATGGATTGAGCAATACACCGCAATTGGGCCGGACATGCTTTCAGGTCAATGGCAGGTTCGGGCCCAGGATCGTTATCAGGGTATTATTCAAAATGGGATTCTTTCCATTGAATCCAAAGATCCTTTAAAAAGCATAAGTATTTACCAGAACGTGGCCGGATTTAAGCCGGGAATGCTGTTGCGTCTTTGTGCAGACATCAGCAGTGAAAAGGTAACACCGGGGCTTAAACCCTGGAATCGGGCAAGATTGCTGCTGGTGCAAAATGACGGGAAAAAAGACCGCTGGGATTTTCACCATAGTTTAGCAGTCATTGAAGGGAGCTTAAAGTGGAAGCGGTTTGACGATGTTTTTACCGTCAGCCTTTTGACTGAAAAACTGCAAATGGTTGCCCAGATGAGTAGATGTACAGGCCGTTTTGAGGTAAAAAATATCTCTCTTGTCCCTGTGGCTGTAAACTCGGTCTATACTTGGACGGCCAGGGTGGTGCTTTTTATCTGGGCAGTGTTTGGTTTGCTTGTTATGGGGTCTTTTCTGGTCCGGGTCCGGGATAATAGAGCATTGCGGGTTTTAATGGGACTGGCATTTGCCGGCATAATTATCGGTACTACAATGCCGGTGGGTTTAAAGAATCAGATGATCAAGGATGTTAAAATAGGCGCTGAAGCTGTTAAGGAAACAGTTTTGCCTTTGGATAAGCAGGAACTTTTGTGGAAGCCGGACAAGGTTGGACATTTCTGCTTTTTTGCCCTGTTCAGTTGCGTAATGACCTTACTGATGAACCATGAGTCGGTTTTTTGTATTCCGGTTTATGTGATTATGGTTGCTGCCGGGACTGAGTTTGCCCAGATGTTCATTGGGGGGCGCACAGCGTCGTTGGGGGACTTTTTTATTGATATGGCTGGAGGAGCACTTGGGATAATGATCTGTCTTATAAGTGGTTATTTAAATAAGAATATAAAAAAAAGGTAATAGAGATGAAAAAAGATTTTTGCATTATTCTCATTCTGCTTATTCTTGCTGTTATCGGCGTGTATGTGTCATGTTCAGGTACAGTAACGGAGAGCACTGTTGGAAATCGGATTGAAAATGTTAGCGTGGTATGACCCTATTAAGCTATTGTTTTTTAAGTATAATGCTGTTTGAAATACGGGCAAAAAAGGGCTTGCCGTTTACTTTTTGATGCCCCAAAGGGGCTTTTAACCAAGGGCCTCTTTTCATTTGACAACAGCATGGAGTGGCAATAAAGTAATTTTATAACTACTTTTATTTTAAATAACCTGAGAGGGTCATTATGTTATCAAAACAGGAATTAATTGAAGAAGTTCTTCTATTACCTATCGAAGATCGAACATATATAATCGACTCGCTTATACAAAGCATGAACCCAATTGATTCAGATATTGACCGTAAATGGTTAGAAGTCTCAAAAAAAAGGTTAAACGAGCTTAAATCCGGAGAGGTTAAAGGTGTTCCTGGAGATGAAGTCTTTAGCAAAATCTGGAAACGATTTGAAAAATGAAATACACGTTTCATCCGGACGCTGAATTGGAATTTGAAGAGGCAATAAACTATTATGAGGAATGTCAAAATGGTCTTGGATATGATTTTTCTATAGAGGTCTATTCAGCAATTAAAAGAATCATTAATAATCCAAAAGCATGGGTAACTTTAGAAGGGGATATTCGTCGGTGTATGACAAGAAGATTTCCCTATGGTATTATTTATAGTAAACAGGATAATGAATGTTAGATTTTGGCTGTTATGAATCTCAGGCGTCGTCCTGATGATTGGAAATATCGCATGTAACCAATACTGTACCCTGAAATCCTGTCCTTTACGTTGACAGTCTTATGATGTATATATATAATGTATGTACATTGAACAGTAAAGGAGTGGATATGGAAACCGCAAAAATATTTAAAAATGGCAATTCTCAAGCTGTGAGACTGCCGAAAGCATATCAATTCGATGTATCGGAGGTGCAGATTTTTCGCAGAGGGGATGAGATCGTGTTAAAACGTAAGCCGAAAAATTTATCAAAAGCTTTTGAATTGCTGACCGAAATGTCGGATGACTTTATGGTAGATGGGCGATGCCAGCCTTCTGTTCAGGATAGAGAGCCTTTATAATGTATATGCTGGATACTGATATTTGCATTTATACCATCAAACGCAAGCCTGCTCAGGTGTTAAAACATCTTCAATCTCTACAAGCGGGAATGGTATTAATGTCATCAATCACATTTGCAGAGTTGATGAATGGTGCAAAAAAAAGTAACTATGTGGAAGATAATATACGACGTTTGGAAGCTTTGAGTGAAATTATTGAAGTGATTCCTTTTGATAAGGATGCCGCCATTCACTATGGAAATATCCGTTCAGATCTTGAAAAAAGAGGGATGATTATCGGCGGTAACGATCTATTAATAGCTGCACATGCCGTCAGCAGGGACCTGGTGCTTGTAACGAACAATACAAGAGGATTCAGCCGTGTAAGTGGATTACAATTTGAGAATTGGGCTGCAGCGTAGCCTGGGTTGAACCAAGTGAAACTAAACAACTTATCAACGTTGGGTTTCGTTCCTCAACCCAACCTACCGGAGATTCGTATGGCCTAAGATATGACTAAGGCCGTTTTTCAACATATAGGCTCAACCCACAACAAAAAAGTAATTGTCCGCAAAACGTGGTTGTAATTTTGATGATGCGGCCTTAGAAATATGAAGTAAAAATATCTATCTTGACTGAAAATGCAGACCCGGATAAAATTTAATCATGGCAGTGCCGGAGAATAAGACCCGTATAGCGCTTACCAACCTCTAAGGGGTTTTATTGAGAATAACAGCCATGGGCTGACACTTGACATATCACCTGCTATGCATAGCCCACAACGAAACAAGAAAGTAATTCAACAACTTATTGAAACTTTCTTATAAAAATTTAAGGGGGAATTCAGATGGAAGCCGTTGTTGAAGAAAAATTTGAATACCTTGAATCGGTTCTGGGGCAATTTATTGTTACCACAAATACCAGTCTGACTCGTCTTGAGAAAAATATTTCTGCACTTTCTGTAGAGATGCGTCAATTTAAAGATGAGATGCGTGGGTTCAAGGATGAAATGGGGGATTTTAAAGATGAGATGCGTGAATTCAAGGATGAAATGGGGGATTTCAAAGATGAGATGCGTGGATTCAAGGATGAAATGGGGGATTTCAAAGATGAGATGCGTGGATTCAAGGATGACATGCAATCTTTTAAAGACCAGTCCATTGCTGATAGAAAAAGCATGAACAAGAAATGGGGCGAGTTGGCCAATAAGATGGGAACAGTGGTAGAGGATATTGTCGCACCCTCTTTAGGCGGAATTGCCCGTACTTATTTTAAATCCGATGGATTTGATTTTTTTGCAGTCCGTTTGACCAAAAAAAAACCCGGCGGCGATAAAATCAAAGAGTTTGATGTGGTTGCGGCAGATAACAATTATTTTTTTGTTGTGGAAACAAAAGCCACGCCGCGGACGGAATATATTCAAAAATTCGTTGATGGTGTCCCTGAACTTGCCGCCTGGTTTCCGGAAGCTGGAAGCCGGAGGATTATTCCTGTATTTGCGTCTTTATATCTGTCCGATCAGTCTGTTACATTCTTAAGCCGCCACAACGTGTTCGCCATGGCGATGAACGATGATAATATGGATCTTCTCAATCCTCAAATTTTGGGCTCAATTTCGTAATAACGGCCATGGGCCAACCTGGTTTCTCAGGGATTGGTTATAACATCGGGCGTAGCGTAGGTTGGGTTAAACCAAGTGAAACCCAACAACTTATCAATGTTGGGTTTCGTTCCTCAACCCAACCTACCGGAGATTCGTATGGCCTAAAATATTACCAAGGCCGTTTCTTAACACTATGCTCAGCACACAACAAAGAGTGATTGTCGGCAAAATGAAGCGGCCGTTAATGGCCTGCTCGCATTATGTTATGAGATATGATAGAAAATAGTGCTGTATGATATGGGAAAATTTTTATTATCTCACAATAAACACTGGGATAAGCCGTATGAAGGGCTTTATCCGAGGTGGGTTTTTAAGCGGCGTGCAGCAGGGTTTCAGGACAAATATATACAGGTCTTGCAGAGAGTACAAAACCATTATTATATATAATCAGGAGACGGATATGAATGGGGTCCGTGTGGTGCCGTTCTGAAAAGCATTTGCTCAACAAATATGATTGATATTCACTGCCATATATTGCCCGGTATAGATGACGGACCTTCCAACATGGACAAAGCCGTTGACATGGCCTTGGCTGCTGTGCGGTCCGGTACCTCTCGGATCATTGCCACCCCCCATTTCAAAAACGGGGTTTTTGAGGTGAGCAAGGAGATGGTGAGCGTCTCTGTCGAGATGTTTACCAGGGTGCTTGAAGAAAAAAGGATTGCTCTTGCCGTTTTGCCGGGTGCGGAAATTCGTATATCCCCGGATAGCTGTACCCTGCTGGATCGGGGCGAGTTGCTGTCTTTGGCGGGTTCCAGGTACTATCTTTTTGAACTGCCGGATATCTTTATCAAACAGGGGATCATCGAGGTGCTGCGGCAGTTGCGGCAGCGGGAGGTGATCCCGATTATTGCGCATCCTGAACGTAATCGGACCATTCAGCGGCATCCGGAGATGATTCCGGAATTTATTTATGAAAATGCTTTGTTTCAGGTCACAGGAAAGAGTCTGACAGGTGAAAATGGAAAGCTCTGCTTTAAGATTGCCCGGGATATGGTCAAAGAGGGACAGGCTCATTTTGTGGCGTCTGACGGACATAATATTCGGCACAGGCCCCCTTGCCTTGACGATGCCGTGAAGGTTGTGAAAAAAGTCGGGGGATATAAGGCTGTGAGCACTATTTTTGAAGAGAATCCTGCGAAAATAGAGGGAAGATGTTTGGCCGGAAATGTTGTTACGGGAAGACGGGTGGGATAATATGATACGTGATGCACGATTGGTTTTAATCGCAGTTTTTTTGATCGTTTCAGCATGGACAGGGTTGGCATTCGCTGAAGAGCGGTTCCTGATCAAGCCCATGATAGAAACGGATTACCGGATTGACTCTAATTTTTATTATGACGATACCGATGAACATTCTGTCAGTACATTGACCGTCAGTCCCGGGCTTGAGTTCGGGTTTGAAACGGCAAAAAGCCGGGTTAAAGCCTTGGGCAAGTTTAATTTCAATTATTATGATGACCTGGATGATGTGCCGGCCGGCACGGAGGATGCCGATGAGAACGATTATGCCGGATATGATTTAACGCTTTCTGCCAAAACCATGCTGTTCACCCGGATCACAACCGGGCTGGAAGGCCGGATGATCAAGACAAGGAATCCAGAGGAGCGTGACGAACTTGACAATTATATTGATACTGAAAAGTATAAGATTAACCGGTTCCGGCCCTGGCTTAAGTACCAGATCAGTCCGCGGATTTCTGCCGGCATAGAGGTTAAGACCACCGGCATTGATTACAGCGATAGTTCTGAATTCGACTCATTCCTGCTTGAGGGAACGGGACGGCTTTACTACGAAATCAATAAATTCACCACGGTGGACCTCGAATATTCCCAAGGGGACATGGACTATGACACGGACGACTTCAATTACGTGTCAAGAAAATATGGGATGAATATTGTCAGCGGTTATAAGTATTTTAAACTGGACGGAGGGATTGGATATCATGAGCGCGATTTTGACCTGGCCGGGGAGGATGCCATGGATACCCCGTACTGGCATATTTCCATCACAGGGCAGAATCCCCCAACGTTAGACAAAGATGAAAAACCCAGAAGTTACATGACCTTGAAATTCAATCAGGATTTTAATGATACCGGACGTAATAATGCGTATTATCAGGCCAACCGGGTGACCCTGATCCTGGGACATCTGTTTATGGAAAAGATTGATGCCAGGTTTAAAGGCTATTATCAGAAAAGTGAATATGAAAATTATTGGATTGCAGACCGGGAAGATGATACACTGTTTCTTTCTGTCATGCTTTCTTATTATTTAAACCGACGGTTTACCCTGGCAATGGAATCCGGGTTGGAATCCCGGGATTCTTCTTATGACTACTATGATTACGATAATAGCTTTGTGCTGTTTAAATTAACCTTTAACTATGATTTGGGAAGCGGCTAGATGAAAAAATTATTCATATTGATTTTTCTATTCTTCCTGGCAGCAGCAGGCACAGGTCTCTGCCAGACAGATACCTATCACATTGGGTCCAGGGATGTATTAAGCGTCGCGATTTATGCCGGTGGTGTGGAACAGGAAACGGTTGTGGTTAACGTGTCCGAGCACGGCAAAATCAATGTGCCGTTTATCGGATCGGTCATCGCCAGGGGGCTGACACTGGCTGAGCTGGAAACTGCGATCCAGGGTCCCCTTGAGCGGGACTTCTTTGTCGATCCCCAGGTCAATGTCCAGGTAAAAGAGTACCATAGCATCCGCTTTTTTATTTCCGGAGCGGTTAAAAAACCGGGCCAGTACGAAATGACATCCGCCACTAATTTTCTCGAATTGGTGGCCAGGGCCGAAGGGCTGCTCCCGGACAGGGGATCCATTGCCTATGTACTGCGGGAAATCCATGGCATCAGCACGGAAGAGGATGTCAAAAAAGCCATTCAAAATAGCGCTACCATCAAGGTGGATTTAATCCGGCTGCTGGATGAGGGTGATATGTCATATAACATCACCCTGATTCCCGGCGATATCGTCTATATCCCAAGAGCCGACAAGTTGAATCAGTCCGTATACAAAATTTATGTGGAGGGCGAGGTTAAAAAACCCGGTGTCTATGATTACCAACCGGGTATGACGGCCATGGCGGCCTGTGTCCTGGCCGGTGGATTTGACAAGTATGCCGCCATAACGCGGGTAAAAATCGTACGAAATGAAAACGGTAGACAGGAGGTCATCAAGGTGAATCTGGAAAAGGTACAGGACGGCCGGACCCCGGATATTCTCATAAAACCCGGTGACCACATTCATGTCCCTGAAACCTGGCTTTAAGGAGCACTCATATGACACCTGAGACCCCTGAACAGATTACTGAGGAAGAGATCCATCTATCCGACTACCTGGATGTTGTGCTCAACCACAAAAGACTAATCCTCTCCTTTTTACTGCTTGCTATTGTGGTAACTGTCGTATTTACTTTCAGCACAAAACCGGTTTATCAGGCCACATCAAAGCTTGTGATCGGTTTGAATAAAAATGTGTCTCCCATTTCGGGCCAGGCATATTCCATGGAAAGCTTTTATTCGGAGGAGAAGAATTTTAATACCCATTTCAAGCTGATTACCTCAA
This sequence comes from uncultured Desulfobacter sp., assembly GCF_963664415.1. Classification (NCBI taxonomy): domain Bacteria; kingdom Pseudomonadati; phylum Thermodesulfobacteriota; class Desulfobacteria; order Desulfobacterales; family Desulfobacteraceae; genus Desulfobacter; species uncultured Desulfobacter sp. The sequence goes on along the minus strand of NZ_OY761443.1, from coordinate 325,848 downwards.
AGCCTGTGCTTAAGCTGGTGGCCCAGGAGGTGGATTTAAGTCCCGAGGTGGAACTTGAATCTACCAATGCATTGGTCCGGTTCATGACGCGGGTAAAAAATAACATCAAGCTGATCAAAACTGCAATCAAGGATTTCATAAAAAAATTGTTGCCTGAACCTGAGGATACGATGGAGGATGGCCTGTTTGACGAAGCTATGGATACAGCCTACCGGCAGCTTTTATCCAGAATTAAGGTTAACCCGGTGGAAGAGACCCGGATTATGGAGGTTGTGGCCGAAGACACCGATCCCCAGCGGGCCCGGGATATTGCCAATGCCGTGGCCCAAAAATATATCGAGTTTGACCTTTCTACCAAGCTGAAATCATCCACGGATAAACTCAACTGGATGACCAATGAGCTTTACGGGGTAAAAAAGAAGCTGGAGGATGCGGAAAAAGAGTTCATTGACTACAAGCAGTCGGAAAAGATGTTCTCCATGGAGGGTAAGCAGAATCTGATCTCCCAGAAAATCGCCTCGTTTAACCAAAGCTACCTTAACATAAAAAATAAAAAGCTGGAGATTGATTCACAGCTTCAGGGGTTTCAGGCTGCCATAGGCAACAGTGCCGATATCATGCGGATTAAATCCCTGGTGGATGCCCCCATTATAAAAGATCTCTATTCAACTTTGACTTCCCTGGAAATTGAAAGGGGCCATCTGTCAAAGGTATATAAACCTAAACATCCTAAAATTGTCGAGGTGGTCTCTAAGATTGTGGATACCAGGGCCAAGCTCAGAATTGAGCTGAGAAAAAAAATGGTTGCCATGAAGCGGGAGCGTGATATCCTGGCCAGTCAGGAGCATGAGATAAAAAAACAGATTGATGAATTTGAAAATGAGGCCATGCAGACCAGTGAAAAGGAGTTGGCCTACAATATTTATCAACGCAACGTCAATACCAGCCAGCAACTGTATGATATTTTGTTGTCCCAGGTGAAAGAGTCCAATATCCTTCAATCTTCAGATGCGTCCAACCTGACCATTGTAGAGACTGCAGATCTGCCTGAAGAACCGGTAAAGCCCAACAAGAAACGCAATTTTCTGCTCAGTATTGTCCTTGGCATTTTTGGCGGGGTCGGGTTGGCATTCTTCCTTGAATACCTTGACCAGAGCATTCGAAATGAAGAGGATGCGGAACGGTTCCTGGGGTATCCTGTGATTGCTGTTGTACCGGATGCAAGTTTGAAAAGCGCCTCATATGGAGGGTACAAATAGATGCTAAAGCTGAAAAAAGAGATAAAACCGGAAGAAAATACGCTGCTGGACCAGTATCCTGCCAAGTCCGGGTATGCGGAGTCCTACAGGACCATGCGGACCAACCTTCAGTTTGCCTCAATGGACCGGGACTTGAATGCCATCTGTGTCACCAGCGCCACTGAGCAGGAGGGAAAAACCAATACGGTGGCGAATCTTGGCTATACCATAGCCCAGACCGGTCAGCGTGTACTTATGGTGGATTGTGATTTAAGGAAACCCGGATTAACCCAACGGTTCGGCAAAAAAGGGGAGGTCGGGTTGTCTGAACTGGTGTCGGATCATCTGGGCACTTTGGTGGCTGAGGGTTTGACCGCTGAGATCAAACTCAATGATTTGGTAAAGCTGAATAATCTGCAAAAACGGACTGGGATTCTTGCCGTTTCAGATGACGAAAATTCGGTGGAGTTAAGCTTTCTTAACGGCAGCCTCATAGATGTATACTGGAAGAATCGGCCGGACAGTAAAAAGCTTGCTTCGTCTCTGGTTGCGGCCAATCTTTTGACAGAAGAACAGGTTCAGGTGGCCATCGGCCATCAGCGGCGCTCGGTGCAAAAGCTTGGCACCATTTTGACCACCATGGGTATGATTACCATGACGGAACTGAAAAAATATCTGTCCATGCATATTGTGGAATCATTTAAAACAGCGGCATCCATTTACAATGGCCGGTTTAAATTTACACCGATGCATGCCGGGCAGATGGATACTACGATTGAACATGATGTCAATTTTGAAAAAATGTTCCGGGAATTTTTGGATGAAGGTCACCAGTTTCCATATTTGGCCAATATGATTGAGTCTGTGGTAACCCAAACAGGGCAGGAGAATCTATTTATTGTTCCGTCCGGAAAAATTCCGCCCAATCCTGCAGAGATGGTGAGTTCCGGTAAAATGGTCTTTGCTTTAAGTCATCTTGCCAATGTGTATGATTTTGTCATTATTGACACTCCGCCCATATTGCCGGCAAGTGATGCGTTGGTGTTGGCTCCGGAAACAGATGGGGTGCTGCTGGTTGTTAAGGCCAATCAGGTGAACAGGAAGCATATTAAGGATGCCGTAAAGCATCTTGAGTCGGCAGGGACAAAAATTCTTGGCGTGGTGCTGAATCAGGTTGATGTAAAACGGGAACGCTACTACAGGAATTACAGAAAGTATTATGAGTCATATTATGGAGAAGATGCCGGGGAGTAGTGTTTGAAAATAAACACAAGCGATATTAAAATAACCATTCGGCCGGATGCTCCGGCCGGATCTGTTTTAAAAGATGTCTGGGAATTCAGACATCTTTTTTATTTTTTGGCCTGGCGGGATATTCTGGTCCGGTATAAGCAGACCTTGGTCGGGGTGGCTTGGAGTGTGATAAAACCTTTGTCTACCATGGTGGTTTTTACCATCGTTTTTGGTAAACTTGCTGATTTGCCGTCGGGACAAGTGCCCTACGGTGTTATGGTCATGGCGGCGCTTCTGCCCTGGCAGTTTTTCACTAATATCCTTTCCAGTACCGGCAATTCCCTGGTGTCCAATGCATCGCTGGTGTCAAAGGTTTATTTCCCCCGGGTGATTATTCCTATGGCAGCGGTGGTGGTGGCTTTGGTTGATTTTTTTATTGCCTTTGCCCTGCTTATTGGGATGATGTTGGTTTACGGGGTGTGGCCGGGTATGACCATTCTGCTGCTGCCGGGATTCATGGCAATTGCCGTATTGACCTCCCTGGGTGCCGGGCTGTTTGTGGCCGCGCTGAATGTAAAGTATCGGGATTTCATGCACCTGATGCCTTTTATTCTCCAATTCGGGTTATATTTGTCCCCTGTGGGGTATGCAAGCAGTATTGTGCCGAATGGCTGGCGGTTTATTTACAGTCTGAATCCCATGGTGGGGGTGATTGACGGATTCAGATGGGTGCTGTTAGGGGAGAAAGCTTTGGTATATTGGCCTGGGGTTTTTATCTCGGTGCTACTGTCTGTGGTGATATTTATTTTGGGGCTTAAGTTTTTTATTCAAAATGAACGTGAGTTTGCTGACATAATATAGTTTTACCTATCCGTGTCGCTATCGCTATCGGGATCGCTATCGAAAAAATGCCATTCTTACATGAAAAATTAGACGTCTTCCGTCTCTCCATTACGTATATTTCCTGGGTCTACCAAAAAGTCGAGTTACCGGAATAAACCGTCCAGCCCGGGATCAATGGATCAGGGCAAGTCAGTCGATACCGTTTAATATTGCCGAAGGTAACGGGAAAACAGCAAAAGCTGATAGAAGGCGGTTTTTTTCTCAATTAAGAAATAACTCTTTTCCCGTAATTCTGTAATGATTTGTAAGCGATATTTAAACCCCATCTACCGCCACGCCCAGCGAGCCCATATAATGCCTCCAAACTAAAAGGAGGCGACCCCATGCCAAGATCAAGAAAAGCAACAAATGAAAGACTTAGCAGTTACTGGAAATCAAACATCGAACGTTGGGAGGCATCAGGGCTGACCCAGACAGAATATTGCAGACGCAATGACCTGTCCAAGGACAGGTTCACATATTGGAAAAGAAAATTTAAAGGACAGGATCGTCCTGTGGAATTCATCCAGTTGCCGATGCCTGCCAATATTCATACGACCGGGTTGAAGTTGAACCTTGGCCAGGGTGTACAAATAGAAATCCCGGACGGCTTCACCAGCGAGACACTTGAAAGAGTTCTTGCGACCTTGAAATCCATCTCATGATGAACTTTGCACCGGACACAAAAGTCTATCTGGCTCTGGGCACGACGGACATGCGCAAAGCGATTAACGGCCTTGCCGTTATCGTGAGTGAGCAAATGCAGTTGGATATATTTTCAGAATCCCTGTTTGTGTTCTGCAACCGGGCACAAACCATTTTAAAAATTTTATACTGGGATAAAAACGGTTTTTGCCTGTGGCAAAAGCGCCTTGAGAAAGACCGGTTCAAATGGCCGAATTCATCAAAAGATGTCATGAATATTACAAGCCGGGAACTGACCTGGCTGGTCGATGGACTGAATATAAATCAGGCTCATAAACCCCTAAAATACTCTATGATTTTTTAGGCGAAAAACTATGAAAAAACCCTTGGTTATGGTATATACAGCCCATGACAAGAGACACTCTCAAAGATGCTGAAAGCCTGGATGAAGTCAAAGAAATCGCTCTGAATTTGTTTGATGAAAACATAATTCTTCAAGAGCAGATTAAATCCCTCCAGGACAGGCTTTTTGGTCGCAAATCAGAAAAAACGCCCAAAGATGGCGAGCAAATGTCTCTTTTTGATATGCCGGAACCTGATCTTCCGATTCTGAATGAAGATGATACCGTCACCATTACAGAGCATTCCCGCAAAAAACGCGGCCGCAAACCACTGCCGGCAGATCTTCCCCGTGTCGATGTTGTTCATAAACTCAGTGAGAATGACAGAAAATGCGATTGCGGCTGCTTGAAAGATAAAATCGGTGAAGAAGTCTCTGAGCAGCTTGATTACATCCCAGCCAAGGTTCGGGTGATTCGAAATATCCGGTATAAATACGCCTGTAAAGATTGCGAGGGGGTTGAAGATGAAGGCCCCACCGTATCTATTGCCAGGATGCCGGATCAGATTATTCCAAAAAGTATTGCCACTCCGGGACTGCTTGCCCATATCCTGACCGCCAAATTTGCAGATGCTTTGCCGTTTTATCGTCAAGAAAAGCAGTTGCCAGGATCGGCATTGAGCTTGCCAGATCAACCATGTGTAAATGGGGCATGAAGGTGGCAGATGCCTGTGAAATTATCATCGGCATGATGAAGGACGACATCCTGGCCAACCCCATGATTGGTATTGATGAAACTCCTCTCCAAGTTTTAAAGGGACCACGGAAATCCAAATCTTATATGTGGATTTTCAGGGGTGGACCACCAGACAAGCCGATTATCCTGTTCGAATATCACCCGACAAGGTCTGGGGATGTGGTTTCAACATTTTTGAACGGTTTTAAGGGCATCGTCCAGACGGACGGATATGCTGGGTATGATTTCCTGGATACCAAAAAAGATATTGTTCATGTTGGGTGCTGGGTTCATGCTCGTCGGAAGTTTAAAGAGGTAACCAAAGCGCTTGGCAACAAGGCAAATTCTTCCGGGAATGCCGGTTCGGCATTGTTATATATCAGCAAGCTTTATAAAATTGAAAAAGAAGCACGGGAACAAGGGTGTTCTGCGGAACAATTGTACAATATGAGACAATCCCAGGCGATTCCACTTCTTACCGAGTTTAAGAAGTGGCTTGATGAAAGAGTAAACAAAGTTCCTCCCAAAAGCCTGCTTGGCAAGGCGATCAATTATACCCTCGGTCAATGGCCCCGATTGGTCCAATACACAACTGAAGGGTTCATTCGACCGGACAACAATTTGGTTGAAAATGCCATCAGGCCTTTTGTCATCGGTCGTAAAAACTGGCTGTTTTCTGATACGGTTCAAGGTGCAAAGGCGAGTGCGGCAATTTACAGTTTGATAGAGACTGCAAAATCCAATGGACTGGAACCGTACTGGTATCTCAAGTACCTGTTTCAGCATCTGCCTGAGGCAATGACAAATGATGATTTTCAAGCGTTGCTCCCCTATAATGTGAAAAAAGAAAAAATTTCTGAATCTGTCCCGTGTTGAGTGGGGTTAAAACACCGCTTACAATGATTTTGGCTAAACAATAAGGTGATATTCAAGGCGGAATAAGAATAAAATTTATTTTGTGGTTAAAATGAACTTTGTTTGTGGAAGTAGATCAAGGAGTAAAGGATAATCAAATGAAGACTAATGAAGTTGAACGTTATGAATCGATAAATGGTTTGAGAGCATTTTCTGCTATTGGTATCGTGTTGATGCATGTACTGGCAAATGGAGGATATACTACCAGTGGTTTTATTTTTGACAAGTTAATTCCTTCGTTTACACAATTTGTGTATTTGTTCATGGTGATCAGCGGATTCTCTTTATGTTGCGGATATTATTTTAAAATAACGAACAAACAAATTACCATGGAACAGTTTTATAGTAAACGTTATGCAAAAATATGGCCATTTTTCGCTTTGCTTTGTCTGCTTGATATTGTCATTTCTCCAAGTATGAATTCTTTTTATGAAGTATTTGCAAATCTCACATTGTGTTTTGGCTTACTTCCAAATTCACAAATCTCCGTTATCGGAGTTGGTTGGTTTATTGGGGTTGTATTTGTGTTTTATTTTTTGTTTCCTTTTTTTTGCTATTTACTGTCAAACAAAAGGAGGGCATGGCTATCATTCTTTGTGGCATTTACGTTAAAGGTGTTATGTGCTGTTTATTTTTTTGACGCAGAGCATGTTCCAGAAAATTTTAAAATGCGCCATAATTTTATTTTTTGTGCTGTCTTTTTTTATGCTGGAGGCTTAATTTTCCTGTATCGAGAATGGCTAATTAAGTTGATCAAAAGATATCGTAGTGTTGTCTTAGTTGTGTGTATAATTTCATCAGTGGGCGTCTATGCTTTTGCTTTGAGCGGAAACTCTAATGTATTGTTAGTTTTATTTTCGTTTTTTTTGATATATGCTATTGGCACGTCCGGAGGTGTGCTTCAAAATTCAATTACACGATTTCTTAGTGGGATTAGTATGGAAATATATTTGTGTCATATGGTGATTTTTAGGATAATAGAAAAGCTGCACATGACGCATATGTTTGCATCTGATGAACTTTCCTATACTGTAACATCTGTCGGGACTGTTACGGGTGCGATAATTTTTTCTGTGAGTGTTAAAAAGGTACTATTTGTTGCCAAAAATAAACTAACAACCATCAAAATATAATATCTTGGGAAGCGGGAGCCAGCTATAGTTCACGTAAGCGTTGTAATTGTTAAGCACCATTTAACGTTATCCGAACTCCCCAAAACGCTTGGCCGCAACTTCATATATTTTTTTTTGTTGAGATCACCTGTTTAACCGGGTGTGGTGGTGTGTATCCGTGCGTTGCTCCTTGGATGTATTGGATTGTTTTGTTGCCCTTGATGTTGTTATAGAGAACAGCAATGCCCGAAGGAGGACACACGTAATCACCCATGCCAGCGCTGATGAAGGTCTCGCAGGTGATGCGTTTGCCCATGCTTGCAGTGTCGTAGTAAGCTAAGCCAGGCTCAAAATCAGGTCGCCAACCGCGGATTCTTCCTAACTTGATGCCGCCCACGTCACAGCACCAAGGCTTGAATGCATGGCAGTTGGTTACGTCTGGATCTAGTGCCGCAGCTGCGATTGATTGTAGCCCACCCTGGCTCCCTCCGGAAACAATTAGATCCTTCCCATTCCATTCAGGGCGTGTCTTAATGTAATCTAAGGCACGCATTACACGCAGTATCATACCGTTGAAGTAGCATGTTTCAGGCAAGGCATTCTCAGTACTATTGAAACCATAACCTTTGAGTTCACCTTTTTTTAGCCTTTCGTAGTACGCGGTTTCCCGCCCGTTTTCGATGCCATGGGGGTTGATGTCGAGTGTAATCTTTCCCTTGGCGTATCGCTTGGACGCACCGGTGACACCATAACCGTGGAATAAAACCTGGGCTTTGAGCGACTTTTCTTTCGCTTTTTCCGGTATTGAAAGATAGCCTCGCACCGGCTTGGGCCCAGCACAGTCAATGGAAACATCGTAAAGAACAAAATCCACTTTAGCATCTTTGATTGGTATCAGCTTCGCCTTTACCGGGACTGATTCCAGACGTGCTCTTTGTTTTTGCCAGAAGGCATCGAAATCCTTAGGGGACGGATAGCCTTTTAATTTTTCCGGTTGAACTCCCACGCCCCCTTCAAATTTTAGAGGCCGACCTTTGTAATAGCCTTTTGTATACTTCTCCGGTTTTCCATCCTTGTTATAAACCCAGACTTCGATGCGAACGAAACCGGGCATAGCCATGGATGTTTCAATGGTCAGAGGCATTTTTTCACTAACGCCTTCACCGGAGGCGGTTAGTTGATCACTACCTGAGCGTTTCCACTTCATTTTTTTCCCGACGACTATGGCCCCATCTTTTTGAAGCCGAATTTTGAACGTAATAGCGTCTCCCACCTTATAGGACACCATGTCTTTGCTTGTCACCCACTCCAGCGTTAATGGGTCCGCATACGCTCCCGTGATCAATAAAATTGTCGCAACTGTCCAGATCAATATATGTTTAAACATGTTCGTTGCTCCTTTTATAGTTTATCTAATGTGGGTCCATGTTGTGAACTTTTTGATATCGAAGTATCTGAATCCATTTGTCTTCTGTTTGATAATTAAGTTTTTAGAAAGAGAAGCTGAGCACTTCGATGTTCTGAGTCATATCTCATTTAGTCAATTGCTCAGCTTGAGAAATAAAATATATCAATATGTGTTTGAGTACAACCCCCATAACTATTATATAAGAAAGTCTGTTTAATCCATACAGAGTTTTTAAGTTTTGTTGTGATTTCAGTGTGGGTGTAGATCGACCAAGGGATGCCCATGGCCGTTATAAGGACTGCTAATAAAAGGTGTTTTGCAAGTACTTGGAGGAATCATTGCGATTTACAATGGAGGATTTAATTAGGGGCCATGTCAAGCATTATTGAAGCTGATAATTTGGGCAAGCAATACCGGCTTCACCATGGCGGTCTTTTTGCCAATGCTTCGCTAAAGGAGTGTTTTACGGCTCTTGCAGGCCGTCTGCGGGGATCTTTGACTTCTGCTTCTTTGGAACAAAAGAAGATCGTGCCCCAAACGCCTGAAAGCTTCTGGGCTTTAAAGAACCTGTCCTTTAAAGTGGCCCAGGGTGAACGGTTAGGTTTGATCGGCAGAAACGGGGCCGGAAAGTCTACACTTTTAAAGATATTGAGCCGGATTACCTGGCCCACAACGGGACAGGTGACAATCAATGGACGGGTGTCAAGTCTGCTTGAAGTGGGGACGGGATTTCATCCGGAACTTACCGGGCGGGAAAACATTTATTTGAATGGGGCTATCCTGGGGATGAACCGGGCTGAAATCCGGCGCAAGTTTGATGAAATTGTCTGGTTCTCGGAAGTTGAAAAATTTTTGGATACGCCTGCTAAAAGGTATTCCAGTGGTATGTATCTTCGGCTGGCCTTTGCTGTGGCAGCCCATCTTGAGCCGGATATTTTGCTGGTGGATGAGGTCCTTGCGGTGGGAGATGCGTCGTTCCGGAAAAAATGCCTTGGCAAGATGAAGGATGTGGGCAAAGAAGGCCGAACCATTATCATGGTAAGTCATTCCATGGCAGCCATAGAGAATTTATGTACCCGTGTGCTTGTTTTGGATAAAGGCGAAAAGATAATGGAAGGTGATCCTGCCCGGATGATCCAGGGTTACTTAAATTCCTTTGGCGGGAATGATAAAAAAGCCCTGTCCATTGAACAATGGGAAGACAGTCGGGGCACAGGCGTGATCCGGATTCACTCTTTCTGTGTTTTGGACCACGAACATCAGCCGGTGAATACGCTTGTTTCAGGCAGGGAATACGTTTTTCGGTTTGGGTACAAAGCCAGGATCCACAAGGTGAAATCCATTGATTTTTCTTTTACGGTCAGTGATCGGAGTGGTCGGATCCTTTTTAGAAATCGTACCCTTGAAAGCGGGCTTGACCTTCCGGCCATGCTTTGCCCCAAAGGTTATCTGGATTGCAGAATACCCCGCCTGGCTTTGACCCGGGGAAGTTATACCTTTGGGTTCACAATGATTGTGGACGGGGTGGAATCCGATTATCTGCCTGGTGCGAAGGGGCTCTATTTTGATGTGATAGACGGTGATTTTTTCGGGACATCGCAGATATCTGATATAGCCCCGGTCATTGTGGATCATACATGGACTATTGATATTTTAAAATGATAAACTCCGGCCCGTTAAAGTAATTGCTTCTATTTCCTTTGGCATTAAGAAAGAATTTGCCGGAAATAGACGGAATACAGTATGATATAGAAAATATATTGCGGTCTCTTGATTGATTAAAATAGGGGTTGAATATCAAAATTACAGGATAATGGGTGGCATTATGAATAAAAAAGATATCTTAGCCTTTTTAAGTTCCTATAAGGATGAATTCAAGATTCAATATGGTGTAACCCGAATCGGGTTGTTCGGAAGCTACGCAAGGGGCAATGAATCAAATGACAGCGATATTGATATCGCTGTTGAAATAGAATCTTTCAACAAATTCAGGAGCTTTTTCGGTCTCAAAAGAGAGCTGGAAAAAGGATTGGGTAGAAAAGTAGATTTAGGTATCGAAAGTTCTCTCAAACCCATTACAAAAAAATATATTCTAAAAGAAATTCTCTATGTCTAAAAGGGACCCTCGACCCTTTATCGAAGATATCCTTGAATCAATCTTTGCGATTGATTCATATATACCGAGATTTATTGTCCCCAGAGGATTTGACTTGACAAAACAGCATTGAATCAGACTAAAATATATTCTATTCAGATCAAAATTGTATGTGAATCAACCGCAAAAACGTATCATTGGGTTCCTGAAAGGAAAATATATGGAAGGCGAAGAAGCTTTTTTAAATCTTAAGAAACCCCAAGCTTTGAATATTGATATAGGTACGAAAGTTTATCTGACCATAGAAGGCGTAAGCTTCAATGTTTCCAGCATATTTGTAGGACTGCTTGATGATGAATACGTCATTATCACGTTACCCCAAAAATACAAAACGGTTCAGACCAAATTGTACCCCGGCAACAAAATGATTGTAAAATACCTGTATAACGGTTCCCTTTACGCGTTTCAGGCTGCAATTATTGAAATTATAACCCGGCCCATTCGGGCCATAGCCATTGAATATCCAAAAATTGTTCAGAATCAGGACCTCAGGGTTGTTAGAAGAAACAATGTGGCAATCCCAGGCCGGGTGGAATTTAAAAGTCACGCGCTCCAGGTCGTGGTTTTTGATGTCAGCAGGCACGGATGCTGTTTCAGGTTCCAGGAAACAAGGAAAAGTAAGGTGGCATTCAAAGAGAATGATACCCTCAAAATTTATTGTCTGCTGCCAGGGGTGTCAAATGAACTTAGTGCCATGGCATCTATCCGGAATATTAGAAGAGAAGATGCCACTCTTTCCATAGGGGTTGAATTTTTTCAAGTGAATAACCAGTTTATCAGTCCGTTAACGGAATTTATCGCTTCCATCGGCGGGTAAGCGTATCTCAATTTTATAAAAATAGGTAAATGATGGAAGTAAAAATTGGTGGGGATTCAGGCGCTAAGCCTATGATACCAAAGCTTGAAATTTTTTCAGACTATATCTGACCCTGGTGTTACTTCAGTACCGGGAGTATTGAAAAATTAAGAAAGACATACGATATCGAGATAAAATGGCGTGCCTATCCGCTGCAACCGGATATACCTGAACAAGGATTGCCCATAGCTCGGCTGTTAGAGGAAAAAGGCTTGCTGGTTACCCCGGAACAGGTAAACGCCAATCTTAAAGCCACGGCACAAAGCTTTGATCTGCCCTTCGGGGACGGGTCGATGATTTATAATTCCCGTCTGGCCCAGGAGATTGGCCTTTGGGCCCAGGCGTGCGGACGGGTCCAACAGTTTCATGATGCTGCGTTTAAAGCATATTTTGTGGATAATCAAAATTTGGCGGACAAAGCGGTGATCCTGAATTTAGTCGCGTCAGCAGGTCTGGATGTGGCCCAGGCAGAAAAAATCATTGATTCAAGATCCTATGCTGATGCTGTGGATCGGGACTGGGCAAAGGCCCGGGAACTTGAACTTGTGGCTGCCCCCACCTTTTTGATGAGAGATCAGAGGCTTGTGGGCGCAAAACCGTATCAGGCCCTTGAAAAAATGGTGACACAAGTGGTTGGCGAAGTTTAAAAACTGCTGATTCATTCTACACCCCTTCTTCCTTTCTGTTAACAATCATCTACATCTTCAGTGGCTTATCTTAATTCCAAACGGCAAATAACTTACATGGTAATTGCCCTGTGTATCCTTGTTAACAGGGACTGGCATTCCTTGATAATTTCTAGTATATTATCCCACTTGTTTAAATGGTCCTGGTGGATTTAATGTGTAAAGGATGGGATATGATTGATGAAGAACGCCTTGGGCAGCGGTTTTCGGCACTTGTCCAGATAGATTCCGAATCCGGTAGCGAGGCTTTGATTGCAAAGGTTCTTGAAAAGGAGCTGATTGGCCTTGGGGCAACTGTGGTGTTTGATGACGCCGGTGCCAAGGTCAACGGTGACTGCGGTAACCTTGTGGCCACATTTAAAGGAAATACGGATGTTGCGCCGGTGATGCTTTCCGGACATATGGACACGGTGGTGCCGGGTAAAGGGGTTAAGGTCATATTTGAGGACGGTGTGTTTAGAAGTGACGGGAGCACGATCCTGGGGTCTGATGATAAATCCGCCCTCGCCATTATCCTTGAGGTTATGCAGATAATCAAAGAAAATAACCTGGCGTGCCCACCTGTTGAGGTGGTCATGACGGTCGGTGAAGAGCAGGGGCTTTTAGGTGCCAAGAACCTTGACTTCTCCTTGATGAAATCAAAATTCGGATACATTCTGGACGCTGTGGATACCGAGGGCATAGTGAACCGGGCACCTGCGGCCAACAAGATCAGTGCAAAAATTTACGGCCGGGCAGCCCATGCCGGCGGTACGCCGGAAAACGGGGTCTCTGCCATTTATGCGGCGTCCTGTGCTATTGCCAAGCTTGAACTGGGGCGGCTTGACGAGGAGACCACCTGTAACTTGGGAATCATTTCCGGCGGGGCAGCCACCAATATCATACCCGAATATGTGGAAATTCACGGCGAAGCCCGGTCCCATGATCCTGCAAAACTGGATCAGGTCACACATACCATTGTCTCTACCTTTGAAAATACCATGGCCGAACTTCAGGCAGAAGGGGACACGGTCCCCCGGGTGGAAATGATTGTGAAAAATGACTTTCCCAATACCCGTATCCCCGAAGATCACGTGGTGATCAGACTTGCCCAGAAAGCCGCGGCAAACCTGGGTCGGGACATGGCTTGTAAAACGAGCGGCGGTGCGGCGGATGCCAATGTTTTTTTCGGCAAAGGCATTGCAGCCGGTGTCATCGGCACAGGCATGACGGATGTACATACCCTTAAGGAATCCATTGCACTTAAGGATATGGTCAGCTGTGCCCAATTGGTTCTTGAAATTCTTCAAATCCATGCAACAGGAGAGGCGGCAATATGATTCTTTATCTTGATATGATGGCAGGCATTGCAGGGGATATGTTTTTAGGGGCGCTGGTGGATCTTGGTGTGCCTGTGGAGTGGCTTAAAGGCAAATTATCAACTGTCTTAGACGGGTTTGATCTGCGCACTGAAATTGTGTTCAGGAGCCATTTGCGGGCGGTTAATCTTCATGTGGATGTGACCGACCATGTCACGCATCGTCATTACACCCATATCCGGGAGATCATCGAATCTGCAGATCTGCCGGACAATGTCCGGAACAATGCCCTGACAGCATTTAAACTCATTGCCCAGGCTGAAGCCCGTATCCACGGAAAGGATATTGAAACCGTCCACTTCCATGAGATTGGCGGCATTGACAGCCTGGTTGATATTATCGGCAGTTTTCTGGCCTTGGATTATTTAGGTGTGGATCAGGTTGTCGCAACGCCGATCCCTCTGGGGTCAGGGACAATTAAGTGCGCCCACGGCACCATTCCGGTGCCTGTTCCGGCGACTGTTGCCATTCTTAAGGGCCTTGAAGTGACAGGATCTGATGCTAAAACCGAAATCGTTACGCCTACGGGTGCATCCCTTGTGGCAACGCTGGCCCCGCAGTTTGGCGGCATGCCGGACATGCAGATTGAAAAAGTAGGCTATGGTGCCGGCAAACGTGATACAGGGGCATCTGTGCCGAATCTTCTGCGCCTGGTGCTGGGCACCCCTGCTGGAGTAAAAGGTTATGGGGAGAACATCCTGTCCGATCAGGTTTATGTCCTTTATACCAATGTGGATGACATGAGCCCGGAGGGCCTTGGCTTTGTCATGGACCGCCTCATGGAACAAGGCGCGCTTGATGTCAGTTTTACACCGGCATTCATGAAAAAGAACCGGCCCGCCACCCGCATTGAAGTGATTTGCCACAAGCCGCAGCTCCAGCTGCTTTCTAAAGTTCTCCTGTCCGAAACCACGAGCATCGGCGTTCGATATCATGTGTGTGATCGGATGATCTTGCGGCGTGAACCTGTAGATGTGGAGACAAGTCTTGGCTATGTAAACGCCAAGAAGATCATCCGCCCAAACGGTCAGGCCCGGATTATGCCCGAATACGATGAATGTAAACGCATTGCCCGGGAACAAAATTTGCCCTTTTATCAGGTGTATGAACGGATTCTGGCTGACGTAAATCCCCTTGACGGACAAACAGGCCGGTCATAATAGATCGGAAAAGGAGCCGCCTGATGGGGGAAAAAGCGATACTTTTTATTGCCACAGGGTTTGGTCTGGGACGGATACCCTTTGCCCCCGGGACATTCGGCACCCTTGCCGGCCTGCCGTTGATCGGCATCATGAGTTGGCTGGCAACGACGTGTACGCCTGGCGCTGCCGCCTTGTTTTTGGTGGGTGTGCTCCTTTGTGCGGTCTGGATTTCCCAGGAGGCTGAGATTCTGATTGGCGGTAAGGATCCGGGCGCTGTGGTCATCGATGAGATGGCAGGGTTTTGTGTTACCATGACCCTGGTGCCTGTGAATCTGCTTACTTTACTTGTGGGCTTTATTGCCTTTAGATGTTTTGATATACTTAAACCTTTTCCGATCCGCTGGTTTGAAAAAAACTTTTCCGGCGGGGCCGGTATTGTGTTGGATGATTTAATGGCAGGGGTGCTGGCTGCTTTCCTGCTAAAAGGAATATACCTTTCAGGCTTGATTTAGGAGGAAAACACGATGGAAAAAAATAAGGAAAAGGAAAAAGCTGTCCAGACCGCCATGAACCAAATCGAGCGCCAGTTCGGTAAAGGTTCGATTATGAAGCTGGGCGGACGGGAAATTCAAGACGTGCCCGTGATTCGGTCCGGCTCCCTTGCCTTGGACAAGGCCCTGGGGGTAGGCGGATATCCCAGAGGCCGGGTCATTGAGATCTACGGCCCTGAATCTTCCGGTAAAACAACCCTTGCGCTTCATGCTGTGGCCCAGGCCCAGAGAAAAGGCGGCATTGCCGCGTTTATTGATGCTGAACACGCCTTGGATGTGGCCTATGCCAAGCAGCTGGGTGTGGACTGTGACGAACTGCTGGTCTCCCAGCCCGATAACGGTGAACAGGCCCTTGAGATTGCCGATATGCTGGTGAGAAGCGGCGGGGTTGATATTATGATTGTGGATTCGGTGGCAGCCCTTGTGCCCCGATCAGAAATTGAAGGCGAGATGGGCGACTCCCACATGGGACTACAGGCAAGACTGATGTCCCAGGCCCTTCGTAAATTGACCGCCACCATTGGTAAAACCGCCACTACCTTGATTTTCATAAACCAGATCCGCATGAAGATTGGTGTGGTGTATGGAAACCCGGAAACCACCACCGGTGGCAATGCCTTGAAATTTTATTCTTCCATGCGTCTCGAGATTCGAAAAGCCGCAGCCATCAAGAATGGCGAAGATGTGATCGGATCCCGTACCAAGGTTAAGGTGGTAAAAAATAAACTGGCCCCCCCATTTAAAAATGTGGAATTCGATTTGATGTACGGGGAGGGCATTTCCAGGACCGGCGACCTTCTGGACATGGGGGTTGAGCTGGATATTGTGAACAAGAGCGGGTCCTGGTATTCATTTGACAAAGAGCGCATCGGCCAGGGCCGGGAGAATGTAAAGGCCTTTTTAAACGACAATCCCGATATTTTTGATGCCATTGAACTTAAAGTAAGAACCGAACTTGGAATTGCCGGACCGGAAGCACCCAAAACTGCACCCGACACCGGAAAGGACAGTAAACTGGAGGTATAGTGCCTGAATGGAACCCTGTGTTTGGGCGCAAAGTTACCCAGATGCAAGGCGCATAAAAATTTATAACCGGAGCATACTAATGTATGTGAGGATTGTAAATTTTTATGCAACGCCGCAGGTGGGTGACTTTGCGCCCAAACACTAAGCTAACCGGTTATAGTTGAGCAGGAGCCAATAATATTATGACAGGTAATGAAGCCAGGAAAATTTTCCTCGAATATTTTAATAAACATAACCACCGCCATGTGCGTTCGTCGTCCCTAGTACCCCAGGATGATCCCACCCTGCTGTTTGTCAACGCCGGGATGGTGCAGTTTAAACGCGTTTTTACAGGCGATGAAAAACGTGACTATACAACCGCCGTCACCTCTCAGAAATGTGTGCGTGCCGGAGGCAAACATAACGATCTTGAAAATGTAGGATACACAGCGCGCCACCACACCTTTTTTGAGATGCTGGGTAATTTTTCCTTTGGCGAGTATTTCAAGGAACAGGCCATTGATTTCGCCTGGGATCTGCTCACCAACGGATACGGGTTTGATGCGGATAAGCTCCATGTCTCCGTTTATAAGGATGATGACGAAGCCTTTGAGATCTGGAATAAGCAGGTTGGCGTACCTGCTGAGCGCATCTCTCGGTTAGGCGAGGCGGATAATTTTTGGGCCATGGGTGACACCGGCCCCTGCGGTCCATGCTCAGAAATTCACATTGACCGGGGCAGAGCGTTCGGGTGTGATGATCCCAACTGTGCTGTGGGCTGTGACTGTGACCGGTGGTTGGAGTTGTGGAACCTGGTATTCATGCAGTTTGAGAGAAGCGAAGACGGCACCATGACGCCGCTGCCTAAACCTAGTATTGACACGGGTATGGGCCTTGAGCGTATTATTTCCGTTCTTCAGGATGTGCCTACCAATTTTGATACTGACCTTTTTGTGCCCATCATGGAACGGGTCGGGGAACTGGCGGGCAAAAAACGAGGCGAATCCAAGGAAGTGGAAGTGGCGATGAAGGTCATTGCCGATCATTCAAGGGCATCTGCCTTTTTGATCTGCGACGGTGTGTTGCCTTCCAACGAGGGGCGCGGTTATGTCCTTCGCCGGATTATGCGCCGGGCCATCCGGTACGGACGCAGCATTGGGCTGACCGAATCGTTTTTACACAAAACCGTTCAAACCGTGTTCTCCATTATGGATGAAGCCTATCCGGAGCTCAAAGAGTCTGCGGCGTTTATCCTTAATGTGGTGAAGAACGAAGAGGAAAAGTTCCTTGAAACCCTTGAAATCGGTATGAAGCTTTTGGAAGCAACCATTGAGGATCTTGGAAAGAACAATGAGAAAATCATTCCCGGAGAGGTGATTTTTAAACTGTATGATACCTTTGGATTCCCCGTGGACATTATTCAAGACCATGTCAAGGAGATGGGGATTGACCTGGATCTGGCCGGGTTTGATGCGGCCATGGCCGAACAGAAAGCAAGATCCAAGTCCAAAAAGAAATTTGCCGGTGTGGGAGATGCGTATAAACCGTTGACTTCTGCGGGCGTGAAAACCGTATTTAAAGGTTATGATGCCGTTGAAATGGAAAGTGACCTGCTCATCGTGGTTAAGGATGATGCTGAAGTTGAAACGGCTATTGTTGGTGACGAAATTGAAGTAGTTACTCCCGAGACTGTATTTTATGCAGAATCCGGCGGTCAGGCAGGGGACAAAGGTCGTTTTGAAAATGATGCTTGCGCAATTGAGATCATTGATACGGTTAAGGATCCTTCGGGCCTTTTCATCCACAAAGGCAAAATTATCAAGGGATCCTGCAAAAAAGGCGATACATTTACCCTTAAGGTGAATGCACAACTTCGCCGTGCCACCGCGGCAAATCATTCAGCCACCCACATTCTGCATTCAGCCCTTCGCAAGGTTTTAGGCGACCATGTCAAGCAGTCCGGGTCTCTTGTGACCCCTGACAGGCTGCGGTTTGACTTTACCCATTTCAGCGCAGCCACCCCCGAAGAGCTTGCCGGCATTGAGACCGAAGTCAATACCCGCATCATGGAGAACGTTGCTGTGACCACAAAGGAGATGGGCATGAATGAGGCGGTCCGGTCAGGTGCCACGGCTCTGTTTGAGGAAAAATACGGGGATGTGGTCCGGGTGGTTTCCCAGGGGGATTTCTCCCAGGAACTGTGCGGCGGCACACATACCCGTGCCACAGGCGACATCGGGTTGTTCCGCATCCTGTCCGAGGGCGGTATTGCCTCGGGTGTACGCCGTATTGAAGCGGTGACAGGGCTTGCCGCTCTTGAAGCAGTCCATGCAGATCAGGCTGCCATGGAGAAAGCGGCGGGTATCTTGAAAAGCAGCAAAGGCGATATGGTGGATCGGCTTGAAACGGTGATGGCCGAAAAAAAAGCTGCGGAAAAGGAATTGGCTGCACTCAAGGCCAAGATCGCGTCCAAATCAGTTGAAAACATCGATGATGATATCAAGGAGATCAACGGGGTCAAAGTGCTGGCCAAACGGGTGGAAATTGAGAATCCATCCCAGCTTCGGGACCTGGCAGACAAATTTAAAAATAAATTGGGTTCCGGCGTGTTATTACTGGGTGCCGAATCCAACGGTAAGGCATTGCTTATCTCCATGGTCACAGAAGATTTAACCAAGACCTTTAAGGCAGGAAATATCGTAAAAACCGCTGCTGGTATTGTGGGCGGCGGTGGTGGCGGTCGGCCGGATATGGCCCAGGCCGGCGGCACAAAACCTGAATTCCTTGACAAAGCTTTGGAGTCGGTGTTTGATTCGGTATCCCAATAGGCTGAAAAATAACTAAATAGAGCTTGGGGCTGGGATGTAAATCCTTGTACCCCAAGCCATAATATTTTCGCCACACACCACAGATGTTCCAATAGGGGAGGGCGTTTTTATCCTGTGACCGCGTATTTTATCAGACGGCTCTTATTAGTAATCCCCACCTTTATCGGTATTACCATCATGGTGTTCACCATCACCCGTTTTGTACCCGGCGGTCCCATCGAACGCATCATTGCTGAAGCCAGGGCCATGCAGATGGGCGAACAGAGTGGGCATTCAAAGTCCCATGCAGGCCAGGGGCAGCCGTTGTCCGATGACCAGATCAAAAAACTTGAGGCCTATTACGGATTTGACAAGCCCGTGCTCCAAAGCTACGGAATCTGGCTTTTCAAGGTGCTTAAAGGCGATCTGGGACGGTCCACCCGATACCAGGATCCGGTGTGGGACATGATCAGAGAACGTATCCCCATCTCACTTTATTTCGGTGTTTTGAGCATGGTCGTTATTTACGGCGTTTGCATCCCTTTGGGCGTTGCAAAGGCTGTGAACCACAACAGTGGGTTTGACAATGTGACCTCCGGGATTATTTTCGCAGGCTATGCCATCCCGGGCTGGGTGGCAGGCGTCATTATGCTGGTGGTTTTTGCATCCCGAATGGATACATTCCCCTTGGGCGGGCTTGCATCTGACTATTTTTCCGACATGACGTTTTGGGGAAAAATAAAAGATGTTGCATGGCATACCGTGCTGCCGCTTCTTTCCTATGTGATCGGTGCCTTTACCGTGATGACCCTTTTGATGAAAAACACGCTCATGGATAATCTGTCTGCCGACTATGTGCGCACGGCCATTGCCAAGGGGTTAAGCTTCAAACAGGCTATCTTCCGCCATGCCCTTCGTAACAGCTTGATTCCCATTGCCACCAGTTTCGGCAACAATATTTCCATTCTTTTAATGGGGTCATTTCTCATTGAAAAGGTGTTTAATATAGATGGGATGGGCCTTTTGGGGTATGAGTCCATTTTAGACCGCGATTACCCAGTGGTGATGGGAATACTTGTGATTTCATCCCTGTTGTTTATGGTGGGAAATATTTTGTCTGATGTGTGCGTCGCCATAGTCGATCCCCGGGTAAGGTTCAAATAAGGAGTACGAAATGGCATTATTGAACCCGGTGACAAAAGAACAGTTCAGGCGCTTTCGCAGTGTCAAGCGAGGCTTCTGGTCTCTTGTGATCATTTTGGTCCTGATGTTTATCTCCTTTTTTGCCGAAGTGTTTATTAATTCCAGGGCTCTTCTGGTCTGTTTCCAGGGCGAGTTTTATTTTCCAACCTACATCGATATGATACCGGGAAAAACTTTTGGCCTAGGGTATTCATATGAGACCAATTACCGGGAACTGAAACAAAAATTGGACAGGGAAGGGGGGACAGGTTTTGTGATTATGCCGCCGGTGCCCTATAATCCTTATGAAAATGATCTGCGCCTCAATGAATACCCGCCGTTTCCGCCTTCATTTTCCCTTCGGCATTTTTTGGGTACGGACAATGTGGGACGGGATGTGCTGGCCCGCCTTGTGTACGGGTTTCGCACGGCCATTCTTTTTTCTTTAGGACTGCTGTTTCTTAACTATACCGTGGGGATATCCCTGGGCTGTGCCATGGGGTATTTCGGTGGAAAATTTGATCTGTTTTTCCAACGGGTCATTGAGATCTGGAGCAATATTCCGTTTTTGTATGTCATTATTATTGTCTCTTCCATTGTGGTGCCAAATTTTATGATTCTGATACTGATCATGGCTTTTTTCGGCTGGATATCCATCACCTGGGTCATGCGCACTATGACATACCGGGAAAAGGAACGCGAATATATTCTTGCGGTCCGGTCTTTGGGGGCTTCGCACATGCGGATCATTTTCAGGCACATTATCCCCAACACCATTTCCGTCATCGTCACCTATGCACCTTTTGCTATTTCCGGCGGCATTGTGGCCTTAACATCTCTGGACTATTTAGGGTTTGGCCTGCCTGCACCCACCCCCTCCTGGGGAGAGCTTTTATCCCAGGGTTGGCAGAACATGGAAGCCTGGTGGATTTCCGCTGCTGTAGTGTCAGCCCTTGTGGTGACACTGATGACCGTTACATTCATCGGCGAGGGCATCAGGGAAGCCTTTGATCCAAGACGTCATACTGTGTATGAATAGCTTGGAATCGAAGGCTCGTAAATTTTATAAAATAGACGAAATTACTGGTTCTTTTTTTAATCCCCCTGTATCACGTCCCCAACCCCGTCTCCGCTTACAATTACTTTTTCAGGATGCCCTTGGAACGCGATATCTCCAGCCCCATCTATATGCGCCTTCAGCAATTTGGTTGCAAATACCTCGCTGTTCCCTGCACCTGAAGACAGAATTGAAATTTTATCAGCCTTAAATCGGAACGCATTAAGATCTCCTGCGCCGGTCATTGTGACTGTAAATGTCTTGGTGTGTCCTGTTATGCTAATGTCACAGCTCCCATCCATATTGACCGTAAAGTATTCGTTGGTTAAATTTGAAATTGTGATATCGTCAGCGCCTAACCCTTGAACTTCCTTTAATTCAGGCAGGCCGATATTTATTTTTATGGGCAACTTAGGACAAAGGGAGCCCGTGGAATCAATCTGAAGCTGATTTTTGATGACACGGATCTGAATTCTTGAGAAAAGGTTTGCGTCCGCAGACATTTCAAAAAAGGGAATGGCCTGCTGTACGATCGTAACATTGAAAACGCCATTGATACGAATTTTGTTGAAAGGCGCCAGTTTCTTTTTTTCTTTTTTCAGGACTCCGTTTCCCTCAAGACAACCTGTGTTGACCCAATTGGTGCTATTTATCTGAATCTCTGTCTCTGTATTAAAGGCCCATACCGGCATACTAATACCAAGAAACAAAAGAATAATCAGTATTTTCAT
The DNA here is from genome assembly GCF_963664415.1 of uncultured Desulfobacter sp. NCBI lineage: Bacteria > Pseudomonadati > Thermodesulfobacteriota > Desulfobacteria > Desulfobacterales > Desulfobacteraceae > Desulfobacter > uncultured Desulfobacter sp. Next base: position 303,809 of record NZ_OY761443.1, on the reverse strand, counting down.
CGCTTTCATCGTCCCTCCTCCTTATTCCCATAAATTTAGCTTTTTTTATTTACATTATTCTATAAATTAATTAAAATCAATTTAATCATCAAAATGAAAATTACTTGAAGCAGAGCGTAAAAAGTTTTTACCTCTGCATGACTGCTTGATTGTCGATTTTAGGATGCTGTGTGGCGGTATCTGCTTTATTTTATTATGTAAAATACTATTGGGAGGGTAGTAAATTAATATAATTAAAGTTAACCAAGTGTACATTTTAATGATTTGCAGGCGAAATCGTCGAATGCAGGCATAAAAAAGTTAAAGACACTTGCTTTTTTTATTAAACGGCGAAAAAAGGCCAAAATCGGTCTGCCGAAAATGAGAAGGAGATTGTAACCCATGAAAAAAATACTTGCACTATCATTGATCGCTTTGTTTATCCTGACAGGCACCTCATTTGGAGATTCCAAAGTGAAAGGTGCTGTCATTAATCAATCCACGGTAAAGGATGCTGCAAACATATCCGTTGGAGAGGGTAATACCGCCAACATGGGATCGGTGAAGATTAAAGATTCCAAGGTTAAGGGTGCCGTGATCAATCAATCCAATGTTAAAAATGCTGCCAATATCGCCGTTGGCAAAGGTAACACAGCCAACATGGGATCTGTAAACGTCCAGGATTCTAAGGTCAAGGGTGCTGTAATTAACAAATCCAACGTTAAAAATGCTGCCAACATTGCTGCGGGTAGAGACAATACAGCCAATATGGGGTCGGTCAATGTCCAGGGTTCCAAGGTAAAAGGCGTTGTCGTAAATCAGTCTAACGTTAAGAATGCTGCCAATATCGCTGTTGGAGAAGGCAATACCGCCAACATGGGGTCTGTAAATGTTAAAGATTCTAAGGTCAAAGGTGCGGTAATCAACAAATCCAATGTTAAGAATGCCGCCAACATTGCTGCAGGCAGAGACAACACAGCTAACATGGGGTCTGTCAATCTCCAGAATTCCAAGGTAAAAGGCGTGATCGTAAATGACTCTAACGTCAAGAATGCCGCTAATATAGCTGTTGGAGAAGGCAATACCGCCAATATGGGATCTGTTAATGTTAAAGATTCTCAAGTCAAAGGAGCAGTAATCAATAAATCCAACGTTGAAAATGCCGCCAACATCGCCGGTGGTAAAAACAACACGGCCAACATGGGTTCTGTCGATATTGAATAACAGAACAGGTTTATGGCGCACAAGAAGATGATTATTCAAGGATTCAGCAGCACTCGTTATCACCCGACCCTGCTGAATCCTTTTGTTATTGAGGAAGATAAAATGAAATTTATAAAAATTTTAATGTCCATTTTTTTCATGGTTCAGGTTTTGGCCCCGCATGTTGTTATCTGTGGGGATCTTGATGACGGAATATCAACTTATACTGAAGATTCCATTCAAAAATATGATGATCTGGGAAAAAAGGATAGAAATGTAACCTTCATTAAGATGAATGCGCGCAGCAAAGCGAATTCCCAAAGCAACGCAAATACAAAGTCAGGAAGCAGTTCTGAATCCGCAAATATGAACAGTGTTGTCATGGGTGCCGGCAGTACCGTTAAAGGAGATATTATTATCATTGACGACAGTAAAGGCGATAAAACACTGGTTGCAGATTAGAGCGTTTAATAAACCGGTCATTTTGTCCTTACATGGTTGTGACAAGGGGGAATGTTGTTTTGGATTGTGTGGAAAAGCCTGAAAATACAATTTAATCAAGGTCGGACTGAGGAGCTAATATGATGAAAGGATATACGAAACTTTATATTTGGCTGATACAAATGGTGTGTGTAATATTTATCAGCGTAACGATGAGCGGGTGCGTCTCTTCGCCAACCAAAGTGGATGTTCAATTAAAAGAGTCTGCCCCGGAAGTCAAACTGACATCCTATACGGAAGCTTTGATTGATCTGGGCTTGATGACCGAAATTTTTGATACGGGAGAATTGAAAATCCAAAGTGATCCCATTGGAGACAACACGGGGACATCAGGGGCGACAGGCGGTGAGATCCCAAGAGATATTACGGAGATACTTAAAAGCGCACTCAATTCCATAGGTGGCTTTATCCGCTATATTCCATACGACCCCGCCTATATCCAGAATATGAATGTTACAGGGTACTCTGACTTCTCAGATAAACTGATTCCCGAAGTCGTTATCAGTGGGGGGATCACAGAATTTGACCGGGGCCTTGAGACTCGGGGCGATGGTACGGATATGGGTGTTGATGCCACTTTTTCCAATGCACCCAAATTTCTCCCAAGCGGGTCTGTGGGTGTCAATTACAGTGACAGCGGCAAACAAGGGTTAGCCAGAATTACGCTTGATTTTAATATGCTTGATTTTAAAACAATGGCAGGCATACCCCGCATGAACACGATCAACAGTATGGAAGTTCACAAAGGGCTGCGTGAAAAAGAATTTGGCATTACTTTGTTTGGTCCTACTTTTGGGTCAAAAGGCTCTATAAAAAAAGTACAGGGCCGGCATGCTGCTGTCAGAGTTCTGGTTGAGGTAAGCATGATTCAGATGGTTGGAAAATACCTGGCGCTCCCTTATTGGACGCTTTTAGGAAACGACACATCCCGGGACGCCGTTGTTGTCAGACAAATTAAACGCTATTATCATAGTGTTAATGCCGCTGAACAGATTATGGCAGCCCAGCAATGGGCTTACTTATATGGGCATAATCTAAACTTGAATGGTCAGCTTGATTCGGCCTCCATTAATGCTTTTAAAACTATTTCCCCATCGTTTTCACCGGCATCGGGTAAAATTGATTTTAATACTTTCATGGCTGTCTATGAAAATATTCCCATCACAGAAGCGGCCCTGGCAAGGCGGTATCAGTTGAACACTATTCTATCCGGCGGTACCATTACACAACCCGTACAAAGCAGTCAGCCGACCGTTAATGCGCCATCTGCCTCTTCATCCAATACAAGCCAACCCAAGCCTCCAGCCGGTGCGTCACACGGTTCTTCAACCGCAACAAGCCAGCCTAAGCCGGCAATTAAAGCCGGGGCCGGTATTGGAAGGATGTTGAGCGAAGATGAATGGTAGGCACATGACCAAAAGGCTTATATTCACTGTCTTCTTGATCCTTTTTCAAGGGATCAGCCTTTTTTCCATGACGCTTTGGGCTGGTAACAAAGAACATGTTGAAAAAAGAGTGAAAGATATAGACCACATGAACAAAGAGATTGTTCAAGGTTTTCCAGATATTCCTCAATATGGAACCATTGAATACAAAGCCCATGTCAAAGATGGGGAAAAAGGTCCCAAAGTTGAAATTTTAGAGAAAACTATTGAAATGGGTCGAGAAACAAAAACACAGGAATAATCGACTCCTAATAACGACCATGGCCTACCTGGTCTTTCATCCAGATTGGGCCACAAAAAATAATGAAAGAAACGAATCGGTTAATTCAGTTCTTTCATATAATATTCTGTAACAAATATGAATAAGTGAAGGTGAGATATTTATGATAAAAAAAACGACTTCAACGATGTTGATTTTGATACTTGTTCTTTTTGGCTTTTTTTCACCTGCATTGGCAGGGAATAAAAGACTGATGAGCATTATGGCCGCAAAAGTTCAGGCATCCCGTTCATTGGTGGAGTCTATATATGGACTCAAAATCAGAGCCACTGAATCTGTAGAAGATATGATTGCAGCCAACTATCAAAGTGTAACTGAAACCAAAACCGAAGGCTTTATTAAAAATATAAAATTCTCCACGCCCATTTATGACCCCAAAAAAGACATTGCCAAAGTAGAAGCATCCGTACAATTAGCCACGATGGAAAATATTGACGGCGAACAGATGAACCTGCAGAACAAGGTATTCAGACGCGTGGGGTACGGCACGTCAACAAGGAAAAATGCAGGTGCAATTGCTGCCTTGAGGGCGGCTGAAATTGATGCATACAAAGAACTTGGTAAACGTCTGATAGGTATGCAGGTCGAGTCCAAAACAAGTATTGAAAACTACCTGCTTAAATCTGATGTTGTCAAAACCAAGCTTCTTGCAACACTTTACCTGGCAGAAGTTTCCGATTATGGCTGGGAAAAAAACGGAGATGCATTCGTGAATATGATTCTCAATGTGAAAGACGCGACAAGTATACTGGGGAAAAATATTGGCATTCAAGAAGATATTATTGAAGTCCAGGGATTTGGTGCCCAGCACAATGATTTTGCAAAGGCAAAAAAATAGGGCTTGATCATACATCGGCTAAAACGTAGGTTGGGTTGAACGAAGTGAAACCCAATAACTTATCGGTGTTGGGTTTCGTTCCTCAACCCAACCTACCGGAAATTTGTATGGCCTAAAATATGACTAAGGCCAAAAAATAATTCATTTTTGGGATGATTAAATGAAACGTTTGATTTTCAGCAAACATATCAAGTATTTTGTTTTAGGAATTGCCCTGACCCTGCTGTGCATTCTATTTCTTGGCGCGGTAAATTCGCCTCCGCCCCCCCATTACGGCCGGTTTCAACTTCAGTCATGGGCTGCGGCCCCGGTTGATGGCGGCGCTTTGGTCGGTGCCTTTGTCGTCGATACAGCCACCGGGGAAACAAAAACGGTTTACAGCCGTCTTATCAAGTCAGAAAAGCAATCCGTCATTTTTACCAATCAATTAAAAAAACCGTTTAGTCAGATTGAATAGTTCCATGGCCAGATTTGCGTGGATTTTTCCTGTATTGTTTTTGATATGCACCTGTTCTACGCTTTTCGCTGAAGAAAAGGACACCGTTGTTAAAATTTATGTGGTCTACAGTGAGCATAACTACCATGAACCATGGCAGATGAAAGGAATAAGTTCACGCCACGGATCCGGCGTTATTATTCACGGCAATCGAATTTTAACCAACGCCCATGTTGTCTGTGACAATACTTTTTTACAGGTTAGAAAATCAGGTCAGGCTAAGCGATATACCGCGATCGTTGATATGATTGACCATAAGAGCGATCTGGCCTTACTCAAAGTTAATGACCCGGATTTTTTTAAAGGAATTGTACCCATAGGATTCGGACATTTTTCCCGTATTAAGGATGAAGTCTATGCTTATGGGTTTCCCGAAGGCGGAGACAAACTTTCCATTACCAAAGGCGTCGTGTCAAGGGTAGAACACAAGAAGTATAAACATGCCGGATCGTATCTCATTGCCTGTCAGTTAGACGCGTCCCTTAATCACGGAAACAGTGGCGGCCCGATTTTCAAAGATGGAAAAATCGTCGGCATTGCCTTTCAAAATCATGCAGAACCCCAGGCGGAAAATATCGGTTATATGATTCCTATACCGGTGATTCGGCATTTTCTTAAAGATATTGCCGATAATCATTTGGACGGCATTCCTGAATTTGGGATTTCCATGCAGAAACTGGAGAACCAAGACATGAGAGCTTTTTATCAGATGACGGATATACAGACCGGAGTGCTGATAAACGCCATTTATCCGGATTCCCCAGCTATTGGGTATCTTGAAGTCAATGATGTGCTTTTAAAAATAAACGATCTAAATATTGAAAATGATGGAACCATTGAGTTCAGAAAAGGGGAAAGGACCTATCTTGGTTTCATCATCCAGCAAAAACAGATCAATGAATCAGTAACCCTGACTGTTTTAAGGAAGGGAAACCTTGTGTCCGTTGAGTTGCCCCTGACGAAAGCCCTTCATTGTTGCCGTCTTGTTTCTTACAGGCAGTACGAAACAGAACCTGAATTTTATATTATTGGCGGATTGGTTTTTGAGGCTTTGGCCATGAACTACCTGTATGAATACGGTGGCAGTGATTTTTCCTTAAATGCGCCTACAGAACTTTTAAATCTGTTTTACAACGGATTTCCCAGTAAAGATCAAAAGGATATTGTAATGCTGGCCCAGGTCCTGCCTGATGACGTAAATATAGGATATCATGAATTCATTAATGGCATTATTTCAAAGGTGAACGGAAAAACCATCGTGGCCCTAGAGGATTTAATAACAGCGTTTGAGAACGGGGAAGGGGATTATCACATTATTGAAGATATCAGGGGCTTTAAAATCGTTTTAAATAGGGACGCTGTTGAAAAATCAAATAAAAGAATTTTGGCAAAATATAAAATTTCTTCAGATCGATCCCTGAAATTCAAAAGCCTTAATAAAAAACATTACTAACGATATGGGCCGACCTGGTCTATCAATACCTATGTCAACCCACAACAAAACAATGATATAAATTCAATACGTTCAAGCTTTTTGTTGGTATGTCCCGGCTTTTTGCCATTAGTTCGCCCTGTTACTGACAAATTCTACGGAGACATTCTGGATATCGGGTTCGTTCTTGATATTTACGATAATCTCAAAGGCTCCCAATTCATTTGGCCGGAGAGGAAGGTTTTTATTCAAGTCTGTTTCCACATACCCCAGTTCCGACTTGCTCGAATTTTGAAATCGGATAATGACGTATCCCTGCAAGGGGTGAAAAGAGGTGTTTTTTATTTTTCCTGAAACATATAAAAGGGTACGATCTGAAAACGTATTGGCTGACAGACCATTGACTTCATATTTGATGGGGCTTACTGTTTTGGGCGGGGAGAAACGGCCCGTGCCTGCAGCTGCGGTGTGGAAAAGACAAATAAACCCCAGGGATAGAAAACCCATAATTTTTATCAATTTAATCATGCAAAGCCCTTTATTTCTGCCTGTCGAATATCCGGTCAGGCGCTGGTCAAAAAGAATGCGGATTAACGCTACTGTACAACATTGCAATCTACCCGGTCTGGTGCCAAGTCCACGACTTCAAGGCGGCCTTTATCAAGTCGCTTTCCATCCAGAAGGTCTGCCAGTTCTTCACTGATGCCTTTAAACCTTAGATCCAGCACGAGTACTCCCCCGGTTTTGTTCCAGCCGTCCTTTTTACTGCTCACCATCTTTTCCAGCGTTTGCACAGCCCCGGCGACCTGCTTATACATCTTAAATGATTTGACGTTGGTGATATAAAGTTTTAAAGGAACGCCGTTGTTGAGGAAATCCTGAAATGAATTTGTCACGGTCTCAACAAGGTATTCGTCCACCGCTTTTTGAGCTGCATCCTTCATGGCTTTTGCCGCTCCGGTTAAAGAGCTGATATGCGCCGCAACCCCGTTTTTAACCGCAGAACCCAGGACCAATCCGGTATGGGTTTGGAGCACCTTGACTTGTAGCGTGCCCTGAATGGATTTGAGTCCACTGCCGGCAAATGCCTCACCCGCATCCTGGAGTACCGCTTTCCCCAGAATCACATACTGGGCACCGAATTGCAGCCCCAGTTGTTTGGCTGCGTCCGTATTTCCTTCCAGAGCCTGACGGGACTGGTCCATGGACTTGATCTGTTCGATTTGGGCTCTATCCACCAGATCAAAGCCTTTGGCCGTAAACATATTGGACAGCTCTGTTTCAGCAAGGCGCATGCCCATGTCTTCCATACCGACATATTTTTCTTCAACCAGGATCATTAGCTTGGGCCGTTCCATACTGTCCAGCAGGATTTTCATGGCCATCAGGTCATCTTTGATTTTGTCCAAAGAGACCTCCGCCTTTATACGGACATTGTAAGTATCGCTTTCTTTCCATTCCTTAAGCAGGTCATAGCGGGTAACGTACCCTTGTGTGCGGGAAAAAATTTTATCCTTTTTAATTTCAAAATTTTCAACTTCGGTTTCAGTGTGAATGAATGTCCCTACAGCTTCTTGCACAGCCGAGCGCATAGCTTGCCGGACCGCATCATTACGTGAAAGATCACTGCTTCCAGTTGTTTCAACGATTTTTTCTTCAGCCTGTACGCCTTGGGACAGACACAACGGTATAAGCAACAAGATGACCAATATCATTTTTTTCATAGTTTCAGGTCCTGTATGTTATCCACCTGGGTTTTATAGGCAGGATCCAGTTTAATACACTTTTTAAACAACTGCCTGGCCGCCGTCTTATCCCCTTTATCCAGTGCGTCCAATCCCTTTGAAAAATAGAGCGCTGCCTCAATATCGCTACCGGACTTGGTCTCTTGGATCTTTAATGCAACATTCAGGGATTCGGCGATTTTTTGGGCAAGATCTTGTTCCAGAGTCATGAAATTTTTAGTTTTACCGACAATTGATTCAGCCATAATCAGCTCCGAGGTTTCAACTTTGATGATCCTGGTATCAATGCGTACCTGTTTTGCGATCACCATAAATGAACCAAAGGCAATACATTGGGCTCCCAGGATCTTTCCCGCCTGAACAGCAGTGGAATCGTCCACGGCGCCACCCTGACTTAGAGCGATTTCCTTTAACAGGGATGCTATTTTTCCGCGTTCAATCAGCTTCATAGATGTTCCGTTTTTGCTAAGATCCGTGATAAGCATAGCTGAAAGTCCTTTACTGAGAGGCGTGTACCGATCAGGGTCAGTCACGGAATTGTTCTCAAAGGGCAAAATGGCCAGAGTTTTCGGGATTAGGTTAACTTCAGCAGTACCGGACTCAAATGCTTGGACCCTTTTTGTGCCGACCCATGCAAAGGTCAACAGCAATGCTGCCATCACCGTCACCGCTCGTCTAAGAATTTTCATAAAACAACTCTCCTTTTTACGTCAGCCGCTATGCCTGATTTTTAAGGCAGGACCAGAGACCGCTGGTCCTGCCCAGGTGTTAAATGATTTTATAAGAAATTATATGTAACTGACATCAACCTTTGAACTTTTGTTATAGGCTGAACCTTGGTGTCTGACCAGGGGAACCCATGGCGTTAAAAGGCATAACGTGTTGGCAGAATAGCTATCAGTGGCTATGGCCACTACCGCCACTGCAACCTCCTTTACTCGCAGTCGAGGCTGTTTTATCAGCCCTTGCCTGTTGATCTTCGGCCTTATCAATAGAGCGTTCAGTCACATTTGCCAGATCTACTGCCGTCATGACACTGATTTCGGCAATACTGGGTGTGTTCTTTCCTGGGCATGAATCTCTACCTTTTTTAGCGAGATAAAATAGGGGATCTTCTTTCAATGCCATTTCAAATAAATTCTTGGCATCCTGCCATTTCCCGGCATCAAGGGCATCTAACGCTTGTCCATAGTAAATAAATGCCTGATATACTTTTGTATGGGGTACGCCGATGACCGCTTTTTCTTCGTCAGATAACTTTATACCGAGAATATCAGCACAGTTTTGAATGACCAGACCCGGCAGGTCATAAAAATTTTCCTGTTCTACCTTTGTACTCGTGCTTCCCAGCACTTTTTCGTTACTGGAAGAGGATACGGAAGCAACGACTTGAATACTTCCTAAAGAGAGGTTGCCGGTTACCAGATTTTCTGTTCCTAATAGTTTTCCGACTATAGGGGCTGTGTTTGGATCAACGATACCGGTTTGTCCCAGCTTCATCTCCTGCAACAACGCCTGGAGACGCAGGCGCTCAATGACTTTGAAGTTTCTGATTTTGGAAAGATCTGTGGCGACCATGGCGGCCAGGCCTTTCTGGAAGGCGCGCAGGGATTTATCCTCTGAGAGGTCATTAAAATAACAGACGGCTATTGTATTTGCGTCAGGCTTGTTGGTTTTTAATTGTCCTTCCTGTGCCAGGGCTGTCTTGGCCGAACGTTGGCTTTGGGCGATCAGCAGCACGGTCATCAGGCGGTTGATCTCTTCTTCTACCAGGGGAGCACGCACGTTTTTATACATTTTCCATGTGTCCATGGCCTTGCCAAGTTCCTCTTTATTCAGATAAGCCATTCCAAGATATAAAATCGCATAAGGTTCATCAGGAACTTTGTTTAAAACATTCTCAAATTCATTAATGGCTTTATCCAGCTGACCTGTCTTCAAATAGGCAAAGCCAAGCTTGTTTCTTGCTCTGGCGAAATCCGGACGTTCGGCGATTTGTTCTTTTAGAATAGGTATGGCCTCATCATACCTTTCCTGGCTAATAAAATGATTTGCTTTCATAATTCCGCTACAGCCATAAATTTGAAGCATTGCGACACATAAAGCTAAAATTACAATAGAATTCTTTCTAAACATTCGGTCTGACCTCCTTTTAAATTTGATGGCATCGTAAAAAAAATCGCTTACTGCGTTATAGTGCCTGCCCAGACGCTTAACATACTGTAAGTATGTATTCTCCCTAATGCAGATACTATACTTTGTAGGTAAGTATTTTACTTAGTCATCGGTTGAATTTTATATGAGTTCATCTTTTTTTGATTACATAATAAATAGCACATTCGATTTAGAAAGGCTACTGTATTTGAAGTGAAAAAATAATCAGGGACAGCGCAGCTGGCGGTAGGTTCACAAATTCAGGAATGACGGACGCGCTTTATTTCTGGTGCAACTGCCACATCAGTGCTTATGAAGTATCCATGCCTGTTCGTCGATATATAGGGTGGTGATGGACTGGGAGACGATGCCGGTTTCGCTGCGGCAGAAAACGATCCGTTTTTTGTTCGGAGAGATTCCGATGAAGTGTGTCGTGGCTTGATTTATTGGACGAGACGTCGTCAATGGAGAACGGAATCCCTCTACAGCACTAAGTAACAGCCATGGGCTGAGCCTGGTCAATTAATACCCAGGCTCAGCCCACAACGAAAGCTTTAAGATCTGAGTGGGTTGCACCGATTTTCATTCTAAAAAATTAATAAAAAATGTTTGGTCTATCGGCATCCTTTAAGGCTAATAATTGACCGTCTCAACGGTGCTGTTTAACTGATTTCAGTCTGTCGGACTGTGCACCGACAGTGACCAGCCAAGTGGCCAGATCTTTACCGTCAACATCTCCATCCATGTCAAGATCACCGTAACATGATTGATTTACGGCGCTTTGTGCAGGTGACGCTGAAAAAGATAGAATGCAGCAGGACAGAGCAGATAATAATGACAAAGATTTGAAAATATTCATAGAGACTTTTGTATTTAGCGTGTTGCTGTTTATTTTTTTTACCTGTTGATTCAGTTTTCTTGTTGTGCCGGTGCCGGCTGTCCAAATCCTGGCGGCAAAGCACCAAACCTTAAGGGGGTGCCTTGGTTGAAAGTGTCCGGGGACGGACTGACTCTATCTTGGGGAAAATAAAAAACAACCCTGATTCTGGGGCTGCATAAACAGATATATTGGGTTTTGGGTAGGGCGGTATTTGGCAGGAAGGTTAATAACCCGGTGTTTTTGAAAAAACACCGGGCATTTGTGGTTTTTTTGTGTGAATGTTTACCGATCAGGATGAGAAATCATACCCTCTCTCGCCATGAAGTGACTGGTCAAGCCCTCTATATTCACTCTCTTCATCCAGTCTGAAGCCGACTGTTTTTTCCACAATTATGCACAGGATAATGGTTGCGACGCCGGCAAGCAGGATCGTTGCGCCCAATCCTTTGAGTTGCACCAACAACTGATCAAAAGCCGTCCAGGTCCGGCCGGCTGCCTCGCTTGCTGATGCCATCCAGGAATCGCGGATGAAAAAGCTGAGCAGAACAACCCCCAACGCGCTGCCTACACCATGGATGCCAAAACAGTCCAGTGTATCATCATAGCCCAGCTTCATTTTAAGTTGAAGCGCATAAAAACACACTACGGTGGATGCCGCTCCCAGGAACAGGGCTCCCAGGGGTTGGACAACTGCGGCCGCAGGGGTGATTACCACCAGGCCGGCCAGGGTGCCGGACGCAAAACCAAGGGCAGATGCCTTTTTGTACATAATCCCTTCCATACACAGCCAGACCAGTGCGCCACTGGCAGCCGAAACCTGGGTCATGGTCAGGGCTCTGGCAGAATCCAGACCGCTCTGAAGGGTAGAGCCGGCATTAAAACCAAACCAGCCCACCCACAGCAAGCCGGCGCCAATGAGGGTCATGGTCAGGTTGTTGGGCGGGGTGGCAATTCTGGGATGTCCCAGCCGGGGCCCCAAATAGATGGCCGCCACCAGGGCGCTGATTCCGGCCGATACATGGATGACCAATCCACCGGCCAGGTCAATCACTCCGGATGCACCGGTATTGAACAACCAGCCGTCCGATGCCCAGACCCAGTGGCAAAGTGGCGTGTAAACCACTAGAAACCACAGAGAAATAAACAGGATATATCCTCTTAAATAAATTCGCTCTGCCAGAGCGCCACTGATCAAGGCCGGCGTGATGATGGCAAATTTCCCTTGGAACATGGCAATGATATATTCCGGAATCCCGTTGGTGACTGCTTCATCGATTCCCTTGAGGAAAAAGAAATCGCTGTTCCAGCCGACAAGTCCCCCCATAATGCTCTTTCCAAATGTTAATGAATATCCACAGACTACCCACAGCACGCCGATCACTGCCATGGATACAAAGGTGTGCATCATGGTTCCCAAAACATTTTTTGAACGTACCAGTCCACCGTAAAACATAGCCAGGCCCGGCAGCATGAGTAGAACCAGCGCAGTTGAAATTAACATCCAGCTCGTGTTTCCGCTATCAATTACTGTGCCGTCTCCAGCCAAGGCAGCCAACGGAGTGGCAAGAATTACAAAACCGAAAGAAATGTGCCGCTTGTTTACCATGATTATGCTCCATTATTGTAATATATTTTAAAAATTTTATAATAAATAGCAATATATATGCCATTTTTTGATAAGACTGTATTGTTTGTTGTAACAACTTATAATAAAAAGGATAATTCTTTCGATTGTACGATAAAAAAAAATATAAATAGAATTTAAATAATTATTTTATTTCAAATTTGTAGATAAAGACAGTGCAATGAAAACACATAATTGTTATAAAATATATAAGGGTTTTTATTCTTATTTGGCGTTTAGGTTTTAAGGCGACTTTTGGACTGATTTGTATATGTTTTTATTTGATGGTATTGGTTGTAACTGGCTGTATATATAGTATTTGGTGCGTAATGCATGCTCAAACTGTGATGGTGAAGACAGATATGCTGTTTTGGTTTTAAGTTGTCTTCTTAGATGGGAGAGAATTTATACAATAATGTAGATAATGGAGATGGTTTGTTACATAAATGAATATAGCTAAGAACGAGGAACCCGTTAAGAATCTTCGCCTGCCCGGCAGGCGAAGAAGATAAAGACATACGATGCCATCAATCTTTTGAATTGGGGACTTCTAATACATCCGAATTGGATTGATTTTCGATTTCAAGCACAGCAGACGCTTCAGGTCCAGAAAGTCTGTTTAATTTTAACTGATACTCCCGGATATGGGTTTCGGCTTCCAGGGTTTTTTTGGCAAGAAGATAGCGCAGGTAAAGAAACCAGGCAAAAATTAAAAGAATTGCCATAACGGCAATAGCAATAAACCATCCATACCGCTCAATGATTTCAAGGCCTGTCTGCCCGATGACGGAAACCAGGTTTGGCAGTATCCAGAAGGCAAGCACAATTAAAAAAACGCATGCGCCAAGTATAAAAATGTTCATGCGGCTTATCTGGGTTAAAAAAAGATCCATTTTTCCCTTGGGTTCATCGGTCATCTCCTTGTCCTCGGTTGCCTGGGGCGCCTTTGGTCTTTTGCCTAATAACGTCGAAACGGCTGATATGATAAAAGCAAACAAAAGCGTAAATCCTAAAGGGAGCCCAATGGCTGTCGCAAACCAGGCCCTGAATGGAAAAGGCACTGTCCGGGTGACCAGCTTTTTTTCATAATTTTCAAACGGCCCAAAGGTTGACTCAAAATAATATTTTTTAAACTTGGTTAAATGCTCTCCATCAGCTTCATAAATGACTGCACCTGATTTATTCATAACCTGCAGGGTATTTTTTTTTCCGGATTTTGCAGCAAAAACGAAGAAAATTTGAAGTTCCACTAAAACCAGCAGCACGGCAACTGCAATCAGCAGAGGTTTGTTTTGGAAAAATGAATTTTTGATGTCCATAACCCGCCTTGTTTTGATTGAGATTCTTAACTTCTTTACAAACAGCTTCCTTGCGTTTGTCGGAAGCGTTCATTCAAACGTCAAATAGTATAGAACCTAACCCGTCTCTGCGACCCTGTCAATTTATTAATCCAGCTTAGAATCATCACTCCCCGTCATTCTTGGCTACATGATTATATCCAACCTTGTCGGGGATGTTAAAATCCCATACAGCGGGTATCCGTCTTTGGCCTTGTTCGTATTTGGCAGGTGCATGGTAGGTGGTATCATCATTCTCAGCTTAATTATTAGTTTTACCGCTCAGGGAGGTGAACAATGATGACTTCCGCTATTGTGATGATGGCCCTGGGGCTCGGCGTTACCTGGATTGGGGCCGGTGTCTGCATTGCCATTGCCATTGCCATCAAGAAAAAACAGCTTTAAGGCAGATTGGGTTTTATAAGAAAGTCTGGGTAAGTTACTCAGACATTGGAATATTTGTTATGGTCTAAGCCTGGTCGTTAATTTGTCAGGTCAGCCCATGGCTATTGTAAAAAAGCCTTAATAATTTGTTGTATTAGTTTTTTATTTAAGTTGCCCGACCAAAAATCGTACATTTCCGGTCGGGCATGAACATTGAACTTCTCTGAAAATTTGTCAGGTTAGAAACGATACTGAATACCGATTCCTGCCTGATACAGGGTTTTGTCGTAGGTCACTTCGGGACGTCCTGCGACAAGGTCGGCCGGGGCAGTGTCATCCTCGTAAAAATATCCGGAAAGGCCCAGGATCAGAGTGAGTTTTTCCGTCATCCTGTATTTTGCGCCGACAGCAAAGGCATGGCAGTCCAAGGGCGGATTCATCTGTTCAATGATACCGAAGTTCTCAGGTTTCATATCTACATTAATATAAAGATAACCCGCTGTCAGGGACCAATACTCATTGACATCGTATTGTAGGGCCAATGCCAGTTCGTAGGAGTTGCCGTCCACAGCGTCATTCTGGGTATCCCAATCCGCATTCTTTTCAAAATAATAGGAAAATGAGGGTTTTAGGGTGAGTTTAGGGAGAATTTTCCACTCAACACCCAGCGCCAGTACTGCCGGAAGGTCTCTGGCATAGCTTTTGCCGTCCTTCCTGCCAAAGACTTCGAGGAGGGCTATACCGAGGGCATTTGAACCATTTGTATCGGTCTCCCAGTCCAGCTTGACTGCTGAATCATATCGGATACCGATGTTGAGCGTGTCAGACGGGTGAATGTCGATACCGATCACCCCACCGTAACCGTGGGCTTCCTGGTCGTATTTGGCCAGCAGATCAACGAAGTAAGTACCGTGGAGATCCACTTCTTTGTCTGTGAATATGTACCTGACCCCGGCGGCAACGGAGACCATGGGATGAAGCGCGTAGGAAACACCTGTCGTGAGGGTGTAATCATAGCTTTCAGCATAGGCATAAGGCTGGGTTAGTGTTCCTCCCCAGGGGAGGGTAGGTGCAAAATCACCTCTAAACAACCGATTTTCAACGGTTTGGGTGATAATATTTCCGTTTTCGTATTCGGTTTCACCGCCCCCACCGTTTATGGTAAAAGTCCCCCATAAGGCCCATTTCTCCCATTTGTGAACCCCGAAGATCATGGGCGCGATCAGGTTGGGGCTGGCGGTTTGGGTTTCTCCATCATATTCATGGTCATAGTCAAAGGTGAAGGGCAAAAGGTCAAGTTCCAAATAGGTTCCGTTTTTGAGCAGCATCAGACCGGCAGGGTTATAAGCGGCTGCATCTGCACCGTCTGTTGCGGCATTGCGGCTGAGCGTGCCGGCATATGCTGAGGAGAAATTCTGTTTGTTATCAATACCGCCGCCGAATGCAGGCGCCGCCATTCCCAAAATTAATACGATCAATAAACATTTTCTTAGCATCTTTTTTTTCTCCCACTCTTGTAGTCAATTGATTTGATTTCAATGGCTATCAATCAAACAGGCGTTTGCCCAATTCTATCCCCCTGTACCTAAAAACAATTTTCAACTATTTGAATATGCATACGTTTTGTTTGAACGGTTGTCAACCGGAAAGATCCGAACTTGACAAGGGTATTGTTTAAGGGCAGTCTAAAGTCTTTTTTTCTCTGCCTGTACTTGGTTGCGAATTATGAAGAGTTGCGAAAAGTTTGCGAAAAAATGAAAAGGTTTTGAGAGACTATACCGACTTGTGGCCGTTGTATTGAATATGTAATTCAAGAATAGATTAAGACGATAACCGTTTAGGTTATTAATTGCTTGTTAGACTTGTGCGATGGACATCGGTATAGTGAATGTGACACAATTGAATTGGAAATATTCATCCTGTATAACGGCCACGTGTCGTCCTTGGTAATCTATACCAAGACTTTGGCCTACAATAAAGCTTGAGAGGTTTGAGTAACTTACCCAGACTTTCTTTTAAAAAACCTTCAAAGGAACCTAAGACAAATGATTCTGTTGGTCAGTCTTGCGGTTATTGCAGCGATTGTTTTTTTATCCGGTCCCCGGGTCCGTATCGATCAAACTATATTGCCTAAAGATTTTCCTGTGGATCTGGATGACTATCTATTTTTTCAGGAGCAACAGTTTTCCGACATTATCCCCGGCACCCAAAAAACCGTGATCTGGGCGGGAACACCCAATGAACAGACTGAATTCAGCGTGGTCTATATCCACGGGTTTTCGGCCACACGTCAAGAAACAGCACCTTTGAGCGACATTGTAGCGCAAACTCTGGAAGCTAATCTGTTTTATACACGCCTTACCGGCCATGGCCGAACCGGCCAGGCCATGGCAGGAGCCGATGTTAATGACTGGCTCAATGATGTGGTTGACGCCTATGAAATCGGTCGGCGTATAGGCTCAAAGGTGATCATGATTGGCTGCTCTACCGGCGCCACCAGCCTTGCATGGCTGGCCCATCGGGCCGCGACCGTGGGCGGCATGGAGGCCCTTTATGCCTGCATTTTTTTATCTCCCAATTTCAGACCCCAAAATAGTTTTTCATTCATACTTACTTGGCCCTGGGGACTGCAGATTGCCCGAATTGTGATTGGCAAAGAGAGGGAGATGACACCTGAAAATAAAGGCCATGAACAATATTGGATTAACCGGTATCCTGTGGAAGCTCTTTTGCCCATGATGGGTATGGTTAAACTTGTCAGGGGGCTGAATCTTTCAAAGATTCGTGTGCCCGGCCTTGTGATTTTTTCTCCCCAAGATCAGATTATTCAGATCCCCTCCCTGGAACAAGCTTTTAAAAAGATGGGCTGCGTTAGAAAGCAGCTGGTTCCTTTTACCGGTTCTTCGGATCCGGGACAGCATATTCTGGCCGGTGATATTTTTTCACCCGGAACCAGCAAGGAGTTGGCAGAAATGATTGTTGCTTTTGTTCGAATTCAAGATGCATAAAAATCGCCGGGGCCGATTAGATTCAAGGGTTGGACCTTCAAAGCAATTTCATCTTTGAAGGTCCAATGCAATATCTCCGGGTTAAAAAATGGGCGTCCTGCGCTGGGCATAATGGTAAAGCCTGGACCCGGCCTCGTAAAACAGGCCGCGAAGCGCCCGCAAATTTACCGCTTTCACAGGGGCTACAGGCAGGGGGATGTCAGCGGTCGAGCCGCCGCTCATGTATTTTGCCAGCAGTTTGCCAAATACCGTTCCAGGCCCTATGCCCCGGCCGTTGTAGCAGGTGACCATGGCCATATGATCATCCAGGACATGAAAGCGCGGAATATGGTTTGTGGTCATGGCAATTCGGCCGTACCAGGCGTACTCCAGGTTAATGTCTCCAATTTGAGGGAAAACTTTGTTTAGCGTACGTTGTGCCCAGGCCCGGTTGACATCCATGGCAAATCCGTCAAGGCTGCCCACACTGCCCACAGACAATCGGCCATTCTTATCAAGACGGAAGGAGGACAGAATCAGGTTGGTATCCCAGATACCATTCTTTCCAGGCAGTACGGTTTTTAAAACAGATTTGGGGATCGGCGCTGTAGCAAACTGAAAATAATTAAAGGGGACCAGATTATTCATATGCTCGCCAAAAGCCCGTTCCGGATACCCCATGACGGCAATAATTACTTTTTTTGCCTTAAGCCGGCCATTGGGCGTTGTCAGGGTATATTCCGAGGCGGTTTTATTCAATCCGATCACAGGGGCGTTATTGTAAAGTTCCGCGCCTTCTTTTAAAGCCGCATTGGCCAGGCCAAAGGTATAGGCCAGGGGCTGGATAGTTCCGGCTCGTTCATCAAGTAGAGCGCCGCGATACGCCTTTGAGCCCAGTTTATCGGCTGCCTCGTCCTTTTCAAGCAGACGGACCGGCGCGCCTATTTTTTGCCACTGGCATTCGCGTTCCTGAAGGGCTTTGTAGCCTGCCCTTGAATCTGCACAATGAAGGGTACCGTAGGGCCATGCCTCGCAATCCATATTATATTCTTTAACCAGGCTGTATACCAGTTGGGGGGATGCCCCCAGCACCCGGATCAGGGCTTGGCCATAGTCCTCTCCCACAAGGGATATGACATCTTGGGGCATAAGCCACAATCCTGCATTTACCAGGCCTACATTTCTTCCGGCACCGCCGAATCCGACATCTTTTGCCTCAAGCACAACGCAGGAATGCCCATCACGGGCAAGATGAAGGGCTGCTGACAGCCCTGTGTATCCGCCGCCGATGATGGCAACGTCTGTCTGCTTTTCTCCGGAAAACGTATCCAGCTTTGGTCTGTCCGGCGCTGTGGCGCTCCACAACCCGTGTGTTATTTTTTCATATGTCATTATTACCTCCCGTAAATTTTATATATCAAGTAGGATTTTATTTGATGTTTTACTGGTATACAAGAAAAATATTAGTGTCAAGCCCATAGGAAAATTTTTAAAGTGTGTTTTAACTTATTCCAATCCCTTGCAATGGCGGCATGCTTGTATTATTAAGGTATACCAATAAAAATGAATAACCGGCCGGGGATCATAAATGAATAAAGAGATCTATAACACATTAAAAGACAGGATCATCCATCTGGATTATGAACCGGGAACCATTCTCAAAGAACAGGAGTTGGCGGCTCAATTCGGTGTAAGCCGTACCCCTTTACGCACCGTGCTTTTCCGCCTGGAGTGGGAGCATTTGATTAAGATCCTGCCCCGTACGGGTATTTTTGTCATGGAATTAGAGCTTTCTACTATCACCAATGTTTTTCAGGCCCGTCTGGAGCTTGAAGCTGTGATCGGCGCCATGGCCTTTGCGCGGATGTCACCGGATCAGATTCAGCAATTCAAGGCGCTTGAGCGTAAATGCAGTGCATTGAAGGAGGAAAAAAATCCTAAAAAATTGTCCAGCATTGATATGGAAAACAAACAGATATTTCATCAGGCTGCGGGGAACCCGTTTTTGGCTGAAATGTCTGAACATCTTTATGCCCTGACCTACCGGTTGTGGTATTTTAACCTGCTCAAAATGGATTCCGCCAACTGGGGAAATGAAGTTGAAGCCGTTCGTGAAGATTTGGTGATATTGTCCCAATGTTTTACATCCGGTAACCCGGAACAGTTGGGGCAGGCCAGAAAAAATCAGCTTTTAAAACATCTTGAGCGAATCCGCTCATCTTTCCTAGGGCTGTCGGCCATTTAGAGAATTTCAGATTAACGTATTTATTTTATTTTGAAGCTGATTTGCCGAAAACGGCTTTATGATAAAATCGTTGGCACCCATTTTTTTTGCTAATTGCTCTTGTGACTGCTCTGATTCCGTGGTGGCAATTACAATGGGAATACGATCTACAGAATTATTTGCCCTGACTTTCTGGGTTAATTCTATTCCAGTCATTACCGGCATGTTAAGGTCTGTTAAAATCAGATTAAATGAATTGTCCGATTCGAGTATATCCCATGCTTGCTGGCCGTTTTCTGCCGCTGTGACCGAAATCTGCATCGCTGAAATAACAGTGCGGTAAAATGCCAACATCGATTTTGAATCATCAACAATAAGTATTTTTTTGTTCGATTGACCTGAAGAAATTGATTTTATTTTATTTGCATCAGATCCCGCCCTTTTATTTTTCATGGCTTTTAGCTTTTCCGAAAATCTGCCGCAAAGCCCTTTGTCGTTTGATTTAAGAATCGCTTCAATCATTTTGTTGCCGATGGTCTCATCTTCATAAAGAGATTCGAACAGGTTAATCGCTCTTGATGCAACAATGGCGTTTATTAACCGGGATGCATGCGTCTCATCCTTTCCAATTATCTCTTTTATTTTTTTTGTCACGCCTGGGTTAATTTGATTATTGAGTGAGTTGACCACTGCGATGAGTATTGATGGGTCCGGCTCAAAAAGACCATCGGTAAGGTGGACAAGGCTCTTCATTGAAAACATTTGACCCAAAGCTTCATACACGGCAAATTTGACATTCGGATGATCGGCGATTCCTTTATCGACGGCCTCTACAATGAACTCTGCCCCTTTTTTGTCTCCAATTGCGCCGAGAATGTTCACGGCCATAATTTTTACATCCGTATCGGCATCCAAGAGAAAAGGCGCAATATAATGGATGGTTTCCGGGCCGAGTCTTGGAAACACAGCGTGAATAATCCTTCTGGCCACTGGATTGAGATGATGAATTTTTGATGCCAGAAAAGATATTGCCTTGTCCGTGTTGATCATCGCCAGGGCATCAATTGCACCGGCGACAGTTAGTTCACATTCTTCATACCGGTCATCTGCTTCTGCTTTTGCCACGATTTTGCATAGCGCATCAACCGACTCAACATCCTTATACTGTCCTATGGTTTTAATGGCTAATGATGCGATCAAAGAATCTTTATGGTGCATATATTGTCGGAATATTTCAAGCGCTTCAGGCGGCTGGATTAATGAGAGTGCAGAAAGAATTTCAAAGCCTTCGTTATAATAGAGATGCCCTGATATCAATTCAGAAGATTGTTTTGAAATAAGGCTCGAAAAAAGTGTGAGAAGGATAGACGTAGCAGACGGACATTTTTTTCGGCAGCAAACCTGTAAACTTATTTTTTTTAAATTTAGATTATCGGACATAAGGCCTTTTAATGTGTACGCTTCGTTTTCCAATAAAAGGGATCTAAGCGTATTTTTAGCCATGAACGTCGCTTGGTCAAACGGATCACTTTGTTTGCATAACTCGGCAAGTTCGGGGATCGCTGCATAGTCTTTCTTTTTTTCAATATCCTTTAACAGCTCGACTTGTTCCGTGAAGTTTTTTGATGCAAAATTTTTAAGCGCGTCCATTAAGATCTCCTTTCCCGTTTTTATTCCCCGGGGATTTGGGAAAAATAAATGCTGTCGTTTTACGCCGAAGTTTTATTCCTATTCAAAGCTCGCCTAAGGGCTTTACGAATTATGCGGATAAAAAGGCAAAAAAATAAAATTTTATTTTACCCAAGTCCTTTACATGAGATCGTCAGCCATGAGCGAGAATACATTGAAAAGCGGATCAGGCTTGCCTTGATGGCAAAAGGCTATAAGCAATAATAAGTGGTGGACTAAATAACCTGCCTTCCTGATTGAATACTCTATCTAAAAACAGCGTCGTTGACAACCCCCATTGCGGTATGAGCAGTGTGAGTAAGTATTTTAAGTTACTTATTATTTCGATGCAACGCAAAAAAACATTGTATCTAATAAATAGTTATTGCAGAGGACCAAGTGGTCCAGCCGAGCCTTGAGAGTGGTTTACGAAAAGTTCTCTATTCTGAGGTCATGATCAGGTTAGGAATCCCCACCATTTGAGAACTATCCCACGCTATCCGGCATACTTTGATCACGTACCGAGGCGGTTCAGCGGATTTATACCGCTGCGGTTAATACATTGGTAATCCGACAATCACGAGAAATCAATCTTTTCATCTTTTATGAGCTTTAGGCAGGCGTCCACACAGGGGGCATGATATCGGATTCCGCGACCATTCTGTATTTCCTCCAGGGCGGAGTCCATGCCAAGAGACGGCCTGTAGGGGCGGTGGGAAGATATGGCTTCAACCACATCAGCAACCGTCAGTATTTTCGCTTCAAGAAGAATTTCCTTATCAGTCAAATTCCTGGGATAACCCGAACCGTCAAGGTATTCGTGGTGCTGGTATACGATTTCCGCAACCGGCCATGGGAAATGAATGTTTTTCAAAATATCATACCCGACCTGGGCATGGCATTTAATTATTTCATGCTCCTGGTGGGACAACGAGGTCGGTTTGGACAGGAATTCGGACGGCAGGGCAATTTTGCCGATATCATGCAGAAGTGCGGCAAAGTGCAGTCCTTCAGTCTGCTGATCTGAAAGTCCGAGTTCTCGTGCAATGGCACAGGCCAATCGGTCAACCCGTGTCTGATGGCCAGCAGTGTAAGGATCACGTTTCTCCTCGGCGGAGGCCAATGACTTCACGGTCTCCTCAAGATTTGCATGCAGAACGTCTCGACTTTTTTTAAGCGCTTCCATAGCCATTTTTCGGTCCGTGATGTCCCGCGTTACTCCTCTATATCCCAAAAGACTGCCGTTTTCTGAAAAAACCGGCACCGCATTATTTTCGATAACCACATGCTGGCCGTTTTTTTTCTGGCATGTAGTCTCAAACCCTTTGAATGACTTTTTGGCGCCAAGCAGATTTTTGAAGGTTTCCTGATACAGGCTCTTTAAATTGCTGGGAACGAAATCCATGATGGTTTTGTGCATTGTTTCTTTCGATGAAAAACCCAGTAATTCTTCCACTCTGGGGCTTGAATAGGTATACCGTCCCTTTTTATCGCTTTCCCATATCCAATCGCTGGTATTTTCCAGAAGGCTCCGGAAGCGCTCTTTACTCTCTTTCAGCGATTCATTCAGTTCGTTGCGTTCAATTAAGGAGAGCATCAACTCATTGTCAGCTTTCATGGTTTGGCGAATGGAATATAGAGACAGAATCAGGACAATGCACAGGATAACAGTGGAAATGGCGACAAACTTATTGCGTATGGCGCCGATTTCCGCGTAAATATCATCAAGATACATACCGGTCCCCACAATCCAGCCCCATGGTTGAAAGCTTTTGATATAGGACAATTTATCAGACATTTTGTTGGGGTCGTCTTTCCATTGCCATTGATAACCAACATATCCGGCACCTTTTTTCGCAACCACCTCATTCCATCTTAAGTAAAGTCTTTTGAGACTTGAATCCTGAATCTCCTTAATGTCCTTGTTCACAATATTCGAGCGATACGGATGCATAATCATCCGTGGCGTCATGTCAGAGACCCAGAAATAATCCTTTTTTTCAGGACCATACCGGAGTGTACCGATCCGGAGCAGTGCCCTGTTTTGAGCATCGGATCGGGGCAGTTCGCCAGACAGCTCCCGTTCGTGGTAGTTATCAACCAGGCTCCACACCGTTTCGGCCAACTCACGGATCATTTCTTTCTTTCTGCTGACAAAGCTTTTTTCAATATGAGGAAGAAAAATAATAAACATGGCAATGACATAAAGAGCGATCGTCAAAAGTGCCGGCACGGCAATTCTCCGAGAGGTAGTCTTAAACATCTTCTGCATCGCATTTTCCAGCATACGACTCTCCTCCTCCCCAAAAAGCTGAGATTAAAAATAACCATTTAAATTTATTAAATAATATATTCACATAAGTTTATAAAAATGTCAATCTTTCTCCTGGCAGAACCGACAGTCAACAGACACTCTGATCTCATTAAGAGTAAGATAGAACTTCGGGGGGGCAGTATTCATGAGCAGTGATAGTGGTATTGGTAACAACACTCATTTACGGTCTGTGAAGGCATGTCAATATGGGAAATCTGCAGACGGATGCCTGCTTTTTAGATCAATATTCTATTTTTTAGTTATATCAATCATTTTAACAACTCAAGAATTAATACCCTGAGTAATACTTCTGCAATTGTCTTTGTTGTTTCAGTTGGAGAGAAGCATACACAACGAACTGATTTAATAGCATAACAAGTAATTCAGGCTTTTTCTGTCAATTTTTTCGCTGATTTTCTCCTGCTTTTGCCAGGCATCAAAAATTTTAATCCATCACATAAGGTTCCAGATTACTGGTATCAACATCGTTTTCAGATCCAGAGTGGCTGTTGTGCATGGACGTGCCGCATTCTTACGATATGCTTACTTTTTTGCCGGTAAAATAAAAAGGCTTCCAGCTAAAACGCTGAAAGCCCTGATTTTCGTGGTACCGGAGGCGAGACTTGAACTCGCAAAGGCCGGAGGATTTTGAGTCCTCAGATATGCTTTTTTACCCTTCTTAATGAAACTTAATAAACGTTTATAACCTTTGACATTAAATGCTTTCAGTGGGATATTGAGTTTAATCTGAATTGATCTGATTTAGCTCAATTTAACCTAAAATGCATGCTATTTGCATGCTAACTTTGGAATAAAACAAAAGGTGACGATATGGCGAAAGCCTCATTAAAAAAGCGTTTCATAGATGAAACTGAACTTGCACCAATAGGGAAAACGTATTTTTTTTGGGATAAAGACTTGTCCGGCTTTGCCTTGAAGGTCACATCTAAGAAGAAAATATTTTTTGCGCAGGCCAGGTAGGGGGGAAAAATAGAAGGGTCACATTAGGTACATATGGGGCTTTGACACCTAAACAGGCAAGGGATATGGCCCGAATGGAACTTGCAAAGATCGCCCAAGGAGAAGATCCTTCCTATGAACGCCGTAAACAAAAGGCAGAGACAGTTCCTCTTGAAGTGGTTGTCAAGTCATATATTGAATCCAAGAAATTAAAACCGTTATCCATAAAGGATATCAAAACTCATCGTGATTTGAATTTTAAGGCCTGGAAAAAGAAACCTTTATCCCAAATAAACAGGGATGAAGTGAAAAGAAAGTTTATGGAAATAAGCGAGAGATCCCCGTCCCAGGCAAACCAGGCATTCAGGATTTTCCGGGCCTTATGGAATTATGCCATTGCTGAATACAGATACCCGGATGATTCCCCCGTATTTGGAGAAAACCCCGTGAATATTCTATCCGAACAAAAGCTTTGGAATACAGTTCAGCCCCGAAATTCAAAAGTGCCCATTGATAAGGTGGGATTGGCCTGGAATGTACTTGAAAACTTAAACCAGAACCCGGGACAATTACCGGCAAGCCGGACAATGGTAGATGCCGCCATGTTTATTTTCCTGTCCGGTTGCCGTGTGGATGAAGCCACTGCTTTGACCTGGGACCGGGTGAATACGGAGGAAAAATGGTGGTATTTAGATGATCCCAAAAACCATCACGAAGTTACATTGCCTCTTTCGGATCTTGCCTGCCAAATCGTGGACAGCCGCCCGAAGGTTAATGAATATGTGTTTGCTTCCAAAGGTAAGTACGGCCATATAAAAGAGATCAGAACTCCCATGAAGAAAATATTTGAGGCCATTAAATCAAATGTTTCAGCACACGACTTGCGCCGGACATTTAAGGCCATCGCCGTTGAAAATGGAATTGAGAAATGGAAATTTGACCTTCTTACCAATCACAAATTAGCGGATGTCTCAAGTAAGCATTACATGGAAACTTCAGACTTGCTTTATCTGCGAAATGAGATTGACACCATTGCCTCCTGGATTGTTGAACAGGCCAGGATTGCAAATGCAGACAATGTCATTCCTATGGCCAATAGGAAGAAGGCTTAAACGATGAATGAGGCCGGGCAGATTGAAATTTATCAGGCAGAGGACGGTCAAACAGAAATACAAGTTCGTATTGAAAGCGATACCTTGTGGCTGACTCAAAAGCAAATGTCAGGATTGTTTCAGGTTACCACACCCACCATAAATGAGCATGTTAGGAACATTTACAATGAAAGGGAATTGATCCGTGAGGCAACTATTCGGAAATTCCGAATAGTTCAAAATGAAGGTACTCGACAAGTAAAACGGAACCTTGATCATTACAATCTGGATATGGTTTTGTCCGTGGGGTATCGAGTAAAAAGCAAGATTGCGACTCAGTTTCGTATCTGGGCTACTCAGCGCCTGAAAGAATACCTTGTCAAAGGATACACCATAAACCGACAGCGGTTTCAAGAAAATGCGGCGGAGCTTGAACAGGCCCTTAACCTAATTAAAAAAGCTGCTCAGACACCGGACCTTGCATCTGATATGGGTCGTGGCCTGGTAGATATCATGGGCCGATATACTCAAACTTTTCTTTGGCTCCAACAGTATGATGAGGGACTTTTAAAAGATCCCAAAGGGCATACCGGTGGGAATCTGCCAAGCCCGATGGATGCCACGGCCGCCTTGGAAAAATTGAAAGCAAAGTTGATCGCCCGGGGAGAGGCAACCAATTTTTTTGCCAAATCTTCCAGGGCTGACAGCCTTGCCGGAATATTTGGCAATCTGGATCAAACCGTATTTGGAGAGCCAGCCTATCCCACCATTGAAAGTAAGGCCGCCCATCTGCTTTATTTCGTGGTTAAGAATCATCTATTCATTGACGGAAACAAACGAAGCGGGGCTTTTTTATTTGTGGACTTCCTACACCGAAATGGCCGGTTGCTAAATAGTACAGGGCTGCCGGTGATCAATGATACTGGCCTGGCTGCTTTGACATTGCTGGTGGCCGAATCTGCTCCAAATCAGAAAGACACGATAATAAAACTGATCATGAATTTACTTTGTGAATCTGAATCAAAAGATATTTAACCCTTTCCCCGGGATAGAAACCGGCTGATCATCGGTTTTGGAAAACGGTCTTCCTGAACCGTTTTCCCGGGGAGTTTTTAATCAGGCAATTATTACAGGAAACAACCGTTGACAGAATTATTTATTGAATATGCAAATCTCAATTTCAAGCAACCTTCAAATTTAAAGAAGCTCTATGTGTTGATTCAAAAATTTAACGAAAAACCGCATTCAAATATTGTAAAAATAAGACAATCGTCGCCTGTAGAACCATTGGACGGATACCCCGTTGGGGCTATATTTGACAAAGCCACAATTCTATCCCAATTGGATCCAAACGAAGATTACACCTTAATCTCTCTTGAGTCTGAAAAAAGATTCCCGAAAAAGGGGGAGCCAATCCCTTGGGATATAGGTATTGATTGCATTGCCCTTGAAGGGGTTTTTTTTCCGATCTTAGATGGTGAGGATTGCATCAACTGTAGGTTTAATGAATACCATGCAGGGTTTACCGATACCGACGAGTTTATAAATTTCAGACTGCGTGAAAACTTAAATGGCACTTTTCCACATAAAACAAAGTGTTTTGAATGCGATCAAGCATCTTTTGGTTTTGCTAACCTAAAATTGACCCCTTTGAGGGCCAAATGACAACCTAAAATTGACCCCCCACTTTGCATCAGTACTCTGGTATTGAATGGAGATTTTTAACCCATTACCGGAGACGAAAAGGAGAATGCTTAAAGTGGATCAGTATGATTACATCCGAACAGCTCACCGTGTTTATGGAAAGGCCATTAAAGAGCTTGCCAGAGAAACCGGCCATTCAAAAAACACCATAAAAAAAATTTTAAAGCAGGAATACATTGGCTACAAGCAACGATCTAAACAGCCATATCCCGTTCTTGGTCCTTATATCCAGGAGATAGACCGCTGGCTTGGCGATGACAAGGACAAGCCATACAAACAGCGACATACAGCAACCCGGATATACCATCGTCTGAAATCGGAACTCGAGTATTCCGGTGGAGAGACGACGGTTCGCCGTTATGTGCGTGAGGCAAAGCTGAGGCTGGGTTTAACGAATCAGCAGGCATTTATCCCATCAGATCCGACGACTGCCCAGGAAGCCGAGGTAGACTGGGGAAACTGTCAGGCAGTTATTGCCGGCGAACCCGTGAAGCTGAAATTATTTTGCATACGTTCAAAATGTTCGGGCAAACACTTTGTTCGCTGTTATCCCTGTGAAAGGCAGCAAGCTTTATTTGACGCTCATATCCAGGCCTTTTCATTTTTTGGAGGCGTGTTCCCAGTTCTTATCTATGACAATCTGACAACAGTCGTACAAAAGGTATTTAAAGGAAAAAAACGTCATCTTCAGGAATCTTATAATCGGTTCAAGGCCTATTACAACTTCGATCCACGGTTTTGCAATCCCGGCCAGGGCCATGAAAAAGGTGGGATTGAAGGCCTGGTCGGCTACGCTCGAAGAAATTATATGGTTCCTATCCCACATGCTGACAGCCTGGACGAATTGAACACGCGCCTCCTCGATGATTGCATGGCCTATGGAGAGCATCGCATCGCCGGTCAAACACAAAGCGTCAATGAATTGTTTGAATCAGAAAAGCAGGTATTGCTGCCATTGCCGACAACATCGTTCAGTAACGTTGAGACGTTCATGGTCAGGGTAAACAAATATGCCACCGTTATTATTGACAAGAACCGGTATTCTGTCCCGACGCGCTATGCTTACATGAGAGTGCAGGCGATAGTAGAGATAGACCAGGTGATCATTTATTGGAGCGGCAGAAAAATAAGCACCCATCATCGGTTATATGGAAATAATAAGTGGAGTTTAAAACCGGAACATTATCTGGAGTTGATTCGTCAGCGTCCACAATCATTTGATACCGCCCGGCCAATTTTACAATGGCGTGATCAATGGCCGGATTGCCTGGAAAAGTTATTAGAACATTTTCGCCGGAAAAACGGTGTAACCAAAGGTACCCGGGAATTTGTCACCGTGCTGATGCTGTACGAAAAATATGCTGTCGACAAGATCGAAGCAGCCGTAAAGGAAGCACTGAAAAGCAATGTCGGCTGCAGCAATGCTCTCAAGCAGATTTTACACAGTCAAAACATCTCTATGGAGTCCCAATTTGATCCTTTGTCGAACTGGGAGACACTGCCCCCTGCTGACATCTCGGCATACGAACAGCTTGGAGGTATCTTATGAACCCAGCAGTCCAGGCAGTCCTCACACAGCACTTAAAAACGCTGAAGCTCTCGACGATGGAAAAAGAGTTGGAAGGTCAGATCCGGCAGGCGCATGAGGCGGCCTGCGGCTACGATGAGTTTTTATTGAATCTTGTTGAAGCGGAAGTTCAAATACGGCAGGAAAACGGTCGCAAGCGACGTCTCAAGGAAGCCAGGTTCCCGATGCAGAAACCGCTTGAAACATTTGATTTTGAGGCTGCCCCTGATTTGGACGCCCGGTTGATCAAAGAACTTTCAACAGGGACATTCATTAAAGAAGCCCGGAATATAATTTTGATAGGTAAAAGCGGAGCCGGTAAAACCCATCTGGCAACCAGCATCGGGATGGAAGCCTGCCGGTATGGACATCGAGTTCGTTTTATTACTGGTTGTGGGCTTGCAAACGAACTGACGGAGGCCAGGGAACAACAGGCTCTGGGTAGAATGATAAAACGATATGCCGGTTATGGGCTGTTGATTCTTGATGAATTGGGGTACGTCCCGTTCAGTAAAATCGGCGCTGAATTATTGTTCCAAGTCCTTACCGAGCGCCATGAAAGACGTTCGATCATCATCACTACCAATCTTGGTTTTGGTGATTGGACGCAGGTGTTTGGCGATGCAAATCTTACCGCTGCTCTGCTGGATCGTGTCACTCACCGGGCTCACATTATTCAATGTAACTGGGACAGTTATCGACTTAAACAGACTTTAAAATCGAGAGGATAAAGAATGAAAGAACTGGATGTATATAATCCCCTGAAAGGTCGAAATGAAACGATAAGGATCGAGATATCCGAAGACTGTACGACCTATTTTGAAGAGGCGGAGAAGAATGATGATATCCTGAGCATTACAGACACAGATGCCGGTTTGTTAATACAAGAGTGTGGGTGCACAAAACCGATTCTCATAGCTGTAGAATCACGGGAATCAATTAATTACAGCCAAAAAGGAGCGTTGAAGGCAATAGCCGACTACTGCGTTGGGTAGCCCGTCCGGCCAGGGCCAGGGGATCGGCCCGGCGCCGGGCCGATCCCCTGGCCCTGGCCGTTACCCAAACCGGAACTATATAAAAAGCGATAAGAGAATGATTTTAACAACAGGGGGGGTCAAAATTGGGTTGTCGAGAGGGGTCAATTTTGTGTTGCAATTCCGATATGCCTGAATTCGATGATCCGGTCACCAGGCATTTGATGTCCACCAGGTGGCGGTACTGCTCATGGGCGGCTTATGTGGTTGAGGATGATCTGAAATGGTGGTTTCGGGATTTTGTCCGGGCCTATCGTGCCCATGCTGCCGGGGTTGGGCTGGATCGCCTCCCTGACCTGCAGGGTTTGAAACGGCTTGCCGGCCAGATAGGCAATAATTACAGAAACGACCGAAAAGGCTTATCAAAAATTTAGAGCGCCCAACCCCAATTTTATTTTGGAAGGAATTTTGATCATGTTTTTGCAGAACGCCACCACCCATTCGGAAATCATCAGCTATGGAATCAAGCCGTTAAACGAATTTCTGCGTATGCTTGAAGACGAATTGCACCCGGATCTGTCAGACATAGACGCCAGAGAAACAATTCTTTGGAATGAGATTAGAGGGAAGGCCCTGGCAATCGAAAACGCCATGGAAAGGATTCGTTTGAAAAACAGAAGCAAAACCAAGCCGCCTGCTCGATAAAAGAATCTAATTTTTGGGCCCCCTGGTGGTGATGCTTCCCTGCCGGGGGCTTTTCATTGGGGAGCTGAAGGGCGGTTATTGTTCTATAAAATTGATTATGATAGGATGCTCAAACAGTATTAAATGGACCAATTTTAGTCTGCTCCTGTACAGCCAATTCCATAATTTAGATTTTATAGTTTTTTTAACAATAGCTCTCAAACTAATCTTTTAATTTCGTCAATAATATCCGAAACATCAGGCACCGTTAATTCTAAAGTTATTGAAATCGTATCGTTTTCATTATGTGAGTGCGTGTTGCTTACAATGCCCTTCATTTGTTCATATAACTTCGTAGAAAAATTCTCCATTTCTTTGATGGCATTCATGGAATACATAGAAAGCAATTGCATTAAATGCTCATATTGGGGATCTGTTATGGTTCCGGCAAAATATAGTTTCCAATCCAATAACTGATTATATACCTCACCATATTTTGAGGTCAGATGAATAATTCTTTTGAGATCTCCATTTCCATCAGAACCAACAGCTTTTGTAAAGCCTTTTTCAAACACAGTTGATAAATTTGTCAGCAACCGGGTTATCCAGTCTATTTTCTTTTTTACAAATGGAATTACTTCTTTGTTTTGTTGTATTGGTTCTAAGTCGTTGATGCCGAACCCCAATTCAACATCTAACCGTTTTGAAGAAAAATTTTCCATTTTATCTTGGAGAATTTGCGCAAATAATAACCATGACCATTTTGGAGGTTTTTCAACAGCTATACGTAAAGCCTTAGACTTCAATTGCATCAGATAGATATCTTGGGTATTGAATTTACTCTTTAGCAATAAGCACTCAGAAAAAAGATAACCTAATTGAATTTTTAAAGTTCTTTTTATGTCTTGAGCGGTGTCAAAAGGTAACACCCAAACGTTACTATTATTTTTTAAGTCATAAATAAAATCAAATAGTTTCGGAGTGTCTACAGCTGAAGAGAAGTCTCCTTTAGGATTGTCTTTCCATATTTTTAAAAGGTTAAGAACATTATTCATAATAAAGACATATTTAGGTGCTCCTTTTGTACAGGCCTCTATATATTCGAGATTTGTAACAGATATGCCCGTATCAATTGTTGAGCCATACCTTCCCCCAACAATTAAAACAAAAATATCTGCTTTATCTCGAACAACATTTAGACAATTCTGAATTGTGTCCTCGTTCGGATTAACCGGGAAGGTGTCGAATTCAGATAAAATTGGCTCTAAACCTAAAGAATCGATAAAGTCATATAAATCAGCTCTGACTTGTTTTAAATCATAGCAAGTAGAGCTTATAAATACAGAAGGCTTTTTCAAAGTTGACATTATTTATGTACCTTTATTTCGCTCATCGAAGTCATCAGAAAATTATGATTCTTGAAAGAGATAACCTAACCTTGTCTGAAAAATCAACAATCAATTTCAGAAAAGCCAAGACTACATTGTATATATTATTACCTGGTGCCAGCCCCGCGGGAAATTGCCCGGACAGTGGCCGCCGATGTTGAGAGATGTTTTGATACTTGGGTTAATCCGAGGACGATTTTTCAAAGGCCCAACGAATGGCGGCAGATTCAAATGAGTCACCCTCTGAAAACCCTATAACGACGGGGGGAGTGTGAAGAGTATAATGGACCCCAGAATTTGAACCAGTTGCTAAGCTACACATAAGGTGTTAAAAGCCCGGTTCAAATTTTTACCGAAAAAGGAGGTTCATGAGGAAAAACTACACCGGAAAGTTCAAAGCTAAAATTGCAATTCAAATGATTCGAGAACAGGACACAGTAGCTGAGTTATCATCTAAATATGAAGTTCACAGATCCTTGCTGACAAGGTGGAAGAAAGAAGCCTTAGAAGGATTACCAGGTGTATTTTCAACTGCAAAAAAGAAAACCGAAAATGATAATCAAAAATTGATAGACGAATTGTATAAGCAAATAGGTCAGCTCAAAGTTGAGAATGACTGGTCAATGTCATTAACTTAAGAACACATATAGCTTAACTAATTGAAATTATATATAAATATTGAGATTTTAAGATCGACATGATATACTCAATTCTAATAATAGTTGCGAGTTATCAAAAAGAAAGGAGCATATCATGCCGAAATTTTTTAACAAATTTAACAACGCTGGCACGGAATCTGATTTCCAATATCTGTGCCGGGTTGATCGAATTTCTTCAAGAAATCATCAATTCTGATCAATTTATCAAGCAACATCGCCAAAGTCCAACCGATTTTATCCGCAAACGAAAACTTACCTTTTCAACCTTGATATTCTTTCTCATGAATATGGTTAAAGGCTCATATCAGGACGAACTTGATCATTTCTTTAAATCAATTTTTGGATTTGAAGTGGTCAAACGAGTTGTTTCCAAAGCCGCTTTGGCTAAAGCAAGGATGAAACTGAAATATGAAGCTTTCATAAACCTCAATATGCGTTTGACCAGCTACTTTTATGAAAACTTTAAGCCAGAGCAATGGCACGGGTTTAACCTGCTTGCCATAGACGGAACAACTGTTCGTTTACCTCGGATAGAGGCCATATCTACACATTTCGGAGCCTGGAATCCAAGACAGGGGGATAAATGCCCCATGGCAAGAGTCTCACAGATGTTTGATCCTTTAAATAAAATCTCAGTGGATGCCATTATTGAATCCAAAAGCGTTGGTGAACGGGAGTTGGCAGCATTTCATTTTCTGAATTTAATGCCAAACGACTTAGTCCTCCTTGATCGAGGTTACCCGGCCTATTGGCTTTTTAATCTCATTTTGTCCCGTGGTGCTGATTTTTGTGCTCGCATTCAGCGCAAAAGGTGGAAAGTGGTGCGTCAGTTCTATAATTCAGGCAAAAAAGAAAAAATCATATCTTTATCCGCATTTCCAAGCTCAGCCAAACCTTGTAAAGAGATGGGATTGGATCTCATACCCTTGAAATTGAGATTAATCCGTGTGGAACTGGATACCGGAGAATCAGAAATTCTGATAACCTCCTTGCTTGATTCACAGAGTCACCCATATGAACTATTTGCAGAACTTTATCATCTTAGATGGCCTGTGGAAGAAGATTACAAAACAATGAAACAATGGATTGAAATAGAAAACTTCTCCGGCAAATCGGTTCTTTCAGTGTATCAGGATTTTCATGCTAAAGTGTTTTCAAAGAACCTGGTCTCGGCGTTGATATACCCGACTCAGGCCGTAATTGACAAAAATACCGAAAATTGTATTTATCGATATCAAAGAAATTTTGCCCAGGCTTTGTCAAAAGTGAAGGATGTGATCCCTCTCTTGTTTCTCAAGCCTTTAGAGGCCGTGACCAAGTTGATATCCGATATTCATGAGATAGTGGTAAAAACTATTGAGCCTGTAAGGCCGGGTCGTAAATATCCGAGAAATTTTAATAAAAGGGGTAGCCGTTTCCACTATGGATACCAGCCGCTCCGTTAAGTTAATGACATTGAATGACTGGTTAAAAAAAAAGGGTGATACAATCAATCTCTGATAGAAGGGAACTAATAGATAGAAATCACTCAGGAATCAGTATTAACAGGCAATGTGAGTTACTCAAGGTTTCAAAAGGGGCCTTGTATTACAAGCCCAAAACATTGGATTCGTATACGCTCTCCCTTATGGATTTATTGGATGAGCAGCATACCAAAACTCCCTTTTACGGAAGCCGGAGGCTCACGGCCTACCTGAACAGCCAGGGGCATTTGGTAAACAGGAAGCGGGTACAACGCCTGATGAGGCTGATGCGGATCGAAGCCATTTACCCGAAACCAAAGACAACAAGGAGAAATGAAAACCATAAAATCTACCCTTATTTGCTGAAAGATATCGTAATTGATAAGCCGAATCAGGTGTGGAGCACCGACATCACATATATCAGAATTGGTAATGGATTTATGTATTTAACCGCCGTAATGGATTGGTTCAGCAGGTATGTCCTGTCATGGCGCCTCAGTAACACAATGGAAAACACATTCTGCATTGAGGCCCTTGAGGAAGCATTACGGTTCTCGACACCTGGCATTTTTAACACAGATCAGGGAAGTCAATTTACTTCTCTGAAATATTTGAAAATACTGCAAGATAAAAATGTCAAAATCAGCATGGATTCAAAAGGCAGGGCCCTTGACAATGTTTTTGTAGAACGACTGTGGCGAACCATAAAATACGAGGAAATCTATCTGAAGGATTACCGTACAATGAATGAAGCCTACCAATCGTTGAAAGCATTTATAAGGTTTTACAATCAGGAAAGGCTCCACCAGGCCCTGGGATATAAGGTGCCAATGGCAATCTACCATGCGGTTTAAAGGATGAAGGCCAAATGCCTCCGGCGGACCCTACGGGGTATTAATTTCGCGCTAAGGCGCGAGGATTTTACGCATTAAGGACAAAAACATGGGGGAAGGACAGCATACATCGGAGTGCATACTGTCCCCCATGTTCTCGTCACCAGTCACGGCGCTCGGGTTGCTTCCCAGCATTTCCCTATCCTCCGAACTGGCGGTGGCCACAGTATCATGATTTTATGAAATAGCAATAGAAATCTGGTAAGGAAGGAGGGCGTCACCGGCAGATCTGACAAGGAATTCCAGAAAAATGTAGCTTAAAAAAAGTCAAAATCGGTCTTGACATTGGGTCCACTTCAGAGTGCGACAAAACACAATTGAAAAAGCTATATCCATGATGGACCAAAAAATAGAACACGACGAATATAGAAAAGAAGCCGCTATCAAGGTAACCGAAAGCACAGGCATGAACGAAGGTTCTCTTTTTGTCCGAAAATACCGGCAAAGGGGATGGTAAAGCGCCACTGCCTTATTGTAAAGGGCCCAATTTCAACTTAGGGCGTGGTAAGGCTATCATGTGAAATGATACTCTGGGGAATGCTATGGCAGCACACCCTCTAATTGTCCCCTCACAGGCCAATAACCCGCAGACAGGGTATTTAAAACTGCCGGTGTTTTTACCGGGTGTAAAGACCGGCGCAAAAATGCGCTGACCCAGGTCTCCCTAATTTCAAGGCCCCACCATTTTTTCATAGGAAATAGATGATTCAAGATGGAATCATCCAGTCAAGAATCAGAAAAAATATACTGCATGCTATTTGCATGCTGACCCATTTCACCAATAAAAAAAGGAGCGCCTTGATTAGGCTAACTCCTTGTTTTTGTTTGGTACCGGAGGCGAGACTTGAACTCGCAAGACCCTAAGGTCGGAGGATTTTGAGTCCTCTGCGTCTACCAATTCCACCACTCCGGCTTAGACCCCTCCTTTTAATGGAATTGAGTCTGCTTGTCAATCCCAAAATCATCTCCTGATGCAAAAATGCCTTCCCGATGTCAAAAATAAAGCGGCCGGGGTATAGCAGGCACGGTATATGCTTAATATACGCCGTTGTACATTTGGTTCATGGGTATAGTGTGCCGAATTATGCAAAAAAATTAAACTAAAGGAGATAACATATGCCTGAATTACCTGAAGAAACCAGTAACGCCTGGGACAACCACAAAGGCCCTGTGATACTAACCACTGTAAACAAGAATGGAGTACCCAATTCCATTTATGCGACCTGTGTAAGCAAATATGATGAGCAGACCCTGGTTGTGGCCAACAACTATTTTTCCAAAACCATGGAAAATATCAAATCCGGATCTAAGGCCTGTATTTTATTCATCACTTCGGACAATACATCCTATCAAGTCAAAGGCTCACTTGAGTATCATACCCAGGGGCCTGTGTTTGATGATATGAAAAAATGGAATCCTAAAAAACATCCGGGCCACGGCGCCGCGGCACTAAAGGTCGAAACGGTTTATAAAGGCGCTGAAAAATTATTATAGAAACTTAACGGTGGCCAGGCCTTAATGCAACAAAATTCAGTTTCAGAATCTGAGCGCTGAAACTGAATTTTTCCGCTCTGTTTTTCGTCGCATTTTCTCTGCAAATATATCATGAAAAATTCAGGGAATAAATTCCATTAAATCGCCATTTAAGAATTGCTTTTTAAAAAGAACAACTGTAAATATATAAAATATAAATCACTTTTGACCAAA
The DNA here is from genome assembly GCF_963664415.1 of uncultured Desulfobacter sp. Taxonomy (NCBI): domain Bacteria; kingdom Pseudomonadati; phylum Thermodesulfobacteriota; class Desulfobacteria; order Desulfobacterales; family Desulfobacteraceae; genus Desulfobacter; species uncultured Desulfobacter sp. The sequence continues at coordinate 267,228 of NZ_OY761443.1, read as the reverse complement.
ATGGGTTTGGGGAATTCATGAAAAATCTTATAAAGATTGTTCTAATTTTTATGGTTGGGTGCTGTGCAACTGCATTCGCTCAAGACGGAAAAGTCGCATTTGTTAAAAAAATTGTCGGCGATGTTTTAATCAAACGGGGCGAAATGATCGTTACGACGGATGTCGGGGACCCGATTTTCAAATCAGATGTGTTAATCACAAAAACCGGCAGTTCTGCCGGCATCGTATTTGAAGACGGTACAACTATTGCCGTAGATCAGAATACGGAATGTAATATTAAAGACTATCTATTTGAACCTGAAACAAATGCATATGCCTTTGAACTTTATCTTGAAAAGGGAAAAGCGATCTATCATTCAGGCAGAATTGGAAAACTTGCGCCGGATAAAATTTCTTTAAAGACACCACATGCAATTGTAGGTACCAGGGGAACGCATTTTATCATCAAGGTAGATTAAGAAAGGAATATGATATGATTCGCTACATCCTTGTTTTTGCGGGAGTTCTTTTTCTTTTTTCCTGCGGCGCGAAAACGACTGTAATCCTTTTGCCGGAGCAGGATAATAAAGCAGGGACTGTCATCGTAGCAAACGATAAGTCCTCCACAACGCTGGAAAAACCGTATAGCTGTGCAACGGTGGGCAAAGTTCAGTCAAGAATTGATACAAAAACAGTTGAAAAGAATAAAGTCCAAGATGAATACAAAACGCTTTTTCAAGCCGAACCCTTAAAACCTGTCTCTCTCCTTCTTTATTTTGAATTTGGCTCGGACCGTCTTCAACCTGAGTCGGCAGCATTAATTGACGATGTGCTTAAATTAGCAAAAGAGAGGGAGCCTTCTGAGGTAAGTATTATTGGGCACTCTGATTCCAAGGGCAACGCAGATTATAACTATCAACTGGCCTTGGAGCGGGCTAAAGTTGTGGAAAAAATTATAAAAGATGCAAATATTAATTTGAGAAATATATCTGTAACCTCCCACGGTGAAAATGATCCACTGGTGATTACAGGTGATAATGTATCAGAAGAAAAAAATCGAAGAGTTGAGATAATGGTCAAGTAGCGCCCGAACGAAAACCTGACAGTTTTGTGTAGTTCAAGCCGGCCGTAAATTAAACCCCTTGGAATACATCGCGTATTTCGAAGATTTTTATTTGTGACCAACTACGTCATTGGTAAAATTTACGGTTTTCGGTCGGGCTCTCAGTAGATGCATAAACACGGAGTTTTCTTTGGAAGCGGATTTTGAAAACGCTTTTCTGAGCAGTACGTCCATATGGTGGCAGTTTACTGTTGTTTTTTTCATAACACTGGTGCTGTGTGCAGGTGCATATACCCAAAGCAGTGTATTTAAAAAAGCTGATAATTTTTTTTATGATTTCTTGTTTCAAACCACTGCAACGGGAAACGCATCAAGCCGGATCACAATTATCGATATTGATGAGGCCAGTTTATCAGCCGTAGGGCAGTGGCCATGGCCCAGGTATTTGCTGGCCAGGCTTATCAAGGAATTGTCCGACAATCATCCTGCCGCCATGGGGCTTGATATACTGTTTCCTGAACCGGATCGCAGTTCGCTGAAAAATATTCAACTGCAATTTAGGAAAGACTTCGCTCTTAATCTCGGATTTACGGGGGTCCCGCCTGAATTGCAGGATAACGATTTATACCTGGCACATGTTTTCAGACAGAGTGGCATTGTGGGTGCCAGATATTTTTGTTTCGATCATTTTAATAAAAAAACACCTCCTTTACAGGTTCCTTTTGATGTCGTTGATAAATCAGGCCATTTAAACGCGATTCAGGCTGAAGGTATTCTGACCAATACACCTAAAATTGAAAAGGCACTCAAGTATACAGGATTCTATAACAATCAATCTGACATGGACGGTTTGTTAAGATCTACACCCCTTTTAATCTCGTGGAAAAACCAAACATTTACGAGTTTAGCTCTTTCCACTTTTTTAAAAGCTCATAATATTAAAAAAGTGGACGTATTAGAAAATTTTTTCGGTCTTTATCTAAAAGCAGATAAATATAAAATTCCAATAACACGAAACGGATATATAGACATAAGATTCATAGGGCCCGGCAGAGTCCATAAATTTATCAGTGCCGCTGATGTTCTCAATCAAAATTATTCCCCGGCGGACATCCAGGGTAAAATCCTTTTTATCGGGGCTTCTGCAATGGGGTTAAATGATATTCATCATACTGTTTTTGACCCCAATTATCCGGGGATAGAGACCCATGCCGCCATATTAAGCAGTATTTATGAGAATCATCAGGTGATTAAGCCTTACTGGGCCCATCGTTTTGTTTCCGGAATCTGTCTGTTGACCGGCATTCTTATGATGGTTTTGCTTTTTTTATCAGCCTCTCCAATGGCCCTTTTAGCCGGCACCTTTGTCTGGAGCAGTATTTTGCTGATATCAAGTGCGCTTTTTTTTATTAAAATGTCCGTGTTTGTTTCTCCTGTACTGCCCTTGATTTTAACGGCTTTTATATTTATGACTATCTCTTTTATGCGTTTTACGGCTGCCAGGAAAGCATCTTTCACCTGGTTTAAAAAATTAGCCCAAGCCCAGCAATTTACCATAAAAACTATTGTCAGCCTCGTTGAAACCCGTGACCCTGAAACCGGGCAGCATATTGTGCGTACTCAAAATTATGCAAGGGTCCTGGCAGCTCATTTAAAAGTGTCTGGTTTATTCCCGGATGTTTTGACCGAAGATTATATTGAAACGCTTTACCACGCTGCACCGCTTCATGATATCGGCAAAGTCGGTATCCCGGACAAAATATTGTTAAAGCCCGGTAAGCTGACCGATGAAGAATTTGAAATTATGAAAACCCACTCTTCGATCGGAAGAGATACGCTTCAAAGATCCGAAAAAAATGACCAAGATAATTCTTTTTTAAAAATGGGAACTCAGATTGCGGGCGCCCATCATGAAAGATGGGATGGAAAGGGGTATCCGGACGGTATTTGTGGCCAAACAATTCCCCTGTGCGGCCGTATTATGGCTATTTGTGACGTTTATGATGCACTGATTAGTAAAAGGTGTTATAAACCGGCCTTCTCCCATGAAAAAGCAATGAACATCATTCGAGAGGGCAGAGGAACCCTATTTGATCCCCAATGTGTAGATGTATTTTTTGCTATAGAGGATACGATTAAATTAATTGCAGCCAAATATAAAGATTTATAGTCCCTCTGATGGCGTTGTAAAAAAGCCGGCCCTTTGCAAAATCGGACCTGTGTTGATATAATTTTAGCCTATGAAGATTGAACCTTACGCCAATTTTTCTTTTTCAAAGGGGTATATTTTGTTGCGGGTTTTTGTTTTGATACTGGTTGTCATACTGCTGACAACAGCCCCGGGTCTGGCGACACAAACCTATTCCCGTTCAGACCTGGTTCGTTTTCAGAATGGTATTATAGATTATCGGTCCCGGATTAATTCGCGATTTAAAAAAAGGGTGCGTTCCAAAACCCGGCTGATCATCGTGCATACCTCAGAGTTGGGATTGAAAAGTACTTTACGGGTGGTTTCCAAAGGAAAACGGTTTAAAAACGGCCGTACATCGCCCGGCGGGCATGCCAATTATGTCGTTGCCAGGAACGGGACGGTTTACCGGATCCTGGATAAAAAATACAGGGCAGACCATGCCGGCCTATCCATGTGGAATGGGGTGGCTGATGTCAGTGATATCTCTGTGGGTATAGAATTTGTCGGCTATCATTATGCGCCTTTGACCGCTAAGCAGTACAAGTCAGCGGGGATGCTGCTGTTTATCCTTAAACGATTCTACGGCCTTGGGGATAAAGACATTTTGACCCACAGTCAGGTGGCATACGGTAAACCCAATCGATGGTTTTCAAAAAATCACAGGGGGCGCAAACGATGTGCGAAAAATTTTGACAGAGTCCAGGCTGGGCTCGAGCCAACCTGGCCGTTTGATCCCGATGTCAGGGCAGGGCTTCTTACGCCGGATCCTATGCTGGCCAATGTGTTTTATCCTGCTCCCGGTGCGTTTGTTTACAGCGGGCAAAAGGTGTCCCATACTCTGGAAACCGATGTCATTTCACAACAGAATTCTGCCTGGACCATCGCCGGTGAAGATTATAACGCCCCCAACACGGTTTATGTTTTGCCCAGCGGAAAAACATTGGCCGGTCACAGGGTCGCTTCAAGTATAGGATGGGCTCGTCTGCCCGTGGGCACAAAGGTACTGTTAAACCAGGAGACAAAACAAGTCCGTGAGCAGGCGAACAGTATCATAAAAACCATTTCCGGTCGGATGACGGCGTGGTCCCATGCCGGTGGAGCGTACCATGCAGCCTCCACCATCTATTTTCTTCCATCGGGCCGGAGTCTGGCAGGATGTGTGATTTCGGACTGGGATGATCTGCCTTCTGGCACCCGTTTAGTGGTGGGGTATAAGGGGCCCTTTAACATTACAAAACATAAAACTGCCTATAGGATCGCCGGTGTAAAATTTAAAGACCCCAAAACCATTTACCATATTCCGGGCCGGGGGCCGGTTCAAGGCAATAAAGTTCCGGATTTCAGCGATTTGCCCAAAGGGACAGGGGTTTATCTGCCGTTAGCCGGTTGATGGCAGGAAACGACAAATATTTTCCCACAATCCCCTTAATCTTAAGGGCTTTGAGAAGTCGTGAGCCGATTTTTGATATATAAAAAAAGCCGCTTCCAGTCCTGGAGACATAGGGCCAGAAATGCCCCCACCGTGCCGGCTGATACCATACCTACAGGACATCCCTGCTGCCCGCAGAAGGGACAGACCGAAAAGGCTGCATAAAGGCCGGTAAATCCGAACCACGATGCAAAAATGCGAAACAGACGGCCAAAGGGTGACAGTTTTATTTTGGGGTTACTATTATTAGAAGATTGAACTTGAAATGTATTGTTTTTCATAATAAACGCGTCAAATTTTTATGTTATCAAAAGGGGAATGTCTTATGTGTTCCCCACTCAGAACAGATACCACACCCTAAAAATGATTGATATGGGAAAACTCACATTCTGTTTGTTAGGCAAGTATTTGTGTCGGCACAGGAAGCGTAAAATATTTCAACTGCCTGGAATCCCGGAATGGGTTATGCTATAACCTGTGCGGCTGTGTCTGATATGTTTGATGGTGTCCGGCCAGACGCTCGATATATTATATGTCGGCCTTTGCCGCTGGTTCTGGGCTATAACTTGCAGGCAAAGACTTCAATTCAGTGCCCGACCGAAAACCGTAAATTTTACCGATTACGGCGTTGGTCTGAAATTTTAATCCTCTAAATACCTCATGTATTTCTCCGGTTAAAATTTTACCCCGCCTTGTACTCAGCAAAATCTTCAGGTTTTCGTTCAGACACTATTTAGCCATCGGTTGGACTTTTTACAGGTTCATCATTTTTTTATGAACGATGATTGACAACGGGTCGGATTATTAAAAGATTCGGTGTGGATTGATCGGTTTTGGCCCTGTCGGTCAATATTCATACCTATTATTCCGGGAAAGTGTTATTTAGCGTGGAAAAAAAGAATTACAGTTTACAAAAAAATCTTTTGCGTTTGAAAACTGAATGCGGAGAGTATAAATTTCAGATCAGTGGGGAAACCGGGCAGGCTGATGCCGAACGTATTGCAAAAGCGATGACCGGTGAAATGGAAAAAGCGGACAATGCATTAGGCCGGCAGAATAAGCCAAATCCATATGTCAAGCTGCTGCTGGCCAATCTAAATCTAGCAGACAGGTATGTCAAACTTGAAAATAGGTATGGTGAACTTGAAAACAGGTATGATGCACTGTTAAAGGTCTATGAAAAGCTTAAAACATCTCCTGTCAATCCTGTAGTTGTTCCTACCGCTCCAGAATCCATATCCTTAAAAAGCGATGAACAACAAACGCCGGTGTACCAGGAACCGGTAAGCCAGGAAGCAGTAAACCAGGAAGATGACAGCTCCGTTCCAACTCTTGAGCTTGAACCCAGCCCCCCTTTTTTGCCCACTGCCGAAATAAACGATATTTCCGAATCAGAGCCAGAGCAAGATTCAGATCCTGGTCCGGATCCGGATTCGGAGATGTCCGACGAAAAATCAGTGAAGAAACCGGTCTCCCCCGGGCCATTGGTGACACAGGTCCTTGATACCCTGAAAAAAGTTAAATCGGTACAGCCCGAACCTGAATCTGAACCCGAACCTTTGACGGTACCGGAGAACAAGGAAGAAAACAGTGACTCTGTTCAATCCAATTTACCCAAGCCACCGGGAAAGGACTTGTTCAATACGAATATTCAGGGTTATGGTGCCGGCAAATATAGTCTACCCTCCTTGGATTTCCTTGAAAAAGGCGGTCAGGAAACTGTAGTGGATCATGAGGCCATTAGGCGGGATGCTGAACTACTGGAGCAGAAACTGGGGTATTTCGGCATCAAGGGTGAAGTTATGGAGGTGCTGCCGGGTCCTGTCATCACAACCTTTGAATATAAACCCGCGCCTGGGATAAAAATCAGCAAGATCGTGAATCTGGCCGATGACCTGGCCCTGGCTTTAAGTGCTTTGAGCATCCGTATCGTGGCCCCCATTCCTGGCAAGGATGTAATCGGTATCGAGATCCCTAATCCGGCCATGTGTGTTGTACCTTTCAGGGATATCGTGGGCACTTCCAACTTTGATGAAATCAATTCTCCTGCACCCATCTGCCTGGGTAAGGATATCATCGGAAAGCCTGTGGTCGTGGGACTTGAAAGAATGCCCCATCTGCTAATTGCCGGGGCTACCGGAACCGGCAAAAGCGTGGCGCTTAACGCCATGATCTGCAGCATACTGTATAAATCATCCCCTGACCGGGTCAAATTTATCATGATTGATCCCAAGCGCATTGAACTCTCATTGTTCAACGACATCCCGCACCTGATTACGCCTGTGATCACAGACATGAAAAAAGCCAATATTGCCCTGCAATGGGTGGTCAGGGAAATGGAGCAACGGTATGAGAAACTGGCCCAGCTTCAGGTACGCAACATCGAGCAGTATAATGAAAAGGTTCGTACCTCTGACATGTCGGGAATTGAATCAGACCTGGCGGATATGGAAGATGACTTTCAACCCTTTCCTTATATCGTTGTGATCATTGACGAGCTGGCCGATCTGATGATGACCGCCAGCAAAGATATTGAATTTTCCTTGACCCGTATTGCCCAGATGGCCCGGGCTGCCGGCATTCACATGATTCTGGCTACCCAGCGGCCTTCCGTGGATGTACTCACAGGTATTATCAAGGCCAATTTCCCCACCCGGATTTCCTTTCAGGTCTCTTCCAAGACCGACTCAAGGACCATCATTGATGCCAATGGTGCCGAAACCCTTCTGGGGCGAGGCGACATGCTTTTTGTGCCCCCGGGCACAGCCCGGCTCAAGCGGGTCCACGGCACATATCTATCCGAGAAAGAATTATGGGCCATCACAGAGTGTGTCAAGGCCCAGGGAAAACCCGAATACCTTGCGGAGGTGACCACGGAAAAAGAAGAACCCCAGCAGGCTGTGGCCTTTGATGACGACGAGTATGATGAAAAGTACCAACAGGCTCTGGACTTTGTCATGTCCTCACGCCAGGCATCCATTTCCGGTGTGCAACGGGCCTTACGGATCGGTTACAACCGGGCAGCACGCATTATTGATCTTATGGAAAAACAAGGGATTGTCGCGCCGTCAGATGGCGTTCGACCCCGCCAGGTGATAGGCAGTATCGACTGATTGGAGGCCCTTTTAAATGAATAAGACTGCACTATGGCGACTCCCGGCGCTATCCTTTCTTGTTGTTATCTGGTCTTTTTTATTAGTACTGCTGTTTTTATCTCTCTTATGTGGTTCATCGGCAATGGCAGCGGATAAAAAAGCATCTAAAAATACACTGCCTTTTTTGCAGAAAGAACAGCTTGTGTATCAAATTCGCTGGGAAGAGATAGACGCCGGTGTTGCAGCTTTTGATGTCTTTGCCGTTACACCGGTCGACAAACAACCTTGTCGTCATTTTTCATTGAAGGTACAATCCTCTCCATTGGTTGATGTTTTCTATCAAATCCGTAATCAATACGACTCTTATACGGACCTTGCCTTTGACCATTCAATACGTTACACCAGAAAAGAGACCGGCAGTGAACAACGGGATATCCTGGTGCAGTTTAACTGGAAAAAAGGTATCGCCCGGTATTCGAATTTTAATGCCGCCAAAAAGCCTATACCGATTCCATCCGGCACATTTGATCCGCTGGCTGCATTTTATAAACTGCGTTGCATGGACTTAGGCAGCAAAAAAGAGATCCAATTTCCCATCTCTGACGGGAAAAAATGTTTTATGGGCCGGGCAAAAATGCTGGGGCAGGAGACTATAACATGTTTTAATACCACCTTTGATACATATGTTATTGAACCAGAACTTACCCATTTTGGCGGGGTGTTTGAAGAAAGCGAAAACCCTTTGCTGCGTATATGGATTACCACGGATGACAGGCGGCTGCCGGTTCGTATTCAGGCTAAAGTAATTGTCGGTTCAATCATTGGAGAGCTTGTTTCTGTTCGTTAATACTAATGGCGACATAATAACACGCCATACGTTAAGAATCTGGATTTTTTCAGGAGCAGATAATTAAATGCGGCAAAACCAAAAACAGACATCAAATGATAAAGATTTTCAGACTGCCCGGTACTGGGCGGTTGTTGGGTTTGCGGGAAACTTCGGATTAGCGATTCTGAAAGGCTGGGCAGGTATTGTGTCAAACTCAAGTGCCATGGTTGCCGATGCCGTGCATTCCGCCTCGGATATTTTTGCCTCCGTGTTTGTTTATATCAGCTTAAAAATAGCCCAGAAACCGGCGGATAAAGAACATCCTTACGGCCACGGTAGGGCAGAGGTGATTTCCACCCTGGTGGTGGTGGGCATGCTGGCCGCCGCAGGTGTCGAGATTATTAGAACCGCCATCACAACTATCCGGCATGGATCGCTCCATGCCCCGGGAGATTTGGCCGTATATGTGGCAATTTTATCTGTTCTCGTCAACGAACTGATGTACCAGTTCACATACAGAGCCGGGGTAAAGACCAACAGCCCCTCAACCATTGCCAATGCCATGGATAACAGGTCAGACGCCTTTTCTTCCATTGCTGCGCTGATCGGTATTGTTGGAGCCAAGTTAAAATACCCTGTTCTTGATCCTATTGCCGGTATTGTGGTGGCCCTGTTCATATTCAAGATGAGTTATGATATTGCCATGGACGCGGTGGGTCAGATTATGGATGAATCCGTGGGCGAGAAAAAAATTCAGGAGGTGACGACGCTTGCGCTCACCGTCAACGGCGTGAGAAACGTGCATGGTATACGGGTACGCCAAAGCGGAGCTGCTTTTCTTGTGGACCTGGATATTGTGGTGGATCCAAAGATTACTGTGCAAATGGCCCATGACATCGGCGAGTCGGTCCGGGAGATGATTCGGGTCCAAATGGATAAAGTCAGTGATGTCCGGGTGCATATTGACCCTTCAGATCTGCATTGAAACCATACTGCCTTTAAATTTTTACATGTCTGAAGCAACAACCCTGTCCCGTCCCTGTTTTTTTGCCTGGTACAAAGCCTGATCCGCCTTGTGGAGTAACTTGGTGCTTGCGGTTCCCAATTCGTACTTCATGGCGTTGCAGCCTAAACTGACGGTGATGTGATCGGCTACTTTAGAGAATCTGTGCGGAATGTTTAATTCTTTGATTTTTAAGCGTATTTTTTCTGACATTTCCACGGCTCCCTCCAGATCGCACTCCGGGAGTAGGACAACAAACTCTTCTCCACCGTATCGACCAACAAAATCACCCGAGCGGCGCATCGTGGACTCGATTGTGTATGCGACCAATCGCAGGCACTCGTCGCCTGCACCATGGCCGTAATTGTCATTGTATCTTTTGAAGTCATCAATATCGATCATGATCAAGCTCAGATGGGTGTCTGTTCGTTGGGCTCTGCGCCATTCCTGTTCTATGGTCTGATCAAAGCTTCGACGATTCGCTATGCCTGTCAGGCCGTCTATCATTGCCAGGGATTCCAGTTTGTCCCTATGTCGTTTCAGCTGCAAATGGGAACGCACCCGGGCTTTGACAACGGGTATGCTGAAGGGTTTTGAAATATAATCCACGGCGCCCAGATTAAGCCCGAAGGCCTCGTCTTGGCTGCTCCCCCGGGTTGTAACAAATATGATGGGGATTTGCATTGTCTCCGGGGTCTGCTTTAAACGGCGGCAGACCTCATAACCGTCAATTTCAGGCATTTTCACATCAAGAAGGATGATGTCAGGCGGGTCTTCAGACCCTGCGATATCCAATGCCTTTAGTCCGCCATTTGCCACCCGGACCCGGTAGGTATCTTTCAGGGCACTTGCCAGCATCCGAATATTAACCGGCGCGTCATCCACAATGAGGACCGAACCGGCTTTTATCAATTTATTCATATACCTTTTCCCTCGGAAGATTGATTATCCATCCAGGCTTTAATTGATCTGACGGCTTCATCGGCTTCCTGATAATCAAAGTCCTGCAGGCTGTTTTTAAGCCTGTCTATAACTCTTGGGTCAATGCCGCCTCCCAGGGCATTCGTCAAGCCCAGGATCAGATCCGCCTCCACAACGTCACTGCTGGTGATGAGCGCTTTTATTTTATCCATATACTGATAAGCTGTGTTCAAGTCAATGTTCCCAGTTTTATCTATTGTTTCAATTTTTTCCAGGGGTTTTACAGAGTCAATGAAGGTCTGCAGCGACTTTTTAAGTTCATCGACCAAGGTCACAGGAATGTCACCTTGCTCGGTTGCCTGTTCAAGTTTGGCTGCTGCCTTTTCTACCTGAAACGCGCGCACATTGCCCGCGGTGCCTGCAAGCTTATGGGCCAGGGCTGAAACATCCTCCGGGATATTACTTTCAGTCTTTTCCTCAAGCGCGCCAATGGCGTTTTCTGCGTCTTGCCGGAAAGCCAGTAGATAAATTTTGTATGTGTTAAAATCCATGTCCAGGGATTTTAACGCCTCTTGAATGGCAATTCCGGGAAGTTCAGGGATATCGTCGTCCGTCATTGATGTGTTCGGTTGAATAACAGGTGAGGGGGAAGTAAATGCGGGCAGCCTCCGTTTCAACACCTCAAGCAACATATTTTTATCAATCGGCTTGGTTATGTAATCGTTCATTCCACTTGACACGCATTTTTCCCTGTCACCCTGCATGGCATGGGCGGTCATGGCAATGATTGGAATGTTATTGTTAAGAATACCTGTTTCTGGATTACGAATACGGCGGGTTGCCTGGAAACCATCCATGCCGGGCATCTGAATGTCCATAAATACAAGATCATATGGGATGCGCATAAGGGCCTTAATTGCCTCAATACCGCTGGCTACCGCATCTGCCTTCAGACCCAGATTTACCAATGAACCAACGGCCACTTGCCGGTTTACATCGTTGTCTTCGACAACAAGCACACGTGCATTCCGGGTAAAAAGATGCCGTTTTTCACGGGCTGAGGGGCGGGTTACCAGGGCTCTGGGGGCGGCGGTTGATCCCCCGGATACCGTCTTGACTAAAATAGAAAGAAAATCCCTTTGTCGAATGGGTTTGTTTGCATAAGCATCAAAACCGGCCTGTTCAAATCGCCCGGCATCCCCCCCTCTGCCCATGGACGTGAGCATAATGAGGTGTATTGAGGCAAGCATTGGATCATTTTTTATGGCACGCCCAAGTGTTTTTCCATCCATATCAGGCATCTGCATGTCAATAGCGGCAAGCGTGTAGGGATCTTTCGCATCAAAGGCCTTTTTTAGTTCGACCAGGGCCTGGGGACCATTGGGCGATTGTTCAGGGCGCATACCCCAGGCCATAAGCTGCGTGGTAAGGATGTCGCGGTTGGTTGCATTGTCATCTACGACCAGAATGCGCAAACCTTGCAGATCCACCGGCACCGGTTGCCGATCGGACTCTCTGACATTGCGTTTCTCAAGCTTTACAGTGAACCAGAACTTCGAGCCGCGCCTCTCATGGCTGGAGACACCGATGTCACCGTCCATCAGTTCAACCAGTTGTTTGGCAATCGCCAGACCAAGGCCGGTTCCCCCGTATCTGCGCGTGGTGGATGCATCGACCTGGCTGAATTTATCAAAAAGCAGCGCAAGTTTATCTTCGGGAATGCCGATGCCGGTGTCGTTGATAACAATACGGATCCGGCACTCTTTTTCATTGTCTTTGACCACAGACACCTTGATCAGAATTTCCCCTGTCTCCGTAAATTTGATGGCATTGCCTGTCAGATTGTTCAGCACCTGGCGCAATCGGCCCGGATCGCCTCTCAGGGCGGTTGGCGTCCCCTGGGCTACGGAGCAAAGCAATTCCAGGTTTTTTTTGTGGGCCCTGGGGGCCATGCTGTCCAGAAAATCACCCAGCAGGCTTAAAAGATCAAAGTCAATGGTCTCCATCTCCAATTTGCCTGCTTCAATTTTTGAAAAATCAAGAATGTCGTTTATCAGTCCAAGAAGGAGTTTCCCACTGGAACGAATGGCGTTGGCGTAGTGCAGTTGTTCCGTTGAGAGCTGGGTATCTAAAAGCAATTCGGTCATACCGATTACGCCGTTGATGGGCGTGCGGATTTCATGGCTCATATTGGCCAAAAATTCGGATTTTAATTTATTTGCTTGCTCGGCTGCGGTTTTGGCCTCCTGAAGTTCCTGTTCCCTGGCTTTGACTTCACTGATATCTTCAAATACCCAGATACTGCCGGATTCCGGCGCCTCAATATCAATGGCCGTGCCGGAAATTTTTACCCATACAAGCGAGCCGTCTTTGCGGGGGAGCTCTCTCTCGGACGAGTATACCCCGCCGCCAAAAATAATTGGATCGATTTTTTGAAGAACTTCGTCCTGATGCTTCTGGGAAGAATAGAATAAGCGGGTACTTTTATTGATCATCTCTTCGTCGTCATATCCGAATATTTGGAGCATTTTTTTGTTGCATTTTACTATTCTGCGATCTTTGACCTGGATGATGCCGACGTTGGCGTTTTCTAAGATGGCACTTTGTTCCAGCAGCGCCTGTTTGAGTCGATTTTCGGCCCGTTTACGTGCCGTGATATCGCGGCTGGAAGCATACAGCAACGGCTGTCCGTCTAAAATAATCCCTCTTGCATTGATCTCAACGTCCAGCATCTCTCCGTTTTTACGGCGGTGCCGGGTCTCGATGGTTGTCGGGTTGTTTATACTCGTTTGAATCCAAGAGGAAATTTTTTCAAGGGGCGCGTACATATCCCAGTCGCTCATGTGTAATTGAGCTGTCTCTTCTGCGGTGTAGCCGAGCATGTGTGAAAAGGATTTGCTGAACTCAACGATACATCCCTGCTCATCCAGGACGTGCATGCCGTCACTGGTGTTGGCCAGAATTGTCTGCAGTCGTTCGGAAATGCGACGGATCAATGTCACGTCAAAAAGGATACCTAAGCGCAACTTTTGAAACGTATCGCCCAGCGTGGCTATAGATATTAAAACCGTACGGAACGAGCCGTCTTTGCAGTAAACACGGGCTTCCAAGGGGTGAAGGTGTTGTTGTTCCTGGGCGGACAGCTTAAATCTCTTTAACACTTCGCGTTTAATTTTTTTTCGATATGCTGGGTCGGGATATACCGTAGGCCACAAGTCGTTTATATGGGGTATGTCATCCAGGGTATAGCCGAAGGTGTCAGTGAAGGCGGGATTCATGTAAATGAATTTACCGGAATCGTCTTCTATCGTAAAAGGCACGGGCGATGCATCTATAACGGATTGGAAACGCAGTTCACTCTCCTGGAGTTCTTTTTCCTGTCGCTTACGTTCAGTGATATCGGTTTGAGTCCCTGTCAACCTGAAAACCATCCCGTTATCATCTTTTACGCCAGTTCCCCGGCTTAGGATCCAACGCAGTGATCCGTCTTTGTGCCGCATACGAAATTCATGCACGGCATGCTCGGCCTCGCCGTCAATGAGTTGTTGTAAGATTGCCCTGGCAGGCTCCACATCCTCGGGATGTACGTGTTTTGCCCAGGATTCCCTGATGTCGGGAAATTCCGCATCCGTGTACCCCAGGATCTCTTTATAACGGCGGGAATAGTAAACGGTATCGGTTTTTAGATCCCAATCCCAATAACCGTCGTTTGCACCTGCCAAGGCCAGTTTCAGTCGTTCTTGGCTTTTTCGGAAAGATTGTTCAATGACAACGCTTTGCTCCTGCTTTTTTAACATAATGCCGATGAGAAATACCCCCAGGTAAGTTGCTGTGCCAAACGGCAACCCGACGGCCTTTAATAGTGCCCAACCGGTTTGAAGATCTTCAACAAAAAGGAATCCCGGGAATATCGTCAAGGTTGCAAATAAGGAAATTACGGCCGTTTTTTTTATGGATTCGAAATTATTTTTAAATCGGTGTAGAATTGTGCCCACCATTGCAGCCATTGCGATATTCACGATGCCTCCGAAAACGCCTGTTCCCCCAAGATAGAGTCGAAACGCAGCGGTTATGGCAGCACTGATGACTACAGATACCGGCCCGCCAAAAGTGCCGCTCAGGATAATGATGGTATTTCTCTGGTCAATAATTACGCCTTCTGATATAGAAATTCGGGAATACATGCAGCCGATGGCGAATACACCGAATGAGATCCCGAGCAGTAATTGACGATGTACCCAAAACGATTTGTGACATTTACGGAGCAAATAGTGATAAAAGGCAATCAAGGCTATGAATATTGCCAGATTGTTAAATAAGGTAAAGAATAATTCGATGCCGCGGGTCATAGATAATCCCTGGTTACAAAATTATATTTGGAATGTTACACAGGTACCCTGTTACCGGTTATTATTCTATCATACTCAATTTTAACCATAAAATCATGGAGTTTAATATGTTACTGAATTTTTCATTTTACAATCCGACAAAAATTTATTTTGGAAGAAATTCTCTGGACAAATTGAAACCCGAACTTGCCAATTATGGGGATACCGTTCTTTTGGCTTATGGCAAAAATGCCATCAAATCCATCGGTCTTTACGATCAGGTGACGGCCATCTTGAAGGATGCCGGCAAAAAGGTGATTGAATTGTCCGGTGTCATGCCCAATCCCACCTATGATAAATTGATGGAAGGCGTCAAACTTGTAAAAGACAATAATGTTGATTTAATTTTAGCTGTGGGCGGCGGGTCCGTCATTGACTGCGCCAAGGGTATTGCCGTATCCGCATACTGTGAGGAAGATCCCTTTGAAAAATACTGGTTGGGATATAAAAACCTTGCCAATAAAACCGTCCCCGTGGCCTCTATTTTGACGATGGTGGGCACGGGATCGGAAATGAACGGCGGCTCGGTCATTACCCATGAAGAGACGAAAGTAAAAGCCGGCAGGGTGTTTTCGACGGAAGTATACCCTAAATTTTCCATTCTGAATCCGGAATACACTTTTTCAGTATCCCGGTATCAGATGGTCAGCGGGGTTTTTGACACCATGTCCCATCTCATGGAACAGTACTTCAGCGGTAATGACAACAACACAACAGACTATGTTATTGAAAGCCTGTTGAAATCATCCATTGATAATCTCCGTGCGGCGTTGAAAAATCTCCAAGATTATGAGTCCCGCAGCAACCTGGTGTGGAATGCGACACTTGCCTTGAATACCCTAACAGGGCTTTCAAAAAGCCAAGACTGGCAAGTACACATGATCGAGCACCAGCTCGGGGCGTATACGGATTGTGCCCACGGCATGGGACTTGCCGCAATTTCACTGCCTTATTACCGTTTTATTTATCCCAACGGGCTGGATAAATTTGTCCGGTTTGCTACTGAGATTTGGGGTGTTTCCGCCGAAGGGAAAACCAAGGAGGTCATCGCAGAAGAAGGAATAAATGCCATGGAGAATTTTTTGAAAGAATGCGGCATCGTCACCAACCTTAAAGATCTGGGCGCCACAAAAGAGATGCTAATCAACATCGCCGAGTCTACAGTTATAACCGGACGCGGTTATAAGAAATTAAATAAAGATGAGATCCTCAATATTCTGAAAGCGTGCTTTTAGGGTATTGCCTGTATGAATGACACCAACGAATTCAGGACCCGGGGGGATTCCTTGGTTCCTGAATTTTGTCAATAATGTCTAAAGCCTCTCAGCCGCTTTGTTCCAGAATATTATTTTTGCGTGGCCGTCTATCATAATGATGGCATCATGGGCTCCCGTTACAACGGCACGGAATTTGGTTTCGCTTTCGCGCAGCTCGTCCATCACTTTATACCGTTCTGAGAGATTTCGGATGGCGGCACATCTGACCCGTCTGTTTTCGTGAAGGAACTCCCTTGCTTGCACTTCAACGGGAAAGGTTGCGCCGGCTTTTGTCAAGCCCACACTTTCATATATTTTTTCATAGCCCGTCTGTATTTTGGCTTTGACATCATCCCGTACTTCTTGCGCAAAAAGGTCAACCACTGCCATACCGATAAGTTCCGATACGGGATATCCTGAAAGCTGAGAGAGAACGGTATTGGCCTCGATAATCACGCCGTTGTCACTCATTACAAGGCCCTCGAAAGATGCGTTGCAAAGACTTCGGTATCTATTTTTACTGTTCTGCAGCTCTTTTTCAAATTTCAGGAACGGGGAAATTCCTTTGGCTTTTATTCTAGTAGCTGTGATTTATATTGGATCTGAATTAACACAGTTGCTCAATGACGATCATATTTCCCATTTTGGCCATCTTGCGGGTGGCTTTTTTGGAGCAGGTTTTGGATTTTTAAGAGGGCGCAAGCGGTAATACCCGTTTTTTGAGGCAGGCGTAAATGTCTGTGGCAGGGACTGCGCCTTCGCGCAGGATTTTGGGCGGTGTGCAGGTTACATCAACAACCGTTGAACCGGCACCTCCTTGAACCGGGCCGGCATTCAGAATCAGGTCTGTTTTTTCTACAATTTCAGGGCTCAGCATATTTGTTTGCATGCACCCGGGCCGGCCGGACAGATTGGCGCTGGTGCCGGTGACAGGAAAATCAACGCTGTTGACCAAAGCACTGGCCACCGGGTGTCCGGGCAGGCGAATGCCGATTTTACTGCTCCCTGCGGTAAGTTTGCGGCAGACGCTGTTTGCCGCATTAAATACCAGGGTCAGGCCGCCTGGCCAAAAATTGTCCATGAGTTTTAGGGCATTATCCGGTATGTTTTTGACGAGGCCGCCAAGTTGGTCCGTGTTTTTTATCAGTACAAGAATCGGGTTGTTGCGAGGACGTTGTTTGAGTTGGAATACCTTTTCCACGGCATCGGCGGACATGGCATTGGCCGCAATTCCGTAGAGATAGGCTGCAGGAAAAATCACCAGGCCGCCGGTGTTAAGAATACCGGCGGCCTGATTGATAATGTCAGAATCCGGGTGGAATTTGTCCACCCGGATGGTTTTATTTTGGTGCATTTTTTTAACGTCTAAAATTGGGCGACACCAGCATCAGGCAAAAGATGCGGCTTTTTGTTCCACCTTGCTTGCCATTTCCTTTTTAAAGGCAGCCAGTTTTTCTGCTACTGATGGGTCAGACACACCAATGATCTGGGCAGCTGTGATGCCGGCATTCTGGGCACCGGATTTGCCGATGGCCATGGTGGAAACCGGGATGCCGGGGGGCATCTGCACCGTTGCCAGGAGCGCATCCATGCCTTGAAGGGCACTGGAGTCAATGGGTACGCCAAGAACGGGCAGGGTGGTGTGGGCAGCAATAACACCGGCCAGATGTGCCGCATGTCCCGCACCGCAAATAAGCACCTTGACTCCCTGTTTCCGGGCCTGGGTTGCCAGCTGCACCGCCTTTTCAGGGGTTCTGTGAGCGGATGCCACTGTGACATAGTAGGGGATGTCGAATTTTTTTAGCATGATAAGCGCTTTTTGCATCACCGGAAAATCAGAGTCGGAACCCATGATTACACCCACCTGGGCCGGGATAGCCATGCGTTTCAATGCCTTGGCGCCAATGTCTTTTCTTTTAAAGCAATCCTTGAAATCAATTTTTGCACAGGCTTCATAGGCCGTATTGATGGCGTCTTCAACCGTATCCCCCAGGGATGTCACCCCAAGCACCCGGCCGCCGGATGCCACAACTTTGCCGTTGTCCATGGCTGTACCGGCATGAAATACCACGGTATCCTTGACTTCATTGGCCTGATCCAGCCCTGTGATTTCATGGCCCTTTTCATAAGATCCCGGATATCCGCCGGCAGCAATGACCACACACATGGCAGCCCGGGGATCAATTTGGATTTTATGGTTGTGCAGGGTCCCGTTGCAGCAGGCCTCCATCAAAGGCACTATATCGTTTTTCAGCCGCATGAGAATGGGCTGGGTTTCAGGATCGCCAAGACGGGTGTTGAATTCCAGCACTTTAATGCTATCCTTGTCCACCATTAATCCGGCGTAGAGCACCCCTTTAAAGGGCGTGCCTTCCTTGGCCATGCCTTTGACGGCCGGGATCATCACCTCTTCCATGGCTTTTGTGCGCAGCAGATGATCCAAAACAGGCGCAGGCGAATATGCGCCCATGCCCCCGGTATTGGGGCCTTTGTCATCATCAAATATCCGTTTATGGTCCTGGGATTCGGGCAGGGCAAGCACGGTGTTGCCGTCTGTGAAGACAATAAAGGAGGCTTCTTCGCCTTTAAGACACTCTTCCACCACGACCACGGCGCCGGCATCGCCGAATTTGTTGCCTTCCAGCATGTCGTCAATGGCGGTGTTTGCCTCTTCAAGGGTTGTGCAGACAATGACCCCCTTGCCGGCGGCCAGTCCATCCGCCTTAACCACGCAGGGTGCGCCCAGGGCTTTTGCATAGAGTTTGGCCCGACCTGGATCGGTAAAGGCTTTGCCTGCGGCGCAGGGAATGCCGTACTTGAGCATATGGTTTTTTGAAAAAACCTTGGATCCTTCAAGCTGTGCTGCGGCACCGGACGGACCGAACACGGCCAGTCCTTTTTTTTCAAAAACATCTGCAATGCCTGCTACCAAAGGCCCTTCAGGTCCCACAACAGTTAAATCTATTTGGTTCTCTTGGGCAAAAGTTGCCAGGGTATCAATATCTTCAGCGCCGATATTTACATTCTCAGCCAGGGTTGCAGTGCCTGCATTTCCCGGGGCACAGTATATTTTATCTGCAAGCGGGCTTTCGGCAATTTTCCAAACCAGGGTATGTTCCCGGCCGCCGCTGCCGACTACAAGGATTTTCATTGGGCTCTCCTTAAATTCGTTCTTTTATTTTCTTCTATGGCAAGTTCAATAAGTTTGTCCATTAGGACACCAAATTCATAGCCCGCCTTGGCTGCGGACTGGGGATAGAGACTGGTGGCTGTCATGCCGGGGATGGTGTTGGTTTCCAAAACATGCAGTTTGCCGTCCAAAAGCAGCATGTCCGTTCTGGAATAACCTTTGAGAAACAGGGCGTTGTGAGCTTCAATGGCTAATTTTTGTACCTGCTGTGTGGTCTGTTCATCAATGCGAGCCGGGCAGATTTCATTGGTTTCCCCAGCCACGTATTTGGCCTGGTAATCAAAAAAATCATGGCCGTCGCCGGGAACTATTTCAATAACAGGCAGGGCCTCAAGGTCTTGATTGCCTAATACGCCGCAGGTCAGCTCCGTACCCTTGATATATTGTTCGAGGATCAACGTATCATCGTTTTGAAACCCTTTTTCAATGGCTTGTGACAGGTCTTTGTAATCAGATACGATGCTCATACCCACCGAAGAACCGGCGCAGACCGGTTTGACCACAAGGGGAAGGCCAAGCGCCTTTAACTTTTCAGGATCAGGATCTGGTGCATGAGTACAAATGGATAAATAGACAGGTGTTGGAATGCCTGCCTGGCGGTAAAGTCTTTTGGCGATCAGTTTGTTCATGGCAACGGCAGATCCTAAAACGCCTGCGCCCTGATATGGGATGTTTAACAGATCTAAAAGCCCCTGAACCGTACCATCTTCCCCAAAGGGCCCATGGAGAATAATCAGGGCCGCATCAATATCCGGTGCATCTGTAACAAGTTTTGCCAGATCAAATTTAGGGTCATACCGTTTGATGTCGTATTTTGTTTTATCAAGTGCTTCAAATACCTGATTCCCGCTGTTTAGAGACACGTCCCGCTCTGTGGACACCCCGCCCGATAACAGGGCCAGCCTGATTTTTTTCATAGATCTTCCCTTTGGTCTTGTGGACGTTCAGCAATGGATATTCTGCTAAGTATGATCAGCCCTGGATGATCCTCTGACGCACTTTTTCAAACTCTTCTTTGGAGATCAAATCCTTTTCATAAAGCCCGTTAAGTTCTATCAATCTGCGTTCGGCCTGGTCACTTGCACTTTCGATGAGCTGTGCGTCGGAATAGGGGGAGAAGCCGGTGTGGTTCGGCAGCAGAGCCGGGTCTTTGGCTTTTATTTCAAAGGATGCAAGGCCGCCAAGCAGTCTTATTTCAACAGCCCGATCCTGAAATTCCGGGGTGCCCAGTACCTGGCTCAGGGAGGAAGAGGTCGCTCTCATCCTGGCATAGATGAACCAAACAATGGAAAGTACCAGGATGGCAATGCCGCCCATGATCCATGGAAGGTAGTGATAAATGCCCCTGAACAGTAGTGCGGTGAGGCCGATGCCGGCCAGAAGAAATACGTGAAGCAGTAGTATGAAATAGGCAACAAAAATGTTTTTGAATACTCCGTCTTTGTCTTTTTTGCGTATACTCATTTGACTTTTCTCAATAATGAAGTTCTGTACTGGTCCCGGGCCAAAGTGTTACCAGGTCCGGTCGAACGGACCGCATCAAGTTTGGCCATCAGGTAATTTAATTTTTTGTGCAGCTTTGTCTGATCCTTAGAGGTCTGCCCGGTTTGGTCCATAAGGTCACGTACATGGGTCATCTGTTTTCTGATTTCAACCTCAGGGGGCAAAAAACCTGAATTTTTTAAAATTTTATGGGCCATGCGAAGTTCATTGGGCACATGGCTATCCTCAAAGGATAAAGGCTTGCCCTTGCCTTCAAGGTTGTCAAACCGGCCCTGTTTCTGGGCGGCTTTGATACGCTCTTCAACTATGGCTTCAAATCCGGGAATCATAATATTAAATGAACCATAAAATAATCTGGACGCCTCCAATCGACTTGGTTGCTGCGTAATGCAGAACTGAATTTAAGATCTGCACCAAGAACAGTAATTCTATAAAACCAGGCTGTTTTTTGCAAGCTATTTTCTTGACACCTTATGGGCAATACTGTATCAACACTATGCTAAATAGTGCCCGACCGAAAAACGTAAATTTTGCCGATTACTTCGTTGGTCGCAAATTTTAATCCTCGAAATACTTCATGTATTCCTCCGGTTAAAATTTACGCTCGCCTTGTACTCGACAAAATATCCAGGTTTTCGTTCAGACACTAAGTATATTAAGCTGATTATTAATAGAGATTCGATACCTATGAGTAAGCCAAAAAATATATCAAAAATCAGGAACATCGGGATCATGGCCCACATTGATGCGGGCAAGACCACGGTGACAGAGCGCATTCTCTATTACACGGGAAGATCCCATAAGATAGGCGAAGTTCATGACGGCGAGGCCACCATGGACTGGATGCAGGATGAACAGGACCGGGGGATTACCATTACTTCGGCCGTAACCTACTGCCAGTGGAAACAGGCCAATATTCAAATCATCGACACCCCGGGCCATGTGGATTTCACCGTGGAGGTGGAACGGGCATTGCGTGTTCTGGACGGTGCTATTGGCGTGTTTTGCGCCGTGGGTGGGGTAGAGCCCCAGTCCGAAACGGTTTGGCGTCAGGCCGATCGGTATAAGGTTCCTAGAATGGCCTTTATTAATAAAATGGACCGTACAGGGGCTGATTTTTTTGCCGCTTGTGATTCCATCAAAGAAAAATTATCTGCCAATCCGGTAATGATACAGATCCCCATTGGAGCCGAGGACCGTTTCCAGGGCGTTATTGATCTTTTGACCATGGAGCAGATTGCCTGGAATGATGAAACCTTAGGTGCAGAATACACAGCTGGCCCCATTGAAGATGAATTTATGGCGCTGGCAGAAGAATATCGGGATAAACTGCTTGAAGCGGTGTCCGAACTTGATGATGACATCATGGAAAAGTACCTGGGCGAAGAAGAGATTTCCGTGGATGAGCTTCGGGCGGCCATCCGGGCGGCGACCATCCGCCGGGATATGGTGCCTGTGCTTTGCGGATCCGCTTTGAGAAACAAAGGGGTACAGCCGCTTCTGGATGCCATTGACTATTACCTGCCAAGTCCCAAGGACGTCCCGCCGGTGAAAGGCGAGCATCCTGAAACCGAGGAAATCCTTGAATTCAAGCCGGAGAAAAATGGTCCGCTGGCGGCATTGATTTTTAAAGTCTCCATGATCGAAGGTCGTAAACTCTCCTTTGCCCGGATTTATTCGGGAAAAATTGCTTCGGGGGGGGATGTGTTTAACCCGGCCCTGAAACGCAAAGAAAAATTATCCAGAATTTTACGGATGCACGCCAACAAGCGTGAGCGACTGGATGAGGCCTCGGCTGGTGATATCGTCGGCATTGTGGGGCTTAAAAGTTCGGTGACCGGCGATACCCTTTGCAATTCTGATCATCCGGTTTTGTTGGAAAAGATGGAATATGCACAGCCGGTGATTTCCATTGCCATTGAGCCCAAGACCCATGCAGACCAGGAAAAGCTTGATGATGTAATGGAAAAATTCATGATCGAGGACCCCACCCTTAAGGTGAGTAAGGATGAAGAGACCGGTCAGACTATTTTGTCGGGTATGGGCGAACTTCATCTTGAAATTATCATTTCAAGGATGCTTAAAGAGTTCAACACCAATGTAAATGTGGGCAAACCCCAGGTTGTTTACCGGGAAATAATTACAGCCCCTGCAACCGGTCAGGCTGTATTTGAGCGGGAGATCCAGGGCAAATCCCATTATGCCAACGTCACGGTGGAACTTAAACCTTTAAGTCGAGGTGAAGGGGTTACCTTTAAATGCCTCGTGCCAGAAGAAAAAATTGCACCCCAGTATATTCCAAATATTGAAACCGGGATTCGGGGAAGTTTGGATGGCGGCTTTCTCAAAGGATATCCCATCGTAGATGTTGAGATTGTTCTGGCTGACGGATTCAGCGAAGAAGGAAAAACTTCGGAGCTGAGTTTCGGTGTCTGTGCGGCCATGGCTGTAAAAGAGGCCTTGAAAAATGCGAAAATGGCCTTGCTTGAACCGATCATGGCTGTGGAGGTATTTGTACCGGATGCGAATATGGGCGATGCCATAGCAGATCTTAACGCCAGGGGGGGCAAGGTGGAATCCATAACTCCGAAATCAGACATCCAGGTCATCAAAGCTGTGGTTCCTTTGTCAAAGATGTTTGGTTATTCCACTGCCCTGCGTTCAGCCACCCAAGGTCGCGGCACCTTTACCATGCAGTTTAAGAGTTTTGATACCGTGTGATGCGAATCATTCAGAATTGATTTTTCATTCTGGTTTTTGTGTTAGACTGCTTCAAATAGTCAGGGCGGCAATTTCATCACCGCCCTGAGGTTTAAATCCGAAGGGGTTTAACCGGCCACATCAATTCCCGGGTCGCATCCCAGATGCTTATCTGGATTTTCACATTCGAAGTTGT
Organism: uncultured Desulfobacter sp.; assembly: GCF_963664415.1. Taxonomy (NCBI): domain Bacteria; kingdom Pseudomonadati; phylum Thermodesulfobacteriota; class Desulfobacteria; order Desulfobacterales; family Desulfobacteraceae; genus Desulfobacter; species uncultured Desulfobacter sp. The sequence continues at coordinate 243,485 of NZ_OY761443.1, read as the reverse complement.
GGTTCCGGGTATCTACATGACCTTCGTTTCTTTCCTGATCATTCTCAACATAGTCTTCAAATCTTTTTTCTGTCATTTTATCACCTTATCTATTATTTTTATCTTTGTTTTATGTTTAAAAGACGATTTTTGTCTTTAAGTATCATTATAAGTCTCTCCTAGTTTTATTCAAGGGCAAAATGTGATTTTATTTGAATCTGACAACTGTGGGCAGGGGGTGGCATTATCTTTCCATCATTTGAAAACCAAAAGCCTTTGGAACAAAAGATTTGTAACCAAGTAGGATTCTTAGTATGCTGATCAAATATTCGTTGTTATGATCCGCTACAATCGCCTACAGAAGCAGAAAGCTTAAGGAGCGTTATGTCTTGGTTGCTTCCATCAATCATCGCTACAATGATCGGAACGATCCTTTTATTGTTTACATATTTTTATCTATACCTGATAGATCATAAAAAATATCTTGGGATCTGGACGCTAAGTTGGGCTATTTATGCCACGAGATTCATTTTTATGCTGTGCTTAATTCAAGGATATAAAAGTCCCTTTTTTTTGATCGGGAATCAGTTTAGCACACTTGTGAGTGGTCTCATGTTATTGTGGGGAACATATTGCTATAGCAATAAAAAATTTCCAAAATTCTGGATATATCTTTCAGTTGGTACTGTTGGGTGGATATTCATCAGCATCTTCCAAAATTTTTCCTTTTTATTTATCACGTTACCCACATTTTTCTTTTTAGCCGCAATTTATATTTCAACAGGTATTTTGTTTTTAAAAATAGAAAGTCAGGTAAAAAAAGAAAACGCAGTCGTTGGTGTTGCATTTATTCTCTGGGGGGCTCATAAAATAGACTATCCTTTTTTAAGACCCGTTGTCTGGTTTGCGCCTTGGGGATATCTTTTGGGAGCCGTTCTTGAATTTGTTATCGCTTTGGGAATGTTGATGGCATATTTTCAGAAAACCCGAGACAAATTAAAAAGAAATGAAGAAAAATACCGCCGATTAACCGATAATGCAACGGATATGATCTATCGGATGTCGTTGCCCGATGGGGAATATGAGTATGTCAGTCCTGCCTCAAAAAAGATATTTGGATTAGCCCCTGAAATTTGGTATTCGAATCCGATTCTGATTCAAGATATTATCCATCCTGATTTTCATGGGTATTTTAAAGAAAAATGGGCACGCCTTCTGAAAGGAAAGATAGATGCCAGTTACGAGTACAAGGTGCTTTATAGAGGGGAGGGAACAAAGTGGATTCACCAGCGGAACGTCGGTATTCGGAATGAAAAGGAGGAATTGATTGCCATTGAGGGTATTATGACAGATGTCACAGAACGCAAAGCTGTTGAAGAGTCTCTGCGTGAAAGCGAAGCCCGGTTCAAGGCCCTGCACAACGCCTCTTTTGGCGGCATAACTATTCATGATAAAGGCATTATCATAGATTGTAACCAGGGCCTGTCGGACATGACCGGGTATTCGATTGACGAACTGATTGGAATGGATGGCTTGCAGCTTATTGCCGAGCCGTCAAGATCCATGGTCATGGATAAAATACTATCAGGCTATGAAAAACCATATGAGGCTGTCGGGTTGCGCAAAAACGGTGAGCAATTTCCAATGCGATTGGAAGCAAGGAATATTCCCTACAAAGGTCAAGAACTCAGGACAGTTGAATTTAGAGATATTACAGAACAAAAAAAAGCAGAGCAGGATAAAGAAGAACTCCAGAGGCAACTGATCCAGGCCCAGAAAATGGAATCGGTGGGCAGACTGGCCGGCGGTGTGGCTCATGATTTTAATAATATGCTTAGTATTATTCTTGGCAATATTGAATTAGTGCAGGACGATATTGACCCGGACAGCAGTTTGTTTTCAAATATTTGTGAAGTCAAAAAAGCAGCTTTACGCTCAGCCGACCTTACCCGCCAACTGCTTGCCTTTGCCAGAAGGCAAACGGTTTCTCCGAAAATTCTTAACCCGAACCATGCAATCGACGGCATGCTCAAGATGCTTAAAAGATTGATCGGAGAAGATATCGATCTGTTATGGTGCCCGAAAAAACATTTATGGTCGGTTAAGATAGATCCTTCTCAAATCGATCAGATCCTGGCCAATCTGTGCGTCAATGCTAGGGATGCAATAAAAGATGTCGGCAAAATTATCATTGAAACCGACAACATTCTTTTGGATCGTGATTATTGCAGGCAGCACAAGGGGTTTAGGCCTGGAGAGTTTGTTCTTATCAATGTCAGCGACAATGGGTGCGGTATGGATAAGGAAACACTCAACAAATTGTTTGAGCCCTTTTTTACAACCAAGAGAATAGGAGAAGGAACCGGCTTGGGGCTGGCAACCGTATACGGGATTATCAAACAAAACAATGGATTTATTAATGTCTACAGCGAACCTGGACAAGGGACAACCTTTAAATTATACATACCGAGACATGAGAAATTACAGTTTGAGGAACCTGCCGTTGCCAAAGAAAAATTACAAAAAGGTGTTGAGACAATACTTTTGGTTGAAGATGAAAAAGTAATCCTTCAGATGGTAAAAAAAATGCTGGAGCGGCTTGGGTATACGGTTTTGGCGGCAAACACACCGGAACAAGCCATGCAGATTGCAAATTCTTCTAATATCAATATTGATTTGCTGATCACTGATGTTGTGATGCCGTCAATGAATGGACGTGAGTTGACCCAAAAAATTTTGAAAGCAGTTCCAAATATAAAATGCCTGTATATGTCAGGATATACGCGTAATGTCATTGCCCATAGGGGGATATTGGGAGAAGGGATGAATTTTATAAACAAACCATTCTCAAGGATGGATATCTCTTTAAAAATAAGAGAAATTCTTGATGAAAAAAAGAGTTAACCAGGCTTACATGCGCTTGCTTTGGTTTGTTCTTTTTTTGCCCTTGCCTGTTAGATTTTCCAGCTCGTTTTGGGCCTTTTCACGCATTTTTTCATCGTCCAGAGTGTCAAGGGCCCGCTCAAGCTGGCGGGCCGCATTTTGTTCGTCATGGATACGGGCGTAATAAACCCCCAGGTAATAGTTAGACAGGGCATTTTCTGACTTTCTGGACATGATTTCGGCCATGTGATAGTTGGCTTTTTCAAATCCGGGTTTACCATTATCCAGGACATGTTCAAGACCTTTTTGGGCTGCCGGCAGGTTGCCGTTCTGGATTTGGGCAACAGCGCGGTTGAAAATAGCCCAGTCCCCCAGCAGGGGGTCATCGGTCATGCTGTCCAGGATAGTTATGGCACGGGAGTATTCAGTGTTACGGATATAAAGCCTGCCCAATTCCAAAAGAATCATGGGGTCAAACGGATCTTTTGCCAGGGCTTTATTTAGCTGTTCAATTCCCTCATTGAGCCGTGTGACCCGGCCGTATAAAAGACCTAAACCATAATGAAAGGCCACATTGTCGGGCGCGTTGTGCAGGGCAATTTCAATTTTTGGGATATAGGTGTCAGGATTGGCGTAAAGCCCAATCACCCGGTATTTAACCATGTTGTAGTCAAGATTTTCCGGTGGCGAAGGCTTGTCGGCAGGTGGTGTGTAATCTGCCAGGATTGCCGATAAATGGGACACCCTGGCCGCTGTACCCGGGTGGGTTTTAAAGTAGTCAGGAATGTTTTCAACCCCCTGGTAATCGGTCTGCCTGATCTTCAACAGGCTGTCCAGTATTCCTTTGGGCGAATACCCTGTTTTTTCAAGAAAAAGAACTGCCTTTTGATCTGCCTCGGTTTCATTTTCTCGGGTATAAGTCAGCATGGCCGACTGCCCGGCAGCCATGGAGCCATAGGTCAGGGCCTGGCCTGCTTCTGAACTGCCCGCTGCGGCACCGATAAGGATGCCGGCTATCATCCCGGCCAGACTGCCGGTTGCCACTATTTTGGACCTATCAATGGACTGGGAGACGTGTCTGCCGACAGCATGGCCGATTTCATGGGCCAAAATGCCTGCAAGTTCGTCAATATTATCAAGGGAAGTAATTAATCCACGGTGCACAAAAATATTGGCAGCCGGTGTTGCAAAGGCATTAAACGAGTCGTCATTGATCATGAAAAAATCAAAATGAAAGGGTTGCGGTGGTAATTGTTTGACAATGGCATTGCCCACTATTTCAATCATTTTTTGGGCAACAGGGTCGTGAAGAATGACTCCTTTGTCTTTTATTAATTGTAAATATTCTTTTCCAAGTTTGAGCTCATCGGGAATGGAGATGGCAAAAGTGGTGGCAGGAAATAACAGTACGATAGACAAAATAAGGCTTACAGCCTGTTTAAATGGTTCCATGTTTATCCAGAACGCTTTTGGGGATGGTTTTGTTAGAGGCCGGCTGCATCAATAAATTCAGAATTTTCCATGGCAATTTCAATGCGGAAAATTGAGTTATCTATCCTAAAGGAGAGGCGGCGGTTTTCCGTGTACGTGTCGTTAATGGACAAGGAGACGGCTGAACTGATGGTCAGTGCTTTGGGCTGGCCGTAACAGGCATTCAGGTCATATGCTTCTTCAACGGATTTTATTAGCTGCCCCATGAGCTGATTGGTGATTTCTCCAATGGTATCAGGTACTTCAGGGTCGGAAATGGATCTGGCCAGTTCCTCTTCAGGCATGCCCATGTTGATCATATAGTGCTTGTAAATTTCAAAGGCAGCCTCATCACTGAAATTGAAAATTACAAGGCCCATGTAGTCTCCGTAAAATTGAACAAAGCAGGTCAGGTCCGGCATCATGCATACCTTGGTGATTTTCTGGATGGTGTTGGCGTAATTTATTTCTTTACCGGTGCTTTGCTCAAGCATGGTCTGGGTTGTTTCCAAGAAAAGTTTGGCAATGCTGTCAATGGACTGATTGGTTGATATTTCCATTGTGACTCCTTTTTGATATCACGTTGGGTTGTTCGGATGGGTGGTGTCTTGACACCTAAAAAATTATGGACAAAATAGTATGAAAAGTCAAATTTTTATCGTTCACCTCGTTTGTAAGCTGCACCTAACCAGGCCGGGGCATTGAGCCGTCTTGGGTCTTTAAAGGAGATAGCCAGAAGAATGATCAATGTAGACAGGTAGGGCAGCATGGCCAGAAAATTGGGAGAAATCCCCAAAGGCTGGAGCAGATATTGGAGTACAAAAATGCCGCCAAATATAAATGAGGCAAAAATGGCCCGACCTGGATTCCACAAGGCAAAGATGGTCAGGGCAATGGCGATCCAGCCTCGACCGGCCGTCATACCCTCTACCCAGGAAGATGAGTAAGATATGGACAGATGAGCCCCGGCAAGGGCGGAGAAAACACCACCCGTCATAACGCATGTATATCGGACCAAAGAAACGTTCACTCCCTGGGTCTCAGTGGCCTTGGGATTTTCCCCGGTGGATCTGATCTGAATGCCCATGCGGGTAAAGTCCAGAAAAAACCAGGCGGCCATGGCCAGGATAATGGCCAGGTAAAGAAAGGGACTTTGGTGAAAAAGGGCTTTGCCGACCCAGGGCAGATCAGATAAAAAGGGGATGGCCATATCATCCATTTTAACGGTCAGGGGGCGGCCCACATAAGGCTTTCCCATCATCCCGGACAACCCTAAGCCCAGCATGGTCAACGCAAGGCCTGAGACCACCTGATTGGCCTGCAGCGTTACTGAAGCCACGGCATGGATCAGGGAAACGGCAACACCTGCTGCCATGGCAGCAACGACACCAAGCCAGGGGTGACCCGTTGTCATCGTGACAATAAAAGCGGTGACGGCGCCTACGGCCATAACGCCTTCCACACCCAAATTAAGGATGCCGGCCCGTTCACAGATCACTTCGCCGGTTGTTGCCAAAAGCAGTGGTGTGCCTGCTACCATGGTTCTTTGAATTGTTGAAATGATGATCTCTTCCATGATGTTTGTATGTACGCCCGAATTAAGTCGTTAAATTATTGATAGCTGTTGGACCGAGGCCAGTGGATTTGAACCTTATGGTATAAAAAGTAATCCCCCATGATCAGAAAGATAAGCAGGATGCCGTTGACAATTTCAACTGTGGCCGCCGGCAGTCCCAATGATATCTGGATCGCATCTCCGCCCACGATAATGCCGGCGAAAAACAGCCCCGACACAATGGCATACAAGGGATTCAGTTTGGCCAGCCAGGCCACAATGATGGCAGTGAATCCATACCCAGATGACACCGAGGCAGGATATCCTAAGTAATGGTGGATGCCGGCCACCTCTCCCACACCGGCAAACCCTGCAAGTCCCCCTGAAATGGCCATGAGAATGAGACTGGTTTTAAGAAAATCAATGCCCGCATATTTGCCGGCATCGGGGTTTTCTCCCACCACCCGAGCTTCGTAACCGAACCGGGTTCTATAAATTAAGATACACAGCCCTACCGAACAGAGAATGGCCAGGATCAGGGTGGCATAATGAATACGGGACCCCGGCAGTACGCCTAAAATGGCGGCATCGGGCAGGGCATCCGTGCCCGGAAATCCAAACCGGGTTTTTCCCTTCCATGGCCCCACAATGAGCATGGTTAAAAATTCTGCGCAGATATAATTGAGCATCAGGGTGGTGATGACCTCGTTGATGGCATATTTAATTTTGAGTATGGCCGGAATAATGCCCCATAATGCACCGCCGATGAAACCGGCCGTAAATATCAACGGTACGATAATGACAGATGGCAGTGTATTGCCCAGATGCTGGGCAGTCCATGTGGCGAAGATGGCACCCATGAGCAGTTGGCCTTCTGCACCGATGTTCCAGAATTTGGCTCTGAAAGCAAGGGTAAGGCCTGCCCCGATGAGGATCAGAGGAATGGCCTTGGTAATGGTTTCTTTGATGCCGTAAACAGATCCAAAGGATTCAATAAATATCTGGGAGACCGCATACAACGGGTTGACGCCTGCGGCAAGAAAAATGAGGCTGATGACCAAAATACCGGCCCCAAGGGCGGCGACATTGGTCATAAAGGATCTTAAAGCAGTAATATTGTAGCGGTCGCTTGTGGTAATCCGTATCATAGGAATATCGTTGCCGTTTTTGTTAATTTGCAATTTTTGCTTTGACCGGTTTAGTGTCAATGCGTTTTGAGCCGGCCATCATCAGGCCGATATCGCTGACCTGTTCATCATCGGTATCCAGAATGCCCATAAACTCGCCTGCGAAAATTACGGCCACGCGGTCGCACAGCTCAAAAATTTCATCCAGATCCTCTGAGAAAAGCAGCACGGAACTGCCCTGGCTGCAAAGTTTGAGCAGATGTTCACGCAGGAACATGGTGGCGCCGACATCAAGCCCGTAGGTGGGGTGAGATGCCACCAGCAACTGTGGCTGCTCGCTGATTTCCCGGCCAAGGATCAATTTTTGGATGTTGCCGCCGGAAAGGTTTCTGATCTGGTTGTTAATGGAGTGCGTGGCCACCCGGAATTCGGTTATAATGGATTTTGCATGTAATTTAATGCTTTCGTATTTAAGAAAATACCTTTTGGAAAATTTTTTGAGATGATGCTGTTTTAAAATGGCATTGTCATACAGTAAAAGGCCCGGCGCAATACCAAACCGGATGCGTTCCTCGGGGACGTGGGAGACCCCGTTGTCATAAATCTTTTTGGGGGATATATTGGTAATGTCCCTGCCGTTGATTATCACGCTGCCTGAGTCGATGGCCCGGATGCCGGTGATGGCCTCGGCCAGTTCCCGCTGTCCGTTCCCTGCTACACCTGCCACACCCAATATTTCATTTTTATGCACATCAAAGGATACGTTTTTAACTGCGGCAAGTCCCTTATCTCCTGTGACATGGATATTTTGGACACTGAGTACACGGTCTCCTTTAGGCCGCTTTTCCCGATTCATGGTCAGAGCTACATCTTTGCCCACCATCATTCGGGCAAGTCCCAATTTGTCTGTATCTTTGGTTTGAGTCCCCCCAGCTATTCTTCCTTTACGCAGTACGGTAACCCGGTCGCAGATATCCATAATTTCATCGAGTTTGTGGGAGATGAAAATCACACTGTGACCCTCAGCTTTCATCCTGCGAAGAATTTCAATAAGCTCTTTGATCTCCTGGGGCGTCAGAACGGATGTGGGTTCGTCCAGAATAAGCAAGTCCGCCCCGTTTAAAAGGGTTTTTATGATTTCAACCCGCTGCTGTTCTCCGGCGGACAGCTGCCAAACCTTTTGATCAAGGTCAATCTGGAAATCAAACTGGCTTGAAAATGCTTTTATTTTTTTGCGCAATACTTTTTGGGGAAATAAAAACGGAGTGTCTTTATAGCCAAGCGCGATATTTTCAATCACAGAATGATTCTGGATCAGCATGAAGTGTTGGTGAACCATGCCGATGCCGACATTGATGGACTCCAGCGGATTGGAAATTCGGACAGGCTCGCCGTTAATCAAGATACTGCCCGAATCAGGCTGATAAATGCCATAAAGAATATTCATCAGCGTGGTTTTACCCGCACCGTTCTCCCCAAGCAACCCCAGGATCTCCCCGGAATTGATCTCAAGATTGATATCCTTGTTGGCATGGAAGCCTTGGAACGATTTGCAGATATCCTTCATTTCAAGGCGCTGAATTTTAATCATGGTCTTTCTTCAATCATAAAGGCCGGAAAACTATGTTTTCTGGCCTTTCAACTATTCTTGTTTTTACTTTACTGTGACCCCATGTTTTGACAAAAATTTGTCCAGATGCAAGGCGCAGGAAAAGTTGTAACCGGAGCAACTTTATGGTTGTGAGGCCCGATCTTATAATTGGGCAAATTTTTCTGCAACGCCGCAGGTGGGTGAATTTTTGTCAAAACACTATTTATTGGGGATTTCGCCTTTTACATTGTCCACATAATACATCATGGAAAGCAGATCGTCCTTGGAAGCACGTTCCCCAGGCCTGATTTTGATGTCACCCGTGTTGTCAGAAATCGGACCCGTGAACGGATCAAATACGTCAACGCCTTGTTTCATCTGATCGTAGCGTTTCATGACCAGTTCATAGACGCTGATTTCACCATATTCTTCAGTTTTAATCATGGCCTGCTTTAAAGGTTCAACAAATTTGGGGTTGACCATGTCATCAGGGCTGCCTCCCAGAACAGCAGCACCTTCCTTGGCAAGCCACCAGATATCCTGGCTGGGGTCCCAGGTATCTGCACGAATATCTTTGAGGATTTTAGCATACATGCCACCCCAATCCATGCGCTGGCCGGAAATCACGGAGTCTTTACCGTACGCTTGCATTGGAGAATAATGGGAAAATGTGTAAATTTGTTTGCCTTTTTCACAATGGGCCTGTCCCACCTCAATCACCGCCGGGGTATCCTCGGTGAACGCCAACGCATCACAGCCTTCGGCGATCAATGCTTCGGCGGCCTCCTTGGCTTTGTCCGGACCGTACCAGGCATAGATCCATTTTACGCTTACGGTGGCAGCCGGGTTGACGGCCTTGGCACCAAGGGCATAGGCGTTGATGTGGCGGATAAGTTCGGGGATGGGGTAGGCGGCAACATAGCCTAACTTGTTGGATGTGGTCAATGCCCCTGCCATTATGCCGTTAAGGTAGTACATCTGATACAGATCACCAAAATAGGTTCCCAGGTTGTTGCTGCGCTTAAAACCGGCGCAGTGCATGAATTTTGTATCCGGATATTTTTCAGCGGCTTTAACGGTGTCATCCATGTAACCGAAACTTGTGGTAAAGATCACGTCGCATTTTTGTTGCTGAACAAGACGGTCCATGATTCGCAAGGAATCGGATTCGGCAACGGATTCCACAATAACGCTCTCCAACCATGGATACAGGGATTCAACATGACGTTTGCCTAAATCATGGGCATGGGACCATCCGTAATCACCCACAGGCCCTACATATATAAAACCGGCTTTCAGCTTTTTTTCCGCAGTCGGTACCTGCTGTGTCTGTTCTGCAGTGTCAGCGGTGTCCCCCGCTGTTTCAGTACCGGTAGATGCTTGTTGCGATTGGTCCTGCTCTCCGCATCCGGTAAGGCACATTGCAAAAAGAAAAACAAAACCGGCAATCAGTACACTCATTTTGATTTTCATCGTTATCTCCAATATTTAAAGTGTTTGGGGTATCAAGGAATTGTTGGAATCATACGATAGATACAGGTTTGCCGTCAACTATTTAAAGATGGACCTTAATACCTAAAAAAAAGCCCCCCTGCAGGCATATTTGCCTGCAGGGGGGCTTGCCAGTCTAAAAAAGAACCGTCTATTTTGCAGCAGCACGGGCCTGGGCCAGCCAGTCATCCCATTTTGCCTGATTTTTAGCGATCCACTCGGAGACATGTTTCTGGATGTCTTTGGCGGATTTTTCTCCTGCGTTCATGCGGGTGTTCTGTTCGTTGATATCTGCAAGGGGCAGGGTGAATATTTCAAGAAATTTTTTAGCCGCAGGGTTGTCTGCCAAAAATTTTTTGTTGGCCACAATTCGGATATCGGAAACAACAAATCCTAGTTTTACCGGATCTGTCACGGCGCCTTCAACGCCGGACTGGGTCATTCTTTCCACCGCCGTGGTCTGGGCTTTAGTGGGCATGATTTTGGGTACGTTAACCCACATTACGTCTTTGCCGGGTTTAAGTTTATATACGGTCCAGTTCGGGGTCCAGGTATAAAAGAAGATGGGTTCTCCGGCTTTGTATGCGCCGATGGCAGATGCCATACCTGCTTCATAAGATGCTTTGACGGGATTGATGTCATCTTCAAGATCATAAACCTTCAAGTGGTGGGCAATGATTTTTTCACATCCCCAGCCCGGAGGGCATGCGGTTAGATCCGCTTTGCCGTCATGATTTTTGTCAAAGGCCTTTTTAACCTCTTCACGTTTAAAGTCATCCAATGATTGGATGTTATATTTTTCAACCGCATCTTTAGATACCAGATACCCCTGAAGTCCCCCGGCCGGGGCCACGTATCCGATTTTCTCGGCTTTGTCATCGAAATTTTTGGGCAGCTGGTCGTTATGCATGGGAAACCAGCCATTGCACCAGTAGTCCAGATCGCCCAGAGTCAATGCTTTGTAGAAAATCGGGTTTTTCAGATCTTTGGGCTTGTTGACCTTATACCCTAATTCGGTCAAGGCACGGCTGACAATTGCTTCCTGAAAATATCCTGTGTTCCAGGTCGCCCGTGCAGGTTTAACAGTGACACCTTCCCCGGGTTTGTCCGAAGATGCAAAGGCCGGGGTGACCGTGATCATGGAAACCGCAACCAGAAATAAGCAGATGTTTTTTGCAACGTTCATAATTTCTCCTTTGTTTATTTTAATTCTTACCAGCCATGGACTGGGTTATTCTGTCTAACAACACCGCTACCAGAACAATACTCAAACCCGCCATCACGGCAAGACCGATATCCAGTGTGTTCAGGCCCTGGATGACAGGAGACCCCAAACCGCCGGCCCCGATCAATGCAGCAATGACCACCATGGCAAGGGCCATCATAATGGTCTGGTTCAGCCCCGCCAGTATGGTTGGCATGGCCAAGGGAATCTGAACCTTGAACAGTACCTGTTTCCGGGTGGCGCCAAAGGCGGTGGCCGCTTCGACCAATTCCGGATGCACCCCGCGGATACCAAGACTTGTCAGGCGGATAATGGGAGGCATGGCAAAAATAATGGTGGCAAGTACCCCCGCCACATTCCCCACGGAAAAGAGCATGACAATGGGAACCAGATATACAAAGGACGGGGTGGTCTGCATGGCGTCTAAAAAGGGTCTGACAAAGGTTTCCACCCGGTCGCTGCGCCCGGCGGCAATACCGACCGGCACCCCGACAATGGTGGAAAATAAAACCGAGGCCAAAACCATGGCCAGGGTGGTCATGGTATCTGACCAGAATCCGATCAAACCAATAAACACCATTGCCACAATGCTGAAAACAGCCAGGCCCCATCCTGAAAAGCGCCATGCACAAAACGTCAGGACAGCTATGATAATGATGGGCGGAACAGCGTTAAGCCCAATATCTAATCCGGTCAAAATCTGTTCCACCGGCCATTTTATAACCTGAAATATATCACGGTAATTATTGACTAACCAGTCAACAAATGCGGTGATCCAAATATCTATGGGAAGTACTTTTTCATCAAACATAATTAATTTTCCTGCTAAAGAGCGGTTTGGAGGGCTTGGGTCGGTTTTTCATATTCTGTTGCGGATCCGTTATGGCCGTTAATTTCTGATTTGTGAAGGGTTTTCAGGAATCTGTTTTTTGAAACCACGCCTTTAAATACATTGTTGTCATCAAGTACTGGGATGGGAAAACCCTTGGACGCCACTTCAGGCAAAATATCTTGCATATTGTCATTGACATTGGCCGGATTGACCTCCTGAAGATAGCAGGTCTCAAGGGATTCTTTTGATCGACCTTTTTCCACTGCCTCCTGAAGGGAATCTATTGATATTATGCCCAAAAACTGACGTTTGGCATTCAGCACATACCCATGGTTAAAGTCCCTGGCATTTAACAGTTCCAAAGAGCTTCGGATGTCGCCTTTTTTGGTTTTGATAATTGTAGGGTAATTTGTGTTGACAATTTCTCCGGCTGAAATGACGTTGGTGGGATCCACGCCCCTGAAAAAGGCCCGGACATAATCATCGGCCGGATTCTGGAGAATCTCTTCGGGGGTGCCTACCTGGACAACACGTCCCCCTTCCATGATGGCGATGCGGTCTCCGATTCTAAGGGCTTCATCCAGGTCGTGGGAGATAAATACAATGGTCCTTTCGCTGTCTTCCTGGAGTTTGATAAGTTCATCCTGCATCTCGGTGCGGATCAGCGGATCCAGGGCGGAAAAGGCTTCGTCCATCAACATGATGTCCGGGTCTGCGGCCAGAGCCCTGGCCAGACCGACACGCTGCTGCATGCCTCCGGATAGTTGTTTGGGGTACTGGTCTTCCCAGCCTTCCAGGCCCACCTGACTTAACGCTTCAGTCGCTCGCTGATTTCTCACGGATTTGGGTTCACCGGCCAGTTCAAGACCGAAGGCGGCATTTTCCAGGACCGTGAGATGGGGCATCAGGGCAAAGGATTGAAACACCATGCTCATATGTTTAAGTCTGAACTTCACAAGGTCCTTATTTTCCATGGCTGTAATGTTTTGGCCATTGATGTGGATTTCACCGGACGATGGTTCAATCAGCCGGTTGAACATTCTGACCAGGGTGGATTTGCCTGATCCGGACAGCCCCATGACCACGAATATTTCTCCGCGTTTAATTGTGAAATCCGCATTGTTCACGCCCACGGTCATGCCCGTTTTTTCAAGGACTTCTTCTTTGGTGAAACCCTGATCAATAAGGGATATTGCCTTTTGGGGATCCGGGCCGAATATCTTAAAAATATTCTTAATAATAATTTGATCCATAAATAGTTCTTCTTTCTGGGCTAAAGAGCTCACCTTTTATTTAAGTGTCTTGATTTGTATGTGCTATATATATTGTATTCGATGTATTTTGTCAAATATTGAAACTCATATGATATTTTAACTAACTAAAATTACATAATTATTTTTATAAAAGAAAAATTATAACAATGATTTAATATAAAGAGTACTTTGATTTATGGGGCGTTATTCAAGGCAAAATCGATCGAGGTATAAATAATTGCATTCATGAAATTATTGTTGAATATGCCACACAATTGTGCCTGTATTGAAAAATCAAAAATAGGTTGCCGTACTTAATTGGGATTACATTTCTTTTACATGCAAGCGGCCTATATCGGATGTTTTAAACTCGACAGAATTTATAAAATATGCTTGAATACTCTTTCTCAAAGGAAGCTTGCTTCAAACTCCAATGATAATTTAAGGAGGCGTATGGACAGTTCTGCAGCATGCTTATCAGAATCTATTATTTTTAAGGGCCTTGATACCCAGGATATTGACAACCTTGTGCCGTTGTTTTCAAAGTGGTCGGTTATGTCTGGTGAGGTGTTGGCCCGGGCAGGTCATGGTACCCAGTTTTTCTTTCTTTTGGAAAAAGGGGCACTGCTTGTTGCCATGGAAGAGGGCAGGGCTGTGGTGCTCAATCGCCCCGGGGACTTTGCAGGCTTGTCAATGGTGAGTCTGAACGGAACAAACACTGCCACAATTACGGTGCTGGAAAAAGGGAGTGTCTGGGTTGTGCCCTGTCAGGATATCCTTGATTTGACCGGCTATGACACCCAGGTTGCGGCAGTAATTCTGGATGGATGGCAGCAGTTCTGCAAAGAGAAAGCCCCCTTTTGTTCAAATCTTGCCGAAACCGGCCTTATTTAAGAATTAATAACGGCCATGGGCCGACCTGACATATGATCTGCCAGGCTCAGCCCACAACAAAGTTTGAAAGATCTGAGCAACTTACCAGACTTTCACATAAAATAAATAATAAAAAAGAGGTGTGTCTTGAATGGAGTTGACGCTGTCGGCGTTCTTTATGGATTTGAGGCCATAAACGCCCACAACGGGTGGGCCATTTCAGTTGTGGGTGTTACTATTGTGTTTACAGGGCTTGTGACTTTGTCGGCCCTGATCTCCCAGCTTCATAAATTGGTGGCCTTGTACGATAATCCAGGCAAAATAAAAAAGTTGTTTACTTTAAAATCCAAAACTGCCGTCAAGGCGACTGCCGATAAACCGTGCATGGTCCTAACCGAGGTTCAAAAACAGACTTGTCGGCAATATAATCTTTTGGCTCAGACCATGGATGATGAGATTTCTTTGCCGAAGCTTTTGCGCATGGCTGAGCTTTCCGGCCTTAATGAACCCCATGCTAATGTAAATCTACTAATTGAATCCGGTATCCTGTGTGCCGATGAACAGGGATACTTCACATGGGATGAGGATATATTCATCCGCACCACTTCGTAAATTCTTAGATCTGATTAAGACTGGCCGTTAATTTTTTGATGACCATGGGAAATTGAAAGAAATAACAAATCAATGGATACTTTATTTTTAGAATTTTTTCAGAACACCGGGTTTTATCTGTGCGATTACCGAAACATTATTATGATAATCGTTGGTATGATCTTTATATATCTGGGCATTGCAAAGGATTATGAGCCATTATTGCTGGTTCCCATTGGATTTGGGATGCTTGTGGGAAACATTCCGATTTTCAAGGGCCTTGGTCTGGGTATTTATGAAAATAATTCAGTTCTGCACTATTTGTATTTTGGGGTAACCCAGGGGATCTACCCGCCGTTGATATTCCTTGGTATCGGCGCCATGACAGATTTTTCAACGCTTCTGGCTCGACCGGTCCTCATGCTATTGGGTGCGGCAGCCCAGGCAGGTATCTTTATCACATTCCTGGGTGCACTGGCCTTGGGTTTTGTGCCCAAAGAGGCTGCCTCCATCGGTATCATCGGCGGAGCGGATGGGCCCACCGCGATTTTTTTGACCGCTAAGCTTGCCCCGCATCTTATCGGCCCCATTGCCGTTGCCGCTTACAGTTACATGGCCCTGGTTCCGGTAATCCAGCCACCGATTATGAAGCTTTTAACCACGCGCCAGGAACGGCTCATCCGCATGGAAGAGCCACGTCAGGTCACCAAGCGCGAAAAAATGATTTTCCCGGTTATCGCCTTTCTGCTTTGCTGTTTTCTGGCGCCTGCCGCCCTGCCGCTTTTGGGTATGTTGTGCTTTGGCAATCTCCTGAAAGAAGCTGTGGTAACAGAACGCCTGGCCGTTACGGCGCGCACGGCACTCATTGATATCGCCACCATTCTTTTGGGAATAACCGTGGGCGCATCCACCCAGGGCGATGTCTTTTTGACCCAGGATTCCGTTAAGATTTTTGTATTGGGCGCGCTTTCCTTTGGTATTGCAACCGCCTGCGGACTGTTATTTGCTAAGTTCATGAACCTGTTTTTGAAAAAAAAGATCAATCCCCTGCTTGGTGCTGCCGGTGTTTCAGCCGTGCCCGACTCAGCCCGGGTGGTACATGTGGTCGGTCAGCGGGAAGATCCTTCAAACTTTTTGCTCATGCATGCCATGGCACCTAATGTTTCAGGTGTTATCGGTTCAGCCATCGCCGCAGGTGTTCTTTGGAGCCTGATGATTTAACTTGGATTTTTAGAACGGCCATGGGTTGACCTCATTTTTCACTGTGGTGCAGCCGACAACTGTGGTGCCCCAGGGAAAACATGGGTATGGAAAATTTAAGTTTGATCTATTACTGGCAAATGCCCCTTTTGTTTGTTGTGGGGATTGTGGCAGGAATTCTCAATGTTTTGGCAGGGGGCGGGTCTTTGTTGACCCTGCCCCTGCTTATTTTTATGGGGCTTGGCAGTACCGTGGCCAACGGCACCAATCGTATCGCAATTTTCTGCCAGGATCTTTTCGCCATTATAGGGTTTAAGAAGCGCGGTTATTTACCGGTTGATCTGGTGTTGCTGTGCACCCCGCCTGCGCTCATCGGCAGCTGGTTTGGGGCAAATCTTGCCGTCAGTATGGATGATGCAGTGTTTAACCGGATTCTGGCCGGTATCATGATCGGGGTTTTGATTTTCACCGCTGTGGATCCCATGAAACGGATCAGGCAACAGGATATCCGGTTCAGTGCATTGCGCAAAATTGTGCTGGTGGTTTCCTTTTTCTTTGTGGGAATCTATGGCGGGTTTGTCCAGGCCGGTGTGGGGTTTATCATTATCGCCGTATTGCTGGCCCATGGCCTGGATCTGGTGCGCATCAATGCGGTGAAAGTCTTTGTGATTTTTGTGTATACGGGCGTTGCCCTATCTGTCTTTATTTATCACGGAGAAGTGAATTTTCTTTTGGGTCTAAGCCTTGCTGCGGGCAATGCCATTGGCGGCGTACTGGGCCCAAAGCTTGCCGTTGCCAAAGGCCATGACTGGATTAAAAAGCTGGTCAATATCACGGTGTTGGTCTTTGCGCTCAAACTGTTGTTTTTTTCCTGATCCGCACAACAACCTATCTACTGATGGGCAACCGAAGGCAGCCACTGGATGATTTTAATCCAGTCCATAAAAATTACGGACAAACCGCAATCGCATTGCCCTGACTCATTCCAAAATCTTAAAGGCCGTCTGATTTGGTGTTAAGACGCCAAGTACTATACATACAATCGTGGGCAACGCTGCTCGTTTACCCTCCCTGCCTGGCGAACTCTATATTCAAGATCTCTTGTGACGATGAAAACAGCTTGTATAATAGGAATATTGTTTATATGAAAGAACAAATAAGTTACTTTTATGTTTTGTTGTGGGGCCATTCCGGGTGTTGATAGACCCGCTCGGCCCAAGGCAGTTATTAGAACCAATGTAATAACAGTCATGGGCTGATCTATTCTCCCAGCGTCCAGCCTCAGTCCAAAACGAAGCAGAAAATTATTTCAAAAGCGTATTGAGACTTCCATTAAAAACGCATTGGGGGCATCCGTGAAAATTCAAGACTGGTTCGAAAATTGGGGCATTACCGGGCTGAAGATCAGCGCCGGGTTTATGCAGATGGAATGGCAGCCAAAACCCGAAGAGGAGCAGGCGGCCTGGGAACTTTACATTGAACTGATCACCCGGGTGGCCACCCAACCCCTTGGCAAGGATCAGGGGGATGAGGCGGCTGCCTTGAAGTCGATTTTTTCTCTGTTCGAAGTAACCCGGAATCTGCTTAAAGAAAAGGGGCGCAAGGCTGAGGTGTTTTCCAAGATTGCCGTGGTCATCCTCAATCAGAAAATTCGACCTTTTACAGCCACATGGCACAAGCGGGTATTGGACAACAACCTGGAAAAGCCGCAGGATAAAGCGCTTTTCCGAAACGAACTGATACAGATTCAGAATATGCTCCGGGGGTATGCGGCCATGCTGGCCAAAGTGGCCGGGGTGGAGGATTTCCAGGCGCTGGACCAGGGGCCTTTGCAGGAGCTGTAAACGATGGCGTGCAACAAAGAAAAACGTAAGATATACGCTTCTTATTGCAGAAAAGATGATGCAGCAAAAAGCGTGATTGATGCCCTGATAGAAAAGGCGTCCCACACTGGATGTACGATTTGCTATGATGGTAACGCGCTGCCGCTGGGATCATCCATCACCAAGTTTATGGCGGAGCTCAGTGAGGCGGATCGAATCGTTTTTCTGTTGTCTAAGCAGTATTTTCAATCCAGGTCCTGTATGAATGAATTGTTATTGGCCTATGAAAAACAGGCCAGCGAACTTCAGCCAGCCGTGGTGATGCTCGACGGATTTTTATCCGACACTGACCAAGATAAAAAAGATGCCGGCGAGCTGACGACCTGCCTTGAAAATGCCGATGCTGTTCCCGTGATTTTGGCCTGGCTGTTTGGAAAGTACAATCCTGGGTTTAAGTACCGGGACCGGTTGGTCCTTGTTCTGAATGACGATACGACGTGTGATCAGACAGCCGGGAAAGTCATAAAATGGCTGGATAGAGAATTTGTTCCGGTCCGATATACACATCTGACTGCGGTTAAGCGGCGGATTGAAATTGGTGAAGCCATGGGGAAATTCATTAAAGCAGAAACCCTTAATCCGCTAATTAATCTTTTGGCACTAAAATTTAAATATCAGAAAAACGATCTTACGCGGTTCCTGATGTCGATTGATGATGCTGAAGTGCTTCTGGACGTCTTGACCTGTATTGGGAATTTTATAGATGATTTAAATTATAAAAGTCAGTTTGCAACAGGAACCCTCCGTGGATTGGTAAAACAACTCACAGGACTGCTGCTGATTTCTGCCGTGGACGATAAAAAGCTGCACCAGCTTATCCATGAACTTAATTATTGCGCAGAAGGGGCAAGGAGCATATTCAGTCAGAAGGGCAGGGATTTTTACCAGATTCTGGTGTCTTCATTTTTCAATAAGCCGGCCGTGTATGAATTCGATGGTGATGTGTTGGTGGGAGAAGGGCGAATAAAGCTTCTTGAACAGGGAATGGACAACAGCTCTTTTGAACGATTTTTGAAAGAAGAGATGGAATACATGACTGAATTTTTACCCCTGACAAAAAAGGTATTCACCAAAGCATGGGGAATGGAAGTCGATAATCCGTCAGTGGGCACTGATGAAGAGCAATGCGAATTGATCAACGAAGAAATGACCCGATTGGGGGGATTTTACATCGCTGTTGAAAAAGATTGGGTAAACGCAAATTTTGGAGGTGACAACCTGTTGAACAAAATCGGAGAAAAATTTCCCGCCCTGGTCCAAATTCTTATGGAGCAAAAAGGGAGTGAAGAAGATATCTTGGATTTGTTTATTCCTGGGATGACCCAAAAAGCCTTTGCACTCCAATACAAAATTATTTCCATTTATTCAAAGCTGGAAAGGATAGGATAATGACTTGTAAAATTACACTTGAATCCTTCCGAGAAGGGGAAGTCGAGAAGGCCTGGAAGGTCGTGGACCTGTATCCCTGCAAAGGCTGGCCCAAAGCCGCCATCCATCATTTTGACCGGAAACAGGCTGTGGCTGTTCTGGCGGCCCGGGCCGTAAGCCGCCCTCTGCTGGTCCGGGGCGAACCCGGATGCGGCAAAACCCAGCTGGCCAGGGCCGTGGCCCAGCTGTTTGCCATGCCCCTGGCCTGCCTTGTGGTCAATGAGCGGACAGAGCCCGAGGATCTGCTCTGGCGGTACGATGCCCTTGGAAAACTGTCAGATGCCAATGCCGGAGACAGTTGTGTGAAAGATGAACGTCTGTACTTGAGCGCCGGGCCTCTCTGGTGGGCCCTTAACCCTGAAAGTGCTGAAAGGCGTATCGGCCGTCGGCCCTGTAGGCCGGTAACCACGGATGAATCAGGCAGGGAAAGGAATTATCAAAACGGGGTCGTCCTTCTGATCGATGAAATCGACAAGGCCGACCGCTGTGTGCCCAACAGCCTGCTGGAACCCCTGGGGAATTTGAGCTTTGAGGTGCCCTATACCGGGGAACGGGTGGAAGGTTCAACCGGGAACCCCGATCCTTTAATCATCATTACCACCAACAAGGAACAGGAGCTGCCCCAGGCCTTTGTCCGGCGCTGTCTGGTTTTGGACCTGGTGCTGGATGACGACAATAAGGATGATTTTATCGATATGCTGTCCCAAAGGGGCCAAAGTTTGTTTCAGAACAGGATTCCCGGTGATTATGGTGAGAAAATTTACGAAAAAGTGGCAGATCTGCTGTATAAAAAACGGATGACAGCTAAAAATGAGGGGATGTCGTTTATCCCGGGCCAGGCCGAATACCTGGATCATCTTGAGGCCCTCATCGGCATGAGGCAGACCGCCCCGGATCTGGGCTTGGATGAGGCCATGGAACTGCTGGCCGCCCTGACGTTTATGAAAAGCGGTGCCTGATGTCCGGGGAAAAGACCAACGATAGGAACGCTCCGTCCGGCCGACTGGGGGACTTGACCACTCTTTTTTCCCTTGTTGAACGGTTGAAAGGGCAACATATCAGCATTGGCGAGCTTTCGGAACTGCTGGGCCTGGAATATTCCCCCAAATCCAAGGAGAAAGAAATTGCCGAACCAGCCCGGACAATCATTGACCAAAGTTTAACCCCGGAACCGGATTCCACCGCCATACGCTCCGCAGATTATCCGCCGGATAAATCTCATTTCCGGTTCCCCTGTCTTTATGCCCTTGAGGAAAAAATTGTTGAAGATACCGGCACCATGCCCCCAGAATATGCAAATCTCGTCCCCTTTCAGGGCAAAATTGAATTTCCTCCGGTCGCCGACGAGGTCATGCCCGATCCCCTGACCGGCTGGAATATCCTGTGGCCCTATCTTAAGCGCGTTGGCATTGAATTAAAACAGACCCGGCAACTGGATACCCAAAAGATTATTCAAAAGGCCGTCAGGCAAAAACCCCTTGAAACCGTCCCTTGGAAAAAGAAAAGAGCCTGGTCCCTGGATATGGTCCTGGTCCTTGATTTTTCAAAACATCTAAGCCCTTTTTTCAATGACTTCAAAAATCTGGCCCTTAACATGAGGCAATGGTTTCATGATCGGCTTCACATTGTGGCCTGCCCCGACCCCAAAGCCAATACCTTTCTCTACCAGGGCGAAATCCACCAAGGCTTCCCCCTGGTCCGGGAAAATTTGCATTTGATCTATGCCGGTGACCTGGGGT
Source organism: uncultured Desulfobacter sp. (assembly GCF_963664415.1). Lineage (NCBI taxonomy): Bacteria > Pseudomonadati > Thermodesulfobacteriota > Desulfobacteria > Desulfobacterales > Desulfobacteraceae > Desulfobacter > uncultured Desulfobacter sp. The sequence continues at coordinate 222,365 of NZ_OY761443.1, read as the reverse complement.
TTTTAGACAAACAGGGCATCAACGCGGGATTCTGGAATGGATTCGGACGCCGCATGAAACGCAGACATGTCCGGATGGATGCGTTGGTTACAGCCCATCCTTCGGACTGGATGCCGGAAACGGCCGACTTGTTTTCCCTGCATTACTGGGATTCCGGTGTGATCCGTCCAGGCAGGGCGTCGGGGCATCCGGGGACCGGCCCGGGCATGAAAAGCCGGGAGCAGACTGAGATGCTTCTGGCAGCCTTGTCCCAGGCTGTTGAAGTCACGCCGGCATTGATCCGGAGGGTTAGAAACCGGCTTAGGCTCAATGTGTCCACGGAAAGCCTGGCCTGCCGTCATGTTGCCCTGGAAGGCAATGTGTTCAGGTTTCAGTGGCGTACGCCGGAGATCCGGGCAGATTACAGCAAAAAAGCGCAAAACCTGAATCTGGATCTTGACGGGATCTGGCCTTTGATTCAATCCTTTGAATTCCGGATGCCCATGGAGTTGCGAATCGAACAGCGGCAGAAGGCTGGAAAGCCCCTTGATGAAGATCAGACGGCTTTTTTAAGAAAGCTGATCCTCTTTCAGCAGAATGCCAATACCCCGGAAACAGAAAAAAACAGGATCATGGCCTGGGTGGGCCGGGTGGCGGACCGGGCGGGGAAAGAGCGGTGGCTGCCTGAACTCAATACATTGTTCGGACTTTACAATGAAACCGTCCAACCGCAAAAGGTTCCCGGCGGGGTTGATCTGACACAGGTGCCGGAGTGGGTTGTGAAATCCAGGGAGACCGGGCCGGTCTGCCTGAGTGTGCATCAAAATCGTATGGAAGTTTTTTCTTCCGGAAAGCCAGCCGACCATCCCGGATTGATCCATGAATTATCCGCCGGTTCCAAATCCCAGATCACTTTCAGGACAGATGAAACAACTGTCAAACAGTCCATGACGCTGGATAAACCTTTTGACCTACCGGAAAATACGGCTGAAATTGTGCTTGAAACCGAGACCGGAAAAACAACAGTGGCCATGATGCCCTGCCCGGAATGGGCCTCGGGTATTGGACGGGACCGGTACGGACTGTTTGCCGAGGTAAAAGTAAAAGGCGTCGGTTTTGTATTGCGCTGGATTCCACCGGGGGATTTTATGATGGGGTCACCGGAAGATGAACCGGAACGAATATCATCGGAAGGTCCGTTGCACCGGGTGGAATTCGAAACAGGCTTCTGGCTGGCGGAAACCGCCTGCACCCAGGAATTATGGCAGACCGTAACCGGCAGAAATCCGAGTCGTTTTCAAGACGACGGGTTGCAGCATCCTGTAGAAAACGTGAGTTGGGACGATGTCCATGATTTTATTGACGGGCTTAACCGTTTGGTGCCCGGTCTTGAAATTCGCTTGCCTTCGGAGGCGGAATGGGAGTATGCCTGTCGGGCCGGAACAGACGCCCCGTTCTGGTTCGGACATGAACTGACCCCGGACAAAGCCAATTATGACGGGAGCAGACCTTATAATAACGGCCCCAAAGGAGAATACCGTGAAAAAACAGTGCCGGTGAAATTTTTTGAGCAAAATCCCTGGGGACTTTACCAGATGCACGGCAATGTCTGGGAGTGGTGCCGGGACCGCTGGCACGATAATTATGATGGTGCGCCGGATGACGGCAGGGCCTGGGAGGATGGTGACAGTGGTTTGCGCGTCTGTCGCGGCGGTTCCTGGATCCACTACGGGAGGTACATACGTTCCGCTTTCCGCTCCTTCGTTCTTCATGGCTTTGGCAACGCCAGCTCCGGCTTGCGTCTTGCCCGAGGTCCCAAGGGGCCGGAGGCCGGAACTGGCAGGCGCCGGTCGGGTCATGACCCGGGAGCAGCGAGGGACGAGCAAACCGGGATCATGACCCCGGCAGGCAGCAAAGGAGACGCCCCATGAAGTATAAATTTTTTAGTGTGCCTGTAATATTAATATGAAAAAAGATCATCAAGCCGAAGTATTGTCGGTGTTGCCGGATGTTTTTCCTGAAAATTGGGCCCACAGCTACGGCCAGGATAATTATGGAATTTGGCAGGGTGTTTTTATTGATAATATTGAGGTCCGATTCCGCTGGATACCGCCGGGCGAGTTTATGATGGGATCGCCTGAAGATGAACCTGAACGGTACGATGATGAGGGGCCTTTGCACCGGGTGGCATTTAAAAAGGGGTTTTGGCTTGGGGAGACCGCCTGTACCCAGGCATTATGGCAGTCCGTGACCGGGAAGAATCCAAGCGAATTTAAAGACCAAGGCATTGAATATCCGGTGGAAAGTGTAAGCTGGGATGATGCTAATAATTTTATTGACAGGCTTAACAGTCTAGTGCCCGGCCTTGATGTGCGCTTGCCCTCGGAAGCGGAATGGGAATATGCCTGTCGGGCCGGTACAGATACCCCGTTCTGGTTCGGACATGAACTGACGCCGGACAAAGCCAATTATAATGGGGGCAGACCTTATAATGACGGCCCCAAAGGAGAGTACCGTGAAAAAACGGTGCCGGTGAAATTCTTTGAGCAAAATCCCTGGGGACTGTACCAGATGCACGGCAATGTCTGGGAGTGGTGCCGGGACCGTTGGCATGATAATTATGATGGTGCGCCGGATGACGGCAGAGCCTGGGAGGATGGTGACAGTGATGCTATCGTCTGTCGCGGCGGTTCCTGGATCAGCTACGGGGGGCTTCTACGTTCCGCTTCCCGCAGCTTCAGGCACCTTGGCCTTGGCGACGACTTCGGCGGCCTTCGTCTTGCCCGAGGTCCTCAAGTCAGGTCAGGCTTAGGCACCGGCCGGAGGCCGGGCAAGGGAGCGAGGGACGAGCGGAAGGGTCAGAGGGGCAGGTCTTGAATCATAAGATTTTTGTTAAAAAGGGATAATTCAAGACCTGAGTCCAGATTCATAATAGATTTACTGGTATGCCACCGAAGGCAGCCACAGGATGATTTCAGGCCAGATCACAATGAGGGCAAGGCCAATGAGCTGAAGAATGATAAAGGGAATAACGCCTTTATATAGATGCTTGAGCTTTACCCCGGGCGGACAGACGCCCCGCAAATAAAAGATGGCAAAACCCACCGGGGGCGTAAGAAACGAGGTCTGGAGCACCACGGCCACCAGGATGGCAAACCAGATCAGGGTGGGGTTGTCGATGTTGGGCCAGACACCAAGATCTATGCCCAGCGACGGGATTACCGGTGCCAGCAGGGGCAGGATAATCAAAGTGATTTCGATCCAGTCCAGGAAAAAGCCCAGGAAAAATACAATACCAAGGATAAATGCCACAATGCCGTAAGGACCGAAGGGCAGGCTGGTCAGGGTCTCTTCCACCAGGGCGTCACCGCCCAGTTCCCGCAACACCAGGGCAAAACAGGTGGCCCCGATGACGATGGCGAAAATATAGGCCGTGATACTGAAGGTCTGGTGGACCACTTGCTTTAACACCTTGAAACTGAACCGGCCGTTGACAATGGTGAGGACCAGGCCGCCCAGGGCCCCGATGCCGCTGGCTTCGGTCGGCGTTGCCATGCCGAATGAGATGGTGCCTAAAACGGCAAATACCAGGATCATCGGTGGAATACAGGTTTTCAGGGCGGATCCCACAAGTTTCCAGGTCAGGTCCGGCTGGTTCGGCACCAAGGGCGCTTTTTGGGGGGAAAGCCAGGCCAGTACAAGAATATAAATCATGTAAAGGGTTGCCAGTACTAGCCCGGGGAACAGCGCGCCCATGAACAGATCCCCCACGGGAACCCCCAGTCTGTCCGCCATCATGACCAGCATAATGGAGGGCGGGATGAGGATGCCCAGTGTACCTGCACCGCAGATGGTGCCGCAGGCCAGGGATTTGGAATATCCCTGATTGAGCATGACAGGCATGGATAAAAGCCCCAACAAAACCACTGAAGCTCCGATGATCCCGGTGCTGGCCGCAAGGATTATGCCGATGAGGGTTACTGTGATGGCCAGCCCTCCTCTTACCCTGCCGAAAAGCAGCTGAATATTTTGCATCATCTTTTCGGCAATGCCGGACCGGTCCAGCATCAGGCCCATGAAAATGAACATGGGCAGGGCCACCATGATCCAGTTGTCCATGATGGCAAATATCCGGTTGACCTCCATGCCGATGGACATGAAATCCAGACCGGTCATGGTGCCGAAGTAAAGATCCGAAACATAACCGATACAGGCAAAAAGGACTGAGACGCCACCTAGGATGAGGGCTATGGGAAAACCGGTGAAAAGCAAGCCGATAAAGGAGGCCATCATGGCAATGACCAGGATGTCTTCATGCGTCATGGGGCACCTTTTTTCCGGCAATGATCAGGATTTGTTTTAAAATTCGGGCCAGGGCGGCCAGGGTCAGCAAACCAAAACTTAAGGGGATCACGGACTTTATAATGTAGTAGCAGCTAAGCCCCGTGGGAGAGGCGGATGCCTCCTTGACCCGCCACGAGGCGGCCACAAAATCAAACCCGTGGTAGAGAATCACATAACACCATGGCAACACCAGCACGGTCAGGCCGATAATATCAATCCATGCCCGGGTTTTTTTTCGAAACCTGCCATGGAGCAGGTCCAGGCGCACGTGGGTATTTTCAGTCAGCGCATAGGATAAACCTATCATAATACCCACGGCATACAGGTGCCATTGCAGTTCTTCCAAAGCCACGGAGGAAAAGGAGAACAGATAACGCATCACCACCTGGACCAAAATAACCAGAATCAGCAAAACATTGAGCCAGGATACGGCCTTGCCGATGCGGATAATGGTTTTTTCAATTAAATTAACTAAGGCATTCACAATATTTTACCGGGGCAAAAATCCCACATCCGCCCATTTCTTGTATTCGGCCCTGAACTGTTCCAGGTCTTCCCATGTTTTTTTGAACATAGGGTCTTTGGCAATCTCTTCTTGCACAACCTCTTTCCAGGCTGATTCAAAAGCCGCCAGCATCTCGTCGGACCAGTACAGGTTTTTAACCCCATGTTTTTCTGCATTTTCCTTGATAATTTTGCCTTGCATTCCATTGCTCAAGGCCAAAGATTTCAGGGTGGCGGCCATGCAGGCGGTTTCGATCAGGGTCTGCTGGGATTTATCCAGGGCGTTCCAGGTGTCTTTGTTAATTAAGAGTTCCTGAACGGTGGAGGGCTGGTGCCAGCCCGGGTAATAGTTGTATTTTGCCACTTTATAAAAACCCAAAGGCGCATCGCACACGGGCATGGAAAATTCCGTGGCATCAATCAGTCCTTTTTCCAGGGCCTGGAAAATTTCACCTACAGGCAGCATGGTGACAGATACCCCAAGTTTGGTCAGCACCTGACCGCCAAGGCCGGAAATACGCATTTTAATGCCTTTAAGGTCTTCAACCTTTTCAATGGGTTTGGTGAACCAGCCCGAGGTCTCGGCACTGATGATACCTGCCGGCAGCACCTTGACGTTGTATCCGTAATGGTCATACATCTCCTGGTAAAGCTTTAAGCCGTTGCCGTAGTAATACCAGGCAATATATTCTTCAGGGTCCGGTCCAAAGGGAAAAGAACTGAAAAGAACACTGGCCGGATTCTTGCCTGCATAGTAGAACGCTGCCGTATATCCGGCATTGGTTTTGCCTGAGCTGACCGCATCAAGCACTTCCAGAGATGGTACCAGTTTTCCGGGAGCGTAGAGTTTGACTTTCAGCGTGCCGTTTGATGACTTGTTGATCGTATCGGCAATGGTGCCCACGATATCCTGGCCCAGAATGGGCACACTGAACGGCACTGAACAGGGCACTTTAAGTAAAACATTTTTAGCAAAAACCTGGGTGGTTAATCCGAAGCCCAGACAACCTATCAATGATATAACCGCAAAAAAACGAATGATTTTATTCAACATTCTCCCTCCCTTGTTGGTATAAAAATATTTTTTCTTCAATAATTTTGCAATATTCGCAAAACTGATACCATAGTCTGATATGGTTGTTTATGCAATAATTTTTGTTTTTTTACAATATTAAGGCCTGATGGCTAACATCAGCGTTTGGGCGAAAAATTGCCCAGGTGCAAGGCGCAGAAAAATTTGTAACCGGAGCATAATATAGTATGTGAGGATTACAAATTTTTGTTGCAACGCCGCAGATGGGTAACTTTTCGTTCAAACGCGATCGATAATGGTGAATACTGATGTGTTATTAACGGGAGGTTGGGGCCTGATCCGGGTCACTTCTTTGATTCCCTGGGGCAGTTTGAAGTTTGACTGGACATCCAGGAGCCTGCGCAGGCCTTTTTCATAGATTCGGTAGGACAGGGCCGTGCCCTGGTCAAGGTGCTTTGATAGATGGGCAAAAATTTTATCTTTGGGAAGCGCATCGGCACCCACCATGATCAGCCGGCAGGGTTCGGACAAGGGGAGAGAAAAGTGGCTGCCTTCAATGATTTTTACCTGTTTTTCAAGGCCAAGAGCCGTCATCAGCTTTCTTGAAAGCTGTGCATATTCTGAGAACAGCTCAATGCCGATGCTATAAATTTTGTACTGGACACAAAGGCAGACCAGGGTCAGGGTCATGGGGCCGGACCCTAAAAATACCACCCGGTCGCCGGGACAAAGGTTTGCGCCGGTGTATTCCATGCGCGCAAGTTCCATATAATTGGGGAAATAAACAAACTGCTTGACAGTATCCCAAGGTGAGGAAGAACTGATAACGGTCTTGGCATTATGGATTTCCATGCGCAGACCATTGGCCCGTTTTAACTGGGAGATATGGTCCAGGACTTTTGGTAGTTCAGGGTCACAGCGCAGTGCCTCTGCCTGGCCGTCGTCAATGTCAATGGCTGCTCAACGGTCCAGATGCCCAAAGCAATGATAGACATCTTCATGCTTTCCTGCAAGCAGGCCTTCAGGTGTTACATGGGCAAGGGCGGCCACCAGCACAACATCCCAGTTCAGGTCGGCCAGGGTGGCATCGTCTCCCTGGACGATTTCTATCCCGTTGAGGTTCGTAATCGTTACAGACAACGAATCAATGGCGCTGCCCGGGGTTGGGATGGGTATGAACGTAGCTGTGAATATGGGCGTCTTTGGTCAACTGACCGTTTTCCATCATAAACATGGTATCGGTGATCTGGGACATAAAATCGTTTTCATGGGAGATCAGGATATATGAAAGCTCAAGACGATTCAATACGTCAACCAGGGTGGATTTGGTGTTTTCATCAAGCCCTGTGCTGGGTTCGTCCAGCAGCAGCAGTTCAGGCTCCATGGAAAGCACCGTTGCCAGGGCTACCAAACGCTTTTCCCCGCCGGACAGTTTGTGGGTAACCCTGTTTTCAAAATGGGCGATACCCAGACGGTCCAAGGTATACTGGGCAATATTTCGGGCTTCGGCTTTTGATTGGCCCAGGTTTAGCGGCCCAAAAGCCACATCTTCCAGAACCGTGGGGCTGAACAACTGGTCATCGGCATCCTGGAACAGCAGCCCCACCTTTTTGTAAACTTTCCTGAAATCTTTTTGGGTTTTGACCGGTTTTCCGAAAAACTCAATGGTACCGGATGAAGCGGAAAGTAACCCCATGATAATATGAAACAGGGTGGTTTTCCCGCTGCCGTTGGGACCCACCAACCCGATACGATCCCCTTTGTTGATTTCAAGGCTTAGATTGTCTAAGACTCTGCCCCGGCCCGGGTAGCTGAAACTGATGTTCTCAAGGCGCAGGATGGGGGGCGATGTTGTCATAGGGTGATCTCCATAAAAATCAGGCCGGCTGCAGCAGTAAGTACAGCAAAAGTCCAAATTCCGTCCGTAGGGGAGAGGGCAAATTCATGCAGACAGACAAATCTGCCTGAAAATCCCCGGCATCTCATGGCATTGTATACCCTTTGGGCCCTGGCCGATGCCCGGACAAACAGCATGCCGCAAAGATAGGCGTAAGTTTGGTACGTGTGCATATTGGTCCCGGGACGAAAACTGCGCAGTTTTGCAGCCCGGACAAGGCGTCGGTACTCCTGTTCAATGACAAAAATATACCGATAGGTGAGCAACAGCAGATGCACAAGCTTTTTAGGGATTTTGAAAAAATTTAGGGTATATCCCAGGGTACTGAACTCCATGGTGGTGATCAGAGCAATGAATACCAGCAGGATGGCATTGGATTTAATCGAGATTACAGTACACAGGTCAATGCCCTGCCGGGTGATGCCAAGCTTTCCGATTTGCCGGACCACTTCCCCCTCATAGGTAAAGGGTAGAATGGCCCACAAAAACAATAGAAATCCCCAGACTACAAGCAGACGCCTGAACACCAAAATAAGGTTTAACCGGGCCCATAGCACGAGAATTACGGCAAGTCCCAGCCCTGTCCAGAGCATGGGCGGTTTTTGGCCAAGGGCAATGACAAAGCACAGCAGGGTGGCTGCGACCACCCTGCACCTGGGATCGGTTTTGTGAATAAATGAATACCCACAAGCAAAAAGCTCTTCAATCATGAGGTGGCTTGTTTTTTTCTGCGGGATGAAAAATACATGGCCACGCCCATCAGGCCGAATATGTATCCGATACCCCCAAGAATTTCATTCATGGACGGGCCTTTCTGCTCCAAGTCCGCCACCATTTTGGTCAACGGTGTAATTTTTTGATTTAGCGCCTTGGTTACGGCCTTTTCTACAATGGTTTCCAACTGGACCGGATCAATGTTTACCGTCGTCTGTGCGGTCTGTCCGGAATCGCTCTTTGCCCCAGGTTCTGAGGAATCAATTTTTTCAACCTGGGTATTTTCGGCTGCCACCGTTTCTCCGAAATCTTCCAGGGGAATGATCCATTCGGCCTTATGCCCCATGCCGGCAATAAGTTCAATGCGCATGGCTGTTTTTTCAGGAATCGGGAAGGAAAATTCTCCTTTTTCATTGGTCCGGGTGCGCAAAAGTTCTCTTCCGTTCAAGTCCCAGACAATAATTTCTGAGTTCTGTGCTTTTTTCCCGCCACTGAATTTGCTTTCCCCTAACACAGTGTCCCCTTCCACCCAGGCGAATACCGTGACTTTATGCGCCAGAGCATTGCCGGTTGAAAGAATTAAAAAGAGCATCAGGCAGAAAAGTTTTAAAATATATTTTCGATACATCATGATCAGTCACCATTAAACCGTATTTAAGATTATGATCCTTATACCTGTTTTTCAACCATGGTCGTTCTGCTTTCCATTGCGGCTTGCTGCTGTGCCTCAGACCATTTGGGCAAAAGCTCGGGCTGCACTTTTTTAAGGAAACCCACACAGAAAACCGCCACAAGCCCCTCAATGAACATGACCGGAAAATGGGTGATAACAACGGCCCAGGCCACTTCTAAAAAGCTCTCCTGGGTAAACATCAGGGCGGCGCCCACCAGCAAACTGCTGAAACAAACACTTAAAAAGCCACAGGCAAAACAGGCGGCATAGGATATGGCGCCCGGTTTGTGGACTAAGCTTGCAAACAGGTAATAACAGAGTACGGCAGGGGTGGCCATGATTACCGTGTTGACGCCCAGTGTGGTGATGCCGCCAAATTGGAACAGCACGCCCTGAAGCAGGAGTGCAATCAAAATAGAGGGGAAGGCGACCCACCCGAGCATCAGGCCAAGAATTCCGTTGAGAATCAAATGGGCGCTGGAAGGCCCGATGGGTACATGAACCAGTGATGCCACAAAAAAAGCGGCCGACAAAATAGCGGCCTGGGGGATTTTATCTTCTTTGAGTTTTTTTAAGCCGACAGCCGTGCCGGCCGCGGCCATAACCATCCCGGCACCTAAAACCGGTGCAGAAAGAACACCTTCAGAAATATGCATAATACCTTCTATTTAGTTTTCCAATTTTCGAATTTTACCCAGATCACCGCGCCCAACTCAACACCTTTTTCCTGACCATCCGCTTTCAGGGTAAAATCGGCTTCATTGAGCGCCGCAAATCCCCACCAACCCGCCTTGGGGGCCGCATAGGTAAATACGCCGTTGCCATCAGCCTTGATGGTCTGGGTCACCATATAGTCCGTGGGGGCTTCGGAATTTTTGTTTTCGTTGTAATATTCCACCTCAACTTCTGCGTAAGGTACGGCTTTGCCGTCGAGCTTCACGATACCCTGGAATACATTACCGGCATACTGTGCAAAAGGCTTTGACAACGGAACGATTTCTGTTTTCAGTCCGATCTCCTGGTCCCATCCCTCGTCATCACCGAAAGCCGTCACAACAGTTTTGGTGTAATGAATGATAAAGCAGTCTTCGGCAGGCTCCCAATAGGGTTCGGGCTCCATGTAGAACATGTAAACGCCGGGTCTTTTGATTTTGTAATCGGTTTGCCAGGCCGATTGATCCATAACCTTTGTCGATTTCAAGGCACTTAAAAGATCCTGGGCCTCACCGTTGGCGCGTACGGCAAATACCTTGGGCTTGACAAGTTCCATTCCAATGCCCTCGAAAGGATGGGAAAAAGAGGCCGTGATATGAACGGTGCGGTCGTCATCAGGCATAACCATGTTGTCTGAAGGAATAACCATCCCATAGTGTGCCTGGACACTTACAGCTGTGAACATAAGAGCAAGAAACATGAACCCTGAGGTGATCAGTGATTTTTTCATCATTTTTTTCTCTCCTGTGAATCCTTTAAATATTTTAAGATTACGCAAATAACCCTACCAGCTTAAATTGCAACCTTCTTGGCTGGGTCCGAAAAAAATAATGAAATTTAATTTGAACCACAGGCTTCTTGCCTGCATTATGAACTCTTTTTTAGCTCAAAAAACCGTTTCAAGCAATTGGAAATATTTGCAGGATGATTTTGGCGTGTCTAATTAGTGTTTGAACGAAAAGTTGCCCAACTGCGCCTTGCAGTTGGGCAACTTTTCGTCCAAACACGGGTTTCCGTTCAGGCACTAATTATAAGTATATGAATAGGGTGTTTGTTCATGGCTGATACTCCACAGTGTTTCCAGAGACCCTGAGGCGGCATTGATGCCGGCGTATTGGGCGGCCAGGTAGAGAAGGTCTCTGTCCGTGGTATCGCTGTTGATGTAATCAGCCAGGCTGGTACTGGTCGCTTTCTCCTGGAGGTAGTCGGCAAAATCCAGGATTTCATTGTTTACTGTTAATGCCGTGAATGCCTGGGTGAATTCACTATTTGCATTTAACGCTTCTTCGAGTTCATCACTGCCTGTAAAACTGTTTTCAACCTCTATCTCATTGTCACTACCCAAGGAAAGCGAAAGCTGTTGGTCGGCATCAATTCCCAACGCTTCCATGGCTGAAGCCAGCAGTGTGCTTACGATCTCTTCCTGCTCGGTTGCAGTCGTTGTAAAATCAGATAAGGTCAGGGTGCCTGTGGCCGGAAGTCCTATGGATTCCCTGTTAGCTGCAGCCAGGGCTTCCGGTGACAGCGTTACGGTGTCAGTACCAGTGGATACACCGGCATTTGAATCTTCGTCATTTGTATCGGTGGACGAGGCGTTTTGCAAAAGGCCGGTCAGGCCTGTTCCGGCATAAGAGTTAAAATTTGAATAATCACTGGATATTGATGTCATGATAGCTTCCTTTTATTTATGATCAATATTTTCTTTAAACTCTTTTTTGAGAACCTTAAAAATAGCAATTCTTGTGCCGAAGAAAGGAAAATCCTATTGCCTTGATGTGCCGGGACCTTCGCTTGATCCAAGATATTCATGGTTTTTTAAAAGGAAAGAATTGCCTGGCTTATCGGAAATTTTTACCGGGCCCATAGTAAACAAAAACAGGCAGCAGATTTTTTAAAATCGGCTGCCTGTAACGGTTTTACAGTATTTGTTTTTTTTATATGAAAGACTGGATCAGTTACTCAGATCTTTCAACCTTTGTTGTGGGTTTACGCTTGGCAGTTGATATGTCAGGTCGGCCCATGGCTGTTATTTGTTTTTGGAGCTTAATTCCGGGAACTGATGATAAAAGAATTCAGTGACCTGTTCTGCGGTTTTACTCTCTTCATTTTCCCGAAGTTCTATACGCCGGATTTTACCGGAAATGGTTTTGGGCAGAACTTCCACAAATTCAATGATTCTGGGAATCTTGAATTTAGCCAGTACGTCGATGGTGTGCTTGAACAGTTCCAGGGCCAGTTCCTTGGATGGTTTTTGTCCTGGAACCAGGATTACAAACGCTTTTACCAACTGGTGACGTTTGGGGTCGGGCACGCCCACTACGGCAGTCTCCATGACGGCCGGATGCTCAATCAGCGCACTTTCAACCTCAAAGGGACCCACCCGGTAATCACTGGTTTTGATAACATCGTCGGCGCGGCCCACAAACCACCAGTAGCCGTCCTTGTCAAAGGTGGCTTTGTCACCGGTGAAATAGAGTCCGTGCTTAAATGCTTCAGATGTTTTTGCATCATTGTCGATATATTCTTGAAACAGCCCAATGGCCCGCCAGTTGGAAAGACGAATCACGATATGGCCGGTGATGTCCGGTTCTGTGATCTCTTTTCCTTCATCGTCGGATAGGATGACATCGTACATAAATGATGGATATCCAAAAGAACCCAAGCGCATTTTGCCTTCCATCCAAGGCGGATTTCCAATCATGGCTGTGGATTCGGTCTGGCCGTAAAAATCACGGATTTCAGTGCCGGTGGCTTTTTTCCACTGGTCAATGACTTCCGGATTCAACGGTTCCCCTGCACTTAAGGAATACTTCAGGGCCGAAAAATCATAGGCTGCCAGGTCTAGACCCACAAAGGCGCGCCAGGCCGTGGGCGGTGCACAGAATGAATTGACTTTATATTTGGCCACAAAGCTTATGTATTTTTTAATATCCAGGGTGGTGAAATTAAACCCCGTGGCCGTACCACCCACATTGAATGGGGAGAAAAAACTGCTCCATGCCCATTTGGCCCAGCCGGGCGCACTCAGGTTGTGATGAACGCCGCCGGGTTCAAGCCCGAGGATCACGGCTGTTGACACATGGCCCAAAGGATAGGAGATAGCAGAATGCCCCACCCGTTTGGGAAGACCGGTGGTGCCGGAAGTAAAGAAGCAGAACAGGACGTCCTCGCTGTTAACGGTTGCAGGTGAGGCCTGTGCCGATTCTTCGGCAATTTCAGGATAAGATGTCCACCCCTCTTTTGCGCCAAGAATGATTTTGGCTTTGGGCGTGCACCCAGCCTTAACCAGGGCATCGTCCACCAGATCGGCCAGGCTCTCATGGGCAACAATAACATTCGGCGGGTACGCTTCGAAACGGAACTGGATTTCGCGCTCGGTCATGGTGGTGGCTGTGGGGACAGCGACAAGGCCGCCTTTGATAGCGGCAAAAGAAGCAAACCAGGTCTGGGGAACAATGGGTGTCAGCATATAAAGGTTTTCACCTTTTTCAACCCCTTTTTTACGCAGATAATTTAACAGCTTGTTGCCGTTTTCAGCCAGCTGAGTATAGGTATACTGCTCTTCTTCATCCGTATGCAGATCTGCCCAGATCAGCGCCAACTGGTCCGGCCGCTCTTTGACATGTATATCTTCGAAAATTTCCTGGGCCCAGTTAAAGGTTTTGGGCAGTTCGGCTGAATTCAGTTTTTCAAAAAACGTTTTTGCCTGGACTTCACGTTGAGCCATATCCTGGATACCATTGAGCTCCATCACCTCTTTATAAAAGCTTTTCAACGTCATTGCTTCCCTCCCGGTTAAGTTTATTCCACATCCTGGTTTAAGGCCGCTTCTGCCTTGCCCTTAAAGGCAAAATTCGCAGAAAAGGTCGGTAATTTAGAAACTGTCATTTATACCAGGCCGGCACTATTCTACCAATCGGTTGAATGCTTAATTTTTATGTCGGTTGATGTCGTGCCGTATTATAAGTAAATTCCCTGGATGTATGTAGGTTAAAAAGCCTACATATGTCCAGGAACTTTCGCCTTTTGACTGCTGAGATCGTGCAATTTTGCCGGACCTGCCACGATTTTGTTGTCAGAAACTTAGGCCTACAATTGGGTCTACTTTATTTCATATGCGGTCATAGCCAAAACGTGATTTAGTTGGTTTTCATCTAAACCCACTCGACCTTCTCCATTTTTATCTGTATTGATAACAACACCCAACAAATGCCATGAAAAATTTTTTGACGGAAATTTAGCGATTTCATGGGCAAAACAATAGCATTCAAGACCTATATCATCGATGGCTAATAATAGATTTGACAATCTATTTTTGTGAAGAAAATGGCCGTTATAATCGCCTAAAACAGTTTGAATATATCTTGGATTTGATTTACTGCTTTCATAAAAAGGGTATTCTTCTCTTGCTTTTACCAAGCCTCTCTTGCGCTTAACGCTTTGGGTTATTGCTTTTCCTAAGTCTGTCCCCTGAATTAATATGTTTTTCATATAAATTTCAGGATGGATTTTTCTGATTGTCAGTGCAGGGTCATACGTATCATCGTTTTGATCCACGATTCCGACACGAATCGGGAAATGGGGTTCTTTTCCGAATTTTTCATAAACTTCTTTTTCTACATGTGGAAAATAGAAAAATGTTCCATAATCTTCCATAATAAAAAATATTTTTTGTTTTGCAAGTTTGAATGAAAAACAAAGCAATCTGTTGAGTGAAACGTAATCAGGTTACTTTATCAATGGTCTCTTGAGCCAGGTCAAATAGCTTGGGGCTGAACCGTGATTTAAGTGCTGACAGCAGCATCTCTTGTGTGAGAACCAACTCTTTTTTCGCCAAAACGCCCAGGGATGCCAGGGCCCAGTCCTGTCTGCTGATTTTCAATGTTTTGAAATCAATCTCCTCCACCTGGGCGGAGGTGTCTGGAATGCTAACGCTTTTTCCCTTGAGAATAAAGGCCTTAGGACTCAAGCCGGCAAATATTTTTTTTCTTCGGGCAACCCCCTCATCGCTTAGCGCCAGGACCACGCCTGGTGATTCCAGTCCGGTATAGCCGATGGGTGAAGGGTCGAGCAAAATTTCAGAAACGGACTGTCCGCGCAGCACTGTGATATTATAATCATTTTTAATAGAGGCATTGAATCCGGCGGAAATGCCTGCATGGCAAATAATATCCCCGGCTGTGACAATGCGCATGCCCGCTGATCC
This sequence comes from uncultured Desulfobacter sp., assembly GCF_963664415.1. NCBI lineage: Bacteria > Pseudomonadati > Thermodesulfobacteriota > Desulfobacteria > Desulfobacterales > Desulfobacteraceae > Desulfobacter > uncultured Desulfobacter sp. Next base: position 207,301 of record NZ_OY761443.1, on the reverse strand, counting down.
CAAAATAATAATCTCCCAGCGAAGGTTTTCTTTGGGTTCAAACTGTTTTTCAATGATCAATGGTTCGGGGAACTGTGTCTTTTGTGCTGAAAGTTTACGGTAGCGTTCACCGTATTCCAGACGTTGATTTTCCTGTACAAGGCCATTCTCCGGCGGAGCAGAGGCGATCATTTCGTCGATGGTTTTTGGGGTAAGCTTGTTGCGTTTTGTGTACCGGCCCGTGCAAAGGCCTAAGGTTTCCACGATGGAAAATCCTTTATGGCGGATGGCCCGTTCAAATTCTTCGGGAAGTTGTGGATCCATACCCGAGTATTGGGAAACGTATGTCGCACCGGCTGCCTTTGCAACTTTGCAGATATCCATGGGCATTTCAGCCTGGTTGAGAAATTCGGAACCCACCAGGGCATCTTCCGGCGTGGTGGCCGAGTACTGGCCTCCGGTCATGCCGAAGTTAAAGTTGTTCAGGATGATCAAGGTGATATCCAGATTTTTTCTGCAGGCGGACAGCACATGGGCTCCGCCAATGCCAAGGCCGCCGTCACCCATGGTCACAATGACGTTCAACGAAGGATCGGACATCTTCAACCCCAGGGCGTAGGTCAAAGCTCGGCCGTGGACGCCGTGCAGGGCATGGACATTGAAAAAAGTATCGAACAGGCCGGAGCATCCGATGTCTGTGACAATAACGATCTTGTCCGGTGCAAGGCCCATGTTTACAAAGGTTTTATCCAGGCTTTTGGTGATCCGGTCATGGGTGCAGCCCGGGCAGAATACCGGGGGGCGGTTTTCATTCAGATAATTATTCATTTTCGATGGCCTCCATAATCTTTGCCGGCGCAATTAATGTTCCATCCATTTGCCCATAAAAGTCAATTTTTTTGCCACAAAGCACCCGGCGGATTTCGTTGACATACTGGCCCAGGTTCATCTCCACAACAAGGATGCGGGAAAATTTTTGCGCTGCGTTTATCAGTACCTGTTTCGGTACCGGCCAGAGGGTTTTAAGGGATAGGGTGGATATGGGGCTGCCTTTTTCAGCCTTTGCCCTGGCCGCATCATCAACCGCCCGGCTGGTAATGCCGTAGGAGATCACAAGCGTGTCAGTGTCGGGTAAAAGATGTTCTTCATACAAAGAAAGTTCATCTCTGCATGTGTGAATTTTATTTCTCAGGCGGTCCTGGATGGCTGCAATGGTATCCGGGTCGATGGTGATATACCCGTCCGGGCCATGGGTGGAGGAGGTCTGACGCACCAGGGTTGACCCGCCGATGGGGAGAAAGGGCGGGGCTTTGTCCGGATCGGCGGCAAATGGTAGAAAGTTTTGCCCTTCAAATCGGGATCGTTCTACTTTTTTCGGCAGCACAAGGGTATCTATGTCAAAGGTCTCCTTTGTCATGCCGATCTCTTTGTTGGAGGCGATAAATACGGGACAGCGGAATCTTTCGGCAAAGTTGAAGGCGGTAAAGGTCAGTATGTAACAATCTTTGACATCCTTGGGGGCCAGTACAATGACCGGGACGCCGCCGGTATTGCCCCAGCGCATGAACTGGATATCGGCATCCGCCCCCCGGGTGGCTGAACCGGTTGAGGGCCCTAAACGCTGCACATCCACAATCACCAGAGGGATTTCGCTACCCACGGCAAAAGAGATATGTTCCGAATAGAGGCTGATACCCGGGCCGGAGGTGGCGGTAAGCGCCTTTTTCCCGGCCATGGAAGCACCGATGCAATATCCCATGGAGGCAATCTCATCTTCCCCCTGGATGCAGATGCCGCCTTTGGGCGGCAGCATTTTCAGCATATTATTGAAAATTGTGGTGGCCGGGGTAATAGGATATCCGGCAAAAAAATTGCAGCCTGCTGCCATGGCCCCTCTGGCAACGGCCTCATTACCTTCCATGAATGCTAATGCCATTTTTTCCCTCCATTATTTCATATTAAATATTTAATCAGATATATGATTAAATTAAAAGAATGATTACCTGTAAACCCTATATTTGTCAAGAAATTTGCAAATAAAAGTATATGGTTGTTGTTCGTAAATATTAGTAGATAACCGGCTGAATTTCGTTGCTTTTACCCAGATCTTGGTATATTGAAATGCATTATGGGAACAAAAACTAAAAAATCCAAGGATGATTTTACTTTAGAAGCATACAACGGCATCCGGCGTATGTTTTTTTTAAATGAAATCATTCCGGGCCAGAAAATTTCTTATGGAGATCTGGCCAAACGCCTGAACATGAGCACCACCCCGGTGATTCAGGCCCTGAAACGATTAGAAATTCAGGGTCTGGTCCGCCATGAGCCCAACAGGGGATATTATACGGAAAATATTAGCCTTTCAGAGGTTATTGAAATTTATGATTTCAGGGAACTCATCGAAGTTTCCCTGCTGCCGGATACCATTTCGGGCATGAACAAGACAAAACTTAAAAAATTGAAAAAGGCCTTGGATAATCATCTGGACGCGGTCCGGGATATTTTTTTAAAAGACAGGCTGCTCAAAGATATGGAATTTCACATGACTTTGGCTAAATTGTCCGGTAACCGGATAAAGGTGGCTTGCCTAAAGGATCTGTTTGATCTGCTCTATTTGAAATACAGAGGCAACATTCTTTTCGTCACGCCCATGGAGATGGTGGATGCCGAGCATATCCAGCTGTATGATGATATTGCTGCAGGCAACCTTGAACGTGCAAAGCATGTGTTGACTCACCATATTGCCAATGTTAAGCATCACGCCATTTCAAGTATTGAGCGGATGCAAAATGAAAAAAAAGCAAAACTATAAAAAAGACGCAAAGGCGCCTGGTTCTGTTTTGCAGAGGAAGGTCGTTCTTTTTTATGCGATCCCCTGTAGAATTTTTGAAAAAATGTTGAAAAAAAATTAAATACACAGTACTCTCAATTTTATCTCAAGCTCAATCTCTGACAGCTACGAATTCGAACGCAATCAAAAAAGTATTAAGTGATAAGCACGAAACGCGCTCAATTTCGATATTTGAAATTGACCTTTAGTAACGTGCCTCCCATATCCCACCTCTGTAAATGGGGATGGGGTATTCTTGTAACGCGTCATGGGTGACACACGCCAATGATGTTAGATTCAAAAGGAGACGATAGCATGGCAGCAAAAGAAGAAGTTTATGGATTTTTTATTCCAACAGTTACATTAATGGGTATTGGTGCACACAAAGAGCTCTGTAATCAAATGAAAAGCCTTGGTGTCTCAAAGCCTTTCATTGTTGCCGACAAGGGAATTACCGCTTGTGGCTTGACCAAACAGATCTGTGATTTGCTCAAAGAAGGAATGGGCGCAGATGCAGTGGTTTATGATGAAACCATCCCTAACCCAACTGATAAGAATGTTGCCGAGGGGGTGGCGATTTATGAAAAAAGCGGTTGCGACATGATCATCACGTTGGGAGGCGGAAGCTCCCATGACTGCGGTAAAGGAATTGGTATTGTGTCGACCAACGGTGGTAGGATCCATGATTTTGAAGGGGTCGATAAATCAACAAAAGCGATGCCGCCGTTTATCGCGATCAATACCACCGCCGGTACCGGCAGCGAAATGACCCGATTCTGCATTATCACCGATACCAGTCGAAAGGTCAAAATGGCTATTGTGGACTGGAGAGTGACACCAGCCATTGCGATCAATGATCCCCTGCTTATGATGGGTATGCCGTCGGCGTTGACTGCAGCGACCGGAATGGATGCATTAACCCATTCCGTGGAGGCCTATGTCTCCACCATTGCAACCCCGGTCACGGATGCGTGTGCCATCAAATCCATTGAGCTCATCGCCGACAATCTGCGGCAGGCGGTTGCCAATGGTCAGGATGTCGTTGCCAGGGACAACATGGCCTATGCCGAATACCTGGCCGGCATGGCTTTCAACAATGCCAGCCTCGGGCATGTCCATGCCATGGCACATCAATTGGGTGGCTACTATGACTTACCCCATGGCGTTTGCAACGCCATTTTGCTTCCCCATGTTTCTCAGTTCAATCTGATTGCCAAACTCGATCGGTTTGCAGACATTGCCGTGGCTTTAGGAGAGAACATTGACGGACTCTCCACCCGCGACGCTGCAGATAAGGCGCTGGAAGCGATTAGGAAGCTGTCTGCCGATGTCGGTATTCCAAGCAATTTGACTGAATTGGGTGTCAAAAAAGAAGATTTAAAAATCATGGCGGAAAATGCCCAGAAAGACGCCTGCGGCCTTACAAATCCCAGAACCCCGACCCTGGATGACGTGATCGGCATCTACACAGCAGCGCTGTAACATTTCAAAAAAAGGGTTGATTTCAAGCATCGGCGCTTTGTCATGGGGTTGTCCGTTTTATGTCAATGCGTAACAAAAGAAATCAACCCTAAAACCCCAAAATAAAGGAAGACTCAAATGGCAATTCCAGGTCCCAATGATCCAAAATGGAAAAAAGTAATATCAGGTGATAATAAACCCACCATTCAATTTTTAGGGTTGAAGATGCTTTTGGGGCGATTGAACATGAAGTACAAAAAAAGCCCTACAGATGCTACCGTTTCGGAATGCACAACTGAATTGATTGATTTTTTTAAAAAGAACGAGCACCTACCTAAAGTCGTCGGTGACATCGAAACTATGTTCGGATAAGGGGAATGAAAATGATAAAAAAAACGGTAAATAAAAATGAGGCCGTTGAGTTGATTTCGGCCGGGAAAAAATTGATTCTTGCTGCCGATGAAAAGGTACTCAAAGATCTTCCCAAAGGTCAATGGATTGCAGGAACCATTCCCTATTTTATGGATGAAGATGGGGGGAAATTTACACAAGAAAAGGTGTTTGTGACTGAACTGCCGGATTATGCAGCCTCTATTGATGTCCAAGTTTACTCAAAAGAGACGTTAAGCAGCGTTTATGCAGACGCACCCGGCAACGGATTTTCTTTTATCATTATTCCGGCGACCAGTCCGACCCACATCTCATTTGCCATTGATGGGCCCAATTATCCTGAATTTGCAACAAAACCGCTCATTGGATGGATATCCGGCGTTTTCCTGGATGAGTTGGGGAAAACGGCACCAAAGACCTTTAATGGGAATACCGGGGAAAGCTATACGGATTCCGCTGTCGTCATGCACATTGGACTGCCTTCAAACAAATTGCCGCAGGTGAATATTGTTAACCTTTTTGAAAGTGGTGACGGCGATACGATAACATTCAATGAAGAGGGCTTTTCAGTAAAAGAGGCGGTTGTCAACGGTGAGACCGTGAATTTTGCCGAGTATATCCTGGGTAACAATATTGATACCAGACTGCCCCTGGTGGCGGATATGTACGGTGCAAGAATCAATACGAGTTTTCAAAGTGTCGATGAGATCCAAAAAGTGGTCAATCTGTATGCGCCGGTATTTCAGCAAGTCGAATATAAAATTGCAAAACCGGTCTCCGATTACGTCACCGAGTTCAATGAATTGATTCCTAAAGATGTTGGAGATACGCTCTTTTTTTCATGTAACTGCATACTGAATTATCTTTATGCCGAACTTGAAGGAAAGAAAACGGCTGGTATTACAGGCCCCATGACATTTGGCGAGATTGCTTATCAGTTGTTGAACCAAACAATTGCATATATCAGCATTGAGGATTGTTAACAAGACAACGAAACCAAATAATTTAAAATGTTCAACCCACGAAAAAAAGCCCGGTAGCCTATGGGCTTAGCTACCGGGGGTTGATGTTATTTTTTAGGTTCGATCAATTTTAACTTTTTCAAGATCTCCAAAATTGACAGGATTATTTGGAGCAAAAGGTAAATCCATGAGATCAGAACCATAGTGTTCCCTCCTTTATGTACCTGTTTTTAGACGGTTGATTTTAAGAGGGAAAGAGAACAGATTTTTATTGACTTAACAAATAAACCTGCTAATTAACTACGTGTGAGGTTCACATTTCACACTGAGTTAAGAGCCCTATAAAATGAGCCACCATTTCATAGGGCTTTTCTCTTTACCGAGATTGGACAATCTTAATACACCCCCTTTCGCTTTTGGTTTTATAAGAACGTTTGAGTAAGTTCCTCAGATCTTTCAAATTTATTTTTGGGTCAAATCTCATTTAAATTGACAACTCAAGCCATTCAAACCAGATGGGATAATTTTCCTTATACCAGATCAGAATCTGTTTGAGCATTTCCTGCTCCACAGCGGAAATAGTGGTGGGTGCCATTTTGTCAAAACGTACCACCATTTTGTCTCCAAAATGCTCCAGGGCTTCTGTACAAAGTGTCTGAAGTTCGTTTCTGATCCTGCCGGAATCTGAAATTTTAACGGCCCGTGTTCTAAAATCCTCTCCCCTAAAAAACCGGTTGAGCAGCGGGGAAAATACCAGTTTGCTCTGCGGCAAAGACTCTATCAGGCGAAGGGCAAAGGTAATGTTCTTGTCCCCGAATTCTGATGTTACCCGTACCGTGACTTCCCATGTGTCATCGCTGATCTGCTTTACGCCTTGGGCACCGCTGTAGGGATCGGGAAGCATATATCCCGATACAGCCAGAGTCTGCCATTTTTTTGCGGCAATCAGATCACTTGCATTGATGGTACGGGGTTTTAAGGGGATGCCGGCGTTTTCAGCTTCTATGATACTGTCGCGGTAAACTTCAATCATCTCCGTAGGCACATCGGTTTCAAACAGATCCTGCCCAAGCTTTGTAGCAAAGTTGTTGTCCTGGGGGTCAAGTTTCATGGCCGCGGCATCCTTGTCATAGGGCAGTTTGAATTTTGAGGAGAGCACGGCAAGGGATACATCCAGGCCTAAGATGCCGGACAGGCTGGCCGCCTGCATGGCCTCGGCCGAGGCTGCATATCCATCCACTACCAGCAGGTGAATGTCTCCCTTGTCATCGGTCCAGGGTTTGACTGAAAAGGTCGGCGCATAGGTGCCTGAATCGGTGAACGGCGAAATTCCCGTGGGAAGCGTCCAGTTCTCATCAACGAGATGGGCGCCTGCATCCCGCCACTGGTCCCAAATTTTTTCAATTCTTTTGCGCCGGGCCTCCCCGGTAAGGGTCCAGACATGGACATTTTCCGCCTTTATCCCATCAAAGGTCTCCCGGATGGCATTCATAACCATATGACGCGGGGTGAAATAATTGACCAGAACAGACTTCAAGGCTGCGTTTTCCACAACTTGCTCCGGCAGTACCAGGCACCCCATATATCCTTCATACTGGTCACTGATGATTAACGGCTGGTCAAAAAGATGGAATACACTCATGGGGCCTGTGGTCTCGCCCTTGGCAAACCTGGAGGTGTTTTCCAGGGTGTCGATGGCGGCCCCCCATACGGTGATGTCTCGTTTCTGGATATCCCGGGAAAAGTTCTCCCAGGCATATTCGGGATCATTGATCAGCCGCAGCACCCGGTCTTCAAGAAATTTAGCCACTTGGGGCCGGGCATAGATCCTGCCGAATCCCAGCAGAGGGTTGGCCCCCATCTCAGCGGTTTCCCCGGCTTTGGGCATCAGCCCCTCCCCTAGACAGACCATGATGGCATGGTTTTCCGGCAGGGTGCGGGACAGGTACCACAAGCTTTCGCTCATGGCGTAGGCCGAAATGGCATCGGCATCTTTTTTGACCAGGTTCAGTTCTGTTTTGGGCAGGTCTTTTCCTTCCCCGTAGCGGCCAAACAGGCGGGTGCCTAAGGCGGTGACCGCGGCGGTGACGGCCAGCATCTTTTCAGTGCGTCCATCGGTGAAGGAGACCGCATCCATGTGACGGCGTTTGATTTTTCTTTGGGATTCGTCGCTGTGCCAGTGAATGCGCACATCTTCGAGCCATAAATGGAACCGGCCAAGTATAGGTCGGGTATCAAAGGCCCATTGGGAAATCAGATTCTGTTTTTGAACATCTGTAGGTGAAATATTTTTTGCTGGGTTCGTGGAATTGTCAGTTGCCGTCGTCATGAAATACACTCTTTTTGAATTGTGTTTTGGATTGGGTAGAATGAATCTGATTTATCATTTCAAAATTAAATATGTCAAGTATTGTTACGAACTGCTGTGTTGGAATATGCCGGAAGGCGTGTGCTGCCTTCCGGCTTGGATCAATTTTATTTTTTATTTATGTGTGGCTTTTCGTGTCATGGGTTTCATGTTCCGCAGGCGTTTCCTCTGCCTCGGGCGGCGCCGAAGCGTCAGGTGCCGCTTCATGGGCCTCAGGTGCTACTTCATGCGCATCATGTGATTCAGGCGCTGCCTCATCGGAGACTTCAGTGTCATGGGCTTCGGGCTCGGCAATCGTTTCGTCTGCTTCTGACGGCGCCAAGGTTTTGGCTGCATCATCATGGGCGTCGGGCGCGACTTCATCTGTTTCAACTGCTTCTTCATGGGCTTGGGGTACTGCTTCGTCAACCTCAGGCGCTGCCTCCTGGTCTTCAGCCGCCGCCTCATCGGATGTTGCAGGGGCATCAGATACCTGGGTGTCGTCTACCTTGCCTTCCACTTTTTGCAGAATGCTGTCCACGGTCTCGTCCTCAAGCCAGTATACCCTGCCGTCGCTGACATCATAGATGGCGCCTACTACTTTAATTTTACCCGCGTTGACAAGTTCACATGTGGCAGGGCTTTTCATGAACAGATCCCGGATACTGATATAGATGTTTTCTTCAATGGCCAGGGGAATGATTTGGTCGCCTTTTGCCTGGGGATACTTTTCCATGGCCTTTTTGACGGCAGGTTCAATGTTGGCAAGCATCGGTGGAATATCGCCTTGTCCATTGACAGCCCGGGTAACGGCGGTCACTGCGGCGCATTGTGTATTGCCCAGTACGACTATGACCGGTGTGCGGACCTGGTCCAGACCATATTCTATGGCGGTGACTTGATCTGTATTACATACATTGCCGGGCACGCGGATAACAAATGTATCCATAATTCCGGCATCAAAAATTGCTTCGACAGGCACTCGGGAGTCGGAAGAGGCGAGGATAGTGGCATAGGCATGATCCCCCTGATCTTCCAGGCTGGATTGCATCATCCGCTTTTTGTCCAGATGCGGATGTTCGGATTTTCCACTGAGGAAACGTTCATTCCCATCTTTGAGCATCTGGAGTGCTTGGTCGGGGCTGGGTTTTGGTTTTTTTTGTTCTCCTGAGCAACCGGCAAATGCAATCATACATGTCAGCAGCAGGCATAAGATCAACCGAAGTGATGTTTTTTTCATGGTCCTCTCCTTAAAATTGTTTTCTGTTTATATATGAAAGTCTGTATAACCCACTCAGATCTTTAAATATCCGTTGTGGTCTGAGCCTGTGTGTCGATAGACCAGGTCAGCCCATGGCTGTTATATGAAAGTCTAAATAAGTTGTAAAATTACTTTCATGTTTTGTCGTGGGTTGAGTCTGGGGGGCAATAGACCAGGTCAGCCCATGTCTGTTATATCAAAAAACTCAAATACCACATTTATCTCTATTGTTCACCTTTTTTGTTAAAGACTTTTTGTCCATCAAAAGAAGTTGTTTTGGCCTGTCGTGTCCTGTATGGTGAGCGAATATGAACCAGAGTACAAAGACATTGTCTGATTCCGGCTACATCAACGAGGTGATAAACGGTGTTGTGGATCGGGTCACATTCCATAACCCGGACAATGGTTGGTCCATTCTTAAAGTCCTGCCCTTTGATCGTCCGGGCAGCCGGGACACCGTTGTAGTCCATCAAACCAAGGTGTTTGCCGGTGCCACCATGGAATTTGAGGGCGCATGGACAGTGCATCCGAAATTTGGCCGTCAGTTTAAGGCGGTTCATGCCAGAGAGAAAAAGCCGGCTACGGCATCGGCCCTTGAAAAATACCTTGGTTCCGGGCTCATCAAGGGTGTGGGACCTAAGACCGCAAAAAAAATAGTCGGTCATTTCAAAGAACAGACCCTGGATGTGTTCGAATCCGATATTGAGCGCCTTTTGGAGGTGCCGGGGATCGCTCACAAAAAACTTGAAATGATTTCAGCGGCCTGGACAGAGCACCGGGCCATCCGGGATGTGATGATGTTTCTGCAGTCCCACGGGATCTCCACCTTGTTTTCTGTGCGCATATTCAAGGAATACGGCCACAACGCCATTGCCTGGATTACCCAAGACCCCTATCGTCTTGCCGCCGACTTTTTCGGTATTGGATTTTTTACTGCGGATAAGGTGGCTTTAAGCATTGGCCTTAGAACGGACAGCCCCCCAAGAATCATCGCCGGCATCCGCCACGTACTGTCTGCAGCCCGGGAGTTCGGACATTGTTATCTTACCTACCCCCAGATCAAAGAACAGGTAGAAAATTTGCTTGAGCTTGATCTGGCCGGACAGCTTGAAACCCTTTTGACAGAGATGGAAACCCAGCGGCTTTTGATGCGCAGGGATCTGCCCGATGACAGTGGGCAGCCTGTGGCCTGTTACTATGCCCGGTCTCTTTATTTTGACGAGAGGTATGTGGCCAGGCGTCTTTTAGATCCAGGTCCCGAACGGATCTTTGACCAGGCCCGGATTGACCGGTGGGTGGCGTTGTTTTGCCAACGTTATGAGATGCAGCTTTCCGCTGAGCAGGTTGCAGCGGTCAAAGGGACGGTTCAGCAGCATTTCAGTGTTCTCACCGGTGGGCCAGGATGCGGCAAAACCACGGCCACACGGGTAATGGTTCGTTTGTTGGAGGCAATGGGGCAAAAGGTGATGCTGGCCGCGCCCACGGGCCGGGCTGCCCAGAGAATGAGTGAAGTGATCGGAAAACCGGCCAAAACCATTCATCGACTTTTGGGCTGGAAAGCCGGCGGATTTAAACGTGATGAAAGTTCTCCTTTGAAAACAGATTTTCTGGTGGTGGACGAATGCTCCATGCTGGATATTAATTTGACGGCCGCTTTGCTTAAAGCGGTGCCAAGGCACAGTCAGGTGGTATTTATCGGCGATTATGATCAATTGCCTTCAGTGGGGGCGGGCAACGTGCTTAAAGATATTATTGCGTCACAGGCCGTGCCTTGTTTCCGGCTTACCCAGGTGTTTCGCCAGGCTAATTTTTCTATGATCATTAAGTTCGCCCACCAGATCAATAAGGGCCGGATGCCGTGGATAAAAAGTCCGTTTAAATACCCGGCAGTCTGGCAGGATGGAACCGATTGTCTTTTTATTGATTCCGATGAAGCGACCAAAGAGCAGATCTCCTTTGTAAGCCGGGTTAAACGTTTATATGAGAATGTTGACCCCGAAACGTCAAACAGCAATGTTCTTCAAGAAATTTGTATCTCCCGTGATGCCCGGGATAATGATTCGGGTGATCTGTATGAATTCAGGGTTGATGAGAGGTGTTCACCCTGGGAAACTGAAATCCAGATACCTAAGAAGTTTGCCCATGTGGATTTGACCCGACTGGCAACGACTGAAAACCGCATTCAAGAACTTATGGCGGTGCTGGAAAAAGTGCATCCATGGTCCTCTTTGCACTATGGGCTCTCTGCTTTGGATGCAGTGAAAAAATTATACCTGGAGTGGATTCCCAAATACCTGGGGAACAATACGGAAATCCAGATCCTTTCTCCCATGACCCGGGGCAGCCTTGGTACCCTTTTTTTGAATCGTGAAATTCAGACCGCTTATAATCCCATGGGCCCGGGAAAGGCCCAGCTCACCGTGGGCCGCCGGGTGTTCAGAACCGGGGACCGGGTGATCCACAGGAAAAATAATTATGATCTGGGGGTATTTAACGGGGATATCGGCCTCATTGACCGGATTAACACCGTGGATATTACCTGCACGGTGCGTTTTCTGCCGGATAACCGAATGGTACATTACAGCCAAGCCGACATCATGGAACTTGATCTGGCCTATGCCATCACCATCCATAAATCCCAGGGCAGTGAATTTGAGGTGGTGATCATTCCGGTATTGACCCAACACTTTAAAATGCTTTTCCGCAACCTGATTTATACCGGCATTACCCGGGCCAGGAAGCTGGCGGTTTTTGTAGGCACTCGAAGGGCGTTGGGTATGGCCATAGGTAACCAGGATATCAGCCGCCGCCAGACTGCGCTCCAGGCGCTACTCACCAAAAAGGTAGACGTATGATGGCATTGATATATCGGGTCAGTCCATGGCTGTGGTTAGGTTTCTTTATTTATTTTGTTTTTAAGTTTGCCTGCACATTTGAATGTCACAACCCGTCTTTTTTCAAGGATCATGGCATCCCCTGTAGCCGGGTTTCTTCCCTTTCTTGGTGATTTTTCTATCACCTGAAATTTTCCGAATCCGGAAATCATAATATCTTCGCCCGAAGCCAGAGTAGACTTCATGATTTCAATCAGGATTTCAAGTACCTCTTTGGACTGGGATGGGTTTTGATCAAAGGTCTCTGAAATTTTTTCGATGAGTGTAGATTTGGTACAGGTCAAAATTGTAGCCTTTTCTTTAGTTTAGATTGAATGAACCGGGACTGGGGTTATCTTAATCGGTTTTTCAAAAGAGTCAAGCAATTAGATGGAAACCTGCCACAAAATCAAGGTACATATGCCCGATTTTTAGGCTGCATTTCCAGCACATATTAAACAAAAATAGATATTCTAAATCCCAAAAAAAAGATTTTTTCGTGTGTTTTTTCCTTCAAGCGGCTTTTTTTATCATGTTTTGCGCGGACTATGATTCAAGTCTAATATTTTTCAAATTCGTCATCCAGTGAATCCTCCCCCATATCCAGTACAACACCCCGAACCTGCCCCCGTGTATCCTGGCTATTGGTAATAGCTATGGCTGTTGCATCATGGCTTTCCCGACCATCGTTTGTCAATTCTGCCCTGGAGGGGGGATGTTCCTGTTGCCGCGTAAGCCCCCGGGGTTCTATTTTGTTAACCTTGAAGTAGGCGATCGCCTGTTGTAACTGTTCTGCCTGGGCAAAAAGCTCTTCTGCGGTGGAGGACATCTCTTCGGAAGAACCGGCATTTTGCTGGATAATTTGATCAAGCTGTTGCAGGGCTGTGTTTATCTGGTCTGCACCTGTGCTCTGTTCCATAGATGCTGCATTGATTTCTTGAACCAGTTCCGAGGTTTTGCGGATATCCGGAACAATTTTTTTGAGCATTTCACCCGCATTTTCAGCAATTTCAACACTTAATGTTGACAGTGTGCTGATTTCACTGGCCGCAGCCTGGCTACGTTCGGCAAGCTTTCTGACCGCATCTGCAACCACGGCAAATCCCTTGCCGTGTTCCCCGGCACGGGCCGCCTCAATGGCTGCGTTTAACGCGAGCATGTTGGTCTGTCTTGCAATTTCCTCTATGATAAGAATTTTGTCTGCAATTTCTCTCATGGCCACAACGGTTTGGAGCACGGCCTGACCTCCCTCCTCAGCATCTTCAGCGGCCTGGACAGCCAATTGTTCAGTTTGCCGGGCATTATCTGCGTTTTGTTTTATATTACCGGACATTTCTTCCATGGCGGCTGAGGCCTGTTCTGCAGATGCCGCCTGTTCTGTCGCACCCTGTGATAACTGTTCAGCGGTGGCGCTGAGTTCTTCGCTGCCTGCCGCAACGTTGCTGGCGGCACTTTTGACCTCATCGACAATTTTTGTAAACGATATGACCATATGCTTCATCGCCTTTTGAAGATGTCCTATCTCATCTTCGCTGCTGGATTCAATATTCAGGTCCAGGTTTCCCTGGGCAAGTTCGTTGGCCACATCAACGCCTTGGGAAAGGGGCAGTTCAATGTATTTTCTGGTCACAAATCTAACCAAAAAGAAGGCAACGAATATGAGTATGGCAATGGTCACGGCCGTGAACAGAATCTGTTTTTGGATCATCGTATCAAGCTGTTTTCTTTTTTCCGCTATTTGGGTTTGGACCCCGTCAATATATACGCCTGTGACGACAATCCAGTCCCAGGGTTTGAAGTATCTGAAATATCCGATTTTGGGTTTATCATTTTTTGATCCGATTTGGGGCCAGTTATAGTTTATATGGCCTCGACCGTCCGATTTGGCCGTTTCAATGATTTCTTTGAATATAAATCTGCCTGAGGAATCTTTTTTGTTCATCAGGTTTTTGCCGATGGTTTCCTGGTTCAAATGGGCCAGAATATTGCCCTGGGTGTCCATGATGTAAAAGTAATCATTGTCCCCATATTGCATATCAGAAACGATGTTCATGGCTATCTTTTGTGCGTCTGTTTCGGTTTTGTCAAGATATACACCGGTTCCGATGATCCAGTTCCATGGCTTGAAGTAACGGACATAGGACAGTTTTCTTATCCATTTCCAGTTGTTATCCGGGGAGGGCCATACATAACTGACATATCCTTCTCCGGCTTTTTTGCATAGGCGAGCCATCTCCTCAAACATGGGGATATCGGTTCCCTCGGCCATAATAATTTTTCCGTTTTTGGTATACCGTGAGATGTCTTTTCCGTTCAAAGCCGGTACTGTTGGATGCATAACCATTTTGGGGTATGTGTCATTTATCCAGAAGTAGTTGTCCTTATCATAGCGCAACGCTTCGATTTCGGACGCAATTTTTTTTTGGACTGCTTCCATGCTTTGATGGTCGATATCAGAAGAGGCTGTCCGGGCTTGTGTATACGCTCGGCTGGTTATATCATAGACAACGCCCACAAGATTTTTTAATTCTACACCATATCTGCTTTTTATATCTTTCATACTAACTGCTTGGCTATGCACCTTTACAATCATGGTGTAGACGGAATCCACCAAGTCTACAAGCTTTTGTCTGGCTTCACCCATAACCTGTTCTTCAAAGGCCAAAATATTTTTGTCGACCTGGTGGATTGAACTGTAAAGTGCATACCCACCGACAGTGCTCACTGAAATAATGATTGCCATAATAACAATCATTATAATTTTTATTTTTATTTTAAAGTTTTTAAAATGCATCTCATCCCCCTTTGTTATAGATATTGCGCCTGCGCAAAATTATGGCGTGAAGCGATTTATGGAAAATGTGACTATGATTTCATCCATCAACTTTTTTAAGTTTCGTATGGATAAATTTTTTTCGTAACTGCCTGTTCGTAACGCGGTGCTGTTTTTAATAACAGCCATGGGCTGACCTGGTCTATTAACACCGAGGTTCAGCCCACAACAAAGCATGAAAGTAATTAACAATTTATTGGAACTTTCATGTAAAATTAAGATCATACGGTTGAAATACTAAAATTATATCTGTACGTAGCTTCTATTGTCAACCTGGAATCAGGTACTTTGAATTTTAATGGAAATTATATCTTTAGAATGATATAGATAATTTAATAAACATCATTTCGCAGTCTAAATATCCGTGAATCAGATAAGGAGTACACATGGTTTCCAAGAATTATGAGAAGGACGGCAACCTGGTAATGAGAATTGAGGGCGCTTTATCTGCCTACGAAGTAAAAGATCTTAAAGATTCTTTGTTGACGGGGTTTGCAAATTATAATGGGATTATTGTAGATATTAATGGCGTAACCGAGTGTGATACATTGGGGCTTCAGCTTCTGTTATCAGCCGGGAAAACCGCTGAAAAGTTAAATAAAACATTTAATATTACAGGTAACTCTCAGTCGATTCTGGATGCGATAATCGCTTTGGGACTTGAGGCGGAAAACTTTCACCGTATCTCTGAGGAGGCTTAAGGCATGGCAAAGGTCATTATGACGGTGGATGATTCGACCAGTATAAGGCAGATGGTTAGTTTTACATTAAATCAGGTCGGTTATGAGGTCGTTGAAGCTGTGGATGGGCAGGATGCGGTCGATAAACTTGCCGGTATGGACATTAATATGCTGTTGACTGATCTAAATATGCCCAACAAGAACGGGTTGGAGTTGATTGAATGGGTTCGGTCCATACCAAAATTTAAGTTTGTCCCTATTATTATGCTGACAACCGAATCTGAGACGGAAATGAAACAAAAAGGCAAGGCTGCCGGGGCTACGGGATGGATTGTGAAACCGTTTAAACCCGAACAGTTGCTTGCTGTAGTAAAGAAAGTTCTTCGATAATTCTATCCAAATTAAAAAAGACAAGTTTTGTCTTGAACATGTATTTCACAGGAAGTAGCCTATGAATGAATCCGGCAGATTCATTGAAGCGTTCTGCCTGGAAGCGGAAGAACTTCTTTCAGGCGTTGAAGATTCGGTTCTGGATATTGAAGAAAATCCTGGGGATCAGGAACCGGTGAACAGACTGTTTCGCGCCATGCATACCATCAAGGGCTCCGGGGCCATGTTCGGATTCGATGCCATCTCCGAGTTTGCCCATCATGTTGAAACCGTTTTGGATAATGTTCGAAATGGAACTGTTCCTGTCACCAAGGCACTGATCGATCTTATTCTGGCCTCACGGGATCGCATTACAGCCATGCTTGCCGAGGCGAACGACGATGGTCCGCCTGTAGATCCCCTGGAAGGTGAAAAAATCATTGATGGTCTTGAGGCACTGCTTTCTTCCGACGGCACTGAATCTCCGGCCGAAGAAGTTTCAAAAGAGACACGGGGAGAAGTCTTTGTGCCGGTTGCAGGTGAACTGCAAAACGAGGTGGTGTATCGTATACGATTTTTACCTGACGCTGATATGTTTTCCTCCGGTATGGATCCGCTTATGCTGCTTTACGATCTTGCTGATATGGGGGAGTGCAGCATTGTGGCCCAGACGGAAAAAGTACCTGATCTTGAAACGCTTTCTCCCGAGTCATGTTATTTATTCTGGGATATTATTCTAACGACCACCAAAAGTGTCAATGCCGTCAGGGATGTTTTTATATTTGTGGAGGATAACTGCGAAATCGTCATTGAAACTGTCGAAGAGAAGGTCCCCAGATCCCAGGATGTGTCTGCACCGCGCCTGGGTGATATTCTTGTCGAGCGGGGTGACATTGATCGAAAAACCCTGGATGATGAATTCGATGCCCATAAAAAAATTGGTGAGCGGCTGGTCGAATCCGGTGCGCTTTCTAAAGAGAAGCTTAAGTCTGCGTTAGCAGAGCAGACGGTTGTTACTAAAATGCATAAATCATCTGCCGCATCAACCGTGCGTGTACCCTCAGACAGGCTTGACAAGCTGATCAATCTGGTGGGCGAATTGGTTATCAGCCAGGCTCGACTGACCCAGGTGGCATCTGACAGGGATGATGCTGAATTAGGTGAATCCGTGGAGGAAATTGAGCGCCTGACAGGTGAACTTCGGGACAGTGTGCTTAACATAAGGATGATGCCCATCGGTACCATATTTAATAAATTCAGGCGCTTGGTGCGGGATTTATCCTCTCAGCTCAACAAGGAGGTTGAACTTGTGACCAGGGGGGCGGAAACCGAACTTGATAAAACCGTTCTGGAACGTCTTGATGAGCCTTTAGTGCATCTGATCCGCAACAGTCTTGATCATGGTGTGGAACCCCTTGAGGTCAGAGAGCAGAAAGGGAAACCCCGAAAAGGGACCATCGTCCTGTCTGCAACCCACAAGGGGACCAATGTGGTGATTTCGATTCAGGATGACGGGGCAGGGCTAAATGCCGAGGTCATCCGTCAAAAAGCTGTGGAACAGGGGGTGATTCATGAAAATGCAGAATTATCCGACAAAAAGATATATTCCCAGATATTTGCGCCTGGGTTTTCCACTGCCAATGAAATAACAAATGTTTCCGGCCGCGGTGTCGGTATGGATGTTGTAAAAAAAACCATTGAATCCCTAAGAGGGCGTATTGACATTGACAGCGTTTATGGTGAAGGGACTAAGGTTACGCTTATTCTTCCTTTAACTCTTGCGATAATCAATGGTCTGCTTGTACGCATTGACAATGATTTTTTTGTGTTGCCTTTGATGTCTGTTGAAGAATGTGTTGAGATTAGAAGTAAAGAGATCGAAACGATTAACGGCCGGAATATTTTAAATGTTCGAGGGGATATGGTGCCTTATATTCGCCTTCGGGACCGTTTTAACTTGGCAGATCATCGTCCGGAGACAGAGCATGTCGTTATCACTGATGTTCATAACAGTCGTATTGGTTTTGTTGTGGATCATGTGATCGGGGGGCATCAGACAGTGATAAAACCTTTGGGACCGGCCTTCAAAAACATTAAGAACGTTTCCGGGGCCACCATTTTAGGGGACGGCACCGTGGCTTTGATTTTAGACACCAATGTTCTTCTGGAAGATGCATGACAAATGGGAGAAAATTAATGAGTGTACAGGGCATAACCCAGACAAGCCAGTACCTGACATTTAAACTGGATAATGAAATTTATGCCATGGACATCACAACTGTCCGTGAGGTGCTTGACATTATCCAGATCACTAAGGTGCCCCAGATGCCCGATTTCATGTGTGGGGTCATTAATTTGAGAGGCCGGGTGGTTCCGGTGGTAGATCTCAGGCTTAAATTCGGTTTTAAGGAGGCAACGTCGCTAAAAGAAGCATGCATTGTCATTATTGAGGTGTTTCTTGATGACGAAGAAACTGTTCTTGGCATTCTGGTAGATGCGGTTTTAGAAGTGATAAGCTTTGAACCTGAACAGATAGACCCGCCGCCCAGGATCGGTACCCGCCTTAAGACTGAATTTATAAAAGGTATGGGGAAAAAAGATGAAGAATTTATTATCATTCTTGAAACGTCTAAAGTTTTTTCTGCCGAGGAGCTTACCATTGTCCAGGTTGCTGATGATATGCCCATGCCTGAAATGGCCGAGGGTGAGCAGGAAGAACATGATGAATAGGGACGATGCGTTGCTGTTTTTACCCCAACGTCGTTAGATTATGAGCTTTTTGTCCATGCCTTCGCTTGCCATGTCGGATTTCAGGCGATTAGGCAACTATATCCATACAGAATTGGGTATCAAGATGCCGGATGCCAAACGTGGTATGGTTGAATCCCGTTTGCGTAAGCGCTTAAATGCTCTGAATTTAACTTCTTATGAAGCGTACTGTGCTTATCTTTTCAGTCCCCGGGGGCAAGAAGATGAACTGCCTTTTTTTATCAATCAAATCACAACCAATAAAACGGATTTTTTCAGGGAATCCAAACAATTTATTTTTCTGGAAAGAACGGCATTGCCGGAATTGCTCTCTTCGGGACCCACAGGCGAATCAAAAAAAATGTATATATGGAGTGCTGCCTGCTCCCGGGGTCATGAGCCCTATTCTTTGGCCATGGTGTTGTCTGAATATGCCCGTCAGCACAAAAATATGGATTTTTGTATTTTGGGCTCGGACGTCTCCACAGAGGTGTTGAATGTTGCCCAAAAAGCAGTATACGCCCATGAGGAGATTGAGCCTGTGCCCATGGCGCTGAGAAAAAAATATCTAATGCGAAGCAAGGACCGGAGTAAAAATATGGTTAGAATTGTACCTCAACTTCGATCCAAGGTCAGGTTACTTCGTTTGAATTTAATGGATAAACGTTATGCCGGTATTGAACAGATGGATATTATATTTTGCAGGAATGTAATGATTTATTTTGAAAAGCAAACCCAGTATCAGATTCTGCATCGGCTGTTAACCCATTTAAAGCCGGGGGGCTTTCTTTTCATGGGACATTCAGAAGTTATCCAGCATGCTGAACTTCCCTTAAAATCAATTCAAACAACGATCTATCAAAAAAGTAAATAATCGTTAAAACGATAAAAGCTGAAGGTAATTATGGGAAAAAAAATCAGAGTACTGATTGTGGATGATTCCGCGCTAGTTCGACATGCGCTATCCAAGGTGCTTACCTCTGATCCGGAAATTGAGATTATGGGCATGGCCCAGGATCCAATCATTGCAGCCTCAAAGATCCGTAATGAAGTGCCGGATGTTATTATACTGGATGTCGAAATGCCCCGTATGGATGGGATTAGCTTTTTGAAACGAATTATGACCCAGCATCCCATTCCTGTAATCATCTGTTCTGCCCTGGTCAACCAGGGTGGTCAGACTGCATTGTCAGCCTTGGAGAACGGTGCTGTAGAGGTGATTGAAAAACCGAACCTGGGGACAAAAAAATTTTTTGAAGAATCGAAAATAAGAATCTGTGATGCGGTTAGAGCGGCTGCCTTGGTCAATGTTAAAGCACACAAATATAGCAAATCCATTGACGTTTTTCCAAAATTGACTGCAGATGCTATACTGCCGGGCCCGTCGGGCAAATCCATGGACAAAACAACGGACACAGTTATTGTCGTTGGTGCGTCAACCGGCGGTACAGAAGCGCTGAGGCTTCTTATTGAACAGCTGCCCGATGATACACCCGGTATGCTTGTGGTCCAGCATATGCCTGCCAATTTTACCAAAGCTTTTGCTGGCCGGATGGATAAAATTTGCCTTGTGTCCGTCAAGGAGGCCGAAAATAATGACCCCGTTTTACCAGGCGAGGTGCTTATCGCCCCGGGCAATCGTCACATGTTGCTCAAAAGAAGTGGCAGCAGGTATTATGTTGAGCTAAGAGAGGGGCCTCTGGTGTCTCGCCACAGGCCTTCTGTGGATGTTCTTTTTCGTTCTGCTGCCAGGTATGCCGGAAAAAATGCCCTGGGTGTCATCATGACCGGGATGGGTGATGACGGTGCCAAAGGGCTGTTGGAGATGAAACAGGCCGGGGCCTACACCATTGCCCAGGATGAAGCCTCCTGTGTGGTGTTTGGCATGCCCAAAGAGGCCATAAAATTGTATGCTGTCGACAGCATTCTTCCACTGGATAAAATTGCAGACACCCTACTCAAAAAGTGCCGGACCATTTAAACGGACAGTAAATCAGGTCTCCATCGGCATTGGAGAATATTTTGCCAGCAGGCAGGATGTTGTCATACATACCGTGCTGGGTTCATGTGTCGCGGTGTGTCTGTATGATCCGGGAAAAAAAATCGGTGGTATGAATCACATCCTTATGCCGTCTAATCCGGATATTAATAAGTATGATGCCTCAGCCCGCTATGGCATAAATGCCATGGAGTTGCTGATCAATGCTATCATGCGGCTGGGCGGAAACCGAAAAAGAATGGTTGCCAAGACCTTTGGTGGGGCGAATATGTTGATGGCCGTATCCAAGGAGAATACTGTGGGATCAAGAAATGTCGAATTTGTGGTTAATTTTCTTCGGGCGGAAAAAATTGAGATCCTGAGTCGTGATTTTGGCGGCCATGATTCACGTAAAATTTTTTTCCATGTGGCCACGGGCGAAGTTTTTTTAAAGCGCGTGCCATCCATGAATTCCCTTGTGGCAGCAGAACGAAGAAAACGGAATCGGATTAAGGAACAGCTGCAGGAACCGGCAGATATTACGCTGTTTGACTAACGGGTCTCGTTGTCGGAGATATTTGCAGAATCGGCCTCGGCCCGGTTTGTATGCGGTTTCCATTTCTTTATTATTTCCAAAAGACCTCCCATCATGAAAGGCTTGGTCAAAAAATCGTCCATGCCTGCATCCCGGCAATTTTTCCGGTCGTCTGCCATGGCATGGGCCGTGATGGCGATGATCGGGGTATGGATGCCAAGGGTTGCCTCATGTTTTCTGATTTCTCGAGTGGCCTGGTAGCCGTCCATTTTCGGCATCTGGCAGTCCATGAGTATGATGTCCGGTTTTAACGCAATGAATTTATCCCTGGCATCAACGCCTGTGGCTGCAATATCCACAGTGCATCCAAATGTCTTGAGCATCTTTGAAAAAACATCCTGGTTGGTGATATTGTCTTCGGCCACCAGCACATGAAGATTTATCTTTTCTGTGTTGTCCGGCAGGTCTGCATGGCTGGGGACCGGCATATCCTTAGTTGTTTGCTCGGCCTTTTTCAAAGGAAGAACAAAGGAGAATGTACTTCCTTTGCCCGGTATACTGGTACAATTGATGGTGCCGCCCATAAGTGACACCAGATCCGATGAAATGGCAAGGCCAAGTCCGGTGCCGCCGTATTTGCGGGTAAAAGAGGCGTCGGCCTGGGAAAAGGGCGTAAATATATTTTTTTGTTTCTCAGCAGGGATACCGATACCGGTATCTTTGATGGAAACAGTCAGGTCAGTCCAATGGTTTCGGTCGTCAACGTTGTGCAATTCACCATTCTTGTTCATGGACGTGGACACCATGATCGCTACTCCGCCTTTTTCTGTAAATTTGATGGCATTGCCAACAAGATTAATCAGCACTTGTCTGATTCTTGTAGGGTCTCCCATCAGGAAAAGGCGTGTCTCTTTTTCGATTTCAACAGTTAAAGTCAGGTCTTTATCTTTGGCTGCGAACATCAGAAGTGTTTTAATGTCCGTAAGCAGACTGCCCAGATCAAATGCAATGGATTCAACTTCAAGTTTGCCCGCTTCAATTTTGGAAAAATCTAAAATATCACTGATGATTGCAAGCAGGGTCCGGGCTGATTTAAGAATATTGACTGCAAATGTTTCTTGTTCTTCGGAAAGTTTGGACGAAAGCAGGATTTCGGTCATGCCGATAATACCGTTCATGGGCGTTCTGATTTCATGGCTCATATTGGCAAGGAACTGGGATTTTACCTGGCTGGCTTCTTCTGCTTTTTTTTGGGCCTTTTCCAGATGAATAACCGTGGATTCAAGTTCTTCTTTGGCCTTGCTCAGATCTCGGGTGCGTTGTTTGACCCTGGATTCAAGGCTGGAACTGTATATATTGAGCCTGTCGTCCCTGGCCTGGATCTCTTTAATCATCTGGTTAAACTGTTCCACAAGCACCCCGAACTCGTCGTCACTGTATTTTTTTACTCTGACTTGATAATCTTTTTTCCGGGTCACCTGCCGCATGGAATCAATGACATCAAATAAAGGCCGGGTGAAAATGGACTGGAGTTTGGAAGACAGAACCAGGACCACTGCCAAGGAGGTGATACCAATGCCCGCTACAATAAGATAATAGGCAGCCAACCTTTTTTTTTGTTGCTGCATGTCATCAATCAAATGGATGGCACCTAAAAAATTATTTTTAAACGTGACCGGCAGAATGACGTGGGTGTGTCCGTTTGTAACACCGCTGAGCATTTTTTGGGAAGTAATCATTTCAACAGGGGACATGCCTGGTTTACATATCTGTTTGACTTCATGGGCCAGCGTATTAATGGAAACGGCATCCCTTGAGAAATCTGCGTAAATTGCGCCGTGGGTGTCGTAAAGAATGGCGCCGATAATGCCCTGTTTTGCAGACAGTGCACTTAGATCCTCCAATGCCGCATTCCGGTCATTAAACATCATGGCCACCGAAGAGTTCAACGCAATGAGGTTCGCCATGGATACAAGTTCATCAACCAGATTGTTTCGGGCATTATAGGTTTCATAGGCCGCCATGGAAGCTGCCATCATAAAAAGTGCCAGCAACGCGGTAAATCCAAGGGTCAGGATCAGTTTTGTTCTGATGGAAACGATGCTATATTTTGATTTTTTTTTGGGTTTCATTATTTTTCATTTAAGATGACAGCCAGTTTAAGCAGTCTGGAACTGAATTTGAGCTGATGGGCCTCAGCTTTTTTGATATTGACTTCAAAATGAAGATGATTATCTCTTGTGAAAAATTGAATGACGCCCCCGGCCCGGCTGAAATTTTTGACTTCACCGATTGTGAGAATCGGTTTGTTTTCAATATAGCTCAGAATTTGCAGGACCTGCTCCAGGCGTGTATATCGGCTGATGAATACGATCTGACTTTCAGCCAGTGTTTTTTCATAATCTTCGGCTTTGGGGTCCGGATAACGGATCGATATGGTGCGTCCGGTACTGATTTTGCCGTCAATAGTCTCAAAGCCTTGTCTGAGACGTTCATCCCCTAATACGGCTATTGTAAAAGTATCTCTTTCATTGTCAAATGCCGTTTGCGGCCATTCAATGAGTTTGGTGAAATTATAAACAAAGGCCGCTTTAAGCCTGTATTCTTCAAGGTTTTGTGACTGAACTGTGCCTAAAACAATAAAAGACAGCATGAATTGACAGGTGCAAGCTGACATGAATAGCTTTCGTATTTTAACTTTTAAAGGTTGCATCTGTCTAATTTTCTATTATGGGAAAGTTTGTGTGCCCTGTTCGAGTTATTAAACTTTTGTTTGGGTTAACCTTAGGTGGAGATAGATCAGGTTAGCCCATGGTTGTTATTGGTCATGGATAATTCATTGTATTTTAAAATTTATAGGTTAAGCCGGCATAGGCGCTGCGGGGAACTTCCACAGGATAACTGAATGCATCCTGGACAAATTCGAGGTGGCTGTCCTGGAGAAGATTCTGACCGGTCAAGAAAAAATCAAGGCCCGGCCGGATCTGCCATCCAATGCGCAGGTCCAAGGTTAGGTAATCGTCAATTTCATAGGTGGCAGTATCGGAAAATATGTAATTTGCGTTTGTTTTTCCCACATATCTCAACCAGGCGTCCAGGGTCAGGTTTTTTGTCAAATCAAACCTGCCCCGCAAGGAGACCTGGTGTTTTGTAAATCCAAAGTCAAGTTCAAAATCCTCGTCATTGTCATAATCATGGAATATCAGTGAATAGGCCAGCGTCCATTTGATTTTTCGGCCTGTGGCCAGATCCACGGCAATTTCTGCCCCCCAGGACCGGGCATTGGACATGTTGCTTAGCACAAGATCTTGAACAAGTACGTGGTTTTCAGTATCAAGATAGGGGGGGGCCTGAAGTGAATAAATTCTAAGATTTCGATAGTCATTGAAAAACAGTGCCAGATCAACGGAGAGGTTCTGTTGCGGGATAAAGCGGTATCCGGCTTCCCAGGCCCACAGGGTTTCTGCCGTTTGATCCTCATTATTCACAAATCTGGTATACACTGGCGTACCGGCATTATCTGTCCCGGTGAGGTAGACGACGCCATGGGCTTCAACCCGTGAGGGAATACGGGTGGCTCTGGAAACGGCAGCCCACATCCTGTGGTGTTCATCCGGTGTCCACAACAGTCTTGTGGAGGGCTGGATTTCAAGGCCGGTATAATCGTTGTGCTCAAATTTTGAGCCAATGGTGAGTTTAATTTTATCCTCAAATATTGATATTTCATCCTGGATAAATGCCGAGTAGAGAAGGTCACTTGTGCTGACCGGATCCATAACGGCAACTTTTGAGCCTGAATAATCATCATGGGTATGGCGCAGCCGAAGCCCCCAGATAATGTCGTTTACCAAACCCAGTCCGAAGCGGTGCTGGAATTCCACATCAACATTGTGCCGGTCCTCGTTGAGGATATCCTCGGAACGATGCATGGCATCGTAAGATGTCTTCACAGTAATGTCCGATGTCCCGGAAATGACCTTTGTCCACCGGCCCATGATATTACCTCCGGATATATCTGTTTTTACGTGAAATTCATCCATGTATGGTGATACCTGACTGTAAAGATAGAGATCCTGGTGGATATGACCGTCGTAGATATCCCCCTGGACTGTGAAATCGTCGGCTGAGGAAATTTGGGCATCCATGCGAAAACCGGCCTGATTGATCTGCCAGTCGTCCCCTGCATCTTCTCCGGAAAGACGTTGAAAATCTTCTATAGTGTGGTGCTTGGCGTAAATTCGCCAAAATTTATCTTCACCCATTGTTCCGCCATATCTTGCGGCCACCATGTTTTTTTCTACAGATCCGGCAGAAGCTTGCACAAAACCGCCCTGGGTCTCATTTGCCTGTCTGGTGATAATATTGATCACCCCATTCACTGCATTGGAACCCCAGATGGTGGCCCCGGGGCCACGGATCACCTCAATTCGGTCCACATCCTCAAGCAGCACATCTGTTACTTCCCAGTAAACGCCTGAAAAACTGGGGGTATATACACTTCGTCCGTCGACAAGGACCTGAAGGCTTGGGGAGAACCGGCTGTTAAATCCTCTGCAGTTTATGGCCCATTTGTTGGCATCAATTCGTGCCACATTCACGCCCGGGGCCATGCGCAGGGCATCGGGAATACTGGTGGCCCCGGAGCGTTTGATATCTTCCCGGGTGATAACGAAAATGGCGGCTGCGCTGTCAGACAGCCGTTGGCTTTTTTTGCTCACAGAAGTTACTTTGATATCCATGAGTTCTTCAATGGAAAATGTGGTTAGATCTTGGGTTTGGGCGGCCGGGCACCAGGTAGGAAAAATGAGGAACAGGCCCGGCAGCAGCAAACGCGGCAGCATTACTTTTTTCAGAAAAGTGTATAACACCCGAATCCTCTTTGATTAGATGATGGAAATTAGGTATGAAATATCAATAATCTGTCGCAATAATTACTTCATATTTAACGTCAACTCTCCTTTCTTGTCAATCAATTCCGGGATATTCATTGTTATGATACTTTTTCCAGTAGTATCTGGTAGGCGTTGTTCAGCTCCACAAACCTGTCGTGGCTGCCTCCCCTGTCCGGATGATGTTGTCTTGCCAGACGCCGAAATTCCCGGGTGAGGTCTTTTTTATCCATGGACTCCAGTGCCTTGGATGTGAGATTAAATATTTTGAAGGCCCGGGATAAAGCAAGCTGCGGGGTAGGCCCCGGCGGCTTAAACCAGCGGCTTCTTTGACGGAACTGGAAATCTTTGACCATATCATCCAACAGTACCGAATCCCCGTAAGTGTGATCAAAAAACATAATGGCATACCGGATCAGATATTCATGCAACCGGGTGTTCAGTCCGAAAAGCTCTTTGTTCAACAGGCATAATTCCTGAATAAAAAATGCCTCTACCTTATCCTGGTCCAGGGCATGGGGCATCTGCTTGGCCATGAATCCTTTGAAAAAACGATGGAGATCAAGCACTGTATATACATACGATTTAAGATCTTTTTTCCGTAAAACCCGTTCCTGGTCCATAAATTGCTGTTCGATTTCATCCCGGGATTTGTTGTGCAGCTGCCTGAAAAGGACTGTCGGCATATTTACCATGGGCCCCTGGTCCATATTGCCGAATTTAAGAAAGTGGGCCCGGCGTTTGTCAAAGGCATGGACCTGTCTTGCAATGGTCTCTTTTTGAGCCCGGGTCATGGGTTCATATTGTTTAAAGGTCCGCTGCCTGAAGGTCTGGGTGGCTCTGCGGATGGCGGGCCGGATAAAAGGCCAGAACAGATCTTCAAACTGGTCACTGTCAAAGGTCTCGGCCAGCGTTGAAATCCTTGATTCCAGATCCGGATTTAAATACCAGGCATTGCCGCCGGGATAATCAATCCAGGCCCCGGGGCAGGGTCCCAGATCGAAAATGTCCCGGGCTACCATCTGTTCACCCTGTTTGACCGATTCCCGCAGAATATAGGTGGTTTGTCTGTTTTTTTTTATTTTTGCCAGATACATAATTAACCGTGTGGCCCTGGATTTTTATATGCCAGGGTATCTAGCTTGATCAGGTTGTATTGTCTTGTTCCAAGACCAATGTCCTGGGCATACGCAAGCTGGTGTTGCCAGTCCACGTTTGGATAAAGTCCTTTGAACTTGTCCTCTCCAGGGGCCAGGTGGGTTGTCAATACCGAAGATGCCAGACCCTGGGCCTGGTTGACAAGGTCTGCGCTGGCTTGGTCAATGGCTACGGGATCACAGGATGCCACCACGCCGATATCGTTGCAGATGGGGGATTCGGCATAGGGCAGACAGTCACATTTGGGGGAGATATTGGTGATAAAGTTGACAAACAGGCATTTACCGGTCTTGTCTTTGAGCACCCCGGCAGTATATTCCATCATTTTTTCTAAAAAGACAGGGACATCCTGGTTCCAATTGATGTTGATGGACTGTGTGGGGCAGCGCACAATGCATTCGGCACACCCGATACAGGCATCTTTGTTCATATAAGCTTTTTTATTTTCAATGGTTATGGCTTGCCCCGGGCAGTGTTGGGCACACAGACCGCAACCAATACAGCTTTTACGTTTGATTTTAGGACTTACATTGGAATGCTGATCCAGTTTTCCCCGGCGGGATGCACATCCCATCCCCAGATTTTTAAGGGTGCCGCCGAATCCGGACAGCTCATGTCCCTTGAAATGGGCCAGTGCCACTAACGCGTTGGCATTGATAATTTCCGACCCGATAAACACTTCCCTGTTGTGTTTGAGATTGACCTGTACGGCTGTCTCGCTTTTTCCGAACAGGCCGTCGGCAATGATCAAAGGGGCTGCATCCATGGACGAATAGGAAAATCCGTTTTCCACCGCGGTCTTGATATGGGACACTGCGTCAGACCGGGTACCCACGTATAGGGTATTGGCATCGGTCAAAAAAGGTGTGGCGTTGGCTTTTCTGATTTCCCTGATAATTTTTCGGATAAGAACAGGCCGGATATACGCCGTATTTCCCTGTTCACCAAAATGCACCTTGACGGCAGTCAGATCGTTTTTTTCCAGGACGTAGTCAAGTCCGGCCGTGGTGACCAAACGAGCCAACTTGGCGGGCAGGTTTTCCCTTGATGTGGCGGTCATGTCCATGAAAAATACATCGGCACCCATTAAATTCTCCTATTTTGATATTGTTCCTAAGTCCCTAACTTCCTAAAGATAAGATATTCATCATATAAATTCAATACGGGGAAAGGTATTGATTGCTTTTGGTACCGGTTTTGCTTAGGGTGTCTAAACGTGCTTGATCCAGCCGGGATTTGACTTGACTGTTCCGGCATGTTAAAAAGGTTTTCATCTATGCAGACGGTAAGAATATGTCCATGACACCAGGTATCTCAAAAAAACTTTTTATATTTCTCTTTTTTTTCATTTTTATATTTTATGGAATAGTATATGGCTTGTTTATAAAGGTCAGGGAAATGTCCAATACTTCAGGCCGGATTGTCAGCATCAGCAATCGGATTGCGGTATTGTCCAACGATCTTAAGAATAATCTTCTTGATATGGACGCGAATATCAAGAAATTGAAACTGTTGAACAAAGATGTATATTTTGACTATTTTGGAACAGCCCGGCGCAATTACCAGAACGTGCTTGCTGAGATCATCGAACTGGATACAAGACGGAGAATGCCTGCAGGATACTGGGGCGACATTGACCGAACCTTTGGTAGTCATATAGAGTCGGGTGTATTCATGGAACAGGTCATGAGCGATGATTTTACCTGGATTGATGCCAGTGTGATGGATCAGTGGATGGCTGCCATAGCCATGGCAAGAAAGGATAATGAAGGCCGAATTGAGCAGGCGTTGATCCTGATAAACCGTTTAAGCCACCAGGTGATGAAAAACTGCATGATCGGATTCGCTATTTCAATACTGGTAGGCCTGATGGGGATTTGGTTTATTTCCAGATCCATCATTATCCCTTTGAACAAATTAAAATCCGGGCTAAGAAGGGTCTCTGATGATAATTACACCTATGAGATGGCAATTACATCCAAAGATGAATTCGGGGAACTGGCTGCGGCGTTTAATGATATGAACCGTCAGCTTAAAGCTGATGACGAGATTCGTTCTGATTTTATTGCCACCTTGAGCCATGAAATCAGAAGTCCATTGTCTTCCATCCGTGAATCTGTGAATATGATGACCGAAGAGGTTCTTGGTCCGGTAAATGAGAAACAAAAAAAATTTTTAACTATTGCCATCAATGAGATTGCCAGGATCACCAGCCTTTTGAATCATCTGCTTGATGCGTCCATTCTGGTTTCAGGGGTCAAGAAAAGGCAGGTTGCACCGTTTGATCCCAATCAGCTTGTACAATCGGCCATTTTAAGTGTTACACCCGGGGCAAAGACCCGGGGCATCCGCATGGAATTTAAGGTCCTTGCCCAGGCGCCCATGGTCAAAAGTAACGAGAAAGAGATAACCCAGGTTATCATAAATATTTTGGATAATGCGCTGAAATTTTCACCGGACAACAGCCGGGTGGATGTCAGTTTGACCCGGGGGCCGGGAAAACATTTTTTGACATGTGCCATCAGTGATGAAGGGCCCGGGATTCCCGATGATAAGAAAAATTTGATTTTCAAGAAGTACTACCGGGCCAAGGAGGTGCGCAAGCACATGGACGGTGTCGGGCTTGGTTTAAATATTGCCCGACGGACCGTTCAGGCCAATGGCGGAGAAATTTTTGTGAAGAACAGGCCTGATAAAGGGTGTACGTTTTCCTTTACGTTGCCGGTGTTTTAATAAATGAATTGTAAGGGCTTTTTATATGCGTTTTTCATGGATATCTGATTTATGCTTGAATTTGTTCGTGGCAAGGACGTTTTCGCGTTTCCTTGTGTGCTTCAGGGTTCTGGTTTTTATCGGGTGTACAGCGGTGTTTTTTAACGGGTGCAGTATACTGCCTACCTGCACGGTCATTTGCCGGGATGCCATGGTAAAACAGGGTCAGGAGGCATATTTGAATGAAGATTATACCCTTGCCCGTCACATTTTTTCTGAGCTGGTTTTAAGGGAAAATCATGTCCAGTCACAGGCCGCCGGCCGTTATGGAAATGTGTGTCTTGATATGATTCTTGCAGAAAATGCCCCGGCCTTCAGAATTGCTGTGGAGCAGTTTTTGATTTTACCTTTACAACTGCCCTGTAGGGCGTCAACACGCCGGTACCTAAATGATTCCGACCAAAAAATTGTTTGCAATCAATGGTCGATGATGCATCCCGGGATGCTGGAAAAGGCCCTGGCCCATGGTATAGTCTTGCTTGAATCCGAGCGGTCGGGTATTTTGGAAAAGCTTAATGGCCTGTATGCCAAAGAGGAGATTTATAAGAAAGAACGGCTTAGCATGCAAAAAGAAATTGATTCTCTCGGGCGTAAAACAACAGCCTTAGAAAAGCAGAACATGGAACAGGAGGCACGGATTGCGGATCTTTTACACCAGATAACCGTGCTTGAGAAAATTGATAAGGAACGGCAGGAGCAAAGGGAGAACCAGTGACAGCAGCACATAAAATACTCATTGTTGATGATGACGCCAGTATTCTGGAGGTTTTGGGCGAAAGACTGTCTGCATCAAACTTTAAGGTTTTGAAGGCCAAGGATGCGGCTGGGGCCGAACAGATACTTAAAGGGAAGAACGGCGTGGATCTTTTAGTATCAGATATAAAAATGCCGGGAAAAAGCGGAATGGAATTGTTCACGGATATCCGTCAAGCCCTGCCGGATCTGCCGGTAATTTTTCTGACGGCTCACGGGACCATACCGGATGCTGTGGAAGCGATGAAACTTGGGGCGGCCGATTATATTGCCAAGCCGTTTGACGGCAAAGACCTGATCAAAAAAATTAATACCGTCATGGCTTTGCGCGGTACAGGTGCCGGCACCGGTACTGTTCCACTGGTTGAATCCGGGTTTTACTGGGGTAAATCCCCTGCCATGAAGCATCTTTATACCATGGTGAAAAAGGTGGCGGCCACCGAGGTCAACGTGCTTGTACTCGGGGAAAGCGGTGTGGGCAAAGAGCGTATTGCCGGATGTATTCATAAACACAGCACTAGAAAGAAACATCCCTACATGGTCGTGGATTGTGGGTCAACGCCGGCAGGTATCCTTGAAAGTGAATTGTTCGGCCACTTGAAAGGGGCGTTTACCCATGCCGTAAAGAATAAGTTGGGGCTTATTCAGGCTGCAGATTCCGGTACGCTTTTTTTGGATGAAATCGGCAATATATCCCACGATATGCAATGCCGTTTGTTAAGATTTCTCGAGGATAAAAAAATTCGCCAGGTCGGTGCCGTACAGGAGACTACTGTGGACTGTCGGGTCATTGCAGCGACAAATGCTGATCTTGCCCAGTCCATTGAAGCAGGAAGCTTTCGCCAGGATCTGTACTACCGACTCAAGGGAATCACCCTGACCATTCCACCTTTGCGGGATCGAAAAGAAGATATTTATCCGTTGGCGGATTTATTTGCGGACAACTATGGCAGTGCCCACGGCATTGACCGGCTGCATATTTCCGATGCCGCGGTTAAAGTGTTGGAAGAACATCCTTGGCCCGGCAATGTCCGGGAATTGAAAAATACCATTCAGGCCGGGGCTGTTTTGTGCCAAAATCAGGTTATTGAACCATGGGATCTTCAGATTGAAACTATCAGGGAAAATGCGGTGCTGACTTCTGACCTTCCGGAATCCCAGGCGTTTTCCATTGAGCAAAGCGAAAAGGATACCATTATACGGGCCCTGAAAAAGTCCAGGGGGGTTCAAAAAGAGGCGGCCGATCTTTTGGGTATCAGCAAACGGGCCATGCATTATAAGGTCAAAAAATACGAGATTGATCCGACTGTTTATAAATAACGCCATGGGCCGACCTGGTCTATCAGCACCCAGGCCCGGCCCACAACAAAACACGAAAGAAGCTCAACAACTTGTTGGTACTTTCATATAAACAGCCAGGGGTTGACCTGGTCTGTCGCTATTTAGGCTCAACCCGCAACGAAGATTGAAAAATCTGAGTAGCTTACCCATTGTTCATACGTTGCCTTGCTACCAACAATTAACTTCTGAGGGAATCTTTGTTTTGTCGGATTCGGTATGGAACAATCCGTTTCCAGGCAGAGGTTTATGATGGGGTGCAGTTTTCGTAACTTTCAATACATTTTGGTAACCAGATATGTAATATTGGTGGGAAATAGTTGTTATTTTAAAATAACCTTTTGGATCTTCCCGATATTTTTTATATCTTTTTGGAAACAATTATGGCACATAAGTTGCTGAACTTTCTGATTATCTGATTAAATTCCAAATAAACTATATTCGTATATTTTGTAAAAAAATCTGAAAGGAGGCTGTTGATCAGTGGAGATGAAACAGGAGGAGAATATGTATTTCAGTGCGGAGTTTCAACTGAAAAATCCGGGAATCTTTTATCAGTTCAAGTTGCGGCAAAATGAATCGGAACCGTTTTTTGCTCTGGTTACAAAGCATTCAAAGGCGCTGGAAAGTCTTAAAAGCGGCGATTTAGTGCCCATGATTTTTCATTACAAGGACAAAACGATTCCCGCAGTTCGTAAACCTACCCGCATTAAATATATTCTTGACGGGACACCCATTGGATTTAGGGATCACTTCATGATCGGCCTGGACATTGAAAAGGTCGGCGAGTAACTGACTCTTTCAGTTCTTCGGCTAAATTAAGACCGGATTGCCTGGTAAACCGAGTCAGTGTATCAAGACCAACCAGAGGCTGGGCACAATAAGGCAGATCCATCAAAATCCGGCATGGAAGTTCTGGGTCTGCTGCACTTTGATACATGTCGTCCGGAGTTCTATGATTGCAGAACAGTCCGGCCAGTTTTATACCAAGTATCGAAAGCTGGTCGAAAATTCTTTTGGTTTCCGCCAGGGACAGAGCATCTGTATTGTGTACGGCATAGCATTTGGCCTTATGTTCAAAAAAGGATTTCAGATCCAGATGATCAGATTTTATCTCCATGATTCTTGCCAGCACTCTATCCTGGGTAATTTCTTTACCGACCAGTTTTATTTTTGAAATGATCTCTTTTTTTTTGTTGATTTCCAGCCGCAGTTTTTCCAGTTGGTTTACCCAGAGCAATGACAGGGTCGGCAGATTAAAAAAGCTTAAAGAAAGGGCGGTGGGCGGCATGTCTATGATCAGATAATCCCAGCCCATATATTTTTTTTTAAGACCGGTAAAGCATGCGGCAAGGGCGTGCGCCTCCATGCCCGGGGATAATTTTAATACATCAAAATAGTTTCCAAGATTAAAGGCAGTCAGATAGGTGAAGTTGCGTTTTACTTTTCGCGTGACCCCTGACAGGTAAGATGCGATTTCTCTGTCTTTGTCTACCTGGATGACTTCAAGACCCGGAAGAATTGTTTTAGGCGCATGGGAAAATGTTGTCTGGAAAATATCACACAGATTGTGGGCGTCATCAAAGGAGGAGAGACACACCCTGAAACCTGCCCCGGCAAGATCAATGGCGCAAAGTGCCGCGCATGTGGATTTGCCTGTACCGCCTTTCCCTAAAAAAAATAGAACGTCTGGTTCGGTTTTCGTCATATATCAAATGTTGAAAAAAGTCTTGATAGCGGTTCATTGGTTGTCTCTACCCGATCCATCAAAAGAATAAGATCTTTTTCCATCTCAGGCAGAAGATCCAGGCTGATTCGCTCCGGCGGGGCAGGCATGCCGATAAAAGCCCCCTGGCAGAGTACGGCAAAAATATATTCCATCTCTTCAACTTCATCCTCCAGGTGGTCAACCGCCTTGTATCGGGCCACCTCATCGGCGGTTTTCCAGGCACTGACCATGGTATCTTTTATTTTTACCAGCCAGCTTTTAATCATGGCAACGCCACCCTGAACATCTTGATGTCATGGACAATCCGTTTTTGAGAAGGAAAATAATAATAGACAGCGTAAAGTGCCATGAGAATAATGCCGCATGCATGAAATTCGGAAAACTTGTTCCATACGGCGGCAAGTGCCAGATAGGGGGTGATGCCGGAGACCATTATCAGCCGGCGTTGGAATGTTAAAAACAGTGCTTGGGAGACCCGGCTTTTTTGTCTGACTTTGTGGGCAAACAGGACACGTATCATGACTGGTCCTGCAATGGCTGTAACGGCCGCGCCCGTAAAAAGGATGGCATGCCAGATTTCCGGCAACTGCCGGGTGGAGATATTCGGAATCCGGCTTCCAAAATTTTGGGCCACAAGAAGGCAGACAAAAAATACCATAGCCGGGCCTGTAAGCGACCAGTAAATACGTTTAAGAGACGATGTTAGTTTTAAATCAGCGCTCATAGTACGATGGAATTATTAGTATTTTAATCGGTTACATTGGCTTTTACCGTTGCAATTTTAATCAGGCCTTCAATGAAAATCCAGACGGCCAGCAAAAGACTGATACCGTTTACTGTTTGCAGCAGAATGTTATGATTGGCGCCAAATGTGGTTTGATTTAAAATGAGCGCCCAAATGGTCAGGACCATCATGGCAATGGCCGGGATACCCGCCACAATCCACTTGATACCGCCTTGTGTTTTTAGATAGGCTGCAATGATAATCAACGCGAGTCCGGCCAGGGTCTGGTTCACTGCTCCGAACATCGGCCATAGTTTAAGCGCGCCTTTGCCCCCGGCGCCAGTGGCAAAAGCCAGGATCAGGGCTGTGGCAACGGCCAGGAACGTCGCTGTGTATTTGCCTGTAAGAAAATCAAGCTTCAAATTGGAAAACAGCTCTGAAATGATGTAGCGCTGGATACGAGTGGCGGTATCCAGGGTGGTGCCGGCAAATGAAGCCACAAATACGCCCATGACAGCAACGCAAAGGCTTGTGGGTATCCCCATAGAAGCAATCATATTGGCGGAACCGTCAACAAAGGCACTGATTTTGGAACCAAGACCTGCCGCCGCCGCCCAGGATGAATAGTGGGTGGTCCAGGCTGCCACACCGGTCAGTATCTGGCCGTCTTTGGTGGGATAGCCCATGCCGATGCCGGCGGCCACAGAGATAATAACCAGCACCGCAAGTGCCCCTTCTAAAAGCATGGAACCATAGCCTACAAAAAGGGAGTCTGTTTCATACCGGACCTGTTTGGCAGAGGTGCCGGATGATACCAGGGAGTGGAAGCCTGATATGGCGCCGCAGGCAATGGTAATGAAAAGAAAGGGCCACATGGGGGGCGCTTTTTCAGGGGTCAATTGAACTGCCGGCGCAACAATTTCAAGGTTGCTGCCAAAGGCTGAGACAAAAACACCTGCAATCAAAAGGGCCATGGCGATCAAAAGCTGGTGGGAGTTTATGAAGTCCCGGGGCTGCAACAAGGTGGTTACCGGAAGGACCGATGCGATAAAGGCGTAAATCAACAAAATGATGCTCCAGACACCCGTGGCGGGAATCCCTGCAATTTCCGGCATTTTAAAGGGCAGATATATACCGATGGCAACGGTGATGTACATGGCAATCACAGCAATGATGGACCAGGTCATGATACTTTTGCCCTGTTTGTATACCGCATGGCCCAGCAGAACAGCGATGACAACCTCGCACCATACAGGCAAGACGGACTGCGGGTACATACTGAATACAATGGCAATAACAAGGCCGAATACCGCAATAACGATCCACAGTTCAAGAAAGACAATTAAAAAGAAAAAAAAACGGGTCCGGTTGTTTACATACTTGGCTGTATAATCGGCAATGGATTTTCCCTGGTTTCTCATGGAGATGATTAATGCGCCAAAGTCATGGACCGCGCCCATAAAAATACTGCCCACAAAAACCCAGATCAGGGCCGGTACCCAACCCCATATAATGGCAACGGCAGGTCCTACAATGGGTCCTGTGCCGGCAATGGACGTAAAATGATGCCCGAAAATTACCTCTTTTTTAGTGGGCACGTAATCCACCCCGTCTTCCATTTCTACGGCAGGGACGCCTGCCTCCTGGGTCAGATTAAATATTTTTTTACCGATGTATCGACCGTAAAGGTTGTACATGATAAGATAGCCTGCAAAGGATAGGATCATGATTAACAGAGCGTTCATTTTTGCATTCTCCTTTTCTTACCTGTCTGGCTTATTATGTGCATGGCACAGGCAGTCGGTGTTTAAGATTATTTAAGTACCCTTCATGTAAAACGTTTTGGCAGACATGAATAAACATCTGCCTGGTGAAATATTCCACCATCTTCGTTGACGTGACTATACTCCAATGATATGGGCGGAACAACTATTTTGTGTATGTTTACTTAAGTTGGTTATGACGATGACAAGTATTGTAAAACTTAAGAATGCTGTTGATACCCTCGGGGATATCTACGACCTGTTTGACACTGAAATGAAAGCGTTTCGATTTGCCTGCGCAAAACAGTGTGCAGACTGCTGCACCTGTAATGTTACCGCTACGGGTTTGGAAGTTGCGTATATCCAGGGCCGGTTGGGTGAGGGGAGATTGGACGATATCTGTGCTCGTCTGGTCAGTTCCAGGCAAACCAGAAGGTACCGACCTTCTGCGACCACCAATGGATTTGCATTGGCCTGCATGGAAGGCCGTGACGCAGACGAGGAAGATAACGATCCCTCCTGGGGAACCTGTCCTTTGCTGGAAGATGGGATTTGCACTATCTATCCTGTCCGGCCGCTGGGGTGCCGGGTGATGATGTCCACAACATCTTGTCGACAGACGGGGCAGGCGGACATGCCTTTTCTTGCATTAACTATAACAACCATTTTTATGCAGTTTGTGGAGCAACTGGATGCAGGTGGTATATACGGCAACTTCCTTGATCTGATGGAATATGTCGGCAAGAATGACTTGAACCGCAACTCGTTGCCGGAGAACGGCAACCTTTCAGGTACCACCCGGAATTTAAAAATCCCTGTGCTTATGATACCGCCTGAGCATGTTGAAAAGACCCAAACGCTTGTTCAGTCTCTTGCAAGCATGATCCTGTAATGTGAAATGACAGTTGCTGAATTTGTGCTTGAAGGAAATTACTGTGTCTGAACGTAACGTTGCCCAGATGCGAGGCACAAGCAAAGCTGAAACCGCCGGCATAATATAGTACGTGAGGCTTTCAGGTTTGTGCAGCAACGCCGCAGTTAGGTGACTTTTCGTTCAAACGCGAACTTGACTTCACCCGTAAGAATAGGGTAAATGCATGCCTGCATTTAAAATATATAGCACCAATCTATTATAAATAAGGAACAACCATGACGAAAAACGTGGTAGAAAGAATTGACGATTTAGTAAAAATCAAGACCATTCTGGTCAGCGTGTCCGATAAAAGTGGGCTTGAATCATTCATTCCGGGGTTGCTTGGCATTAATCCGGATATCACTATCTTATCCACCGGCGGCACCTATTCCAAAATAAAAGAGATTCTTGGGCCTGATGCAGAAGACAACCTTAAACAGGTCTCTGATTATACCGGTCAGCCCGAAACCCAGGGGGGGCTTGTTAAGACCCTTGATTTTAAAATTTATCTGGGGCTTTTGACCGAAACGTATAATCCTGCCCACCAGGATGACCTGAAAAGAACCCATGCGCTTCCCATTGATATGGTTGTGGTGAATCTCTATCCATTTACCCAGACCATTGCCCATGAAAATGTCATCGTGGAGAACGCCCGGGGTAACATTGATATTGGCGGGCCGACCATGATCCGGGCCGCAGCTAAAAATTATATCCGGGTGGCCTCGGTGGTAGATCCCAAATCCTATGATGGTATTCTGGATCTTCTTAAAGCAAAAGCCGGGTCTTTGGGGATAGAGGACCGGTATTCACTTGCATCAAAGGCCTTTGAGCATACTGCCCAGTACGATCGGGCCATTGCCGATTATCTGGCCGGACTTTCAGAAAAAGACGTTCAATCGTGTTATAAAACAGAGGGATAGAGTTATGAGCACAGATCTTAAAAAAATGTACAAAACCATCATGGATGACCATTTTACGCCGGTCATGGAGATTTCCTTTGTGAATGGGGACAGCCGGCAGACCCTGTTTTATGAAAAGGTTTCCTGGGTCATTGACGGCGTGGAAAAGGGGCTTCGTTACGGAGAAAACCCTGGGCAGGAAGCCGCATTATACCGGCTGGTCAATGGAAATTTAGCACTGGGGGATGCAAAAACCATCGTGGCAGGCAAACATCTTGTGTCCGATATTGAACTGCTGCAGTCCGGCAAACACCCGGGCAAAACCAATTTGACCGATGCAGACAATTCCTTGAATATTTTGCGGTATTTTACGAATACTCCTTGTGCAGTCATTGTTAAGCACAACAACCCTTGCGGGGCTGCCCGGGCGGACAGTCTGGAACAGGCCTATGCCAAAGCCTATATGGCAGACCGTATCGCTGCATTTGGCGGTTGTATTGCCCTGAACAAAGCCGTGGACAAAGCAACAGCCGAAGGCATTGCCGACCAGTATGCTGAAGTGGTGGTTGCCCCGGAGTTTGAGGAGGGAGTGATTGAGATTCTTGGTCGGCGCAAAAATTTGCGTGTGATTCGGATCAACGCCATGGACAAGCTGCAATCCTTTGTTGGTGAACGTGTGGTGGATTTTAAAAGTCTTATGGACGGGGGCATTGTGGCCCAGTGGTCTTTTGTACCCACTACACTTAAAAAAGAAGATCTTTTCATTGCGTCCACAGAATACAAGGGAACAACTTATAAAGTGGACCGGGTACCCACAGACCAGGAGTACGAGGATATGCTTTTTGGCTGGCTGGTGGAATCCGGTATTACCTCCAATTCGGTAATATATGTCAAGGATAACTGCACCGTGGGGATCGGTACCGGTGAACAGGACCGGGTGGGTGTTGCGGAAATTGCCGTGGACAAGGCCTATCGCAAATTGTGTGACCGGTATTGCTTTGAACGCTACAATACCCCTTTTGCCAACTTGACCGATGAAGATAAAAGAGCCGAGATTGAAGCGGATGTAGCAAAAGAAAAGGGCGGGCTCATTGGTTCTTCCATGATCTCAGATGCTTTTTTTCCGTTCAGGGACGGCATTGATGTCGGGTTGCGGCAGGGGGTAAAAGCCGTTATCCAGCCCGGCGGCTCTATGAACGATTATCAGTCCATTGAGGCCTGCAATGAATACGGCGCGAGTATGGTATATACCGGCCAGCGCAGTTTTAAACACTAAAAGCTAATTGCTTTTGAATTAAAACCATGAAGAGCATGAAAAAAGCCATTCTTCATGCTCTTCATGGTGAATTAAGCAATAGTTGAATTAAGCAATAGTTTGCAGAATGCTTTGTTCTATAAAGGAAATGAATGCCAAGTCACTATTTGTTTCTGCGTGATTCCTAATCGTCCCCGCTCAAAAAATTTAACTCTGAATTTAATTTCCGGTGAACATTAAAAGCACTATGACATCAAGTCTCAAACGGCAAATAAAGTCAACTGGCCACGCCGTGCATCCGCATGCTGGATAGTGACCTGGATCTGGTGACCTGGTTTTAGTTTAAGTCCGGATGTCGGCAGTCTGGATTCCAGCATAAATTCCTTGAGCAGGACATTGTAGTGGTCCCTGTATGAATCGAGTACCAGCCCTTCGAAATTTTTTCCTTTTAAATCCTGCAGATATTTAATCAGCCAGTAGCGTTTGCGTGCTGCCTGGATGCGGCCCGTATTGGAGACGGCTATGGAAATGGCTGTGAGAATATTATCAAGGTCTTGGGATGAGTAGGGGGTGCCGATACCCAATAACGCTTTGATTTGGCGCTGGGTGAGCAGGTCATGGTAACGCCTGATCGGGGAGGTAGCCGTGACATAGGCAGGAACACCGAGGCCTGCATGGGGTTCAGCATGAGTGGTGATCACAGCCCGGCTTAATTGTTTGCGCTGAAGGAAATTGGGCATAAGTTCCGTTTCAATGCCCTTGAAAATACGCTGCTTAGGTTGAGCCTGGGACCGGAATACCCCTGGCATATCGTTATTTTTTAAAAATTCAGCCATCAGAGTGTTGGCTAGAATCATCATCTCCGAGACTAGCATCCGTGACGGATTTTCCCGGTCCACTTTTGTATAATGGATGTTTTTGTTTTCATCCAGCCATACATTGACTTCGGGCAGGGTGATCTGGATGGCACCAGCTTTGAGTCGTTTTTCCCGCAGTACGGTTGCCATTTTGTAAAGCGTGGTGATGGGGTCATTCTTACCGTTTACAATGTTGGCCTCGGTATAACTCATCTGCTGGTGGACCTTGATCACTGACGGCACAATTTTATAGTCCTGGACTTCAAAAAAACGATTCATTTGTACCAGGGTCGAAACACCTGGCCTCAGCTGGCCTTCCTTGAGACTGCATAGATCTTCGGAAAGGCTCGGTGGAATCATGGGCAGTTTGTCGTCGGGCATGTAAATGGAAGAAGCGCGTGCCCGGGCGGCCATATCAATTGTGTCCCCTCTGCGAATGAAGGCACCGACATCAATAATATGAATGCCAAGCCGATATCCATTTTCGGTTGTTTCAAGGCTGATGGCGTCGTCATAGTCCTGGGTGGACTGTCCATCAATGGTAATCAAAGGCAGATCGGTCAGATCCTTGCGCTTGGGATCATCAAATATCAGGGGGGCAGTTTTGCACAGCTGATCTGCAGTTTGAATCACTTTGGGTGAAAATGAAGTGGGAATCTGAAGGGATAACAGATCCAGATTTTCATCTGTATCCCAGATACCTGCTTTAACAAAAAGTTCAAATAAAGGATCAGGGGAGTTAAAACCTGCCTTTTGAATTATTTTTTTTGCAACAATAGATTGGTCAGCATCATTGCCGAAAACATAAAAGTCTTTTAAAATTTTCAGAAGAATAGGGTCCGGTTTTTCGCCGGCATCATCCTGATCTCGGAGCCGGATCAGCCAGGCTGCGCCTTTTATGATTAGCGTATTCCTTCGCTCTTCCTCCCTGAGTTGCCGTTTTTTTGCTTCCACCTGGGTTTCTGTGAAAGGTAAAAAAATTACTTTGTTAAATTTAAAATATAGGCGGTCATTAAAAAAGGCCCGGATAACGGCGGCTTCATGGTCCGGGGTTAAAGGCGGATCAAAGCAAAATAAAGTCATGGCGGAAATGTCAATTTCCTGGGGATCATCATGAAGTATTTCCCATAATTCTTTGATATCTATAGACTCTGACAGTTTTTTGCGGGTTTTTGTTACCTGCTTAAGGTGGGAGACCAAGGTTGTTTTGGAAAGTGTAGTATCAAGCCCGGTCTCGGAAACATGTGCCAGCCGTTTTTCAGAAAAGCTGACTTCCCGGCTGTTTTCATTAAGCAGCCGAAGCCTTCCTTTTGCTTCACTTAAAATAACCGCAGATATAATTTTTTGCTGGTCTATATATTCAACAATTTTGCCAATATTCATGCAGGGACAATAGCAGGAAGGTGTATTAAAGTCAAATATAGCAAACAAAGACAGGACCTTGAAAACACCCTGTTTTTCAAGTAAGATAGCTTTTATGGCAAAGAAAAATACCAGGAAAAATAAACAAAAAATTAAGCGGAAAAATAATCCACCCAAGTTGGCATCGGACACAGATTTTCTAGATGCCTTTTTAATGGATGGCGAAAAGAGTTTAAAAGAAAACCAGCTGAAGATAAAAAGATCTGTTCAATCCAAGAAAAATTTAAATAA
Source organism: uncultured Desulfobacter sp. (assembly GCF_963664415.1). NCBI lineage: Bacteria > Pseudomonadati > Thermodesulfobacteriota > Desulfobacteria > Desulfobacterales > Desulfobacteraceae > Desulfobacter > uncultured Desulfobacter sp. The sequence continues at coordinate 165,349 of NZ_OY761443.1, read as the reverse complement.
ACATGGTCTTCCTTTTTTAGATGATTATGAAATCTGGATGAATAAAAATATCGATTCCGAGGCCTTGTTTGATAATGAGACGTTAGAACAGGACGCCGTTACAACTGAATCCGAAGAGGATTTTTCAACCCTGCTTGAGGCTTCTTTGAAAGGTAATCGTTCCTTTAGAAAAATACCTAAGCCCATGCCCCTGAAAAGACGGCTCGAACGATACCCGCCCCCCGAAGCAGATCTTGACCTCCATGGGTTCACAGCCATCGGTGCCCAGGTCAAGGCCCGGTCTTTTATTTCAAAGGCCCATGAGCAGTGTTTTTTTACCCTGCGCATTATTGTGGGCAAAGGTCTTCACTCAGAAGACAGGCCTGTACTTCCCCATGTTGTAGAGGATCTAATAAAGGAGATGAAAAAAGAAAATATTGTCCTCTCTTATAAATGGGAGGGTGTAAAGAAATCAAAATTAGGTGCTGTGCTTGTTTATCTTAATCGATTTGACGATTAAAAAGTGTTTGATCGAATAGTTGCCCATATGCAAGGCGCAAAAAAAAAATTGTAACCGGAGCAACCTGGAGGTTGTTAGGATTGCAAAATTTTTGTGCAACGCCGCAGATGGGTGACTATTCGGTCAAACATCAGTTTAGCTGGTATTTTCTTACGGCTTTATTATGATCTTTCAGATTGGTTGAGAATTTATGGGTGGTGTCGTTTTTGGATACAAAAAAAAGGTAGTTTGTCTTAGCAGGAAACAAGGCGGCCTCTAAGGACTTGGCGCCTGGGTTTGCAATGGGACCGGCTGGAAGACCATCAATTTTATAAGTGTTATAAGGAGTGACACGCCTTAGATGCTTATATCGAATCCTTCCATCATAGTCAGATACCCCATAAATCACTGTGGGGTCACTTTCAAGTCGCATATGACGTTTCAGGCGGTTATGGAATACGGATGAGATCATAGGCCTTTCTTTCCCATTGCCGGTCTCCTTTTCTATTATTGAAGCAAGGATGACAATTTCATGGATACTTAACCCATTTTTTTTTGCCTGGGCTTTCCACGTGTCATTAAATGTTTTCTTAAAGGTGGATACCATTTTAGTGATTAAGGTCCTACAGTCCGTCTCTTTTGAAAAAAAATAGGTTTCTGGAAACAGATAACCCTCTAAGGTCATACCAGGTATTTTCAATTCATTGATAAATTCAGGGTCATTGCATAAAGATATAAAGTCTTTGGCAGAACATAAACCGGCTTGCTGAACGAGCATTGCAATTTCTTTTATGTTCAGGCCTTCGGGGATGGTAAATCGGTATAGTTTGTTTTTACCTGAAATTAGAAAATTTAAGATGGTTTTTGGGTTCATGCCCTTGTTCAGTTCATACTCTCCGGCCTTAATCTGGGTTGCAGCTTTTTTTATCCGAACATAAAATTTAAATGCACTGAGATTTGATATTAAACCCTGATCCTTTAGGTTTTTGGCTATGGTGGTAAAATGCTGGCCGGAAGATACTGTGAAGGTAACAGGTTGCGTGCGTGTGGCAGCCGGTGCGTGAATAAAAAAAGACATCCAAAGCATAGCAGCACCGATTCCCGCAGCAATGCACAGACAGAATATTGCTGAAATCAGGACACATTTTTTTTTTTGAAGTGTCACTGAATTTTTTTTCTGGGGCTTATCCTGCGGCATGGGTTTACTTGTTTAATTTAAAATTATTCAAAAATGTGTTTTTTAAAAGTTAAAAATTAAAAAGGGTCTGGCCACAGTAGCAGCCAGACCCGTATGTTTAATCTTCCCTTTGTACCGAATTATTATTTGGCAATGGGGAATGGTGTATCAGGGTTGTAACAGATACGGCAGCAGTTCAGACACCTGTTTGCTTCTCTGAGAGCCTCTTCCTCGTCAAGCACCTGATCCACTTCAATAAAAGAGTCAAGGCGTTCACTTACAGGCAGTTCAGGCATTTTTGCCCTGGGTATGGGCGTTATACCATCCACAGAAGTAAATATGGATTCATGGATGCGTTTCTGCTGTAAAGAATCCTTGGGCGGCTCTACGGGCTCACCTTTAAGGAACAGGTCTATGGATCTTGCTGCACGACGTCCGGATCCGATGGCTTCAACCACAAGGCCGGGGCCTGTAGCAGAGTCGCCTGCAGTAAAAATGTAAGGCACAGTCGACTGCAGCGTTGTGGGATCATTATCAATGGTGTTCCACCGGGTTAGTTCAAGTTCGGTCATTCTGCGATGGGGATCTTGCTCTTTAAAAGATGCATCCGGTGCCTGTCCAATGGCCGAGATCACCATTTCTACATCAAGGGCTGTCTCAGATCCTTCAATGGGTTCAGGGCGACGGCGTCCTGACTTGTCAGGTTCTCCCAGTTGCATTTTCAGGTATTCAAGCTGTTTACATTTGCCGTCTTCACCAGCAATAACCCGTGTGGGGGCTGCCAGGAATACAAATTCAATACCTTCTTCTTCAGACGCCACGATTTCCACTTCATTGGCCGGCATCTCTTTTCTGGTTCGACGATAGACCATGTACACTTTTTCCAGTCCGCACCGAAGAAGTGTTCTTGCGCAGTCGACAGCAGTATTGCCACCACCAACTATAGCAGCTGTTTTGCCTAGTTCAAGTTTTTCACCAGAAGACATGCGCTGAAGAAAATCAATGCCGGTAAAGCATCCGGGAAGATCTTCGCCTTCAATCCCCAGAGAGTAATCCTTCCAGGCACCAATAGTGAGACACACGGCATTGTAGCCGCCGGCCATAAGGGAGCCTAAACCGAAATCCGTTCCAAACCTAAGATGGGTGAATGCATTGATACCAAGGTCAAGAATAGTCTGAATTTCCCAGTCCAGGATTTTTTTGGGTAGCCGGTATTCCGGGATACCATAGCGTATCATGCCGCCTAATTTAGGCATAGCTTCAAATATAGAGACTTTATAACCTATACGGCGAAGGAAATATGCTGCGGAAAGGCCGCCGGGACCACCGCCGATAACTGCAACTTTCATACCGTTTTCTGGGGCACATGGGATGGGAATTTTATTGCCGGAATTCATTTCATAGTCGGCAACAAAACGTTTGAGTTGGTTGATGGACACCGCCTCATCTTCTATACCCCTTCTGCACTCGCTTTCACAGGGATGGGGACATACACGACCACAGGCTAGCGGCAGAGGATTGCGCATGCGTATGGTCTGAACCGCTTCGGCATATTTCCCTTCTTTGAGCTCACGAATATACTTGGGGATATTAATTTCAGCAGGGCAGGTCTGGGCACACGGTGCCAGAGGATCATGCTGCTGGTTGAATTTCATCAGTTTTTCGGTCAGGGTCTTGACCTCGATAATATCTTTAGGGCAGGCTTTCTGGCAAGCGCCGCAGCCGACGCATTTATCGTCATCTACTACAGGATGGCCATTCGACCCCATATGAAGCGCACCAAACTGGCACGCTTTAACACAGTCCCCAAGGCCAATGCAGCCTACCGTACAAACCCTGTGTCCGCCATAAATAACAGCCATGGCCTTGCAGGATGACACACCCATGTAGTGGTATTTATCAGCGGCCCGGTTTCCACCCTCACACATATTGTAAGACAGAGGGGCTTCGGCTGCCCCCGCGTCAACACCCATAATTATGGAAACCGCTTCCACACCTTCCTTGGAATTAACTATGCAAAGGCTTGGGGGTTCCTTGCCGGACACAATGGCTTCTGCTGCTGCAGAACAGCCGGCATATCCACAGCCGCCGCAGTTGGCGCCTGCAAGATTGTTCTCTACCTGTGCGATCCTAGGATCTTCATACACATAAAAGACTTTGGAAGCAAGACTGAGCACGATGCCGCATGTTGCGCCAATGCCCAGCATTAGCAGTATAGCTGGAATCATACAATCACCTTATATTATATTTTGTGTTAAACTAAACCATGCCTCGGAAAACGGTAAAGATCAATGCGATCAGGCCAGCGGTCACAAGACCGATGGAGGTATCCTGCAAAGCTTTGGGCACTCTTGCAAGAATGACCCGTTCCCTGACGCCTGCAAACAAAACCAAAGCCAGACCAAAACCTACGGCATAAGCAAATGAAGAAACCAGTGCCTCAATAAAGGTGTATTCTTCCTTGATGTTGATCAAACACACACCCATAACCGCGCAGTTGGTTGTGATAAGCGGAAGAAAGATACCCAGGCCGGCGTACAGTCCCGGAATGCTCTTTTTTAAAAACATTTCCACAAACTGAACCAGAGCGGCAATAACCAAAATGAAGGATACTGTGCGCAGAAATTCAACATTCAGTGCTTTAAGCAGGTACGCGTCAACGATCCAGGTTATCATGCCTGCCATAACCAGAACAAAGACAACAGCCATACCCATACCCAAGGCAGTTTCCATTTTCTTGGAGGTGCCAAGAAAAGGGCAGTTGCCTAGGAATTGGGCAAGGAGAATATTGTTGATGAAAATGCAACTAATTGCCAGAACAAATAAATCACCCATGTTATAAATCTCCTTACCTTATTTTTGCCCGATGAGGTTCATCAGGCAGAGCATCAGGCCCAGACCAATAAATGCGCCCGGAGCTTCAACCATGAAATGAAAGGGGACATAGCCATGTCCTATCGTAAAGATGGGCGAACCTCCCCATACCGTCAGCGTTCCGGCCCCAATAAGTTCACGTACGCCCCCAAGCGCTGCTAGAGACATGGTAAAGCCAATACCCATGCCTAAACCGTCAGCCGCAGAGGGAAGCATTGTATTTTTACCGGCAAAGGCTTCTGCCCGGCCAAGTACAATACAGTTTACAACAATCAAGGGGATGAAAATACCCAGTTTCAGGAACAGCTCGTAGGTATATGCCTGCATCATAAATTCCACAATAGTAACAAATGTGGCGATGATTACTATGTAGCAGGCAATTCTAACCTTTGAGGGAATTATATTTCTAAGCATGGATATTAGAATGTTGGAGAACACCAGAACAAAGGTGGTCGCCACGCCCATGCCAATACCATTTTCTACGGTCTTGGTTACGGCAAGGGTGGGGCAAAGCCCAAGAACCAGCCGGAACGGGGGAATTTCCGCCCATAGACCTTTTGTAAATTCTTTTACCAGGGATTGTGCCATAATTATCTCTCCTGAACGACCTTAATTGGCGATCTGTTTAACGATTTCAGGTTTCAGTTTCTTGTACAGCGCCTGGGCAGCAAGTGCAGCCTGGCTGACACCGCCTGACGTAACCGTTGCACCGGACATGGCGTCAATTTCGCCACCGCCTTTTTTAAGGCCGAAATTAGCGGACATGGACTTGCCGGTAAACTGGGAAACAAAGGACAGGTCATCCTTAGCCCTGGAACCGATGCCGGGGGTTTCGGAATGGGTTGTAACGCGCACTGCAATGATTTCATCGGTTTCAAGGTTGATGCCGACCATCAAACCGATAGGTCCACCAAAGCCTGTACCTTTGGCTTCAAAAGCAACCGCTTTCTGGCCATCGCTGAGTGCTCCCGGGAAGACCTGGAGTGTGGTATCGTCAACAGTGACATTAAATCGTTCCTGAATGGGATCGTTGGTAATATCCGTGAAGATATCTTTGATGGCTGGTGCTTTCTGGAACTTTAAGACCTGCTCTTCAATCTGGGGTTTGGTTGTCTTTTCAACAGCGGCTAGAAGGCCACCGGATACTGCCGTTAGAACGGTCAGTACCACAATCATACTTAGCATCTCACGCATTGGGTACCCCCTTTCCAAGAGCTTTGGGTTTTATTACATCAATCAGCGGGTTGATCAGGTTTATCAACAGGATGGACAGGACCGTGCCGTCCGGATAGATACCTATATTGCGGACCAGAATGATCATGAATCCACCTAAAAAACCGTAAATCAGCATGGGGATGCGATTTACTGGGGAAGATGAATTTTCCACCGCCAGAAAGAAAGCGCCTAAAAGGGTATATCCTGCAAACAGGTGGAATAAGGGAGGAGCATATGCCTCCGGATGGAGCATATAAAAAATTGTTGCAGTAATTAGTATACCCGCGATGAAGGATACCACAATTTCCCAGCGGGCATACCCCCTTAACATCAGGTAAATTCCGCCAATGATAATGCCTAACCCAAAGGTAGAACCAATACCACCCACTTCGTTGCCCATGAGCAGATCGTAGATGGGAAATGATGATAGAACGGATGTGCCATGGGATTTCAACGCTACCAATGGTGCAAGGGCCGTAAAATCAAACTGGTAAGATACATAAGCTGTATCAAAATCAAGAAAGGCTGGCCAGGACATCGTGAGGATGGCAATACCCACCAGTGTAGGATGGAAAGGATTACCGCCGGAACCGCCAAATACATATTTGCCTAAGACTACCGCAATAAATGTACCGGTGATCACAACCCACCATGGCATCGTGGCCGGAACCATCATACCAAGAAGCAGGCCGATAACCGCAGATTCCATATTGCCTATGGCTACTTTCTGCTTGGAGATGACTGACATGATGACTTCCCAGAACATAGCTGATGAAGCGGCAAGGGCCAGTACTCCGAGAGCAGGTGCACCAAAATTGAGAATGCCGAAAATTGCGGCAGGTATAAGTGCGATAATAAAATTCAAATTCTGTTGGAACAGGCTGTCTCCGTTATGCCAGAAAGGCGCATGGGAAACAATCAGTTTAGTATTATTCATTTGGTTTCCTCCCAGCTTCAAGCATTTTCACGAAGGGTCAACAGTTCATGTTTGCCCAGACGGATATACTGATATAAAGGAATCCTGGCCCTGCATACATAGCCGCAAAGCCCGCACTCGATACAGGATTCCAGATCGAACCTGTCCGCAGCCTCTTCGTAAAGGCTTGCTTCAAGATACCGTACCAGCAGGTTCACGGGAACATTGGCCGGGCAGATGCGAACGCACTCGCCGCAATTGACACAGGCATTGTCTGAAAGTTCCGGAATAACATCACTATCTTGAACTATGATAGTATCCATGTCCGGAACCACGGGGTGATGAACCGTATACGTAGCTGAACCGCGCATGGGACCGCCGATAATAATCCGATCCCGTTCGTTGATCTGAACATTGAAACAGGTAAGGATTTTACTGATGGGGGTGCCGATGGTGGCCTTGACCCGATATTTTTGTCCACCTTTGTCAATCAGCGTGATGACCTTGTCAAACACCGGATGTCCTGTTTCAAATGTCCGGGCAAGGGAAACAAGTACCTCGGGACGAATAAAACAGACACCCTGATCTTCAGGGTTCTGGCCTGGAGAAAGTGTTTTGCCGAAATGATCTTTCATTATCATGGCAGGCAGGTTGGATGGATATGTATTAGATGTTCTAAGTACATTGAAACCATCAAGATCTACCTGGGCGGAAAGATTTTCCGGTACCGTAATGCAGAGCCGATCGGCCCCGGTCATTCTTTTGAGGATTTTGGCTCCGGCAACCATTAGACCTGCATATGCAGTGCAGACAAACTGACAGGTGTCACAAAGAATGTCTGTATCCGCACCTGTCACAACAATAGTCCTGATGTCGTAGTTTGGATTTGTCAAAGCTGCAACGGGCAATGCCCCAGGGAGTTGTTCAAGATAATCAGCTGCAAACGCAAGCGTTTCATCCAGATCTACCTGGGCCCATTGATCGTCGCCTGTGATCGACGGATCCGACTTGATCGTGACATAGGTCGCTGTGTTGCCAAAATCATCGGAGTAAGAGTCAAATCCCTTAATCGTGCCTGCGACAGGAGACAGTAAATAAGATGCACTGTCATCGTAAAGCTTTAATTTCTGCCCTTTTTTAACAGCATCTCCAGGGCCGATCAAAGCCTTTTTTGCACTGTCAATTTCTTCAGGCAAAAGAAGGGTAAGGCTGCCAGGCACTGCAAGTTCTTCAGCGGACTGCAGAGACGTGTCAAGCAGATCATACGTCAGCCTGGGCTTGGATAGAGCGAAAAAAGATCGTTTAATCATAATTAGTCCTTAAGTGTTGTAAAAGTCTTAAGCCATGCCTTAACTTTGTTCAGGTTGATATCCGTCGTCCTGAATAAATTATTGTGCGTGGCATGCATTACATTCTACCGGACCCGCACCATAATCTTCGTGGCACCCTTTGCACTGGGCGTGGAATGCGTCAGCCCTTGAAGGCATGCTTTCATCACCGGTTTCCTCGTGGCACTCACTGCAGTTGTAGGTTTCGTCATCTTCAAGGTTGTGATGGCAGTCCAGACAATCTAAGGAATAATCGTCTGTGTGCATGAGGTGGGTGAATAAAACTTTGCCTGCTTTGTTCTGAAACATCAGTCTGACTGGATTATCAGGTACAGGAGGGCAAAAGGACGCATAACAGATAATCCCTGTGACCAAAAGAACGATCATGATCCATACAGCTATTTTCAGGTCGCGTTGTGATGTCATAATTCTTCTCTCAATTGTTTAGGGGTTAGAGGTTATCGACGAACCCACAACTTGGAGCGTATATAGTATATTGATTTTAGATTTACAAGGAAAAAGTGGTGGAAAATTATTAATTACAATGGTGCAATTTTCAGGAGCTGAGGGGGGCTTTTTTTCTGACGAGGAAGGGTTTGTATTTGTCTTTTTTGGACATACCGGCTTGCTTTCTTCTGATGATGAAAAAAGCGACGGCAAATAGTAAAAAACCAAAGCCCATGGATAGGGCGGAGCTGTCCATTTTCAGAACAGGGGCAAGGGTATCCCCAATAAGTGCGCCGATGATCAACAGTATAATTGGAAATACATAGAGAAAGAAACTTAAAAAAAGCATGGGCCCTGAATCAATACCCACAATCACCCGGTCCCCTTTTAGTACATTAAGTGTGTTGGGTACAATTATCGTCATTTCCTCAGAAGGGTGGTGGCTGACGCCGCAGGAGTCCTTTGAGGAACAGCTTTCGCAGGCTGCTGAACGGGTGGTTTTAATCCAGGCTTTTTCAGGTGTAGCATGTGTGACAATTCCGTCTTCAGTAATCATGATGAGCTCTTATCGAAAAGGGGTTAGTGTTGGTTCTTTAAGTCTTTTAAAGGTCTATTGATGAATAAACTATGCCGATCTATTAATATAGAGGCGCCTGTTTACATTCAAGGGTTAATAATGATGTTAGGCGATAATATCAATTCGAGCACCTTGCTGGTTTTGTAGCGGCCCGGCCTGCTGGGTCTGCGCATTCAGCTGAACCTGTGTGGTTTGCTGATCCGTCAGTTGAACTTGATCTTTTTCAGCCAGATCTTCTTTTTTTTGTGCCTGAAGTGTCATCGCCTGCTGTGTGATTTCAACTTGAAAGGCTTGTTGAAGGGTCTGGGTGTTTTCCTGATTAAGTTCAGTGTCTGTTGCTTGCTTATTATTGTTTTGGACAGGAGCCTTCTCGGCCATGGGCGCATTGGCGGTGTAGGCGTTCATTCCCTGAATATTGTAGATATTCATTTGGTGTCCTTTCCTTGCTGAAGTGGTTAATACAATTAAACAATAATCTTAAGAAAAGAGGATGTCAAATTTTTTTATTGAAAATGCTTGACATGGGATTTGGGTTGGTATATAACCCACGAGTCTTTTGAATGAGAGACGCTGCTCCCCAGTAGCTCAGTTGGCAGAGCGAGTGGCTGTTAACCACTAAGTCCGCGGTTCAAGTCCGTGCTGGGGAGCCAACCTAAAAAAAAATCCCGACAACCTACGGTTGCCGGGATTTTTGTTTTGTACTGCCGGACTTATTGCAATCCTTTTTTCTTCTGTAAATAGATAATAAAAATTCATCGTTGACATATTGTGATATGTTTTGTATTAAATATTAGTCCTGTCTAACTAAATATATTAATTTAATGAAATTTAGGGGGTCCGTAATGGATGCGATAAAGTGTTTTTTAAATATATGGGAAATTGAACGCAATTTTAAATGCCCCGTGATTGGAGCCATGTTGTCTGTTGACAAGCATAAGGATATTCTTAAGAAATGCGGATGGGATGTCAGCGGTCTTAAACCCTATGAATACCACTCTTATCTTATGGGATGCATGGGGGATGAAAATGCAGTGTCCATTAAGACAAATAATTACATTCGGCATCAGTCCAGAAAATACATGAAGCAGATCGCGGCCCTTTATAAAAAAAAGAATGCAAAGGAGGTCAGGGCGTTGTGGAACGACTATTCGGCACGAGGGGTCATTGGACCTGTGATGTATGCCATCGTTTCCCATAAGGATACCCAAATAGACCTGCTTCAGGATATTCATGGTGAGGTGCATATGATGTCCCATGCCAATATGACCGAAATTTTCAGCATCCGGCGAAAGCTTGAAGCCTCTGATCAAAACCTGATAAGGGAAAAAAATAAAAGCAGTTATAAGAATAAAAAAATTAAAGAACTGGTTGGTCAGTTAAGGCAGGCAAGTCAAGAAAAGGCTTGGCTTGCAACTGAAAACACCCGGTTGAAAAAACAACTTGGAGGGCTTGAAGCCCAAACAGAGATAAACCCGGTGCCGGGCCCTGATGTAAATCAGGATGTTGAACGCCTCGAACAGGCATTGAACCGTCAAAGGGAAGAGGCCCTTCGCACGGAACGGGAGAGAAAACAACTTGAGATTCAATTGTTCAGTGCCGAAAATGAAAACGCGATGCTCAAGGATGAGTTTGCACAACTTTCTTCAATTTTTGCCGCCGGGGCCGATAGTGTTTGCAGCTGCCGGGAGCCTGAGACTTGTCCGGTAACAGGGGAATGCCCAGACCAGGATTGTCCAAGGCGCCGTCTGTGTGCTAGGCGGATTTTTATGATCGGCGGCATTACCAAGATGAAATCCTACTACCGGCAGATTGTTGAAAAGGCCGGCGGCGAGTTTGACTACCATGACGGCTATCTTAGAAGCAGCAATGACGATCTTGCCGCTAAGGTCAGGCGGTGTGATGTCGTGGTCTGTCCCGTGAGTTGCAACAGCCATAATGCCTGTTTAAAAGTTAAGCATCTGTGCGCACGATATAATAAAGAATTAAAAATTTTGAACAGTGCAAGCCTTTCAGCTGTCACCCAGGCGTTGATTGTTCCCGAAGATGCTGTAAGTATTAATTAAAATTTGCATGGCCGGAAATTGTTTTATTGGCCTTGAGTATCTTTGGGCGGATATTTAACAAGGGTAAACCAGAACCGCTGACACTGAGGTCCAAGAGCAGGTGGTCCATCCAAGCCCCCGTCGGCCTGCTGAAAGGCCTCAAATATGATTTGCTGCTTTTCTGTCGGGATACCAATGCCCGTATCCATTACCGTAAATGCCACAACCGCCAACGCAGAATTAAGCACCTCTATTTCAGGGCGCCATCCGGATTCGGCTATGCTTATGTCCAGATGAACATGGCCTTTTTCCGTGAATTTAAAGGCATTGGCCTATCAGACCCTCTCCAATCCTGAACTGGCTGGACAACTGCTTGCGCTCCTTAAACGCATAGCTGGACAACAGTCTGAGCAAGGGGCCGTCCTCTTTTTGCTCGACCAGGTAAAAGATACCGTGCTGGGCATTGACCAGGGGGGCCAATTCCGAAAGAATCATATTGCCCACCTTAATCAGATCTTGAAATTCATAGGCTTCTTTTCGCCCACTTTTTCAGTTCGGCTTTTTTGCTTCGATTGTTATGGCATATTATGGATTGGTGAAACTGAGTATTGATAACATATATCATCAAACATTATATTTGCAGTAAACTAATTTATAATAACCTGGATCAGCCGTCTTAACTTAACCCTTGTGCCCTGCCTAATGGCCTGCGGTGGAATATTGGCAAAATAAAGAATATGTTGATTATGATAATGATGACATGTTAAAAATAATTTTTTGTTATCAGCTAAACGCTTAAAAAAGATTAATCATGCAGATTCTGAACCCTTCCCGGTGGTACCTTCATCCGGTGTTTATTTTTGCCTGTTCCCTTTTTGCCTTGGCCACATTTTTGGTCCTTACGGTCAGTTTATACATGGAGATCCGTTCGGCCTTGGAGGTGGTGATGCTCAAGTTCAACATCGCACCCCAGGCCATTTTTCCGTCCAAAACCGGGATGACGATACTTGTTTTAAGCCTGTTGATCTTCGTGGTGCTGGCCGGTATCTTCCTTGCCTTTCTATATTACCAGAAAACCGTGAACCTGTTCCGGCTTCAGCACAACTTTATCTATAATTTTACCCATGAACTCAAAACCCCTGTCACATCCCTTCGCCTTTATCTTGAGACCTTTATCCGTCACCCCATGGATCCCGGGGACATAAAAAAATACAGTACGGATATGCTCAAGGATATTGACCGGCTCACGGAGAATATCGACCGGATTCTTAATCTGGCACGAATTGAGAGCCAGAATTTCGGATCAAAGGTGACCCGGGAAAGTCTTGTTCTGATTTTAAAGGGATTCTGTCAGAAAAATGCCTCTTTGTTCAGGGATCTTGAAGTGAAGATTAAAAATCCGTCAGGCGGCAAATTTGAGTATCCGGTAAATCTTTTTTTATTGGATATCCTGCTGACCAATATTTTTTCAAACGCCATTCGCTACAATGAAAGCCGCACACCTTGTTTGACCATTTTATTTAAAAGTTACTTGCAGAAAGTGACCATAGAATTTATTGATAACGGCATAGGTGTGGAAAAACAAGATGCAAAAAAGATTTTTAGAAAATTTTATCAAGGGGACAGAAACAGTAACCAGGCAAATACAGGTTCTGGTCTTGGGTTGTATCTTGTCTCAAGTATTGCTGCTATTCATGGGTGGCGGGCTTCGGTCTCCAGTGACGGTAAGGGCAAAGGTGCCAAATTTACCATTACCATTCCCCGGGCAAGTATTGCCAGCGTCAGAGATAAGGAGTTATGGAAACGGCTGAAAAAAAACGTGTTCTGATCATCGAGGATGAATCCCATATTGCCGAAGGGATCAAACTGAATCTCACCCTCCAGGGCTATGCGGCCAAAGTGGCGGTCGACGGCATTGAAGGCCTTGAAACGTGGCGTGCCTGGCACCCGGATCTTATTGTGCTGGATATTATGCTGCCCATGGTAGACGGGTTTTCCATTCTCCAGACCATTCGCCGGGAGGATGAAAAAATTCCCGTGTTGATTTTATCGGCCCGGGGGGATACTCAGGATAAAGTTCGGGGGCTGAAATACGGTGTAGATGATTACCTGTCCAAACCCTTTGACCTGGAAGAGTTTCTTTTGCGTGTGGAGCGGCTTGTGAAACGCAAAGAGTGGTATGCACAGCCTGGAGAAGAAAAAGAAAAATCAGGTTGTGCGTTATTTGAAGGCACGTCCTATTCCTTTGGAACAAATCACATCGATTTTGTGACATCCACGGCCCAGTGTGTCGCCGGTGAAGTGGTCTTAACCGAGCAGGAAATTACTTTGCTGCGTATTTTTATTGCCCACCAGGAAAAACCGTTATCCCGGAAAATGCTTCTTAAGGCTGGGTGGGGGTATGCCAGGGATACCTCCACCCGAACTGTGGACAACTTTATCGTCAGGTTCAGAAAATATTTTGAGCCCAATCCCAAGTCCCCGATTTATTTTAAAAGCCGCAGGTCTGTGGGGTATATTTTTGAACCCGGGGAATAATTAAATTTATTCCTGGCCTGCAAGAAGAAACATGGGCATAAATCGGGGGTCCAGGTCTTCTAATTGAATATGGCCATATTCCGACTCGAGTTCGCGCAACAGTCCGTACAAAATGCCTTGGAGCGCCGTGGGCAGATCTGTTTCATCTACACCGGATGCCTGAGCGGACCATAAAGCCAGATCTTTGGCCTGGGTGTCACCGATGGTGCCTTGTTCACCGAAAAGCTGGGAAAAAAACTTTTTGAACTCAGCAAGCGCAATGGGGGCAAGGCTCAATGGTTTTGATTGATTTAGCCCCATACGGTCCCGGACCCACAAGGTCAGGATCATGCTTTTGTATGTGAGTACCCCAAAGGTAAAAGTGGTAACGTCCACATCCAGGCTGCTGAGAAAATCATCCAGGCAGATGATTTCATCCAGCTGCCGCCGGGTGGCTCTGATGTCGGCAAGCGTTGCAAAGTTGCGGTACAAAACCTTGTCGGCGTAATCGGCAAAAAACATGGGTCGCTGAATCATCAGGCCACCTATGATGCCCAGGTACGTTTCCCCCAGAAAACTTAAAGGCAGATTTGTTTCACTGATAAAGCTTGTTTCATACCATTTGTTTGCCATGGCCTGAATTCTTGCACCTTCCCGGGCCCCGGTTCTGAAAATATCTTCAAGGAAATATTTTTTGATCAGATCCGCGGCTGTTTCCACCTGGGCCTTGGCACCGTCCATAAGCACCTCAAGACCCAAACTCAGGGTGGACATGGTCTTTTCAAGGGGCTTTTCAATGGACTCCCGATTTCTGATTTTGATTCGATCTGCACTGATCACCTTGTTGATCAGGGCCGCAAGCTCACTGTCAAGGTCCGGTATTCCTCCTTGCCTGTTGAGTTGTTCCACGGTTTTTGCAAACAGGTTATCCCCTTTTAAAAATTGGGTGAAATACATGGGCGGCATGGGCATATCCGGATCAAACACCCTGGGTTCATCGGTGATTGCAACCCTGTGTTTTAAACTTTTTTTGGTAATGGGCTGGTAAATACCAACGGCCTCGTGGGCCGGCAAAAATCCTTTTTCCGCAAGCCTGATATTTTTTTGCCTGAACTGCTCTTCCTCTGCTTCGGCGGGCAGAAGACTTGCGGTTTCAAGGAGCAGGCCGTGGACCACCGACAGATCCATTGCGGCAAGGCTTTTTAACATCTGTTCAATTAACTCCGGTGCGTCATCCGGCAGCCCATCTTCCCGGGGAACGTCCTGGGGCAGAAGGGCGCCTTCTGCATTTTCATCATTTTCTTCCGTGCCGGATTTTTGGCCGGGAAATCTGAAATAAAATTTGTCATCCAGGGTGATGTAGTCGTCAAAATCCTCGGGCGGTGGTTCATCGTGTTCCCGGATAACCACATGCATTTTTTGTGACAGATAGTATTCCATAAAATCGGGTTTTTCCATGATGGCCCAGCGCAGAAGCCGTTGGGGATCTGCTTTGAACAAAAGGGAAAACACCTGGGTCATCATATGGGGGTTGAGTCGATCATCATCCCAGACCTCCACATCCAGGATATACTCCCACTGACTGGATGCGGCCAGGGCCAGCACCGGAATAAAATCATGGACTCCGATTTTATGCATCAGGTAGTATAGGTCCTGATCCGGAAAAGACTGGATTAAGGCCGCAGGGGAGGGGGCTTCCAGGATCATGTCCAGGGCTTTGGCTCCGTCGCTGACAAGGATGTCCCGGCGTATATTTTGTAGTTTCAGTTCTCTTCTGGTTTTATTGGCCAGTTGATAATCATCGTTCATATGGTAATTCTTCCCATGTTTGATTTGGTCAATGTATTAAATCGTGCCTTGAAATGGAATTTTGAGTTTGTTTATCTTGTTAATAAGGGCGGTCCCCTCTAACAAGCTGCATAACTACGATAAGAAATTAAACGGTTGTTTTTTGTTTACATATACTGATGTACTGCCCTAAAGCCGGATCTTGGGCAAATGGGGTGAAAAATGTCAGGGCGTTGCGAAAATCACCTGTGTTCATCAGACAGACCCCCATGCATACACACAGATCCTTGTCTTTTGGGAAATGGGACAGCCCTTTGTCAAGAAAAGCCATGGCCTTGGGAAAATTTTTCTGCTGCTGGTAAATCATGGCAAGTCCCTGGAAGGCTCTGGGGCAGGGATAAACTCCCAGCGCCTTTTCAAACAGATTGATTGCCATTTGTTCACTGTTTTTCACCCGTTTATCCCGGGCATACTCTCCATGGGAAAAGGTCATGGCAAGTCGTGATAGAAAGTCCGCATGCAAGGGCGCAGATGTTTTATCCGGATCAAAGGTAATGCGGTTGATAAAATCCTCTAAATGGTCAAAAAATGCCTGTCTGAGCCGATCCCCCCATTGTTTAACCCGGCCGAAATTTATATTAGGATCCAGTTCCCACCAGGGCAAATCTTCAATGTTTTTTTGCCAGACGCCATCATGGGTCCATCCTTTTTGCAGGGCACGGTTATACAGGGCGGTGCCGGGAAAGGTGACCAGCATGTAAAACACCGTACTTAACGGACCCAAGCGGGTCATCAAATCAATGCTTTCCTGGATGGTGGCATCCGTCTCCCCGGGTGACCCATAGATAAAATAGGCCCGGGGCAGGATGCCGGCAGCGCACACCTTGTCAAAGGCTGCAACGCAAATGTCGTTTTCAATTGGCTTGCCAAGGACTTTTTTTATGGATGCTGCCCCGGATTCAATACCAAAACTGATTTGGATGCATCCGGCCCGGCGCATGGGAACCAGTATGCTCTCGTCAATATAATCCACCCTGGAGATGGCATTCCAGGTGATGCCCAGATTGGCCTGGATAATTTTATCACATAACTGCTTGACGGCATCAGCATCCATGGTAAAGGTGTCGTCACTGATGAAAAAATGGGTGACACCTTTTTGGGCAAGGGCATTTATCTCGTCAAACAGCCATTGGGGTGAGTGGCGGCGGACAACTGATGTGCCCCAGAATTTCGGAGATCCGCAAAAGGTGCATTTTCCCGGGCACCCCCTGGACATGGCCAGGTGCTGGTATGTGAAATACTCAGACGGGTGGGGCAGGGTGTCCAGGTCTTTGATCAGTTCACCTATACCTGTGTCATCAAGGCTTGGGCCGTTGCGGAAAACAATGCCGGAAATCTGGGCAAGGTTCTGCGCCAGCTCAGCTCTGATGGTCTGGTCCTGGTGGATGCTGCCAAAATTTGTTTTTACTTTTTTTGCGTCATTGACAAGTTTTGCCGTACTGATCTCCCCTTCGCCTTTGACAATCACATCTAAAGCCGGACATGCATTAAATAAAAAATCCACCATAAATGTGGCCCCGGGGCCGCCAAAGACAATGAGGCTGTCCGGCAGGAGCTGCCGGGCGATAGCTGCACATGCCATGGCATTTATTCGGGTGGGGCTGGTGACTGAAAAACCGATGACCTCAGGTTTTTCTTGCAAAATGGATTGGGTAAACAAATCAAGGGCTTTCTGGGTCGACCCTTGGGCTGATGCATTGGCCGGCCCTGCCGGTGCAAGATTTAAAATGCCTGATATCCAACCCTGGTCCAAAAGTTCCGCTGCCAGGTAATAAAGTCCGATGGGGACCTGGAGTGCATCCGGGTCCGTAACCCTTGGATCCTGGCAGGATGGATTGACAAATATAATTTTCACGGCTAAAAGGCGTTGATAATTAAATCTTCAAGCTTGCGCTTGGGTACGTGGTGGACCTGATTTTTATCCCGGTAATACCGGATATCGCCGCCATCATCCACATCTTCAATGCAGGCTTTTTCCACAGGTTTGCCAAGCGCAATGACCAGCTTGACCTCCAGATGATCGCCAATATCAAGCAGTTCTTTTAATTTTTTGATGTTTATGGCGCCAAACATACATCCGGCAAGTCCCATTGCCCGGGCGCCGAGCAGCATGGTCTGGGCCGCAATGCCGTGGTCGCACCAGAAATTTTTAGCAATGGTGGTATCCCCCAGGATCACAATGTATCCAGTTGGCTGTTCCGCAGGTTCCGGGCCTTTCCACTCTTTGAGGTAAGCGGCCCAGGTCAAGCAGGAAAAAATTTTATGATTTTGTTCCCTACTGCTGGAAATAATGTATTTCAGGGGCTGGTTGTTGGCGCCGGAAGCCGTATACCGGGCCAGCTCCACAAGGCCGGTCAAAGTCCGGGTATCCAGTGCAAAACTGTTATCAAAGCGCCTGCACGATCGGTTGGATTTTACAAGTTCCTTGAAGTTATCCATTGTTCGTTCCTTTGGGTGCAAGACAACCGCCGGGTTCAGTATTGATCCGGGACATTTGGATATCGATCCAGTCCAAAATTTTGTCCATCTCCTGGGTAATTTCCTGCAGGGCCTTTCCCCTGTGGCTCACATTTGCCTTCTCTTCCATGGACAATTGGGCAAAGGTTTTATTCAGTTCGGAAAAAAAGAACAGCGGGTCATAACCAAACCCATTGTTGCCTTCAGGCTCCCGGGTGAGTACCCCCTCGCAACGGCCTTCATAGGTCAACGCCGCACCCGTGGGCACAGCAATGGAGATCACGCATTCAAAGGCCGCCTTTCGGTTCTTTTCATTTTTCATGGTCTCCAGAAGCTTGTCCACATTGTCCTGGTCCGTGGCGTTTTCTCCGGCATAACGGGCCGAATATACGCCAGGCGCTCCGCCCAGTGCCTCCACGCAAAGCCCGGAGTCGTCGGCCAGGGCCGGATATCCCAAGACTCTTGCCGTAAACGACGCCTTTTTATATGCATTGTCGTCAAAGGTCTCTCCGTCTTCTATGACCTCGGGAATAGGTCCGAAATCAGACAGATTTTTTATGTCAACCGGATAGCCTTGCAGCCTTTCCTGTAATTCCCTTGTTTTGCCTTTATTGGTCGAGGCCAGTACTAAGATTTGTTTCACCTGAACGCTCCTTGTGCACTATTTTAGACTTTTTTTATATTTTAAGAAGTTAATATAAGTGTTGGTCTATGGTTTGTAAAGGCAGGCCGGTAAGTAATCTACCCGTAATTTTAAATGAAAGTCTTGGGAAATTATGCTGATTCTCAGCCTTTGTTATGGGCTATGCCTGGCGGTCATTATGTTAATTTGAATGGTTAGGTGGTGTCTAAAAGAGTGTTTGTTATGAAACAAAGACAGGGGTCAATGATAAGGCAAATGGGGTTTGTCAAGAAAAAAACAAGCTTGACATCCCGGATAAGTTACAATACAGATTTACTTTTTGATTTTGCCCGTTGACAATTTTAAATTTGGATTGGATTGGATTGGATTGGAACAGTGCTTTATTCTTTGAGTTTTTCATTAGCGTTAGCAGTATTCCTTATCGGGATCATTTACAGGACCATTGGGTTTTTTCGGTTAATCATTGGGCCGGAAGGACCTGAATTCACTACGGCAGAACGCATAACCTCTTTTTTGGCCAGCTTGTTAGGCATTCTGGTCTCACCTGTCCGGCTTTTTTATTTTTTTAAGACGGTAATCGTGGATGTGGTGCTTCAATTGCCGCTGATGCGTCAGGATTCCCTGAAGTGGGTTATGCACATCTGTATTTTTTGGGGATTTGCAGGGTTATTGTTTTTTCATGCCCTTGACGCCTTTGTCAGCGAAGTAATTTTCGCAAATTACATGCCTACATTGAATCCTTTTATGCTTTTTCGGAATTTGGCCGGTGTAATGGTGATCGGGGGGTTGGCCATTGCCATATATCGCAGGAAAACTCATTTCCGTTTGAAGCAGATCAGCAGGCACCCCGATTATCTGGCAATCGCTTTGCTTGCACTCATTATGATATCAGGCTTTGGCCTGGAAGCTGCCAAGATTATCTCCTCCGGTGTGTTCGATGATATGGTGGATGAATATGGATCCATGGATTATGATGAGGAACTTCCGGCGCTTAAAGCAGTCTGGCAAGAAGATTATAATGTGTCTTTTCCTGGGGAAACCATTGAAATCACACCGGAGATTCTGGAAGAAGGGAGAATTATCAATGAAGATAATTGTATTTCCTGCCATGCCAACCCTAAATGGGCCATTGTCTCCTATCCGGTCTCCATTGCCATGAAGCCTTTTGCCGGGTTTTTAAACGGGAAACGAATGGATGCACTGATACTGGCAATTCATTATTTAAGCTGTTTTTTTCTCTTGGCCTACCTACCTTTCAGCAAGTTTTTGCATATTGTGACAACCCCAATAAGCCTTCTGATTTCAGGGATTGCGGGACAGCAAGTAAGACACGAGGCGAATAAAGCCACCCGTCGGGCGTTTGATCTTTCTTCCTGCACCCAGTGCGGCACCTGCACAACCCATTGTGCCGTGGGACCATTATATGATATTTTTAAGAACCCTTGGGTGTTTCCTTCCGAACGTATAACCGGCATCCGGGAGTCGGCATGGGGCCGGTCAATGGATACGAAGTCAAAGGAAGCCTTTTCCCGGGGCAGTTTTATCTGCACCATGTGTAACAAATGCTCCCAGGTCTGTCCTGCTGGACTGGACCTGCAGGATATCTGGATGGCAGCCAGACAGCGGATGAAGGAAAAATTTCTTCCGGATACCGTTGTTCAGGTAAGAGAACGTATTAAAGAAAATCAGGCTAAAAAGACTGGGTCTGAAGGCCCTGTGGTGCTTAAATCCAGCAAAGAATCTGTGGTTAAAAACTTGAGGAAATCCTTCCAGACAACAACGTTTTCACAATGTTATACCTGTATGACATGCACCAATTCATGCCCGGTGACAGGTGTTACGGGCGATATTGGACAATTTGGCGCCGCACCCCACCAGGTCATTCATGCCCTGGTTCTTGGGCAAACCGATCTGGCAAAAAATGCCTCAATTGTCTGGGATTGCCTGACTTGTTATAAATGTCAGGAAAATTGCCCCCAGGGGGTCAAGATTACAGATATTTTTTATCAACTTAAAAATATGGTATACCATCAGGAATTTGGAATATGAAATGTGCACTATTTTCGGGATGCAGAACCGGATTTGACATTCCCCAGCATCCAAAATCCGCCAAAGCGGTTTTATCCAGGCTTAATGTTGGCGTTGAGGAACTTGATTTCGGTTGTTGCGGATACCCTGTCAAGGAAAAAAATCTGGATGCTTATCTTTTACTGGCCATACGGAATCTGGCCATTGCCCAGGCCCATCACCTGCCTGTACTGACCCTGTGCAAGTGCTGTTTTGGCGCTCTTAAACAGGCAGAACACTATTTTCAAAATGATCCCAAAAAACAGCATATGATCAATTCTCTGCTGGAAAAGGAAGGGCTGCATTATAATGGGGGGGTCAAAATCCATCATATGCTGACCTTGCTGGACCGGGAAATCGATAAAGGCGTTATCCAGCGAAGCGTTGTTCATCCCCTTGACGGAATTAAAGTTGCCGCAAGTTACGGTTGTCACGCCCTGCGCCCGTCGTCCATAACCGGATTTGATGAACGACCCAATGCACCGACAATATTTGAACGGATTATCAAACTGACCGGGGCCGAGCCCGTAAACTGGTCCAGAGGCCTGGAATGCTGCGGTAACCCCCTGCTGGAAAAAAACAGTCTTCTGGCCCGGGATTTTGTTTTGAAAAAATATGAATCGGCAAAACATGAGGGGGCGGATATTATCTGCACGGCCTGCAACTATTGTCATATGCAGTTTGAATATGGCCGGGAGCTGATTCTGAAATCAGAATCAACAGATCCCATCCCCGCGGTACTTCTCACCCAATTGCTGGGCCATGCCATGGGGCTTGAAAAGAACCTGGCAGGGGTGGAAATCGCAGCCTGAAGCCAATGAAAATGAAAGCATCCTCTGTCCTAACAGGGCAGAGGATGCTTTCATTTTGATCACGACGTTTAATCTGATAATCTATAACTCACTTTTTTTTTCAGTTCACGCCTCTCCTCCCCCCAAATAGCCTTGTTTAATGCATGGAACCTTTCGTCCCCCTATCAGCTGTGTTGCAGGCGATATTCATAATGATATAATTGCTTTTTTGTATCAGTTGTGTAATGTTTAATGTATCTTAGAAAGATAAAATGCATCTGTATTCGCATCCTTTATTGAAAATTTGTTCAATTTTCTTTTTGAAGCGCCTCTTGAATACGAATAAACACTGGATGCAAAATTTGTAGTGTTTTTTTCAAAGTCTCTTAAAGACCGGATCATCGACAGAGATTAATGCAAATAAATCTTTTGAAAAATTTTTTTTTAGTCGCATCATGTTTGTTAATTTATTTTTATCCGACAAACACATTTTCCGGCACGAATTTAATTAAGATTGGCGTGTTGGCCAAACGCAGTACTGACAATTGTTTGAAAAAATGGTCGCCAACGGCTGAATATTTGTCCAATATTGTTCCAGACTATTCTTTTAAAATTATTCCTATTGATTTTAAAAATATAAGCCGAAAAGTAGAAAATGGAGAGGTGGATTTTATTCTTGCAAATTCGGCTATTTATGTCGAATTGGAAGTTCTGCATGGTGTCAATCGGATAGCAACGTTAAAAAATAAAAGGCTAAATGGGACTTATACAACATTTGGCGGCGTTGTGTTCTGCTTGAAACAAAGATTTGATATTCGAACCTACAGCGATTTGAAGCAAAAACATTTTGCAGCGGTAAGTGAAAATTCCTTTGGTGGGTGGCTTATGGCCCGGCGTGAATTGCAAGAAGCCGGCATTGATCCATACAAGGATTTTTCAAAATTGTCTTTTAAAGGGAGCCATGATGCGGTTGTGTTGTCAGTTTTAAACAAAGAAACAGACGCAGGGACGGTTCGAACCGATACATTGGAGAGAATGCAGTTAGAGGGTAAAATTAATCTGGAGGGCTTTTTTGTAATTCATAAACATGGCGGTGGTAAGGTTCCTTTACCATTCCTTCATTCCACAAGAGAATATCCGGAGTGGCCAATGGGCCAGGTTGGTCACACCTCTGATGCACTTGCTGAAATAGTGGCGCATCGGTTAATTGAGATTCAACCCAATTCAAAAGCGGCCATTGCAGCGTCATGTTCCGGATGGACCATCCCCAAGAATTATCAATCTGTTCATGACTGTTTAAAAATTTTAAAGGTTTCGCCTTACCGGGATTATGGTAAATTTACACCGAAACAGGTTTTTTTAAAATATTGGTATGTCGTTATTGCCATATTTGTTCTGGTTGCCGTCATGGGTGTCACCACATTTTTTTTTGCACGCCTGAACAAGCGAAATCGAACGACTGCCGAACTATTAAAAAGATCAAAAGCCAAAACAGATCAACTACATTTAGAAACACAGAAAATGCTTAGAGCGATGCCCTTTGGTGTGGTCCTGGTCGGTAAAGATAAAATTATCCGCAGTGTAAATAAGGCAGCTCTTTTAATGATGGGATTTGACAAAGAACAGGATTTGGTTGGGAAGGTGTGCCACAACATCATTTGCTCTGCTGGGGAATGCAACTGCCCGGTTCTTGATATGGGGTTGACCGTAGAATCATCAGAAACGACGGTCATTAATAAAGCGGGTGAAAGAATCCCCGTAATGAAAAGTGTTATTCAAATCAACTTGAATAATGAAAATGTTCTGCTTGAAGCATTTACGGATATTTCACATATAAAAAAGGCAGAAAGCGATCTGGCCCGCAGTGAAAAGAAATTGCATACAGTCATGGAAACCAGTGCCGAGCCGATGATTGTTTATGATAAAAACGCAGAAGCAGAATATATAAATCCTGCCTTTGAGAAGATATTCGGATGGACGCCCGAAGAGTTTATGGGAAAGAAGATTGATTTTATTCCTGAAGAAGCGGCTGAAAATACTATGCAAGTTTTTGAAAAGGTCATGAAAGGAGAAATCTGTTATGGGCTGGAAACGGTAAGGAATACAAAAGGGGGTACGAAAAAAGAGATTCGAATCACGGCTTCGCCGATTATGGATGGTACAAAGGGTTACAACGGAATGGTCGTCAATCTGCAGGATATCAGTGAGCTTATTGCCTCCCGCAGGATCGCCGAGGAAGCAAGCCGGGCCAAGAGCTCTTTTCTTGCCAATATGAGTCATGAGATCCGCACCCCCATGAATGCCATTATTGGCATGTCCCACCTTTGTCTGGGAACGGACCTGGATCCCCAGCAGCGCAACTATATCCAGATGGTTCATCAGTCTGCCCAATTATTGCTGGATATCACCAATGATAACCTGGATTTTTCAAAAATTGAGGCCGGCAAAATGGAGCTGGAGTCTATTCCATTCAATTTGGAAACAGTTTTGATAAACCTGAGCAACATGGTTTCCTTCAAGGCCCAGGAGAGCGGGCTTGAGATTTTATTTCATGTCGCTCCGGGAACACCGGTCCAACTGATCGGTGATCCCCTTCGGCTGGGCCAGGTGCTGCTCAACCTGACAAGTAACGCGCTTAAGTTTACTGAATCCGGTGAGATCGTTATAAAAGTAAGATCAATTAAAACACAGGCTGATATGGTAGAACTGGAGGTGGTGGTAAAGGATACTGGTGTTGGCATGGCCATGGATCAACAGTCAAGATTGTTTCAAGCTTTCAGCCAGGCCGATGGCAGTACCACAAGAAAATATGGCGGAACCGGGCTGGGGTTGAGCATTTGCAAACATTTGGTTGAGTTAATGAACGGCCGGATATGGGTTAAAAGCTCTCGCGGCAAGGGGAGCAGTTTTTATTTCACCGTTGTTTTGGGCAGACATATCGAAAAAGACGAAAAACCTGAATTAAGCGTTCCATCGGATTTGGAAAAGCTTAAAGTCCTTGTGGTTGATGATTCGGTCACTGCAAGGCAGATGTTTGCGCAGACCCTGGGGGCGTTTTCTTTCAGGGTGGCGTGTGTTGATTCAGGCAAAGCCGCTCTAAAGGCAATAAAAAAAGCCGCTGAAAAGGACCCTTTCAGGCTGGTGTTGATGGATTATATGATGCCCGGGATGAATGGACTCCAGGCTTCAAATTATATTAAA
The DNA here is from genome assembly GCF_963664415.1 of uncultured Desulfobacter sp. Classification (NCBI taxonomy): domain Bacteria; kingdom Pseudomonadati; phylum Thermodesulfobacteriota; class Desulfobacteria; order Desulfobacterales; family Desulfobacteraceae; genus Desulfobacter; species uncultured Desulfobacter sp. The sequence continues at coordinate 140,771 of NZ_OY761443.1, read as the reverse complement.
GCGTTTGCCGACAGTGACCATATTACCATTATTATGGTTACGACCCTGAATCAGGAAGATATCATGAGTCAAGCTCAGGACGTGGGCATAGACGGTTTCCTAACCAAACCTGTGATCCCTTCAAATTTGTTGGATATCGTCATCAATGCATTTGGTGGCAAAAGAGACGTAAAGATTGCAGAAAATACTTCTGGCCCCTGGCGGGTTAACCCTTTGGAAGCCATAAAAGGGGCAAAAATACTAGTTGTAGAAGATAACACCATCAATCAGATTCTGGCTGAGAAACTTCTTACCCAGGCAGGGCTTGTGGTCGTTATTGCAGAAAATGGCAAAAAGGCCGTTGAACTTGCCGGAAAAGCCAAATTTGATTTGATACTGATGGATCTTCAAATGCCTGAAATGGATGGTTTTGACGCCACCCGGGTCATCCTGGAGCAACAATCTCCAAATCATCCCCCCATCGTTGCCATGACCGCCAATGCCATGGCCGGGGATCGCGAACGTTGCCTTGCGGTCGGTATGGTTGACCATATTGCCAAACCCATTGAACCAAACATTTTATTTGAGACTTTGCTTAGATGGATACCGGCCGTTGACGGCGAGCCTTCCATGCTTGAATCTCAGAAGGTTATGAATAACAACAGCGTTTCTTTGCCCAAGGCGCTGGCCGGCATTGATATAGACGTTGGCATACAAAGAGCCAATGGCAACCAGAATCTTTATATAACGTTTTTAAAGCAGTTTATTAAAGACCACGGCAAGGATAACCAGATTATCTCCCAGGCAGTTATCCAAAACGATATTGTTTTGGCACACAGGATCGCTCATACACTTAAGGGCGTTGCAGGGGCAATCGGCGCACAGGCATTGCATGACAGTTCCCAGAAAGTTGAAGCTGTACTAAAAAAGAACCAGCTCGCTCAGCTTGATCCCCTTATGGAAAATCTGGTCAGGGATTTAACTCAGGTGGTTGAAGATCTGAAACAAAAGATTCTGCCTCAGTCTTTGGAAGGTGCAGAAAAGATCAGTGCAGCCCCCGTTGATATGGAAAAATTAAGGCGCCTTCTGGATGACTTTCAAAAACTTGCCAAGGATATGAATCCCGATATTGACAGTAAAGCACAAGAGATAAATCAGTTGCTTCATTTGCATGACAGTCCCCTTAAAGCGATAAGTGTTGCGCTTTTAGATCATGCAGAAAACCTGGATTTTGAAGACGCGCTTGAGGCAATGGAAAAGCTTAAGAAGACATTGGATAACCAAGAGCCGTCATAGCCTATAAACAGTTATGGGCTGAACTGACATATCAACTGCCAGGAATAGCTCACAGCAAAGTTTGACAAACTTGAGTAAATTACCCTGGACTATCTTATAAGATGGAGAAAAATGGACAAGAAAAGTTGTATTCTAATCGTAGATGATGAACGATTAAATATTAAATTGCTGACCGAACTTCTGCGTGACAAGTATAAGATCATGGCCGCCAAAAACGGGGAACAAGCCCTTAAAGCCGCCCGGGGCAATGTCCCGCCTGATTTGATTCTACTTGATATTATGATGCCCGGCATTGATGGATATGAAGTTTGTAAAAGGCTGAAAGCAGATGAGAAAACAAAACATATCCCGGTCATATTCGTGACAGCGGTTACTGAAACACAGGATGCCGCCAGAGGGTTCCAGGCCGGAGCCGTAGATTTTATACAAAAGCCGCTGAATCTGGTAATGGCAAAAGCCAGGGTTGATCTGCACATTAAGCTGCACAAGACCATGGACGAACTCAAAGAGGCTCTATCCCAGGTTAAGAAATTAAGCGGGCTTTTGCCGATATGTATGCACTGTAAGAAGATTCGTGATGATAAAGGGTATTGGAATCAGATAGAGGCTTATATAGACAATCATTCCGAAGCACAGTTCAGCCACAGTATCTGCAATGAATGCGCAGAAAAACATTATCCCGGTATGGACATTTATGATGAGCAAAGCAGTTGAGAGATCTTCCTTTGTCATAGGCCGATGTGGGATGTACTAATATGATTATTGATCCTGAGTTTGAAAAGCTTCTCTTAGAGTTACAACCTGTTGTTACCTGTCTGGAAAAACTGCGGGAAAAATCATTTTGCGGAGACCACCGCAATGGATGTGCCATTGATATCAAAGGCATGTTACCTTTTGACCCGTCGGGTGTGGTGGTCGGGTCAACCTGCTACACTTTTATAAAAAAAATTTACGCTCTGAAACATAAAAAAATCCTGCCAAATAAAAAAAATAAAAAATTAAATATTTGAAATAAATGGGGTTTTAAAAGAAAGCTAAGTTTTCGTGATTTGTATTTACCTTTATGGTCTCGAAATTGCTTTTGTATACAGGGCAGTGAATGAGATTGTGCATTTCGCATGAACTTTTTTGAACTAACCATATAAAGGAGATTCAAATGTCAAACGGAGAAGCAGTTTTCGGATTTTACATTCCCACAGTTACCCTCATGGGCGTTGGTGCCCACAAACAAATTTGCGCCCAGATGAAAAGCCTTGGGGTAAGCAAACCTTTCATTGTTGCAGATAAGGGTATTACCGCAGCAGGAATCACCGCTCAGATCTGCGATCTGCTCAAAGCAGATATGGGTGCAGAAGCTGTAGTCTACGATGATACAGTGCCCAATCCCACTGACAAGAATGTGGCAGAAGGTTTGGCCCTCTACCAGAAAAGCGGTTGCGACATGATCATCACCCTGGGTGGTGGAAGTTCCCATGATTGCGGTAAAGGTATCGGCCTTGTAGCAACCAACGGCGGAACCATCCACGACTATGAAGGCGTTGATAAATCTACCCAAGCCATGCCTCCTTTTATTGCCATCAACACCACTGCAGGTACCGCCAGTGAGATGACCCGTTTTTGCATCATCACAGACACCAGCAGAAAAGTAAAAATGGCTATCGTTGACTGGCGTGTAACACCGGCTATCGCCATCAATGACCCGCTGCTCATGATGGGTATGCCCAGCTTCCTGACTGCTGCTACCGGTATGGACGCGTTGACACACTCCGTAGAAGCATACGTTTCTACCATCGCTACCCCCATTACCGATGCCTGCGCCATCAAATCCATTGAGTTGATTGCTCAATACCTGAGACCTGCTGTTGCCAACGGTGAAGATATTGTTGCCAGAGATAAAATGGCCTATGCTGAATACCTTGCCGGTATGGCATTCAACAATGCAAGCCTTGGTCATGTTCATGCAATGGCTCACCAGTTGGGCGGATTTTACGATCTTCCCCATGGTGTTTGCAACGCCATCCTTCTCCCCCATGTTTCCCGCTTCAACTTGATTTCCAAGCTTGACCGCTATGCAGATGTCGCTGTAGCCCTTGGGGAAAACATCGAAGGCCTTTCTGCAAGAGAAGCTGCTGAACGCGCATTGACAGCCATTCAGACTCTGTCTGCAGATGTGGGAATTCCTTCTGACCTGACCCAGCTTGGTGTTAAAAAAGAAGATCTGAAAATTATGGCTGAAAACGCTCAGAAAGATGCCTGCGGTGCTACCAACCCCAGACGTCCGACCCTGGACGACGTAATTCAGATCTATACAAACGCACTTTAATAGATACCGACATATTTTAGATTACACCATTGTTGATATCTTGAATTAACAATGCCCGACCATTATCCTCCAGTTTGATAATGGTCGGGTTGTTTTAAAGAGGAGCAAGGATGGGAAAAATACTAAGAATAAACGCAAAGGAAAAAACCTGGGAATATCAGGAATTACCTGAGTCCCTCGTGGGCCTTGGCGGAAGAGCACTGACTTCAAAGATGGTGTTGGATGAGGTGCCTGCCGACTGTCATCCGCTCGGGTGTTATAATAAATTGATTTTTTCACCCGGGATTTTATCCGGGTCACCCGCAGCCAACTCCGGCCGTCTGTCTGCCGGGGCGAAATCGCCTTTGACCAATGGAATAAAAGAGAGCAATTCCGGCGGATTTATCTCCCAGAAACTGGCAAAACTGGGTATCGCTGCTTTGGTTGTTGAGGATAAGCCGGAAGATGCTGGCTTTTGCATGGTGGTGATTAACAAACAGGGTGTTGAGATCCTGGATGCCTCTGACTATGAGGGGCTTGGAAACTATGACCTCATGGAAAAATTGTGGGCCGTATATGGTAAAAGAACAGGCGTGATGACCATTGGTCAGGCTGGGGAGCAGTGTCTCAAGGCCGCCAGTATTCATCAGGCCGATCCAAAGGGAAGGCCCGGACGCGCCATGGGGCGCGGGGGGCTTGGTGCTGTCATGGGGTCCAAGAAAATCAAGGCAATCGTGGTGGATGACAGCGGGTGCGACAGAATTCCCCTGGTGGACCCGGAAGGGTTTAAGGCGGCCAATAAAAAATGGGTTAAAATGCTTCGGGATCACCCGGTCACCGGCCAGGGACTGCCGGGATTGGGCACGGCCGTTCTGGTCAACGTGATTAACGAGGCAGGTGCTTTGCCCACAAAAAATTTTAGAACCGGCCGGTTTGAACACGCCGCTGATATCAGCGGAGAAAAGATGGTGGAAAATATCCAGGCCCGAAACGGCGTGGTGGCGGAAGGTTGCCATCCCGGGTGCGTCATCAAATGCTCCCAGGCGTACAATGATAAAAACGGCGAGTATTTAACTTCAGGCTTTGAATATGAAACGCTCTGGGCGTTTGGTGCCCACACTACGGTGAAGGATCTTGATCAGATCGCCATGATGGACCGGCTGTGCGATGATTACGGCTTGGATACTATAGACACGGGCGTGGCCTTAGGCTTGGCCATGGAAGGCGGACTCATTCCGTGGGGAGACGGCGATGCATGTATCGATCTGCTCAAACAGGTTCCCCAAGGGACAGGCTTTGGAAAGATTCTGGGCAACGGGGCTGCATTTACAGGAGATGCATTGGGGGTAGACAGAATTCCTGTGGTAAAGCGCCAGGCGTTGCCGGCCTATGATCCAAGGTCAGTCAAAGGCGTTGGAGTTACCTATGCCACTACACCCATGGGCGCAGACCATACCGCCGGATACGGGGTCACCGCAAATATCCTGGGGGTGGGCGGTTCTGTGGATCCGCTGAAAAATGATATCCAGGTGGAATTGTCCAAAAATCTCCAGATTGCAACGGCCGCCATCGATGCGGCAGGCCTTTGTCTTTTTGTTGCATTTGCCGTCCTGGACAACGAGGAAGGTGTGCCCTTGATCGTGGATATGATCAATGCTCAATATGGGCTTAGCCTTACCCCTGATGATGTGATAAAACTGGGGATCTCTATTTTGGAAAACGAAAATGAGTTTAATCTCAAAGCTGGATTTACCAAAATAGATGACCAGTTACCTGAGATGTTTAAAGAAAAGTTCCCGCCCCATGATACCCAATGGACCTTCAGTGTTGAAGAGCTCCAGGAGGCAAAAAATTATAATGCGTAGGTCGAAAAAGTTGTGCTGATGCTGATATATTGTTTTGGTTGTTCAGGGGGGAGCTTTTGTCTCCCCCCCCCCCCCACTTTTTTAAGCCTATGCTTCGAGTTGTGCGTATTCCGGAATATCGGCTAATTTTCGATACAAGGTCTTTCTGCTGATTCCCAACAGCTCCGCTGCCTTGGACCGGTTGTTGTTAACATGGGCCATCACTGCCAGGATATGTTTTTTTTCAACCTCTTTTAAAGAAGCAAACAACGGGGCCTCTTCTTCATCCCGGCTTGAAGTGTCCAAAAGTTCAAGGGGCAGGCAACGCTCTGTGATAACCATGTTGTCCGAAAGAATAATCCCCCGCTCAATGACATTGTGCAACTCTCTTACATTGCCTGGCCAGTCATATCCCATAAGCAGGTTCATGGCATTTTTTGAGATTTTGCAGTTCGGCTTCAATTTTCCTATAAAATGTTCCACCAGCACGGGTATTTCTTCTTTTCGTTTGCGCAGGGGCAAGGTGTTGATGGTAAATACATTAAGCCTGTGAAACAGTGCCTGGTTGAATTCTCCTTCGGCAACCGCTTTTTTAAGTTCCCGGTTGGTGGCAAAGATGAACCGGATATTCACCCGGGTTTCATTTTTATCTCCCACAGGACGGAAAGTCTGGTTTTCCATTACCCTTAACAGAGAGGCCTGGACCCCAACAGAAAGATCCCCAATTTCGTCCAGGAAAAGCGTGCCTTCATCGGCCATGCTCAACAGTCCCTCTCTGGAGGCTTCCGCCCCGGTAAAGGCGCCTTTGCAATAGCCGAAAAGTTCGCTTCGCATCAATTCTTCCTGAAGTGTTGCACAATTTTTAGTGAGCATGGGAATATGACTTCTCAGGCTCTGGGCGTGGAGTTGACGTGCAATGACATTTTTTCCGGTGCCACTTTCTCCGGTGATCAGGATTGGAACATTTGTGGGGGCAGCCTTTCGGATAAGAAAGCGGATCTCCTCCATGGCCTTGGAATGTCCGATCATGTGATCCGCAAAACTGTTGTTCGTGGCCTGGGATCCCTGGTGCCTGAGCAGCTCTCTTTGGTACCCCAGGCCCCTTTGAAATGCCGTTTCAACCACTTGTTCCAGCCGGTCCAGATCAAAGGGTTTGGTGATATAATCGCAGGCACCGGCTTTCATGGACAGTACCGCATCATCTACATCTGCGTAACCGGTGATCAGGATGATCTGGACCGCCAGGATCTCTTCCTGGAAACGGGCCATCAATTCAATGCCGTTACCGTCCGGCAGCATGATGTCCAGTATAATGACGTCAAATCGGTTTTTCCGGACGGCCGAAAGGGCGGACTGGACGTCACCGGCCGTTGTTATCTGGCGCCTGGGAGACGACAATTCTTTTTCCAGCAGTCTGCGTATGTGCTTTTCATCATCCACCACAAGCACATTGATTTGGTCTTCGGATTTATTCATCTGTATCTTTTTCCTCAACCTCAAGGGGAAAGCAGATGTGGAACATGCTTCCCTTGTCTGGTTCACTTTCAACTAATATTTTTCCCTGGTGCTGCTGGATAATGTTATAGCAGGTGGACAGACCGATGCCTGTTCCCTTTCCAGGTGGTTTGGTGGTGAAAAAAGGGTCAAAAAGTCGTTTCATGTCTTCTTCAGAAATACCATATCCGTTGTCTTCCACAGAAAGCACGATCCACTTTTTTCTAACCTTGACATAGATGTCAAGGCGACCTTTGCCTTCAACGGCATCAATGGCATTACAGACAATATTGAGCAACACCTGTTTGATCTCCGGCGCATTGCCGTTGATTTTTGGGAGACCTTCGGGAATGTCTAACTCAATCGTCACACCGGCTTCCTGTCTAAGGCGGAAATGAAGCAGTTTGATCACATCAGTGACCAAGTCCTTGAGATCCACCCTGGAAAAATCAATGCGTTTTCTCGGGCTGAAGGTCAAAAGATTTTTCACGATATCTCGGCACCGGTTGCATTCTGCAATGATGGTATCAATGTATTCGTCAAAATCAGCAGCCAGATCATCCGCTTCAGTCCCGGGATTGTTTTCAAGATATTCCTTTAGTCTGGGGAGACGCCGTTTCAGACCTTCTGAAAATCCGTGGATACTGGTTAAAGGATTGTTGATCTCATGTGCCACGCCGGCTGCCAGCAACCCGACGGTTGCCATTTTCGTTGAATAGTAATAGCTTTCCTGATACTCTTTTTCCCGGGTCACATCCCGCAACAGGAGGATAAATCTAAAGATTTTTCCATGGATGTCCGTCATGGGAGACACCGATACTTCAAACTGCCGTTTTTTATCTTTGATCAAATAAATCCGGGTCTGGCGGCAGACCTGACCGTTTTTCAGAGACTGCTTTACCGGGCAGTCCGGGCAAGGTGTGGTTCTATTCATAAAAAGTTCATAGCAGGTCTTTCTTTCGGGACGCTCACACTCAAAAATCTCTGAGAAAAGCCGGTTTACCGTAATGATGGTAAAATTTAATGACATGATGACCATCACATCGGAAATACCGTCTAATATAGCCTGAAGTTTCTGACTTTTACGCTCAAGCCTGATGTTGGCGGCCTTAAGCTGTGTCATTTTGTGCTTGGCCTCTGGGAAAAAACCCAGTTTGGTATACTTCAGGCCGATAATGTCATCAAGGGTTGTCTTTCTCATCACCATACCTTTTCACAGATTTCGAGCATCTCCTGCACACTGGCACTTCTTGGATTGCTCAGCAGACAGGTGTCCAGGGCGGCCATCTCACAGACTCTTTGGAGTTTGGATCGGTCGGGTACGATATCCCTTAATTTTGTTGAGACCTTAAGACTTTTAAAATACTCTTCCAGCCTTTCAATACCTGCTAAGGCGGTTTCCTCAGGTGTTGAAAGGGTTTTGTCTAGAATAACCCGGCCGATTTGGGCGATTTTGTCGGTACTGGACTCAAGGTTGAACCGCATGACCTGAGGCAGGAGAATAGGATGGATGATGCCGTGGACCGTATCCAAAACTCCGCCAAGGGAGTGAGCCAGCGCATGATCCATGCCCAGACTGGCATTGCTGAATGCCATTGCCGCAGAGGTGCCGGCCATGCTCAGTTTTTCAAGGTCCTTGATGGATCGGGTTTCAAGGGCTGCGGGCAGATGGTGGAAGATTTGTTCAATGGCTTTAAGGGAGTGGACTTCGGTCATGGGGGAGGCAATCCGGGAGACATGGGCTTCAACGGCATGGGACAGCGCATCTAAAGCGGCGGCGATGATAAGTTCCCTGGATTTGGTGGTCAGAAGTTCCGGATCAATGATAGAGATGTTGGGTACAAGCGTTCGGCTGATGATGGACATCTTCACCCGGCGTTCCATGTCCGTGATAATGGCAAACTGGGAAATGTCAGATCCGCTGCTGGCGGTTGATGGGATAAATATCATGGGTGGTAGGGGATCACGGATCTGGTTGGCCCCTTCATAGTCGTTCACTCGGCCGCCGTTGCTGGCCACAAGCGCAATCCCCTTTGCGGCGTCCATGGGGCTGCCACCGCCTATGGCCATGACGACATCACAGTTTTTGTCTTTGTAGAGTTCTGCCCCCTGTTGGATCTGCCAGTCCCTGGGGTTGGAATCAACATCTGAATAATAGACCCAGTTAAGTTGTTCCTGGGCCAGGATGTCAAGTAGTTTTTCCACCCATCCGGTTTTTTCAAGACCTGAATCAGAGACCAGAAATATTTTTTCTGCTCCCATTCGTTTGGCGCTCATACCGGCGTATCTAAGGCTTTTTCTGCCAAAAAAAATTTCGGGGACGGAAAATTTTAAAATATCTCCGCAACGATCTGATTTTAAAACGGACTGCATCTTGCTTTTGTTATCCTAACTAAACTATAAATCCATGTACGTTCCTGCATAAAAAATTGAATTTCAATTTTTATGTTTGGGCCTCAAATTTTTAAAACAGGCAAAAATCGACTCAACTTAGAAGAATAACTTGCTTAACATCGCTTTTCAAGTTTGATTCCCAAAATTATCCAAATGATGACATAATTAACCCATCGGTAAACATAACGTCAAATGTCTTGGGTTTATGGATTTAAAGCGCAACAAAGATTTTTTTAATGGTAGCGTCTGAACGAAAAATAAAAAAATAACAAGGCTCAATTATGATAAAACCGTTCCTTCCGGATTCCGGCCAGATTCATGTATTCTACACCCGGGCAGACCAGATATCAGATCCCTATCTTTTGAAACAATACAGACACTGCCTTAGCCCTGCTGAAATCCAAAAGGCAGACCGGTACATGAAACAATCAGACCGTCATTTAAGCTTGGTATCCAGAGCACTGGTACGGTATTTGATCGCCGAAGCGACCGGACAGGAACCCAAATCTCTTCGTTTTTCGGTCAATGAACATGGCAAACCCTTTCTTGCGCAAATGCCGGATATTCATTTCAATCTATCCCATAGCCATGGCGCTGCGGTCTGTGCCGTGGGCCGGAATGATACCGTGGGCGTGGATGTGGAAGATGTGGGGCGGCACACAGACATTTCTATTGCCAACCGATTTTTTTCTCCTGCTGAGGCAGAACTTGTCTCAAAGGTACCAGAGACTGAAAAAAAAAAGTTATTTTTTGATATCTGGACCCTGAAAGAGGCCTATATCAAGGCGATTGGCAAGGGGTTATCCATACCTTTAAACAGTTTTTCCTTTAATGCGGATGAAGCAAACATTCAAATTACTTTCAATGATTCCCGCCAAACAGACCCCATGTGGCAGTTTTTCCAATGGCGGCCCGAGCCCGGTAAAATTGTTTCTGTTGCCGGCCGCTGCGCTTCTCCCATTCTTTTTATGCCTTTTGGGTGTGTTCCCTTTGTGGGGATACGCCATAGGTAGGCAGGGATGGAGATACTGTGCTTTGCGGCAATGCCCGCAAAAGATATTGGCGCATGCCCAAAGTCAAATGGGTGGCTATTGCCATGCCTGAAAGATATTTTATTGATAAGGGAGAAATCCAAGTGGAAGCCCCACAAGGATCAGAGTACCAAAGCGGAGCACAGGGGCGGAGCAACTCGTAGTAGTGTTGAAGTCTCTGTAATTGGGGTGGAGCGAAGGGGTTGCATTGTCCGGCTTGATGCGAGGGATCAACCAGCAATGGGAGGAATTCTTTGGATCAAGCAATGCCATGTTTTGTGGCTGGACAATGGGAGCCGTATGAATCGAAAGGTTCACGTCCGGTTTTGAGAGAGCCTGGGGGTGAGACTCCCCCGGGCTACTCACCTGGGAGGGCTCCTCAGTGATGGGGAGTCCTATCCCGATTATCTTTTTATTTCCCAAAATAGCTATTTGAAACCACCAAACAAGCTGAAAATTCCATGTTTGAAATAGCAGTCAACCTCTTTAAATCCAATTTGTTTTAAAGCTTGTAGCTGCGAACCAAGCGTGTCCGGAATGTTGTCTGTATTTCTTTTATATTGTTCAGGAATTTCAAGTAATTTTTTACTCATTTCTTTGTCCGGATGTTTTTTTATCCATTGACGCCAGAGTGATAAAAACCAACTTTCAATTTTTTTCGAGGGCGGAACAACAACATCATAATGTACGAAGCTCCCACCTGGAGATAAGAGCCTATAAATATATGAATATAACTGTTTCTTCTCCTCAAAGGATAGATGATGAATAGCCAGTGAAGAATAAACAAAATCGAAATTTTGGTTCAATAGCTCGCCGCTAAGTAAACTTTGGAAACTTGCCTGAATAAAATTGAAATTTGCCTTTTTCCCTAAACGTCTTTGGGCCTCTTCCAGCATTTCATTTGATCCGTCTACAAGTGTTATACTTTTAGGGGAAAATGTTTTTATTAATTCCTGTATGAACAAAGCGTCTCCACAGCCTAAGTCTAATACGCTGGCTTCACTCTTTGCGTCGATGAAATAGGCATAGAGTGATTTTGTAATTTCAATAAATTCGCGTCGAAAAGGTAGATAAACATTTGCCTCATCTCTATAGTTTCGGGAAAATTCGCTGTCGGCCCATCGTGATTCTTCAAACTTTGACATTAATATTTCCGTTCTTATTTTATATACAAGATGCGCATATCGCTATGTAAAATGGCTCATTCAACCTATTTTCCCGTTGGCACAAAACCGGAAAATCAAGAAAACGTGAAGCTTAAACTCTGGTCAATTGCTTATCATCGACCTGAATAGATGTCTATCAGGGAAACCCTTAATTTTTGAGTTTTTTTACATGTGATTGTCCAGACCAGGCCGGGGACTGGTCTGGCTGGTCATAAAAAAGCAGTTCTTTCAGTTTTTTATCCTTCTCCTGCCAGATTTGATTGAGCCAATCACAGAATTGTTGCTTATACCCATCATTATTAAAATAATCACCGATCAACCTTTCGTTTACAGGGAATACGTCCACGTCCACTATGATCTGTTTTGTTTTGCCTGAAATGTAATCCCAGAAGGTCGGCACCCCGTCCGGATAGGCGATCGCGACATTGACAATATTGTGAAGGTATTCGCCCATGGAGCCAAGTACAAAGGCAATGCCCCCTGCCTTGGGTAAAAGAAGACGGGCAAAGGGTGAGTTTTGGCGTTTATGTTTTTCCGGGGTAAACCGGGTGCCTTCCACAAAATTCATCACTGACACCGGGGTATGCTTGAATTTTTCACACGCCTTGCGGGTCCTTTCAAGATCCTTCCCTTTCAGGTGGGGATTTGCTTCAAGAAATTTTTTTGAATAGCGTTTCATGAACGGAAAATCCAGGGCCCACCAGGCAAGGCCTAAAAAAGGTACCCAGATTAGTTCTTTTTTCAGGAAAAATTTCAGCATGGGGATTTTACGGTTAAAAATTTTTTGCAGTACCAGAATGTCAACCCAGGACTGGTGGTTGGAGATGACAAGATACCAGTCCTTTTTTTTCAGCTGGGTCAACCCGTTCACCTGCCAGTCTATTTTGTTGAACAGATCACAATTTAGGCCGTTGATACTGATCCACAGAGTTGCAATCCAAATAAGGAATTTGTCCAGCAACACAATTAACCCTTTAAAGGGGATTATAGATTTTAAAATAGATGTTAAAATCAAAGGCACAGTCAAACAAATGGTGTTGAGTAAATATCCAATAAATGAAAGCGCCCCCTTAACCGGGGAGGGAAGAAAATCCAGCATGACTGATACACCCTTTTTAATAATTTTTTATGGCATTCATAATGTTTTTCTGCATATAAGGTCAATATCTAATCAAAATTTAAAGGGGACGCTATGAATGAAAATTCCCACCACCTGATTCTTGGTGAACTTGTTGATTTTTTAAGTGGCAAAACGATTACGGACACCCACGATGAACGGTACCGCCAGCAAATTGCCCGGCATCTGGTGAACGAGCTGGGGTTTGATAAATCAAAGATTGAGGCGGGACGGGAAATAACAATCCACACCGGTGACCGCAGTGCGGTTGTTACTGCTGATTTTCTGGTTTACAGGAATCAACGTGCGGTTATGATGATCAACTATGCCCCAGGCTCTCTTGTGACTCGGCGGCTGCCGACCCTGGCATTGTCGCGGCTGATCTTTGATTACCAGATCCCTTTTGTGGTTGTTACCAATGGCCAGGATGCTGAACTGATTTCAGGAGAAACCGGAAAGGTCCAAGGGGAGGGGATGTCCGCCATTCCCGGGCCAGATCATGATATGATAACTTCTTTACCGGATGAATTTGAAACAGTGTCTGCCAAAAGGCGCAGTCAGGCAGAAAAGATCGCTTTTGCCTGCCTGGTGGACGGATCCTGTATGGTGGAAAATTATTGTGACGAATGCTGATTTTTTAAAACCCGGTTCAGGTAAAAACCCGTATGGGACAACGATGAACCGGCCACCTGTTCCGGGGTGCCCTGGGCAATGATCTGTCCGCCCTGGTCTCCGCCTTCCGGGCCAAGATCAATGACATAATCCGCGCATTTAATGACATCAAGGTGGTGTTCAATGACCACCACGGTGTTGCCGGCATCCACAAGTTGGTCCAATACAGCCAACAGCTTTTTGATATCATCGGTATGCAGGCCTGTGGTGGGTTCATCCAGAATATAAATGGTTTTTCCCGTACTTTTCTTAGACAGTTCCCTGGCAATTTTTATGCGCTGGGCTTCTCCGCCCGACAGTGTTGTGGCGGCCTGGCCCAGTTTGATATATCCCAACCCTGTTTCCACAAGAGTCACAAGGGTGTGCCGGATAGACGATATATTGTCAAAAAAATCAAGGGCCTGATTCACGGTCATGTCCAGTACCTGGGCGATGTTTTTTCCTTTGTATTTTATTTCAAGGGTTTCTTTGTTGAACTGCATGCCTTTGCACACATCACAGGTCACATAAACATCAGGTAGAAAATGCATTTCAATTTTGACGATGCCGTCCCCTTTACAGGATTCACATCTGCCGCCTTTGATATTAAAACTGAACCGCCCGGCTTTGTATCCCCGGGCCTTTGCTTCAGGTGTCTGTGCAAACAATTCCCTAATATGGGTGAGGACCCCTGTATAGGTGCCTGGATTAGATCTCGGGGTTTTGCCGATGGGGGACTGGTCAATGTGGATCACCCTGTCGATATATTCCATGCCTGAAATGGCAGCATGTTTTCCCACAGGTTTTTCGGATCTGTTCAGTGTGCTTGCAAGGGCTTGATAAAGGGTTGACAGCACCAGAGTCGATTTTCCTGATCCGGACACCCCTGTTACACAGGTTAAACACCCGATGGGGAAAGAGACATCAATATCTTTAAGGTTGTTTTCACTTGCCTTTTGGACAGTTAAAAATTTTTGGGTGCTGGTTCGTCTGGTTTCCGGCACAGATATTTTTCTTTTTCCGGACAGATACAATCCTGTAAGGCAGGATTCTTTGAGCAATGCTTCGGGCGTGCCTGAAAACATCACTTGTCCGCCGTTAATACCAGCTTTTGGCCCGACATCAACAATGTGATCTGCAGCCAGCACGGTCTCTTCATCGTGTTCCACCACCAGCACGGTATTGCCCAGGCCCTTTAGATGCATCAGCGTGCGTAGCAGACGGGCATTGTCCCGCTGATGGAGACCGATGCTGGGTTCATCAAGTACATAAAGGACCCCGGAAAGTTTTGAACCGATCTGGGTGGCCAAGCGGATGCGCTGGCTCTCTCCACCCGAAAGGGTTGCGGCAGACCGGTCAAGGGTCAGATATTCAAGACCCACATCGTCCAGAAAGCAAAGTCGTTGGGACAGTTCGGCAAGAATGGATTCAGACACTGCTTTTTCCCGGCCTGTTAAATGAAGGGTCTTTATAAAATCAATAGCGTGTTTGACGGACATGGCCGTAATCTGTTGAATGGTTGTTTCCGCCACCTGTACTGCTGAAGCGCCGGGGTTCAAGCGGGACCCATGACACTTGGAGCAGACTTTCCGGCCCATATATTTGCCAAGATCTTGCCTGACAGAGGCTGATTTTGTATCCCGAAAACGTCGGGATAGTTGCTCAACTATACCTTCAAAGGCTTTGTCATAGACAATTTTTTTGCCGGCTTGTTCAACATAAAAAGGGATTTTATGGGTACCCGACCCATGAAGAATAACCCTTTGGAAATCCGCGGAAAGGTCTTTAAAGGGGGTGTAGATATCTTCATTATAATGGGTCACCAAGGCGTCCAGAAATTCCATATGGCGAACAGAATCTTTCCCGGCCCATGGCAAAACCGCCCCTTGGCGCAGGGATAGATGGTGGTTCGGGACAATTTTTTCCGGATCGAATTCGGTCAGGTGTCCCAGACCGTCACAATGGGGGCATGCCCCATGGGGAGAATTAAAGGAAAACGTGGCAGGAGAAAATTGCGGATAAGAGATGCCGCAGGTGTGGCAGGTGGCGTTTTCACTGAAAAGAGTCTGGGTTTTCAGGTCCAGGTTGTCTATGATCACCTGACCTTGGGCGAGCGTCAGTGCCGTTTCAACGGAATCGGTCAGCCGCTGTTCGATCCCTTGTTTTAAAATCAGTCGGTCCACCACAACATCGATGTTATGCGCCTTTTTCTTATCAAGGGTTGGTGTATCTTCAATTAAGCAGACATCTCCGTCAATTTTAACCCTTGCAAATCCTTCTTTTTTAAGGTGATGGATAAGCTTTGCGTGCCCGCCTTTTTTATTTGTGACCACAGGGGCCAGCACCATAATTTTCTGCGCCTTTTCAGGCAATGGATTAAGGATGTTTTGTATAATCTGGTCAATGGATGCAGATGAAATGGGTTTGCCGCAGATATGGCAGTGGGGGGTGCCGGCCCTGGCAAAAAGAAGTCGCAGGTAGTCATAAATTTCCGTGACGGTTCCAACGGTGGATCTTGGGTTGTGGGAGGCGGTCTTTTGTTCAATGGCAATGGCGGGGGAAAGCCCCTCGATGGCATCCACATCCGGTTTGTCCATCTGGCCTAAAAATTGGCGGGCATAGGTGGATAAAGATTCCACGTAGCGTCTTTGGCCTTCGGCATAGAGGGTGTCAAAGGCCAGGGTGGATTTTCCGGAACCTGAAAGTCCGGTGATCACGGTCAAACTGTTTTTCGGGATGCTGACATCAATATTTTTCAGGTTATGGGTTCTGGCCCCTTTAATTATGATGTGATCATTTGCCATTATTCATGCCGTATTTTTTTTGATTAACCGCCTGGACAGCCGCCATTTTAATGGCCTCTTTCATGCTATATGGGTCAGCTTTTCCTGTCCAGGCAATGTCATAGGCTGTACCGTGGTCCACGGATGTGCGAATGATGGGAAGCCCGATGGTGGTGTTCACCCCGTCCCTGAAATGCACCAGTTTGAAGGGAATGAGCCCCTGGTCGTGATACATGCAGATAACAGCATCAAAACGTCCCTCAACAGCATGGAAAAATACAGTATCCGGCGGGTAGGGACCTGTAATATCAAAACCTTGTTCCTGTGCCTTTTTTATTGCTGGTAAAATGATATCCGCTTCCTGATTGCCAAACATACCCTGTTCGCCCGCATGGGGATTTAGACCTGCCACGGCAAGTCTCGGATTATTGATACCGAATCTTGTGATCAGGGTGTCTTGGGTCAGGTTGATGATTCTTGTTATCTCCTGGCTGCTTAGCAGATTCGATACCTGGGATAAGGGGATGTGAATCGTGGTTAAAACTACTTTCAGACGTGGTCCTGCCATCATCATAGCAAAATTGTCTGTACCTGTTCTATCTGCAATTAATTCTGTATGGCCATGAAATGATGACCCGGCCATTTTCAGGCCGGTTTTGGTAATGGGGGCTGTGACCAGGGCATCAATGGCTCCTGACAGCGCAAGGTCCACCCCGGTATTAATATAGGTTTCCATGGCTCTTCCGGTCTCCGGGGTGGGGGCGTCTAATTCAGTAACATCCGGGTTCAGGCTGGAAAGGCTAATCAGAAACCCCTTAGGAAAATTGGGAAAATCGCAATTTAATTCGTCTGTCTTGACTAACTTGTTAAGAACGCTTGAATCAATATCAGCCTTTTTAAGGATCTCAAAGTCGCCTAAAACGACAGGGGTGCATAAATTCATAATCTCAGGGTCAGCAAGGCTTTTGATAATTATTTCAGGTCCAATACCTGCAGGATCTCCCATGGTTATACCAAGAACAGGATGGTGTGAACGGGTATTCATAATTAGAAATGGCTTTCATTTATATGTTAAAATTGGAAATATACTATTGACTTAACAGGGTGTAAATAAAATTAAGGGACGAAATTGTGAAACGCTTATAAGTTTTAGGTGTGGTCGTTTTTTTCGACTTTTGTTAAAATTGAAGGAATTCAAAGGAAATGGTTAAAAATCGAAGAAAAATTTTTTTACATTCTTTACGAACATTTTATTTTTTAAAAAATACCTTTTGAAAATAGGGATTTGTCGAACCCACTGTAATCAGAAAGAATTATGTTTGTTTCACAAAAAAAATCTAATAAAAACAAGATATTGAAAAAATATACCACGCATTATTCTAACCCAGCCCTAACTATCCTTATTCCATTTGACCAAAAAAACATATTCGCATAGAAAGTACTTCAACATACTAAAATCACTATAACCACTGTAATTATCAAACCTCTTAAGCCGCTTTGCTTTGCTTTGCTTTGTATTGTTTGGAAGGCTGTGTATTTTTTAATGGATTCGTTTTTAGAAGAAGTCAAATCACATATTAAAGAATTAGTTCCAGATCATTGTTATCGAATGTGGATTGAACCCGTGGTATTGTCCACCCACGATGCTGAAACTATTGTCTTGTCAGTACCCAATGACTTCTATGTCAAACGGCTCAAAGAGAACTATCTTGGCTATTTTGAAGAAGGTTTCTTAGGGTTGGGCAAAAAAGCACGCATCGAATTCAAAGTCGGTAAGAAAAAAAACAAATCCGTTCAGGTCAAGTCCGGTTCCGTCCCTGCTAAAAAAGGCCAGTTCCCTAAAAGCCGTATTCAAAAATCAACGGGTGTATTGCCTGTCATTCCTATAGCAGACAGTGTGCCTCCTGAATTTCACCCCCAGCTTCCCGGCATGACTCCGGCATTTAATTGCGGGCGTATGCTTAAAAAGAATTTTACCTTTGATGACTTTGTGGTGGGGGATAATTCGAGTTTTGCCTATACTGCCTCTTTATATCTGGCCCAAGGGAAACTTAACGGAACCGGTGTGCTTTTTCTTTTAGGCAAGACCGGTCTTGGTAAAAGCCACCTGTCCCAGGCCGTCGGTCACCATATGCTTGCCCATGAAGGAGGGCAGCGGGTATTTTATGTCACGGCAGAGGATTTTACCAATGAAATGATCTATTCGTTGAGAAATAACAGTATTGATCAGTTTAAGGAGAAGTACCGTCTTAAATGTGATGTGCTGATTCTGGAAGATGTCCATTTTTTGACCGGAAAGTCCGCCACCCAGAAAGAGCTTGCCATGACCCTGGACTATCTGATCGATGCAGATAAGAAAATTATTTTTTCGGGCTGTGAACGGCCTGATGAGATCCCTAAACTAAATGAAAATCTGAAATCCAGACTGAATATGGGGGTTGTTACGGAGATTAAGGCACCGGATTTTAATACTCGTGTAAAAATTTTAAATAAAAAATCCAAAGCCATTCAGTGTATTTTGCCCACACCTGTGACCGAATATATTGCCCAGGAAGCGTGTGATGATGTCCGTCAGCTTGAAAGTGCTATGCTAAGCGTTGTTACCAGGGGGCAGTTGATGAAACGGAACATTGATCTTGAGCTTGCCAGGTGCGTGCTTGAGAACGTGAATGGGGCGCGAAAACGCATAACCATTGACTTGATCAAAAAACTGGTTTGTGAAGAGTTTGATGTATCCGAACAGGAACTTCTGTCTAAATCCAGAAAACACCGCATTGTTAAACCCCGCCAGGTAGCGATGTTCCTGTCAAAAAAATATACCGATCAGCCCATAAAGCAAATTGGTGCCAGTTTTAAGCGTTACCATGCAACAGCCATCTATTCCGTCAATGCGATTGAAAAGGAATTGAAGCAAAAAGGTCAGCGTTACGAGCAGATCCAGTATCTGACCGGCAAGCTTGAATCAGGTCGATTTTGATTTTTTTGTAATAAAATCAATGAAAACAAACCATCAGTTGGGTTTTACAGTGTAATCATTGTAAATCAACAGTTTTTCTAAAATATCAATTTTAGGGTGGCGGGACTGCATAACGCAGCATTTTATGGATATCGCACAATAATCAAAACAGAGTCGGCAGTTTTTATCAAATTCTCCAAAACAGTCCGGAACGTCCATTGAGTCTTCTTTGATATTATCTTCATCCATTAACCGGTCCAATCGTAATTCCATATGAAATTCCAAAGCAAGTGATTTTTATGTTCGATATGTTAAGGTATACTACTCTTTTTTTCAACCCGGTGGCTGTTAAAAAATGATCATGGGCCTTTTTTTATAAACGGTCACGGACCGTCCTTGGTCTTTGACCGTGATTCGGACCACAACGAATATTGAAACATATCTGGGGCTTATAGAGAGTTTCTTATAAAAAAAGTCACAATCATGATTTGTTGTGGGTTGAGCATATGTTGTTTATATCCTGAGTCAACCCATTGCCGCTATACCATTATACCATGGCTTCAAGTTTTTCCACCAAAGGCGTCAGGCTTGATTTTTTTCGTGCTGAAACTAAAATGCCCTGGTTTAACAGCCAGGGTGAATCAAAATTTTCTAAATCAGCCAGATCCATTTTATTAAATACATACAGTGTGGGGATTTTATGGAGATTTAACGATTTAAGCAACTGATCCACGGTCTCTTTTTGCTGCATATACCTGGGATTTGAAATGTCAATGACATGGAGGATAACATCTGCCTGCTCAAGTTCTTCTAACGTTGCGTTAAATGCTTCCAAAAGTTCCTTGGGCAGATTTTGAATAAAACCCACGGTGTCGGTGATGATAACTTCCTTATCCCGGGGAAACCTCAGCCTTCGTGAAGAAGGGTCCAGGGTGGCAAACAGCCGGTTTGCCGCAATAATGCTGCTTTGGGTCAGGGTATTGAGCAGTGTTGACTTGCCGGCGTTGGTATACCCCACAATGGATATGACCGGCAGATTTCTTCTTTTTCGCCGGGCTTTCTGCTGGGTCCGCTGCTTACGAATTTTTTTGATCTCTTTTTTAAGTCGATTGATGCGCTCCCTTGCACGGCGGCGGTTCACCTCAAGTTTGGTTTCACCTGGGCCTCTGCCGCCAATGCCGCCTGTCAGCCTGGACATGGCGGTATTTTTAGTGATCAGACGGGGCAGCATGTATTCAAGCTGGGCCAGTTCCACCTGGTATTTACCTTCACTGGATTTGGCCTGTTTTGCAAAAATATCCAGTATGAGCTGGGTGCGGTCAATGACCTTCATCTCTACAAAATCGGTGATAGATCGTATCTGGGAAGGGCTCAGTTCCCGGTCAAAGACAAGCATTGTGGCATAGTTCTGGATGGCCTTGATAATCAGTTCTGCCAATTTGCCTTTACCCACCACAAATTTGGGGTCAATTTTCTTTCTTTGTTGGATGGCCGTGCCCACCACGTTGATCCGGCTTGTTTTGCATAACTCCTCAAGCTCATCCAGTGAGACCCGTGCTGAACCGATCCCTTGTGTTGCCGCATTTATTAAAAAAGCATTCTCCTGGCCGGTTTCCGGACTGTAGCGGCGATTGTGCCTGGAAAGTTCGGATTCCAGTTCAAGAATCTGTGTCTGGCAGTCAATATCGAGATGATCAAGGGTTGTGGCAGGAAGGACTCTGTAAGGCTCTGCTTCAGGATCGGGAAGAATGTGTGCAGAGTATACAGGACCGGGAGAGCCATCAGTATTCAGGCAGATTGCAGTGATATAATCCAGGCGCAGAAGAGCAAGGTCGGTCAAATCATCCCGTGTCAAGGTTTCGTGGGACAGATGTGTATGGATGCAGCGCAAACCCTTAAGCCGGCCAGGGCCTGGCTGAAAATCAGGGGTTACCGGAATAACAATCCGGTGGGGTTCTCCTGCGATAACACAGATGACTTTTCCGTTGCGATCCAGAAGAATGCCGATCTGACGGCGGATATCCCGGCTGATGGCAACGATCTCAACGGCGGCGTGCCGGGACAAAAGATATTCCGGAGGTGATTTGATGGTGTAAAGATTTTCAATTCGGTCAATCTGGGCTTTGCTCAGCCCGTCAAGAGTTCCGTATACAATGCGTTTCATTTAAATCCCTGATAAGCCTCGGGTGCAAGTTCTTCAAACCGGGTGTATTGGCCGTTAAATACCATATGCGCAGTACCAATGCTTCCGTT
Organism: uncultured Desulfobacter sp.; assembly: GCF_963664415.1. Lineage (NCBI taxonomy): Bacteria > Pseudomonadati > Thermodesulfobacteriota > Desulfobacteria > Desulfobacterales > Desulfobacteraceae > Desulfobacter > uncultured Desulfobacter sp. The sequence continues at coordinate 119,505 of NZ_OY761443.1, read as the reverse complement.
ACGGTTTTTGGCAACAATGATTTCTGCGGTGCCTTTTTTAGGGTTGTCCGGCTCTTTATTGTAGACTTCGTCCCGGTAAATAAAGGAAATAATATCCGCATCCTGTTCAATGGCACCTGATTCACGTAAATCAGACATCATAGGTCGTTTGTCCGAACGTTGTTCCAGGGCACGGTTAAGCTGGGATAATGCAAGAACCGGCACCTTTAGTTCTTTGGCAAGGGATTTCAACGACCTTGAAATATCGGCAATCTCAAGATCCCGGCGATCCGAGCGAATAGACGCTTTCATCAGCTGCAGGTAATCAATGACCACCAGGCCAATGTCTTTATTCACCTGGAACAGTTTCCTGGTTTTGGCCCGAAGATCCATGACGGATATGGCCGGCGTATCATCTATGAAAACAGGCATTTCATTGAGAACACCTGCTGCATCTGTAAAATTTTGCCAGTCTTCGGGGCTGAATACCCCACTGCGCAACCGGTTGGCATCCACCCGTGCTTCGGATGTTAACAATCGCATGGATAATTGCTCTTTGGACATTTCAAGGGAAAATACCGCCACGGGTTTGCGGTAGTGAAATGCAACATTTCTGGCAATGTTCAAAGCAAAAGCGGTTTTTCCCATGGAAGGGCGGGCTGCCAGGATAATAAGGTCCGAAGCCTGCAGTCCGGATGTGATTCTGTCAAGCCTTGCGTATCCTGTTGAAAGTCCTGCAAGTCCGCCGTCCTTGCCCTGCAGTTCTTCTAATTGATCAATGTTCAGGTTGATAAGCTCTGAGAGCTGCTTAAAAGAACTGCCGGACTGACGATCGGCAATTTTCAGGACGGCTGCCTGGGACTCGTCAAGGATGTCTTTAAAATCACCATTGTCTTCAAGACAGCGCTCAATGGTCGAAGAGCATGCATTGATAAGCTGCCGCAGGGTTGATTTTTCGCGGACGATCCTTGCATAATGCACGGCGTTGACCGCCACCGGTGCCGCATCGGAAATGGCTGCAAGAAATGCGGGTCCCCCAACCCCTTCAAGTTCGTCTGTTTCATTGAGTTGATTGGCAACGGTTACAAGATCCGCAGGCTCCTCTTTCCTGGAAAGTTCTATAACGGCCTTGAAAATTTTTTTATGGGCACCTTTATAAAAATCATCAGGTTTGAGGATTTCAACAATATCAAGCAAGCTGTCATTATTGATAAAAATGGCCGACAGAAGTGACGCCTCGGCATCTGTATCGTGGGGCGGGGTGCGGTTAAGCAGGTGATCTGATTTAACGGATTCTTTTTTTGCCATCAAGGTCCTTTAAGCAATGCCTGCAGGCCTTTGTAATTCGAGAGCCTGCAGACATATGTCGGAACTAATTTTCCTGTTTTTTTTCTGCAGTAACCGTCACGGTGATTTCGGGTTCAACATCCTTGTATAAACGAATGGGCACCTTGTATTCACCTGTCTCTTTGATCGGTTCTGCAAGTAGAATGGCGCGACGTTCAACGTCCACATTCTGGGCATCCAGAGCATCTTTGATGTCATGGGAGGTTACGGAACCGTAAAGATAAATTTCTTCGCGGACCTTGGCCTTGATTGTGATCGCAACTTCTTTGACTTTTGCGGCCATTTCTTCGGCAATTTTTCTTTCTTTGGCAATCTGAAGTTCAAGCTTAGCCCGGGCCTGTTCCATAACCTTGCGATTGGCAGGGGTGGCAAGAACTGCTTTACCCTGGGGCAGCAGATAATTGCGTCCATAGCCTTCGGCCACTTTGCACTCGGTACCGGCGATACCCAAAGTGTCGATGGTTTCCTTTAATATTACTTTCATTGTAAACCTCCAATCCGGCCGCACTTCTGCGGTCCGGCATATATTTTATTTTCGTGATGCAGTAAGTTTCCTGAAATCAAACCAATTGTCAAAAAAACCAAGGCCAATAACAAGGATTAAAACGTACACCTGTACGGCAATGAGAAAATAGCAAAATCCTTTTAACGCCACGGGTGTGTTTTTTTGTTGGAAAAAAAAGGAAATCACTGCAATTCCTTGAAAAAAATAAACAAGCATTAAAACAATCAGGCAATTAATGCCAAAGATTTTCACGGGACTTGAGGGGATCATTAACGTGGTTGCACATCCGATAAATGCCCAGACCAGCGTATCCGGTGCCTTATACAGATTTAAGTGTTCAATGCTTTTTATGGTGATGCCTTTGTGTCTCAAAAGTTTTCTGATAATCAAAATGTTTAACCACAGGGTTGTTACAAAAGAAATCATGAACATAGCCGGCATGACAATCATCATGGATGATATCAGCTTTTGGGTCATGTCCTGATCCATTCCGAGTTCAGGAGACAGCTGTTTGGCAATACTTAAAGACTGATTCATGTAATCGGTCATTAGGGCCGATAATGTTCGTCCCTGACTGATGGTATACACCATATATGCAGCAAAGACGGTTCCTGCCCCTATCAGGGCAGTCAGTCCCATGGTTTTTTGAATACTCATATGCCGCTCAAGGCATTCGCCTAACACCATACCGGTTGCCAGAAGCAGTCCAAAGTAAAGTGTGTCAAACGCGACGCCTTTAGCCATAATCACGAGTATGAAAAAACTTGTTGCTGCAATCAAAGCTCCGCTGTTTCTGCCGAGTTTAAGCCGGTAAAAAAGCACCGGCAGGGGCAGAAACAGGAGAACAAATACACCAAGCAAAGGGAATGCAAACACCACACCATAGATTAACAGACAGAAAATAATACCTGTAAACGTCTCCTTGATGAAAACCGGGTGTGTGATGGATAACGGCATATCCCAAAAACCTGTGAAAATCTTTTTTGTTTTAATTTAAGGGGCGACCCACAAAGGGCAGAAGTGCAATCTGCCGTGCCTGCTTGATAGCCAGTGTCAACTTGCGCTGATGTTTGGCGCAGGTCCCTGTGATGCGGCGGGGAATGATCTTGCCCCGTTCTGTAATGAACTGCTTGAGTGCTTTGGGATTTTTGTAATCAATTTCCATGGAGCTGTCCACGCAGAACCTGCAAATTTTCCGGCGCTGATAGAATCTGTTTTTTCCGCCGCCTCTATGACCTTTATACATACTTGATCTCCTTTGTGCTTGAATTATTCCTTGGCTTCTTCGGCAGGTTCAGATGTCTCTTCAGATTCAGTCTCTTGTGTATCATCCTGATCGTCTGCGTTTTCTTCAGCCTCGTCATTGTTTTCTTTTACATCCCCTTGGTCAGTTTCTTCTTCTGTTTCCTGGGGAGCGGCTTCTTTAGCTAACCGGGCTGCCTCTTTGGCCTCTTCGGCTTCTTGTTTGAGCGATTCTTCGGTGACGTGTTCCGTGATTAGGATGGTCATGAATTTCATGATAAGATCGCTTAGGCGAAAATTTCTTTCAAGCTCTGTGACAAGGGCTCCGGTTCCGCCGTAAGTCAGGCAGATATAGTACCCGCGCAGTTTCTTTTTGATCTCATAGGACAATTTTTTCAAGCCCCACTCATCAACGTTCAGAAGAATACCATTTTCTCTTTCAATGATACCTCTGACTCTTTCGAGCAGCTCTTCACGGGCCTGATCCGACATGTCCGGATCAGCAATGAATACGGTTTCGTACTTCCTCATTTTTCCTCCTTGTGGATATAAAGCCCCAGGTCAACCCTGTTGTATAACCCGGAGCAAGGATAAATTAATTGCGTTTATTGTCCATCTTGAGACAATAAAACCACTCTCTATATCATTTCAAATGTGTGTGGTCAAGAAAATTTAAGGTTGACTTGGCCTATCAATAGCCATAGTCAGTAGAAAGGGTTTGCAAAAAAATTAAAGTTGTCCATAAATACCTTTGCTATTTGGCCTGTCTTGTGGCATCTAAAAAGGTTCAACTATAAATATAGATGTTTTTTCGAAAGGAATTAAAATAATGGAGGAACGGTACATCCCTTCCCAGGTCGAGCCTAAATGGCAGGAATACTGGAACAATAGCCGGCTTTTCAAGGTAGAAGAAGATTCGTCCAGGGAAAAATATTATCTGCTCGAAATGTTTCCCTACCCTTCGGGAAAGATTCATATGGGGCATGTGCGCAATTACACCATCGGAGATGTGGTGGTCCGCTACAAACGCATGAGAGGTTTTAATGTTATCCATCCCATGGGGTGGGATGCCTTTGGTATGCCTGCAGAAAATGCAGCCATTGATAACAATACCCATCCGGCAGCCTGGACCTATGACAACATCCGGTCCATGCGGGCACAGCTTAAAAAGATGGGATTTTCCTATGACTGGGACAGGGAAATTGCCACCTGCCGGCCGGAATATTATCGTTGGGAACAGTGGCTGTTTTTGCAAATGCTTGAAAAGGGTATGGCCTACCGCAAGGAATCCTATGTGAACTGGTGTGAAAAATGCCAGACAGTGCTGGCCAATGAGCAGGTCGAACAAGACAAATGCTGGCGCTGTTCCCAGGTGGTTCAGCAAAAAAAACTGTGGCAGTGGTTTTTCAAGATAACCGACTATGCCGAAGATCTTCTGGTTCATTGCGATCAACTTCCCGGCTGGCCGGATAATGTGACCACCATGCAGAAAAACTGGATCGGCAAAAGTGTGGGGGCTGAACTTGATTTTAAGGTGAATGGCAGTGATGAGGTGATCAATGTGTTTACCACCCGTCCTGACACCATCTTTGGTGCCACCTTCATGTGTCTTGCCCCGGAACATCCCCTGGTGGAGACGTTGTCCCGCGGCACGGATCAGGAGGCGGCTGTATCCCAGTTTGTTGACAAGGTCTCCAGGCAGGAGCGCTCTGCCGAAGGTATTGAAAAATACGAAAAAGAGGGGGTGTTCACCGGCGCTTACTGTATTAATCCGGCGACCAATGAAAAAATCCCTGTTTATACAGCCAATTTTGTTTTAATGGGTTATGGTACAGGAGCCATTATGTCTGTGCCTTCCGGAGACCAGCGTGATTTTGATTTTGCCAGAAAATACGGGCTTGAAATCCGGGTGGTGGTGCAACCTGAAGGGGAAAACCTTGACGGTGCAACCATGACCGAGGCCTATACAGGCCGTGGTGTTATGACCAACTCCGGGCAATTTGACGGCATGGGCAGCAAGGAGGCCATTGAAAAAATGGCGGACTGGCTTGAGGAATCCGGTGTCGGCAAGCGTGCGGTCTCTTTTCGTTTGCGTGACTGGGGGATTTCCCGCCAGCGGTACTGGGGTACACCCATTCCGGTGATTCACTGTCCGACATGCGGGGTGGTTCCGGTACCGGAAACTGATCTGCCCATTACGTTGCCCGAAGATGTCAGTCTCTTGGAAAAAGGCGGATCGCCGTTGCCGACTTTGGACTATTTTGCCAAGACTACCTGTCCTGCCTGCGGCCGGGAAGATGCCAGAAGAGATACCGATACAATGGATACCTTTGTTGAGTCTTCCTGGTACTACTTGCGCTATTGTTCTCCCCGGTATGAAGAGGGTATGTTTGACCCAAAAGCTGTGGAGTACTGGATGCCCGTGGATCAGTATATTGGTGGTGTGGAGCACGCTGTGCTGCATCTTCTCTATTCCCGGTATTTTATGCGGGTTCTGAATACTTTGGGGCTTGTATCCTATAAGGAGCCGTTCACCCGGCTTTTGACCCAGGGTATGGTGTGCAAGGAGACCATGACCTGCCCAGAGCATGGCTATCTGTTTCCCGAGCAGGGCGAGAGAAAAGATGGAAAATTTGTTTGCACCATGTGCGGCAAGGATGTGGATGTCGGGCGTGTGATAAAGATGTCCAAGTCTAAGAAGAACGTTGTTAATCCCAATGAACTATTGGAAAAATACGGGGCTGACGTGACCCGTTTGTTCTGCCTGTTTGCCGCTCCCCCTGAAAGGGATCTGGAGTGGAGTGAAGACGGGGTGGAGGGCAGCAACCGTTTTGTAAACCGTGTCTGGCGCCTGGCGTTGACCTGCATGGAGACCATCCAGGGTATTGATGCGTACAAGGGGGCTGCGGGTTCACTGAAGGCAGATCAGGCAAAACAATTGTATATTAAGGCCAATCAGACGATCCAGAAGGTAACCGCAGATATTGACACTAATTTTCATTTCAATACGGCCATTGCAGCTGTTATGGAACTGGTCAATGCCATGTATACGGTGGAACTTGAGAAAGCAGATGATGAGCTTAAGTCTGTGGTTTGGTTTTGCCTGGAAAATGTATTACTGTTACTCAGTCCCATCCTCCCTCACTTTTGCGAAGAGTTGTTTGCCCAGATGGGGAACAAGGGTTCTGTTCTTGAGCAGTCCTGGCCCGAATTTAGAAAAGATTCCATGGAGACCGACGAGGTGCTTGTCGTGGTTCAGGTAAACGGAAAACTGCGGGCAAAATTTAACATGGGGACTGATGTCGGTGAAGATGATATTAAATCTGCCGCCCTGGAAGACGCAAGAATTGTCAAGTACATCGAAGGGAAAGAGATTCGTAAAATCATTGTAATTCGAAAAAAACAGACTCTTGTTAATATTGTGGTGTGATTTATGAAAAAATATCTTGCATGGATGATGATGTTTGTCCCATTTTTGATGCTTGGTTCGGCCTGTGGATACCGGCTGGCCGGCGGTGGCCTTATTAATAATGACGTCGCCCGGGTGTCTGTGGCTATCTTTGGCAACAAAACTTCCGAATCCAGGGCCGGAATCTCTTTTACCAATGAATTGATTCGGGAAATTACCGCAAAAACGGATACTATTGTTGTGGGTGCCGACAGTGCCACCCGCAAAATAACCGGCACCGTTCAATCCATTACCTTTTCCACATTGTCCAGATCTTCTTCGGAGGACGTTACGGAAAGAGAAGTTACAGCTATGGTGGATGTGGTTCTGACCGATGCCGGCGGCAAGGTCCTCTGGTCGGTGAAAAGCTTTTCAGCCTCGGAGTCTTATAAAGTATCGAGCAGTGGTGTGGATGATGAGGCCAATAAACGGGAGGCAGTTGATCTCATTGCCGAACGTGTGGCCGAGCGTCTGGTCAGCCAGATGACAAACGATTTTTAAGATGCAGCAAAACGAACCGGCACCTTCCTCAAATAAATAGAGAACGGTGCCGGTTTATAGTCTGGACCGGCTGAGCTTAGGCTTAAATGGTGCAAAAAGCGCGTGACTTATGCGTTCGCAAATTTGAACAGTCTTGAAATCTTCCTTGACGCTGTTTTTTTGTGAACAATACCTTTTTTAGCCGCTTTGTGAATGGCTGACTGGGTCTTTTTCATCAGTTCCTCGGTATTTTCACCAGCTTCTTTGGCTGCACGAAGTTTCTTTTCAAAGGTTTTAAGGGAGGTTTTTACGGATTTGTTTCTCATCCGTCTGACCTGATTTTGTTTTGCGCGTTTTTTTGCTGATTTATGGTTCGCCAACTTGGTCTAGCTCCTTCATAAAATAGAGAATTAAAAATAAATAATAAAACTTATATCAAATTCGGTAAGATATATAAAACCGATATACATGTCAAGGAAAACCTGTGACTCACTTTATTAAAAAAGCAGCTTCCATCAGTTCGATTACGTTGATTTCAAGAATACTTGGCATGATACGGGATGCGGTCATTGCGTTTATATTTGGGGCAAGTACGGTCTCCGACGCTTTTTTTATTGCATTCAGGCCCTTTGATCTGATCCGGAAAATGATGTCCGACGGTATTTTAAGTATTTCGTTTATCCCATTGTTTGCAGCGCAATTTGCCCAAAATAAAAAAAAACAGGCTGTGGCTATGTTTTTAAATGCCTTGTTTATTATATCCATCGTAGGGGCGCTGCTGGTGGGTTTAGGGATTTATTTTGCGCCTTTTTTAATAGATTTCTTTGCCCCGGGGTATGGTGCCGGATCATATTCTCATAAATTGTCCTGTCTGTTGTTCAGAATAATGACGCCCTATATGGTTATTATTTTTTTTGTAGCTTTGTCCATGAGTGTGCTCCATGCAACGGGAAATTTTTATGTGCCTGCAGCCACGCCGATCCTGCTCAATTTTTGTATTATCACGGCGGCGGTACTGTTTGCCGACAGGTTTACGCCAAAAATTATAATTCTGGCAATTGGGGTAACCGTTGGTGGGATTGTTCAGCTTGCCATTCAACTCCCCAGTCTTGCAAAACTTGGTATGTTTGATTTCAAATCCTTTGTCAGGGTGCATTCCCAGGTAAAAAAAGCCTTTATTGCCCTGGGTCCTTCCATGATCGGGGCTGCAGCGTTCCAGATTAACCTGTTGGTGGCAGGACTTACCGCCTCAACACTTGATCCGGGGGCGGTTTCTTATCTAAATTATGCCGAACGTCTGGTTCAGTTTCCTCTGGCGTTGGTGGCTTCTCCCGTTGCCACGGTTTTATTACCCATGCTCTCCGCAATGGCAGGGTCCTGTTGTCACAAACATAGAAAACATGCCGAGGGAGTCTCGAGTTTTGATTTTTTTGATCAAACCCAGGAGACCCAGGATTTAGGCCCTTTGTTTGATGCCGGTGTGCGTATGGTCTTTTTTTTAATAATTCCGGCAACCGTCGGTATGATTGCCCTGAATCGGCCGATTGTCCTGTTGCTATTCGGAAGGGGCGCCTTTGATCTGGCGGCTGTGAATCAGACTGGACAGTGTCTTATTTTTCTGATTCTTGGGCTTTGGGCCGTTGCAGGTACCCGGCTGTTTGTGGCGTTTCATTATGCATTATCCAATATTCGTCAACCATTTATAGCCGGCGTTGTTTCCATTGGATGCAATGTGTTGCTTTGTCAGTTTTTTGTGCAGCGCATGGGGGTGATCGGACTTGGTTTGGCCGTCTCCTTGTCCGCTGTGGCCGGATTTGTCCTGCTTGCCGCATCCGGGCCTTTCGGGCTTCGGGGTAGGGCTGTGCCGGTTTGCGCTTGCAGAGCTGTTTTCATGTCTGTTATAATGTTCTTTCTGGTTCGATGGATATGGGGGTTTTGGGCAGATAGTTCAAAAATATTTCAGGCTGCAGGCCTTATTATCAGCATCACCATTGGAGCCGGTTGTTATCTGGCTGGGGCACGGCTGACATCGAATCCGGAAATGGCAATGCTCATAAGGATTTTTTTTAAACAAAAATGACCCGAATGGAAAAAATATGCCTGTATCTGGCCATGGGAGGGGCGGTGTTCCTCCTATTCATGTTTTTTTTTTCCACAAGAGGGGTTGTCGACTATACCCGGCTTAAGTCCAGGCAAGAGCAGCTTGAAGCCCAGGCAGCCATTGCGATCAAGCAAAATTCAAAATTGGAAAAAGAGATTCTGAGGCTTAAAACCGACATTGAATATATTAAACACCTGGCCAAACATGAGCATGAAATGGCTGCCCAGGATGAATTGGTTTTCAAAGAGAAATCCAAAAAATAAGGAGCTGAAAAATGAACCTTGATTATGCTAACTTATCCCTGGCCCGCCTGTACGAGGAGCAGGGATATATAGACGATGCCCTTGAAATTTACAAGGCTATTGATACAAGCCAAACCACTGATGACAAGGATATCCGCGATGCCATTTCCCGTCTTGAAGCTCAAAAGAAAACTGTGGATTCCCAAGAAAATGTAACAGAACCGGGTAATGATGTTTTAAAATCGGATCAGGTTCAAGGACGTACTCAAGAGGCCAGGATAGCAAATTTGCTTGAAGTATGGATCAGGCTTATTATCATGCAGAAACGGGCGGCTATATTCAAAACCATTAAAGCGCGGTTATGATTTTTAAGCAAGATATTATAGGATGCGTTTTTCTTTTAAGCATCAGCGTTGTGTTAAGTTTTGGTATTAATACCGTTTCTCCCAACGGTATTGCCCTCATGGGGCAATGGAATCCGGATCAGGGTGTGGTCATGCCCGGGTCAAACAAGTCTCATGCCGTTGATGTGATGCAGATCAACGACTCATTTAGAGTTAAACAACTGGTGGCATCCGGGACTGTGGTCGTGCTTGATGTTCGCTGGCCTGAAATATACGATATGGGACATATCCCCGGTGCGTTGAATTTTCCCTTGGCGGATTTTGAAGAAGAGAAAAAAAGACTGTTGTCGACAATAACCCCTGAAGATGAAATTCTTGTCTATTGTGCAGGGGTGACCTGTCATGATTCCCATACATTTGCCACTCGTCTGGTTGAAATGGGCTTTGCACATGTGGCGGTTTATGCCGGTGGGTTTGCTGAATGGGAGGAGATGGGATTTGATGTGGCTGTCCAGGAAATTGAACCATGAATACTTTGTTTCGTTCCAGATTTAACTTCAAAAATCGTGTTGAGCAGGCGTCCATGGATGTGAGCCGGGAGACAGGCATTATTGAATGGGGATTGCGTCTTTTATTGGGGGGAGCCTTTATTTTTGCTTCCTGGCACAAAATCGTGTCACCGGATCAATTTGCCACAATTTTGTATGGGTATGCCGTTTTTCCCCACCAGATGATTAATGTGTTGGCCATTGTCATGCCTTTTGTGGAGCTTGTCTGCGGTATCACTTTGATAATCGGCAGGTTCAAACGTTCGGGCCTTTTATTGATTAATGCCATGTTGGTGGGCTTTATTTTGCTGATCAGTTTTAATCTGATCCGCGGGCATGAATTTGACTGCGGATGCTTTTCTTTGGGGGAAACCAAAGGTACCTGGTCTTCGATTTGGCTGCTTGTCAGAGACGTTGTGATGCTTGGGGCGGGGATTTATCTGTTCAGGCTGTTCAACAAAACTCGATGATCGAGTAAAAAGACAGAAGTTAAGGCTAACTTGCCGGTTCACTGTTCCCGGACGATTCTGAATCCAAGGCTGTTGCGCCGGGCAACAGGTTTGTAGTTGGTTCGGTAGGCGCTGCGCTGATATTTACTGTTCTGGAACCATCCGCCGCCTCTGACTACTCGGTGCACCCCTTTTGTTTCCAAAGGATCCGTAATGCCGTCAACATAGGTCTGGGTAAGGGTGCCTGTTCCCGCACTCCAGATGGTACGCCATTCACAGGCATCCTGAACCCACTCCTGAACATTACCGTGCATGTCGTAAAGCCCCCATTTATTGGGCTTAAGAAGTTTGACCGGATGGGGTTTGAAATCTCCGACCGGTGAAAAACCACCTGAATTAAAGCAGTACCAGGCATGATCAACTAACGCGGGTTCCGGTTCCTTGCATGAAAAAGTAGTCACGTCTCCTGCAGCAAAGGCTGTCTGACTGCCGGCCCGGCAGGCATATTCCCATTCGGCTTCTGTTGGCAAACGGTATTTACCAGTGCGTTCTCTTTTGTTTAAGAATCGTATGAATTCAATGGCATCGTGCCAGGATACGGTATCTACAGGGTAGTATTTACCTAATTTAAAGGATGACGGGTTTGGCGCTACAAGGCGGTCCCATTGGCCCTGGGTTACTTCGGTTTCCGACATGTAAAAACTTTTGCTGATGATCACTTTGTGTTGTTTTTCATCTTTCTGACGACCCATCTCCGATTCGGGGCTTCCCATAATAAATGACCCTGCGGGGATCAGGATAAATTTCATACCGATTTTATTGATAAAAGAGTTTTGGGCGAATGCATCCAGAAGCATAGACAGATTAATTATTGTAAAAACCAAAAGAAAAAATGATATGGTGAATAAGGGTTTCAGCCTCATAACGTGATCCTAATTTCATGTCTGGTTTTGAACCGGTGCCTGAGCGAAAATTTATGGTTTTCTATCGGGCACGAATTATGTCAAGCGAATACTAATATTTACATTAGCATATTTGAAACCTCGGGTTCAAGGTTATATCCAAGCGTATAGAAATGGTATATTGGCACCGGGTTTAATTACATGCATATACAAATTTATGGTTTGGGCTTGAAATAACAGACCGACATGCTATTAAAGGACATTAGGACATCTTCTTCCAGGAGCTGACAAATGATAAAAAAGACCCCTTCTGAATCCAAAATTCATAATACCGGCAAAGAGACAATAGAGACAAATCAGAAAAAAAAAGAACCTGGGGTGTCTGCCATTGGGCAGGGGCCGTCATTGTTGAAAAAAAATGAATTTACCATGATTATTATTGCTGCCCTGGCAGTTACTGTCTTGGTTTTTTTCTTTTTTTTCAGGGGATCATCTAAGCAAAACAGCAGTAAATCAGTGGCGGTTTCAGCTAAAGAACGAGATCAGGTCGCTCCGGGTTTTGAGGATCGCATCTCCGCTCTTGAGATCTCTTTGGCAAAGATAGCCTCAGCTTCAGGGCAAAATGAAAACCAGGCGGCATTGCGGGCCGTATCCGATCTTAATGAACGGATAACACGCGTTGAAACGGCAGTAAACCTAAAGCTTGATACTTTGATTGAGCGTGTGGGCAAACTTGAAGGCCGATTGAATAAATTGGCTGTTGCAGCCTCAACGCCGCCTCCTAAACCCGTGGTTAAACCAAAGCCTGAAACAAAAAAGCCTGCAGCACCAGCAACGCCCCCTGTGCCTGAAAAAAAGGTCCAGGTTGTAAAGAAAAAAGCTAAGACATCAAAACCCAAAAAGACCAGCCAGTTCCACACGGTCCAAAAGGGCGAAACCCTGTGGTCGATTTCCCAGAAATATAAAACCAATGTGGCAGCAATCCGCAGGCTGAATAATTTGACGCCTGAAGATAAGATATATGTAGGAACGAATCTATTGGTCAAATAGTGCCCGACCCGAAAACCGTAAATTTTGCCGATTACTTCGTTGGACGCAAATTTTAATCCTCAAAATACTCTATGTATTCCTCCGGTTAAAATTTGTATCCGCCTTGTACTCAACAAAATTTCCAGGTTTTCGTTCAGACACTAAATAGCAGATCGTCTTTCAGGGGCGTAGCCTAATGGATTTTGCAGCCCTGATAAATTCTTTAACCTTTGAAATGTCCTTGATCCCCTTTGCTTTTTCCACACCCGAAGAGACATCTACGGCATAGGGGTGTATCCTTGAAACCGCATCCGCCACATTTTCACAAGTCAGTCCGCCGGCCAGCATCAACCGGACTTTTTTTGCCATGTCAAGGGCCTGGTCGTAATCCCAGGTTTCGGCATTTCCCCCGGGAAGGATCCCTTTGCCGTATTCGGCCAGGCAAAAATCGGCGTCGTCGTAATTTTCCGTATCACAAAGCCCAGGAGGCCTTGCGGCAAAAAAAGCTTTGGTCACCACAAGGTTCTGGGCTGATAAGCGTTTTGCAAGTTCTGGGGACTCTGATCCGTGCAGCTGTACGATGTCAAGGTCGCAGTCAGAAACGATCTGCATAATCGCGTCAAAGGTTTCGTTAACAAACACTCCGCAGGCCGGAACCTCTTTGGGGAGGGCCCGGGAAATCTCCCGGGCCTGGGCTGTGCTTACATTGCGGGGGCTTTTTTCAAAAAAAACAAGTCCGATGATGTCAGCCCCGGCTTTCACGCAGTCAAGGGCATTGTCCACAAGGGTCAGGCCGCATATCTTGACCAGCACGTTCTGCCTTGGGTAGGGGATCTGCCATTTCTGTGCAGGGGACTTAGTCATGGCTGCTAATCGCTCTCTTCTTTGATGCCGATAAGGGTTTTGATAAACTGGGCCGGATCATCTGACCGGACAATACTTTCTCCCACAAGAAAATTGAAAATACGGTTTTCAATGCCGGCTTCAATGCCGGATCGACCGGAAATGCCGGACGCCTCTACAGGGATGATTTCATCCGGGAAAATTTTTGCCACACGCTTTGCCACACTGGTATCCACCTCAAGGGTGGCAAGATTTCTGTTGTTAATGCCCACCACCCGGGCCTGGGCCTTATAGGCTTGCTCAAATTCAAATTCTGAATTGATCTCAACCAGCGGCTCCATGCCAAGTTCCCGGGTAAGAACAGTCAGTTCTGCCTGCTGGGTTGGATCAAGCAGGGTGGTGATCAAAAGCACGGCAGATGCCCCTGCCTTTTTGGCTTCATAAATCTGGTATTCGCTAAAGATAAAATCCTTTCTAAGTACGGGTAGATCCGTGTTTTGACACACCAGTTCAAGATCGGGCAAGGTGCCTTTAAAATACTTTGATTCGGTGAGCACTGATATGGCTCTTGCACCGCCCTGGGTGTAGGCTTTGGCATAGGCGGCCACATCAAGGTCGGTTCTGATATCCCCCTTGGACGGCGATGCTTTTTTAACCTCGGCAATGATGCCCACCGAATCGCTGGTTGACGCTGCCATGGCATCTGCAAAAGAGGCCGGGGCCGGGGTATGTTCGGCATCATGGCGAATGGCGGTTAAGGGAATTTTGCTTTTGGCTTGATCTATTTCTTTATTTTTAACATCAACAACGGCGTTGAGAAATCCTTTCATTTGTCTGCCTTTTTTGTTTAAGCGTTTTCCTTTGTATAATCGGCCAATAGCTCAAGTTTTTCCATAGCTGCCCCTGTTTCAATGGACTTTAAAGCCATCTCGATACCTTTTTCAATGGTGGGGGCGGCATCTGCAGCCACAAGACCTGTGCCGGCATTGAGCAGGACAATATCTTGTTTAGGCCCCTTTGCGCCGGACAGAATGGCCCGGGTGATGGCTGCATTGCGTTTTACATCGCCGCCCAAAAGATCCTCGGGGTTGGCGTATTCGCCAAAATAGGTCACAGGATCCACATCATAGGTTTTGATCATGCCGTCATTGAGTTCTGTCACCCGGGTCAGGTTTGTGGTGGTCATCTCATCCATCCCATCAAGGCCGTGGACCACAAAGGCCTTTTCCACCCCCAGCAGATCCAAGGCCTTGCCAAACATTTCGGTCAATTCTGGTGCATATACCCCAAGGATTTGACAGGAGGCGGCTGCCGGGTTGGTCAAGGGCCCCAGCATGTTGAAAATACTTCTGATCTTGCATTCGGTACGCGCCTTCATGGCGTACTTCATGGAGCCGTGGTACAGAGGGGCAAACATGAAACCAATGCCGATCTCATTGATGGCCTCTTCCACAATTTCAGGGTCCACGCTTAAATTGATTCCGAGCTCTTCAAGTACATCCGCAGACCCGCATTTACTGGTAACGGACCGGTTGCCGTGTTTTGCCACGGTGACACCGGCACCGGCAATGACAAAGGCTGTTGTGGTGGAAATATTAAAGGAACCCGAGGCGTCACCGCCTGTGCCGCAGGTGTCAATGACCTTTTTGGCAAGGGTTTGAACCCGAACCGCCTTAGTCCGCATGGCCCGGGCTGCCCCTGCCAATTCTTCAAACGTCTCTCCCTTTGTGGCCAGGGCAGCCATGAATGCGCCGACCTGGGATTCAGTGGCCTGTCCTGAGAAGATGGTGTCCAGCATGCCCGCCATCTGGTCCTGGCTAAGATCCTGTTTTTTTATGATCGTATTCAGGTAATCTGTAAAATCCATATCATGCTCCTTTGATGAAGTTTCTGATCAGCCGTTTTCCCACAGTGGTCATGAAAGATTCCGGATGGAACTGAACTCCCTGGGTTGGGTGTTCTTTGTGCCTTATGCCCATGATTTCCCCGTCCAGGGTTCTGGCTGTCACTTCGAGACAATCGGGCAGGTCTGATTCCTGAACCGCCAGGGAGTGGTAACGCATAACATTAAAGGGCTTGTTGATGCCAGAAAAAATATGTTTCCCGTCTGCTTCTACCATAGATGTTTTGCCGTGCATAATGGACTTGGCATGGATAATGGTGCCGCCAAAACTCTGGGCAATGGTCTGATGTCCTAAACATACACCCAGAATAGGAAGTTTTCCTGACAGCTTTTGTACAAGTTCTAGGCAGATGCCTGCATCCTCGGGTCTGCCCGGCCCCGGTGACAGGATAATTGCATCAAACCCTAACGCCTCAAGTTCAGCCACACTGATCTTATCATTTCTAAACACCTCTGCCTGGGCCCCTGTATGCAGCACATAATGCACCAGGTTAAAGGTAAAGGAATCGTAGTTGTCTATTATTGCGGTTTTCATATTTTACTATCCTTTTGTGCTTTGTGACAGCGCAAGTTTTAATGCCATCTCAACACTTTTGGCCTTGTTGATGCATTCGTTTAATTCGGTTTCAGGGTCTGAATCATAGACAATACCGGCTCCTGCCTGGACGGTCAACTTATCGTTTTCCATGACGGCCGTGCGGATGGTGATAGCAAAGTCCATGTTGCCGGTAAAGGAGATGTATCCTGCCGCCCCGCCATAAACACCCCGTTGACGGTTCTCAAGTTTGCCGATGATCTCCATGGCCCGGATTTTGGGCGCTCCGGACAAGGTGCCTGCCGGAAAGGTGGCCTTGAACAGATCAAAGGCGTCGCAGTCCTCTTTTAAATCACAGGTGATGTTGGAGACCAGGTGCATAACATGGGAATAGCGTTCAATGACCATGGTGTCGGTCACCTGGACCGTGCCGGCCTGGGCAACCCGGCCAAGGTCATTTCGGCCTAGATCAATGAGCATGACATGTTCTGCCTTTTCTTTTTCATCATTGAGTAGATCATCGGCTAAGGATCGGTCTTGTTGTTCGTTTTTGCCCCGGGGCCTTGTCCCGGCGATGGGCCGCAAGGTAGCCACCCGGTTTTCCAGACGCACCATGGTTTCAGGTGAAGAGCCTGCAATGACCCGATCCGTGAAATTCATGAAAAACATGTAGGGCGACGGGTTGATGTAGCGCTGGGCCCGGTAAATCAGTACGGGATCAACATCTGTTTTGCACGAAAAGGGCTGGGAATATACCGCCTGGAAAATATCACCCTCCACAATATGGTCCTTGATGGTTTTTACCCCTGCCATGTACTCTTCGGCCGGTGTTTCCGGTACAAGCTGCGTGTCGGCAACATGGGCAGCGGGCTTGGGAACAAGGGGTTTTCCTAAATCTTTGACAAGTGTGTCAACGTTGTTTCTGGCATCATCATAGACCGTGGCCGGATCATCGGTCTCGGACAGGTAGCAGATGTTCAGGCAGGTCAGGGTTTGTTTGATATTGTCAAAGATGATCATTTGTTCGGGAATAATAAAATGGCCATATGGGGTGCCCTCGGGCAGGGAAACGTCAATATTTTCAAAAAAAGAGACGATCTCATAGGCAAAGTAGCCGGTGATACCGCTCCAGAACCTTGGCAAATCCGGGATATCTGCAGGGGTGAATTTTTTGATCACATCCCGCATGACATTTAAGGGATCATTGTTATGATCAATTTTTTTTGTGTCGTGGCGGGTCTCCACAAGAACATGGGTTTTAAAAATTTTGATGTGCCCAAAGGCGGAAACGCCAAGAAAGCTGTATCGGCCCCATCGTTCGCCACCCTCTACACTCTCTAAAAGGAAGCACGCTTTATCCTTTTCATAGCATTTCTGCAGAATGGATACGGGGGTATCACTGTCTGCAAGCACCCTTGTGGCAACAGGTATGACATTGGCGGATTGGGCAAGTTTGATAAATTGGTCTTTATCCGGCAGTCTGTCTAATATCATTAAAAAAATCCTTTTATAAAAAAAATCAATGAGTTGTTGAATTAGTTTCTTGCCAAGGCTGTTTAAAATAAAAAAGGCCGACATGGATGTTGTCAGCCTTGGTTCCGCAACAGCCATGTGTTTAAGTGAAAGCTGCTGCAGCGATATGTCTCAAGAATTTAAAGCATCTTTGATAACCGGTGCAACAGCCATTGCCATATTGACCAAGAACGCCACTGCCATAAATTTTGTTTCTGGTTGGTTGCAAAAGTTTTCATACGTGCCCTTATCTATGTTTAGGTTTCTTTGAATGCCAAATTAAATGGTTTTTATTATGGTGTCAATAAAAATGTTTCTATTTGTAGAAACAAACTTGATCCATCTTAGACAAAGACCTGACAATGATGAAAAAAAGCTGGAACTATTGGACGTTGGCATTTATATATTAAGATAATTTATCTCACCATGAAGGACATGAAGAGTATGAAGATTGATTTTCAGTGTAGAATCTTCATACTCTTCATGTCCTTCATGGTTTTGATTTGGAGGCATCTTAACTTTATGATATTTACTTTTGGACTGATTTAAATGCTTTTGCTGTTCCCCCCTGTGGCAAAACCGTGTGAACCCCCGGCCGGCATTGCACTGTTGTCATCGGCATTGAAAGAAAACGGTATTGACTGCAAATGTGTTGACGCCAATATTGACGGCCTTTTGTGGCTGATAAATTCCGTGGGTAAAGACAAGGCAACCGATTCCTGGACCCGGCGGGCCCTGAAAAACAGGGCCGCCATTTTAAAAGATCTCGGCAATCCGGATCTGTACACCAATTTTGACCGCTACCACCAGCGGGTCTATGATCTGAACCATCTGGTGGCCGTCTCCGTGGATCGGTCAAGATTCAGAATCAGCTTAAGTGATTATTCGGATAATCAGCTCTCGTCCGTTGACTCCAAGGCGTTGCTTGACAGTGCAGAACAATATCAGGAAAATCCTTTTTTTCTTTATTTTGAAGAAAAACTTCGTAGTGTTATAGAATCCTGGGATCATCCCTGGATCGGCATCTCTTTATGCTATCTCAACCAGGCGCTGGTCAGTTTTGCCCTGGCCGGATGGATCAGGGATAATTTTCCGGATAAAAAACTGGTGATGGGCGGGGGATTGATCTCCTCCTGGATGAGCCGTCCTGATTTTAATAACCCCTTTTCAAGTCTGATTGATCATCTGGTCAAAGGAGAGGGCGAATCGCCTTTGCTTGCACTGCTTGGGAAACCCGGCATTGAAAAAAAACATTATGTACCGGACTACGGGTTTGCCGACAACCATGATTATATTGCCCCGGCAAAAATTTTGCCTTTCCGGGGCTCCATCGGCTGTTACTGGAGCAAATGCAAATTCTGTCCTGAAAAAGCTGAAACGCGGCCTTACTCAACCCAGCGGGCGGATCGGGTGCTTGGGGATCTTGACGCAATGGCCGAAAATCACAATCCTGAGGTGGTTCATTTTATAGACAATTCGGTGACGCCCGCATTCTTGCGCGCACTTTCCAGGCAGCAGTGCTCTTTTAAGTGGTATGGGTTTGTGCGGTTTGAGAAGGATTTTGCAGATCCTGAATTTTGCAAAGCGCTTAAACAAAGTGGATGTGAGATGCTGAAACTGGGTCTGGAATCCGGCGACCAGAAGGTTTTGGAGGATATGGGAAAGGGCACGGATCTTGAACTTGTGTCTGCCACCCTTGCCAACCTGAAGGCAGCAGGCATTTTGACCTTTGTTTATTTACTTTTCGGCACCCATTTTGAAGATGAGACGGCAGCTCACCGCACACTTGAATATATCAAGGCTCATAAATCGGATATTGACTATCTGAATCTGTCCGTGTTTAATTTGCCTAAGTTCAGTGAAGATGCTCAAGGGCTTGTGACCCATGAATTTTACCATGGAGATCTCTCCTTATATCTTAATTTTGAGCACCCCTGGGGCTGGACCCGTCGCAAAGTGAAGTCGTTTATCGATAAAGAGTTTAAAAAACAGCTGGGGGTAGGGTCCAGGTTCAGGAAAAATCCGGCCTTTTTCTCATCCAACCATGCCATGTTTTTCAATGACGGCCATGGGCCGACCTGACATGTCAATCCCCAGGCACAGCCCACAACGAAAGTTGAAAGATCGGTATCGATTACTCAGACTTTCTTATAAAACTTAGATTAATTTAAAAGGACTTACCCATGACCAAAGGCCATGTTTTTTCTACAGGCAATGAGGTGTTGCTTGGCGATATTGTAGACACCAACAGCGCTTTTTTATGCCGACAACTTAAATGTTTAGGTGTCACCGTAATAAAGACAAGTGCTGTGCCCGATGATATGGCGGCCCTTGTCAAAGAGATTAAAAGCATTGCTTCCAGCGCGGATGTATGTGTCATGACCGGCGGTCTTGGACCCACGTCCGATGATTTAACGACCCAGGCCTTGGCCCAAGCCGCCGGGGTTGAACTTGCCATGGATGATGAAGCCATGCGCTCCATGAAGAAATTTTTTGATAAACGCGGGTTTGATCTGACACCTGCCAATGAAAAACAGGCCATTCTTCCAAAAGGCGCAAGGTTTATGGAGAATCTTCACGGCACTGCCCCGGGGTTTTCCATACGTATCGGCAATTGCCGTTTTTTTTGTATGCCTGGGGTCCCAAGGGAGATGGAGCGGATGTTTGATCTGAATGTCAGACCCCGGCTGAAGCAAATAACCGGGGATGCCGCTGAAATCCAGGTGATACGCCTGACGGTGTTCGGCATGCATGAAGCAAGGGTTGGGGATGCGCTTACCGGTTTCAGCAAACAATTTCCTGAAATTCATTTAGGGTTTAGAATTAGATTCCCGATGATTGAGGTAAAGTTATCCCAGTCCAAAGAGGCGGTGTCCCAGGACCAAAGGGATTCCGACGACGACTCCCGGATGAATCAGGCAAGACAGTGGGTGAAGAAAAGGATTGGATCAAATCTTGTTTCAGACCAGGGGCTGACCCTGGCAGAGGAAGTCGGGCGTCTTCTGGCAACGCGAGGCCATACGCTCAGTGTAGCTGAATCCTGTACCGGCGGGCTTGTGGCGCATCTGGTAACGGATGTACCGGGTGCTTCAGACTATTTTTTATTTTCAGCCACCACCTATGCCAATTCAGCCAAAGAGGCAATTCTCAATGTGGCTCATGAAACCTTGGAAAACAATGGTGCGGTGGATGAGACCACTGCCCTTGAAATGGCAACCGGCGTCAAAACCGCCGGCGGATCTGACTGGGCTGTATCCACCACAGGTATCGCAGGACCTTCCGGTGGCAGCGAAGAAAAACCTGTGGGAACCGTATGTATTGGCGTGGCAGGGCCGTTAGGAGCACATTCCCAACGATTTATGCTGGACAGCGGCGACCGTGGGCGCAACAAACAACTGTTTGCCGCTATGGCCCTTGAGATGTTGCGCCGGGAACTGGTGAAAAAATAAATAAAGTATGCAATATTTGTGGCATTTATTTTCTCCGGATTCCTGAATAGTAATAAAAAAAGCCCCTGAGTAAGACTTTACTCAGGGGCTGAAATGTCACAGGGATAAAATGGGATATTAAATCACGGTCACATTTGCAGCTGCCGGTCCTTTGGGACCCTGTACAATGTCGTATGAAACGCGTTCACCTTCATTGAGAGATTTGAAACCAGCTGCGTTGATACCGGAATGATGGACAAATACGTCGTTGCCGCCATCTTCTTGCTCAATAAATCCAAAACCTTTTGATTCGCTAAACCATTTTACAATACCGTTTGCCATGTAGGCGTTCTCCTAAATAAAAAATAAAATTAAATCGTCTCGATCTTAAAGAATAATCACTGATTTCTCGGGAAAATATCTAAGGAAGAAACTTAAAACACTTAAGCCATCTTTATGACTTAAAGCATCATACATGAAAAAAATGACATGTCAAGAAAAATAATTTTTAATCCTGGCATATAGACAATGAACATATTGATTCGTGTTTTGGTTTTGCGCGTCAGTGTATAAAGTAAAGCTCTTTGCTGACAATGGTTTAACGCCTCATAAAAACGCAACGTTCCCCTTTAATATCATAAAATTTCAGTTTTGATTTGTTTCAGCCGGTCCTTGATTTCAATAGAAGCTATCTCTTTTTCCGGAAATAAAGAGACCTCTTTAAACAAATCAAGCATTTGATCGTCAAGGGGAACAGGGTTTGCTTTTTTAATATCAATATATGCAAATTCACTGTGCATGACCGATTTAAGTTGCTTTTTTTCGGGGCAAATCATGATAAATTCCACTAAGTTTCTAAATCGGTCAAAACAGACCATCCGGCTCCAGATTTCCAGTTCTTCTCCCAATAGCGAGGGTTTTAAATAAAGAATATTGTGTGAGGTTACGGCCCAGCCGTTCCCTGTGGCCTTCACATGTTCAAAAATATTGAGAACATCATTGGTTCTGAGCTGCTCTTCTCTGGCAGTCAGAAAATAATTGATGTAGTTCGCATTGTTCAGGTGAGAGAAGGGATCGCAATCCTCGAAATTTACCCGTTTTGTGGACTTCATGGTTTTAATCATGTATTGCCTTTGAATATGGTTTGCAAAAGTCGGTTCGATACAAAATAGACTTGGTTCTTTTTTCTGTCAACATCTCATCTTTATGCATCAATAACGACAAAGACTGTCGGGAAAGTTTGATGTGCCTCTTACGTCCGGTAACAGCCTTGTTCAAGCATTTGGGTGACACTAATAGATTCTGCCAAGACCTTTTGGGTCCAATTGTAGTCCAGCGGGTCAACAACCAGGGCCCGGAAATGAAAACGTTTCCCCTCAACAAAAACCCCTTCCGAATCGTCTATATGCAGGTGGGAGTTTACCCTGCTGGGGAGCTTGGATGGTTTTCTCTTTGCCTTCAGGTCTTGTACGATTTTTTCATGTTCTCTTTGGTTGATCACAAGATCCAGCTTAAGGCCGTGGCGGTTGAACAGTTTTTTGATATACTTGGATTTGCGGTGGGAGGTGGTGTAGATGCCTATTTGCCAGCCATAATTTCGCAACTTTCTAAATAGATCTACGGTTCCATAGCGCAAGGGTTCAATGGGGAACCACTTGTGGAACCAGGTCAGTTTTATAGGCTCGGCAGGCGTTTCCGGCTGCCAGCAGATGAGGGTGTCGTCGAGATCAAAGGTGATTAACATATGTGTTCCTCCAAGTCAGGAGAGAATTGATGGGCCTGTGGTATTTCCCTCCCGACAAATATATTTGAAGCGGCGATCAATTGAGGATTAAGCCTAACCGGCTTGGGCCACCGAAAAAGGTCAATTTCGACCCTGTTTAAATCGTTCATTTTCATGATTATGGAATTATATGAGTTGTGTTAAGAAAATATTAGGACGGGATTAGGTGGATGTTAACTTGATTTTTTCTGGTTATAACGGATTTGGGGGACCCGTCCGTAAGCCTCCCAATGAACCCGAAATCAAAAGATTTTGAAGCCAGTTTTCGTGGTACCGAAATCCGTTAATTCTTTCAAAAGAACTCACATGGCCTTTTTGCTTTACCGTCCATGGATTGAGTGGGGCAAAATTTTGGGTAAGCGCCCAGGCACGAATGCTGAGATTGGCAGATTTCATAGTGCCGTGAAAGTACTTGGTACTGAATAAATGACGGTCCATCCGCTGCATAAGCCGGTCAACCATGTTGCTCGTTCTATGTGCGCCAGGAAAGTCATAGGCTTGGGAAAACTGTGGAAGATTATCCCTGAGCTTCTTGATTTTAACTGAAATGACGTCCGGAACGTCATTCTCAGGATTTCGACACCATTCGGAAAGCCTACGAACTCTTTGTGAGAATGATCTTTTGGACTCTGCCCTGAAGCAATCCCATAATCTGGTGGCGGCATCCAGAAAATAGTCCTTGTATTTTTTGCGTGAGCGATCACGTATGCCAATAAAAATGTGTAAAAAGCAGGACAGCACAGCTATCTTGGGAAACAGCTTTTTCCAGGCCTTCTGCGTCGACCGCCATCCGTCGGTATTAACAGTATCCGGCTGATATTCCGGATTAATGCATTCAGCTTCCTCTTTAAAAACACCGTATGCGTTTTGAAGATCCTTACTGGAGGCTGTTTCCGAAACACTGGCTCCTAAAATACAGTTATTTCCGACCGTCGTCGCAATATAGGTCTTTTTTCCCAAAAGGCGGGTGTGTTTTTCATCAGCAGAAAGGTGCTGAGGTAATTTCTCCGGGGATTTGATAGTGGTTCCCACAAGGCTGTAACGGCCAATGGTTCCCTCAAGACGATACCAATACATGGGATTTTTTCCGAAACAGTGACTCAGAGCCCAAAATGGAACGGCAAACTTACGCAAAAATAACGGTTTTTCAACATCTTTCACAAATCCAGTCATATAGGGCATGGCAAAAGACGGCCTTATTGTGTAGCTGACACCAGCTATGACTATTCTTCTGATTTTCAATTTCAGTTTTTTTGAGACTCTGATCTCCTTCATTGTGTATCCGCAGGCGATTTCAGGCGGAAAAATATTAGGATGCTCCTTGATTACCATATCTAATATTATCCGAAATTGGATGGCATGTTGAATGATGCTGTAATATTGTGCTTGACAAATGTGCATACAAATAGTTCGATTCAGTCGGGGAGCGGTGTTAGAGGCTGGAGTCATCATTTTCCTTAGTTGTTATAGTTGCTGTTCGCACTTCAACCATAACTCAGGAAATGAATTTTTTCAGTCTATTTCATCGCTCTCCGACCCAGTCCCCCAAATCCGTTATAATCAGGATTTTTTTTGTATGAAAATACCCGCAAGTTGCGGTGTTTCTTCCGGTTTTGTTGTGGCCGGGCCTGGCGCTGATAGACCGGGTCGGCCCATGGCAGGCGTCAGATTGAATATATTTGCCTTGGTTCAGGGGCTATAGATTAAATGCGGATTTATACCAGGCTATCATTCTTTGTTCAAAATCCTGCTGGTGTGCCCGGTCTGTCATCTGGTGATCGCCTCCGTCATGGAGGATCATCTCTTTGGGCGGTTGCATGGCGGCATAAAGCATATGGGCATTTTCCACCGGGACCACCTCATCGGCACGGCCATGGAAAATTATGACATGGTGCAACGCCTTTGCCAGGTCGCAAAGGTCGTATAAAAGGTTGTCCTTGAAAAAATCCAGGGAAAGGGTAGGGCGCTTGGCATTGCCTGCCAGGGGGATGCGTTTTATGGTTCGGGTGTTCACAGGGGATGCACACAGAACAGCACCCTGAATCCCGTATCCCGCTCGTTCAAGATCCCGCCAGGCCTTGATGCAGGTGGCACCGCCCATACTGGAGCCAAACAGGGCTATCCGGTTCGATGTAACCTCCATTTCAAGAATATGTCTCACTGCCGCATAAAAATCCCTGGCGCGTTTTTCAATGCTGGTATCCTTGATAAAACTGCCTTGGCTTTCTCCGCATCCCCTATGATCAAAACGGAAAAAAGCAATATTATTCTCGGGAAGAACCTTTGACAACAGCATCTGTTTTGCAGAGTTTCGGCTGCCTTCAAGGCCGTGGGAGCCCACCACAAGAGGGGGCATGTGGGATAAGGGCAGATGAAGGGTGCCTTTTAAAGAGAACCCGTCCACTGTAAAATCGGTTTCTATTATTTTCATCTTGTTTTTGTGTTTATATATTTGTATATTATGCGTCTTTTTTTACTTCAACCATATAATCATAAGATATAATATAACATGCCCGTTAAAAAAAGAAAAACCTACGAACTTGACATCATTGACCTGGCCTTTGGGGGAAAGGGTCTGGCCAAACCCGATGGATTTCCCGTGTTTGTGGACCGTTGTGTTCCCGGAGACCGGGTTTTTGTAAAGATTTTTAAAAAAAAGAAATCCTGGGCTGAAGGACGGCTGATTAATATTGTTACCCCCGTCGCCCCTGCGTCAGGAGGCAAGATGCGAGTACAATCGGTTTTGCGGGGGATGCAAATGGCAGCAACTGCCTTACGAGCGCCAGCTTGAATACAAAAAACGCCATGTTGTCGAGTCTCTGGCACACATCGGGCGCTTAAAAGATATACGGGTCACCGATGTTGTGGCTTCGGATTATATTTACGAATACCGCAATAAAATGGAGTTTTCCTGTTCTTCCATGCGCTGGCTGATGCCCGAAGAACTGGCGGATGAATCCGTTAAAAAAGGGTTTGGCATCGGACTTCATGTACCCGGTACATTTGACAAGGTGATTGACATTCATAACTGCCATATTATGCCGGCCCTGGGCAATGATATTTTAGAGACCATCCGTGGCTTTGTGGCTGAATCCGGGCTTGCGGCATATCATCTGCGCCGGCACGAAGGATTTTGGCGCTTTGTCATGCTCAGGCATTCCGTGGCCCAGGATCAGTGGATGGTTAATCTTGTGACCAGTGAAAAAAGACCTGATGTTATTGATGCTTTAAGCAAGCTGCTTGTTGAAAAATTTAGTCAAATTCGCTGTATCGTTAATAACATTACCGATGCCCGGTCCGGGGTCTCCACGGGCAAGGAAGAGATTCTGATCCACGGCGAAGATCATCTCATTGAAAAGCTTGGGGATTATCAGTTTAAAATTTCGGCAAACTCTTTTTTCCAAACAAATACCCGCGCCTGTGAAAAACTGTACAGCAAAGTTAGTGAATATGCAGGTCTTGACGGATCTCAGACTGTTTTGGATCTCTATTCAGGCACCGGTACTATTCCCATTTGGCTTTCCGGCCAGGCAAAAAAAATATACGGGATTGAAATTGTTCATTCTGCTGTGATTGATGCAAGGGAAAATGTAAACTTAAACGGCATTGACAACTGTACCTTTCTGGAAGGGGACATCAAGGATGTTTTTAGACAGGTGCCTGAAAAGCCGGATGTTATTATTATTGATCCGCCCAGGGTGGGGATGCACAAGGATGTAGTGGGGCATGTGCTGGCCCATTCGCCGGAGAAAATCGTTTATGTCTCCTGCAATCCTGCAACCCTTGCCAGGGATCTTGAGATGCTTGCATCGCGTTATGCGGTACTTGAAGTGACTCCTGTGGACATGTTTCCGCATACCTATCATATTGAATCCGTAGCGTTACTTGTGAAGAAGAACTGATTTACCCCATGGATAGAATGGCGTCTCCTAAAGATTTGCCGCCGTCGTCATCGTTGTTTTCTTTAGGGTCATTGAATAGGCAGGTTAAGATAAGCATGTCTTCATTTTTGTCTGTTGTGATTTTATAGGGCTGTTTGTCAAACAGGCGGATCATACCTTTGTTGTGTGGAGCGGTATAAGCAATCAGTCCTTTGATACCGTTGTCAATGGCCGCTTGATTTAGTTTTTTCTGCAGGATTTCGGCAATTCCCATGCCCTGGTAATCTTTTGATACGGAATACGCCACTTCAGCCATGTTAATGATTGTGTTTCTGAAGTATTCGCCCACGGCAATAATTTTTTCAAATCCCAGCTCGCCTATGGTCGCCACGATGGTCAGGTCATTGATATAATCAATTTCATAGGTGGTCTCAATTTGATCATAGGCAAAACTTTTTTTCTCATGAAAGAACCTGGAAACAATATCTCCACGATTCATGGTGTAGTAGTGTTCCTGGATAAAGCGTTCATCCGTTGGTTTTGCCGGCCTGAATGTAATGGGAATATCTTTTATGACAATGGTTTCTTCATACTTCAGCGGGTAGACGCCTTTAATGGCCTGTTTGAATTTGCGGTCACTGCTGATTAATCCCATCTCTTTGGCTGCGGCAAACAGTTCATCCCGAAAATCCGGATGGGCAATGGATACCAGGGCCATGACCCGCTCCTGAAGGGTTTTGCCAAAAAGGTTTACCACGCCGTATTCTGTTGCCACAAACTGGATATCTCCCCTGGGTACCACCACGGCTTGATCTGCCAACCGGGGCACGATCCGGCTTTTTTGCTCGTGATCCATGGTAGAGGTCAGCATCAGAATTGATTTTCCACCTTCGGACATGGCCGCTCCACGGGTGAAGTCAAGCAAGCCGTTAATCCCTGTGTAGTTGTTGAACGGCAGGGCATCGGCAGCCACCTGGCCGGTAAGGTCAATGGCCATGGCCGTGTTCAACGTGACCATTTTATTATGTCTACCTATGATTGCCGGGTTGTTGGTATAATCCGATGGGTAAAATTCAATGGAAGGGTTGTCGTCAAGAAACTCATAGAGCAGGGAGGAGCCAACGGCAGAGCTGGCCACAACCTTGCCGTCATTAAACCCTTTTTTCTTATTTGTTATCACGCCCATGGAGAAAAGGTGCATGATTGCATCTGACAGGTATTGTGAATGAATGCCGATATCATTTTTATCGGATAACGCCAGCATCACTGCCCCGGTGGTTAAACTCAGACTTGTCTGGAGGGTTGAACCATCTTCAATGAGACGTGAAATATGTTTGGCAATGGTGTGGGCCGACTCTTGCTCGGGGGGCGGCTGGATGGTTAAAAGCGGATCCTCATATTCTACTATAAAATCAACATCATTCACATGGATGAAACTTCTGCCCAAAATCCGGGGCATTTGGGGGTTTATCTGGCATATGACAATATCAGCGGTTTCGCAGGCCGAAAGATTGATGTCCACGGAAATGCCGAGACTCATCCACCCAAAGTCGTCGGGGGGGGAGGCCTGGATCAGCGCGGCATTCAACGGCATGAGCCCGGATTTGAACAGGTGCGGGATCTGGTACAGATTCGCAGGCGTAATAAATCTTTGATTTTTTTTGATAACACTCGGGCCGCAGGATCCTAAATAAATGGATCTGATCTTGAACTGCTGGGAATGGGACTCATTAGCAATAAGCGTAAGTGGACCACTTTCAATGCTGAGCAGGCGCACGATTTCAAGATCAGTGAATCTTGCGGAGATATTTGATAACTCTTTGACAAGATGCTGGGGTTCAGCGCAGGATGAACCGATAAATACGCGTTGACCAGGCCGGATATGTTTTAGGGCCGCCTGGGCACTGCAACGTTTATCTACATAGGAATCTGCCCAGTAAGTGGATTTTGCCATAGTCCCCCCCAAAAAAAAAATTTTTTGTCTGCCTGAAAACGGTTTTGATGTTCCTTTTATATGAAAGACTGGGGCAGTTACTCAGATCTTTCAAACTTTGTTGTGGGCTAAGCCTGGCAAATGATATGTCAGGTCGGCCCATGGCCGTTATTCAAATGCAGAGATGGTTTTACAAAAAAATGTAAAGGCGGGAGTTATCATATATAAAAAATATACGGTTGTGAATATAAACTTAAGCTTAAAGCCATTAATTTAAATAGGGCTGACTTAAGACTAAATGTGTTTGCAGAGCCTGTGGATGGTCTGGGCATGCCACTGTCCTCTGCCGGAAAAGGTCGGAATACCTTTATCTCTTAAATATTCAGCAATCGTGGAAAATGTGGCACCTTGATCCCGCATCCTGTTAATGGTGGAGATGATGTCATCTTTGGTGTAATGGGTGCCCGAGGCATAGCTGGTTGTTGCAATTGGCATGTCATCGTCGCATTGCTTGTTTGCTATAAGCGATTTTAGAGATTCAAAAAAATCAGCCATAGCCTCTTGCTGTCGCATCTGGGATTCCATGAGCATTTCGCTCACCGCTGCCATACGGCCGATCTCTTTGACCAGTTGGGTGGTGTTTTCGGCAATAATCGGGATCAAGTCCTCGATTTCCTGTTTTTTTACTTCTTTTTCCGGAATGGAATTTGAGCGGTTAAAAGCGGAGGGGCGTCTTTCTTTTGGAATACGCCGTTCACTATGCGTAAAGTAGTTGGTGTCCATGTTTTTTTTGATGGACGAGGGTTCCTTTTTTCCGGAATTTCTCAGGTTTTTTAAAAAATCGTTCAATGAAGTTTCCTCCGTGTGGTTAAGATCCCGCAAAAATTGCGTTGTATCAGGAAATAGGACTTAACGTAAGAATACGGTTCAATAATACTGTTTAGGTATCTGAATAGCGGTTCAGAATATAAATGAATGAATTTCAGCCGGATTATTATTGAACATTATCTGTTTAAGAACAAATTGCACAATATATTAAATTATTTAACACAGGTTTATGAAAAAAGTCAAAACTTTTTGATGAATAAGGAAAAAGGATTTATTTCTGTCAGGTGGATTTTTTTTATCCGGCATCCGACAAAAAAAATTTACGGATGCCGGATAAGCATTATGATGCTTTAACCGTTTGTGTCTCACGTCTGTAATTAATAATATCTTCAACCGTGAGCATTGTAAAACCGTTGTCTGCCGCAAATTGCGCCGCTTTCGGAAGCCTGGCCATGGTGCCGTCGGGATTTGTAAGTTCACACAAAACCCCGTACGGAGGTAAACCGGCCAGACTCATAAGATCAACGGTTGCCTCGGTGTGGCCTGCGCGCTCAAGCACGCCTCCGGGGTTTGCCTGTAACGGAAAAATATGGCCGGGGCGATTGAGATTTTCCGGTGCAGCATCTTCGGCAATGGCTGCCTGAACGGTTGTTAGCCGATCCCGGGCGGAAACTCCTGTGGTGACACCTTGGGCCGCTTCAATGGATATCGTGAAGGCGGTCTGGTATTGGCTTGTGTTGTTTTTTACCATCGGGAAAAGATTTAGGCTTGCAACTTTTTCCTGTGGGAGGCACAGGCAAACAATTCCGCTGCATTCTCTGATCAGCATGGCCATCTGGTCCACGTTAAGGCTGTGTGCCCCAAAGATGAGGTCCACTTCATTTTCCCGGTTTTCATCATCGGCTACCAAAACGCCTGAGCCCCGGCGAAGGGCTTCAAGTCCGGCCTGTAGGCGCTGCTGGGAATTTCCAAATTGGTTTAAAGGATTCTGATTCATGATTCAACTCCTTGGTAATAGTTATAAATTAATGCATGAATCAGGGCGTAGGAATAAAAAGGCAGGATACACCATCCATTGCCATACCGATACTAGCCGATAAAAACCGGCAGTAATCTGTAAGCGCAATAGTATTGTGTCTTTTTGCTTATTCTCTTCCATCCGGACTGTAACCGTCGGCTCTGGAGTTTCACCAGATCTGCTGACCTTTGCAAAAAAAGCAAAGCGCTCGCGGGCTTCCTGGAATTTGACCTCAAACTGCCAGGTTACCGCCGGTGGGGAATTTCACCCCGCCCTGAGAATTAAAACGCACATATAGTAGGGCTTTCAGCGTTTCAAGTCAAGTCCTGATAAATAATTGATAAGCTTTGTTGATATATTGTAACCCTCTGGAAGTTAAAAATGTGACTTATGAAAATTTTATGATACTGTATATGTATATTTAAAATTCATAGGAGAAGTTAAAGGATATGACAGCACAGCCACAGGACAAAAATAAAATGACGCCGGGGGAATATTTTGCACTTGAAAGAAGTTCTCTTGATATTAAATATGAATTTTTTGATGGTGAAGTTTTTGCTATGGTTGGAGCCAGCAGGCACCACAACCGGATCAATATGAATTTAGCAAGAGAATTGGGGAATAAATTCAAGGCCGATAATTTTTTTTGTGAAGCCTTCTCTAATGATATGCGTGTGAAGATTGAGGAGGAAAGATACGCTTATCCCGATTTTGTCATTACCTGCGGTGATGCAGCGTTTGAGGATGACAAGCTTGATACTTTAACAAATCCGGTTGTCATTATGGAAATTCTTTCAGATTCAACCGAACGTTTTGATAGGGGGGATAAGTTCGCTTATTACCGAATGATCCCTACGCTTCAAGAATATATTCTTATCTCTCAAAAAAAATATCTTGTTGATCAGTTTATACGCATTGAAGATGGTTGGAAGTACCATTCTTATTCAAATGCAGATCATATTTTAAGGATACCATCTGTTGATTGTGAATTGCCGTTGTCTGAAATTTATTTGAATGTTGAATTTAAATCAAAATAGAAACTGAACATAGTTCCTGCCATGTCCTGCCCTGGATCAGTCCACCAGCCTCTGACTATAGATTTGCCTTGCATTTTTGTTTTGCAGTTTTTGTGCACTTGATGACATCCCTTTTTTTCTGGTTTCTATTTGGTTATGTAACCTATTGAAATCATATTGGACTATGGTCCTATACCATGCTCCATCCCGCTGTTCGATGGACGAAGCCGCTTCGTTCATGGGCCTTGACCGCGAGAGCGTTGGGAATGTCGTGGGGCGTAAAGCGTTTCTGCGTGCACCGTCAGCCTGCTTGAGCCGGACTCGTTTCCCCGCGTATGGTAACGCTTAGAATCCGGGTCTGCAACAATACGTTTCGATAAACCGTCTCTTTCCGGCTCAACACCCCCGGAATCCTCTTGAAGTGTTGCGTTCACGTTCGGTTCTCGAAGCCAAGGGTCCCAGGCTCCTGGCTTGCTCTCCTGGAAATTACCATCAACCCCTTCTTTATAAAAAAACTTCGGCTAATCGTTAATAAAATCTCGGCGCAAATTTGCGGCATTTGCTTTTTCCAAGGTGGTTTTTATTTCTCGATTGTATTGACATTGCCGAAACTATTTAGCTAAAAATTAAAATGTTATATTTAACAAATATAGATCTTGGAGATTTTTTTTGTATGAAACAGCAGGATAGCATTATTATTTCAGCCCGTGACTATTATGGCCCACTTCATAATATAAATAATTTCTGGGAAAGAGAAGACGGGTATGAAATATACCATACCTGGCCGGAACATTTGAGTACGGTAAACAAGGGGTTCATCTATCTGCTCAAGTGTCGGCCCGGCCTGATTCTTTCCATTTCAAAGCAGTATCCAACCGCATCTTTCAGTCTTTATTTTAAAGAGAAAGAAGATTCAACCTGCATTCACTTTTCTTTTTTTCTCGGCAATGGATACCATGTTCTCCGGCGTCATAATCAGGCGCAGGACATAAATTTTGACTCGAATCAGGGCTATGTGATCTATAAACTTAATAGCCGGGGCGGAAGGCTCAACTATCCCACAGAGCCTTTCTGCACTATTGGGGTTTTAGTGGAACCGTGGTTTATAAGCCGTTTTTGGGAAGGGGCGACCGGAGAATTTGCCCTGAACCTGCAGGATGTATTGGCGGACAAAGCTGCCGGTGGCTACTTTAAGACATCCTTGTCTATGCTTCCCGGTATCAATGTATGTCTCAACGAAATTTTGGGATGCCCCTATACAGATGCCCGCAGGCAACTTTTTTTGGAGAGTAAGGCCCTGGAACTGTTGACGCTTAGTTTTGACCAGTTGAATCCGCAAAAAGGGAAGGGCTTCTCCGGATTTGAAATGACACCCGGTTCCCGGAATTTCATCCATGAAGCCCGGGACATCATGATCGCCGACATCAAAAACCCGCCCTCTCTTACAGAACTCTCCAGAATGGTGGGCGTAAACAGAACCACCTTAGGTCAACACTTTCGCAAGGTTTATGGCGTCACCATATTCGATTATCTGCGCATCTACCGCCTGGAAGAGTCCCGGCGTCTGCTCCGGGCCGGTAAGCGAAGCGTTACGGAAGTTGCTTTGGAAGTGGGTTATTCCCAGCAGGCTACGTTCACCAGAGAATTTAAAAAGTATTTCGGCCGCAACCCAAGCGACTATTTCAGTTGAGTTCCCCGCCTTTACCTTCGTCTTTTTTGCCTCTCATCATTTTATTATCGTCGTCTGAGACATCTTTTGCAGCAAAGCAATGCAAAATTGTTTTCAGGCAATGTGAAAATATTAAATAAACCACTATAAATTTGCCGGGTATAAATTTGTTTGCTTTGTGTGAATCATGATTCCAGTCCAATTGACTGGGTTAGTTGAATCGCATTTGGTTTCACAGCGCTATACAATCACTATTTTAAGGAAAAGGAATCTGAAAATGACGTGTTTCAAGATAAAAATAAATAGCAAATTTTTTCAGGAATTAACCTGCAAATGGTGCTTTTTAGTTCTATTTGCGTTTGTCCCGGCTGCGATGCCGTCCCTGGCAGCGGAAAATAGTCCCCCGTTTGTTCAGGAAACTATCACTGTAACGGCAAATAAACAGGAAGAAGATATCCAGGATGTTCCAATGAGTATCACAGCATTTGATGGGTTTACACTTGAAGACAGGAATATCACTTCTGTTCGCGATTTGACTGATTATGTTCCAAATCTGGTACTTACGAATTCAGGCGGTGAAACTTACGCAAGACCTGTTATGAGGGGGATTGTGAATGAAGTAACATCAGATGTCTCAACTGCTATGTTTATCGACGGAATCCCAGTGTTATCAGGTTCTGGATTTGGGGATCCCCTGCAAGATATTGAACGAATAGAAGTGTTACGCGGTCCTCAAGGAACGTTGTACGGAAAAAGTGCTGTAGCAGGTGCTATCAATATTATTACCCGTCAACCAGATAATGATTTTCGTGGAAAGTTTTCGGTTGATGCTGGAGAGGATTATAAAAAAGAAGTTTCTTTGAACCTGAGCGGGCCGATCTTTCAGGACAAACTTTTCTTTGGACTATCTGGTCAATATTTCGATAAAGACGGTTGGGTTAAAAATGGGTACACAGGTGATGATGAAAACAACAATTCATATTGGTACGGGAAAGTTCAATTTAGATGGACGCCGGTAGACGACCTTGATATTAGCTTATATTTTTCCCAGCAAGAATATGACACGGATGGCGGCCACATAGGGTTGAGTCAAGATGGAGCTGCCTCTTGGGGATTAACTGCGTCCGGTGACCGAGAAGTATATTCTGATCTTGACGCCTATAGTAAACCAAAAATCTCCGCTCAAGCCTTAAAAGTTAGTTACGATTTTAATAATGCATTAAATTTAACATCAATCACCACCCACCGTCTTTATACGGGTAATGGTGTTACAGATTTTGACTATAATCCCGTTGTATATATGCATGCTACGAGTGATAACGAAGAAGATAAAATTTCCCAGGAGCTGAGGCTATCATCAAATACGGAGAAGATGAATTGGGTGACCGGTATCTATTATGATGAAGACGATAATAAAAAAAACATAACATATGGTTCTTTAACAGTAAATAGGGATCTTGGAGGCGAGTCCTACGCCCTTTTTGGCCAACTTCGATACGCATTAACGCACAAATTGGGCATGACCGGCGGTCTTCGTTATGAAACACAGGACAAATACATGCAAGATCATGCTACAGGAGGCAATTCTTTTGATGATACCTGGGATGATATTGCACCTAAATTTAGTGTGGATTATGCCATAACGGAACAGGTAATGGGATACGCTACAGTTGCTAAAGGCTTTCGACCAGGTGGTTTTAATGCCAAAAGTACCAATTCAGCATATGACAGCTATGACAGTGAAGAGCTGTGGTCCTATGAAATAGGCGCTAAAAGTCAATTTTTTGAAAACAGATTGATCGTAAACGGCGCACTCTTTTACATGGATATAGATGACATGCAGGTAACTGAGACGCTCGGCAGTGGGAGGAAATACATAACCAATGCTGGTTCGGCTGCCTCCTACGGAGCAGAACTGGAAGTATCAGCAAAAATCACACCTCAATTCACCATAACGGTAAACGCCGGCTATACGAATGTAGTATTTGATGAATATCAGGACGCCGCAGGCGACTATAGCGATAACAAGGCCCCTAATGTCCCCGAATATACATTTGCCATAGGTGGCCAATATCGAGCAGGGAACGGCTTTTATGCCGGCTTTAATTTGGTTGGTGTTGGAAAAACGTATTTAGAAAGGACAAATACGTATGAAAGAGATGCGTATCAACTGATTAATGCCAAAATTGGGTATGAAGCTGAAAATTGGGATATTTATCTCTATGGTAAAAATATCTTTGATGAAGATTACTCAAATGAAGACGCGACTTATGTATACTACAGTGATCCCCGTGAAATAGGTGTAAAGCTTACCTACCGATTTTAAAACATAGAATTGGGGTGCATTACCTCTTTCTCATGATTTGTTGTCAATAGATAAAACCGGGTCCGCCTTCCATAAGTACAGGATAGTCGCCTAAGCCGTTTAAAAGTTGATATTAAATGATAAGATATGGGGGTAGTAAAAAAGTTCTATTGAGCTAATAAGATATTGACACAAAAAACAAATCAAGCTAAAAAAGTTTTAATTCAAAATTATTAGTGAAGGCGTAACCATGAAATCATCTAAAATCAAATCAGCACTGACGTCTCTTTTAGCTATTCCACAGCCTGTTTTCATATGGGGGCCGCCAGGCATCGGTAAAAGCCAGATTGTCCGGCAGACGGCAGACTCCCTTGACCTGGATCTTGTTGACATCAGGGCCGTTCTTCTTGATCCGGTTGATCTTAGAGGACTTCCCAGAATCAGCCGGGATGGTCTGTCCCACTGGTGTGCCCCGGCTTTTCTGCCCACTGAAGGCTCGGGCGTTCTTTTTCTTGACGAACTCAATGCTGCCCCGCCTCTGGTTCAGGCGGCATGCTATCAATTGGTACTTGATCGCAAACTTGGTGAGTACCGGTTGCCTGACAATTGGTCTGTTGTGGCCGCAGGCAACCGGGAACAGGACCGGGCGGTATCGCACAGGATGCCGTCGGCGCTGGCCAACCGTTTTGTACATATTGATTTTGAAGTAGACGCGGATCAGTGGCTTGAATGGGCCCAAGAACATGATATATCCAGGCAGGTGCGTGCTTTTATACGGTTCAGGCCCTCGCTGCTGCATGATTTTGATCCCAAAAGAGAGACACGGGCTTTTGCGTCCCCACGATCCTGGGAATTTGTATCAAAACTTTTAAACGCACAGGCGGATCCTGAAATGATTTATGAACTTGTTGCAGGGGCTGTGGGAAAAGGGGCTGCAGCTGAATTTTCAGGATTTATTGAGTTGTGGAACCAATTGCCTTCGCCCTCGGATATCATTTCTGATCCCCAGGGCATACCTGTTCCGGATAATCCTGCCGTCCTTTTTGCCCTAAGTGAAATGATGGGCGCAGCCATGACCCTTGATAATATTTGTCTTGTCATGTCCTGGGTCCAACGCTTGCCCCCTGAATTTTCCGTGCTTTTAATGCGTGAAGCGGTGCGTAAAACCCCTAAGATTGTAGAAACTTCTGCTTTTTCCGACTGGGCATCCATGAATGCACAAATACTGGTGTGACAGTGACAATGGATGACAAACGAGCAAAAAACCGTTTGCTGAAAGCAAGGGCCGACATGGTGTTGAACCATCCGTTCTTTGCATCCCTTGCCATGCGCCTGACACTCAAAGAGGACCGGACCTGCAGGACGGCCTGGACTGACGGTAAAACTTTTGGCTATAATCCGGACTACATAAATATTCTTCCCCGGGAAAAACTTGTGGGCCTGTCCGCCCATACGGTGATGCATCCCGCCTGCAATCACCATCTGCGCAGAAAAGATAAAGATCCAAAGACCTGGAATAAAGCCTGTGATTATGTCATTAACCCTATTTTATTGGATGCGGGGTTGGTCCTGCCCGATGGTTTCCTTTGGGATGACACGTATGTCGGAAAGACGGCAGAGCAGGTCTACACTCGCTTGATTGAAGGGCAGGGAGAAGAAGAATTCTCGGACGAGGAAAGCAATGATGCTGATCCTTCGGCACAAAAAGACAACCGGGATGAAGAACAAAAGGAAGAGGAACAAAACAGTTCAGTCACAGATGACCCCGAAGATAGCGTTGAAAAAGAACCCGACCCGGATGAGAGTACGGATCCAGGAGGCACCGGTGAAGTCAGGGATGGTGCCGCGCCTAAAAATAAGACATTTTCAGAACAAGATGATGCAGATATGGACTGGGATCAGGCTTTGATTCAGGCGGCCTCCAATGCCCGGAGCATGGGAAAGCTTCCAAAGGGAGCGGACATCCTGGTCAAAGAACGCTTCAGCCCAACGCTTCCCTGGTCCTCCCTGCTCTCCCGGTTTATCCAGCAGTCTGCCCGCCATGATTATACCTGGACAAGACCCAATCGAAGATATATTCACCAGGATCTTTATTTTCCCAGTCTTGTGTCGGATCAGCTGCCACAGCTTGTAGTTGCCGTAGATACTTCGGGCAGCATTAAACCGTGTGAACTTGAACGGTTCGGTGCCGAACTTCAGGCCATCTTGTCCATGAATCCAAGCCTTATACACCTTGTCTATGCAGATATGGCTGTTACGGGATATGAAGTGATTTACCCGGAAGAGTTTAATCTGTCTTTTAAACCCAAAGGCGGCGGGGGAACAGATTTTACGGTGGTGTTTGATTTTGTTGAAAAACAGGGCATTCATCCGTTCTGTCTGCTGTTTTTCACAGATATGGAATGCATGCGCTTTCCCCAATTTACACCCGCCTATCCGGTGCTTTGGATAAGAATCGGTCATGGCGGTTTTAC
Source organism: uncultured Desulfobacter sp. (assembly GCF_963664415.1). Taxonomy (NCBI): domain Bacteria; kingdom Pseudomonadati; phylum Thermodesulfobacteriota; class Desulfobacteria; order Desulfobacterales; family Desulfobacteraceae; genus Desulfobacter; species uncultured Desulfobacter sp. The sequence continues at coordinate 81,761 of NZ_OY761443.1, read as the reverse complement.
GCCGCCGTTTGGCGAGGTCATAGATATGTTGCCTGATGATGATTTAGAAACGTGGGAATAATAGTATGAAAATCGATTGGCAAATTAAAAAAAAACGGGGGAATTTTAGGCCCCGGCTCACATATACAATCACCCTTGAATCCTTTGAGAAAAAGTTGGCCATCCACGCAGTTCAGGTTGAAAGCCATATTCCCATGATCCCAGGTTCCCATTTGAGCTATTGCCTGCCGGGTGAACATGAAAGAAGTCCTTCATGGAAGCCGGATAGATATCATGTGTTTCAGGTGCCGTATTTTAAAGACGGTTACACAGATGGATTTATCCGCCTGCCGTTTAAAGATTCGGGACACTATCCGGAAGTGGTGTCATCTTTTAAAAAACTTCGTGAAGCATACGAAAAAAAAGTGCGCAGCGTTTATGCCTGCCCGCCTATAGAGCAAACAGGCAGTCTTGGCATCAGTGAAGATACCCGAAGTCAAATCGCGTCAGGGGTTACGGCCGATCGTCTGTTATCCCTGTTTGGATAATACCCCCTAAAACCCGTGGGTCAGTTTCAGGAAAAAAGATTTGTTTACCGGATCAAATCCCGGTTGAAAGTCAAAGGTTTTATTCAAAATTTTTATTTGAGCGGCCTTATTGTACTTGTGGGCGGCTGTTATAGAACCGTAAATATTGCCGGAATAAAAGCCGGACTCCACAAAGGTAATGACACCTCCAAGGGCGGGGTTTTCATGGTCAAAGGCAGTGTATGCGGCCCAGATTAATCCGGTATTAAAACAAAAACTGATAAAGGCATCTTTATACCGTTCACAATACAGCATCCCTCCTCCGGGGATAACGGCCAAAATCCCTGACAGGACAGGGCTTTTTTTCGGTGCGTTCACAGCATGGTCAATGGCGTCAAGTTGATTTGCTACCTTATATTCCCCTTGTTTTTCGGCACTGATCAGCAATAGATTTTTCCGGGCATTGTCTAACTCATCTTTGCCTGGGGTCGCAGTGTTTTGAATATGCAACCGGGCAAGCTCCAGATAAATCCGATCTTTTGTATCGGTATCCCGGGTCAATTTTAAATAATTTTGAAGAACAATCTGGGCATAACCCGTGTTTCCCATGGCCTCAAATGCTTGGCTCTGCATAAAGCAGGATTTGTGCGTCCATGGACTGTCTATATCCCTGGTCTGCCGGATAATGTTATCAAAGCGTTTGGCCGCCTCATAAAATTGCCCCGAGTGAAACAGGGCAACGCCCGTAGAATAATCGGCACGGTCATATCTTGGATCCTGGGGGAAAAAATAGATGAACCGCTTGAACTCCACTTGGGCGGCCGTATAATCTTTTTGTTCAAAGAGTTTTTGGGCGTATTCAAACTGCCTATCGGCCGTAATAATAAGGCCGGATTGATTGTCGGATATTGCCTGGGCATGTGGTGAACTAAGGCCCAAGATAAGTGTAAGGATGGGCAGGTATATCTGCAGATACCTCATTTTTGCTGATTCGGATTCAAATCCGACAGCTGAGCGGAACCTGAATTATACCAAATTTTTTCAGGTAAATTGGTTACAACGGCAGACGATTTGGGTGAGAACCACCAGAAGTCATTGGCACTGACCGGGTCAAATGTTAATTTTCGCCCATTGATTTTGACATGGGGAGAAAGGTGTACCTCATCCCTGCCGCACCTGAGCAGACGATCGCAGGCCATAATCCAGCCTAATCCCAAGCCGTGTTTTCGGATGGCTTGCGCACAATACCGGGAGCAGTTTGGATACATGGGGCAACGATGGCCGTCAATCTCGGATATGTGTCTCTGATAAAATTGAATTAGGGGATTGGTGTTTGTTTCATTGGTTTGGTTTGGGTTTTGGGCCCAAACCTCTTTAGATGCCCCACTTAAAAGAAAGATATACAAAAAAAAATGAATCACAAATATTTGAAATAGTGTATTATTAACAGTTTTTTGTGTATTATTGTTCAACATCATTGACACTATGTGCGTTATCCTGTGCACTGAAAACCAGTTCTTTGGCTTTCCCACGCCTGAGGATGGAAATGGTCATATCTGATTGTTCGTCGATATTTTCATCAAAATCTTCAAGATCCTGAACATTTTGGATCTCAACGTCATCGACGGCCTGGATGATGTCACCGTTTCGAAGGCCTAAAAGCTGGGCCACGGACCCCCTTTTAATGCTGTAAATCATAACACCTGACGCTTCGCCGTTTCTAAAGTAAGGCCGGGTTTTAAACAATTGATTTGACTGCGATACGTTGTCAGGTATGCCTGGTCGATCCGGGGCGCTCTGCCGGGGCGTCGGCGTCGTGGGCCTTCTGTCCGAAAATTGACGTTTTCTGTTATTTGAAGACAATGGATTTTCATCTACTTCAAGAATTTGATCCTTACCATTTACGGTTAAGATAATCCTGTTTCGTAATATGGCTTTTATGGTGGCACCCTGGATTTTATCATTGACCCGGTACAACTCTTGCTGTTTTGCTTTAAGATCCTTTATCACGGCCCAGCCATCCTCTTTGTTTTGCCCTGTCACCGTGCCCCAAAGGGTCAGTTTCAAGCTGGTCTTTTCAAGGTTCAGCTCTTCAAGTTCAGGCGCCATTTTTTGTTTACCGTCTACTTGTACTTGAAAGAGATTTCTTTGGGTAACTCGGTGAATGACTTTATTGAGTTTGACAGGCTCAATGCGATTCAATGTTGGATGTTGTTGGGTATAATCCGTCTTTTGGCTGTTTGGGTGCAATTGCGCCTTTGGCGTCTGAGTAACCGGATTCACCAAGGCATATACCTGGAATGCTATCAGTATTATTAGACCTGCTAAAATTGTTAAAAATATTGGTTTCATTTTTGTCTGACAGGGTGTTGGTTTCTGTATCTCAAGTGATGTTTATCAAGGCCTGATATCTTAAATATCATAGTGTTATACCGCATAATCAATACTTCCCATAACGATCATGGGCCGATGTATTCTATCAACGCCCAGACGCAACTTTCAACAAACGCCAAAAGATTTTTTTACGTTACACAGACTTTCTTATAAAATCAAATTAAAAAACAATGAAAAGATACACAAAAGAATTTTTTTATATGTCTTGGAAAAATTCATCGCCGTCGTTTGACGCGTCGGACCAGTTTTTTCTTTTTGGGAGCAGTCTCTGCTGCTGCCGTTGCAGCCATGTGCTGAACGGGTGGCTGCAGGTTGTCCTGGGAATAGGTGCATGAAGCCCTGGGGCATTTAAGCCCCGGGGTGCCTGACGGTGTGGTAAACTCGATTAAATATGGGTTTTTGCACAAAGGACATTCAAAATGATAGGGTTTATCCCAGGATACGAACCGGCAATCCTCCTGGTTGCAAGAGTAAAACACCTTTCCTTTGTCCGTGGTCTTTTCTTCAACCTTGCCGTTACGGCATACCGGACAAGGCATGGCCAGGGTCTGCTCAAAGGCGGCGATTCTGGATTCAATATCATCTTGAATTTTTTCTTCCTCTGCTTGCTTTTCTGCAAGTTTTTGCGCTTCTGCCTGCTTTTTGCTCTCTTCTTCTTTTCGTTTAAACGCTTCTTCAAGGGCTAAAAGTCTGGCTTCCTTTTCAGCCATTTCCTTTTCTTTAGCCGCAAGGGCGTCTGCTTTTTCCTGGGCTTCTATGGCTTTGGCCCTGGCTTCTTCTGCCGCTTTTTCCTTTTCTTCAATCGCTTTAAGCTTTTCTGCAAGTTCCTGTGCGGCAATTTCGGCTTCTTTTATTTTTTTCTCTTTTTCCTCTAACTCTTTTGCCAGTTCTTCGGCTTTTAATGCTGTCTCTTGGACTTTTCTGGCTTTTTGTTTTTCAGCTTCAATCTCTTCGGGGCTGGGTTCTTTGTCAAAAAGATTTTTGATTTTGACCTTTTCCTGATAACCGTCAGTCCGCTGTTTTCTTGATTTCATCAGCCTGGACAATTTGTTGAGCTTTTCGCGTTTCAATCGGGCTGAAATCTGTTTGGACTGTACGGTGACGGATTTATTCCCCCCTTTGACCATTTCGGTTGCCCGTTCCTGTGCCCGATCTTTGGTAACGGAAACCCCTCGGGTTTTAAGAGTCGTCTCAAAACTTTGTTTCGCAAGATCAAGGCTTTTTCTTTCGGAATTGACCTCTTCATTCATTTGAAGAATAAACGCAATCAGGTTCAGGCCCTGCATGCCAGGAAACATGGAGTCTAGAAAACCGACCATCATAAACGCAGGCATTTCGGCTTTGAATTCACCATTGTCAAGTGTTGTCACATAGCCGGAACCTAAGACGGAGGATATCGCATTGTCAAGGTACTCGTCTTGATCAAGACCGATATCCACAAGTTCGGAGGTAAAGGTTTCACGGTTGAAACGTTCCGGAGGAGAGTCTGGATACTCCTTGATTTCACGCTCCCGATCCACGCTGATAACGATACAGGAGATGGTGGCAAGGTTGAAAGACATCATGGCCATATTGGAATCTACGTCAATAAACGAGGTGATCTCCTTGGCTAAAATTTCATCCAGTTGTTTTCTGACAGACTCCCGATTGGTTTTTGTGCCCTCCGGCATATCCACACTCCCTTACACTTTATTATTGATTTCGGAGATCAGATCAGCGATCTCAACTGCCATCCCCTCTACTTTGTTTTTATCCGGTTCTTCATTTGGCAATTGGTGTGTTGACGAATTCGGGCTTTCCTCTTCTTCGTAATTTTCCACATCCTCGTCATCCCTGGTGGTTGACATGGACAGGCATTCACCACTGCTGTTAAAAATCACCGAAAGGGGCACCTTGATTTGAAAATCAAATTTATATGCGATTTCGTTGTTGTAAACGATAAGATTTCCATCTTTATATTCAATGTCATCCTGAACCGCAAAATTATGTTTGTCAAGCAGCATCTGTTCGATGATATCCCAGTCTAGTTCAGCGTTTATAGTGTCAATAAACTCTTTTTCACTTTCCTGGATAGATTCGGGATTGGTCAATTTCAATGGGGTCTCCTCATTTTGGATTGAATGCACGGATAATCTCCCTGGCGACAGCAAAATACGCTTGGGAAGCCTGGGATTTAACGTCATACAAAGGCAACGGACTAATGCAGGCGTCTTTTGCTTCAAGAATTTCATCGTCAGGGATCATGGTTTTATATATCAGTGGGCGAATCTGTTCCAGCACTTCGGTAACCACACGATTTTCAATTTGCTCTTCACTATTGCATCTGTTGAACACAATACCTGAAATACCTAATGGTGTATTGTGGGATTGGCGTATGTACCGGACAACTTTCATCAGTGAATGAAAATCACTGACCCAGTCTTGCTCCGGGGTAACCACTGCCGTAATCCAGTCCGCTGCCGTCAAAGCGGCCAAGCTCAAATATCCGCAGGATGAGGGTGCATCGCATATAATCATATCATAATCATTTTTTATCTCATCAATAACAAGGCGAAGAAGCTTTTCGTTGTCTATGCGCCTGGTCAGTTTAAGGGACAAGAGAAAAAGATCGAAACCGGCCGGCAGCATATACAGTCCGTCAATTTCAGTTGTGCATATCGCATCCCGAACGTTTATTCTGCCCCCCAAAACTTGTGCAAGGTCATAATCCCTCCCATTTGAATTCATTTTACACCATTGGGACACACGTGCTTGGGGATCACAGTCAACCAGCAATATTTTTTGCCCATAAAGTGCCAGGCAAGCGGATAGATTAAGGGCTGTCGTGCTTTTGCCCGTACCGCCTTTCAGCCCTGAAATAGTTAATACATTTTTCATCTTTTTTATCTCTTTAGCATACTTATAAAAAAATTTTATCTCCGGATGTTATAATATCAGGGCTTTTACCTGCAGTCAGCAGATGAATTATTTTTTATTTCTGCTTTAAGATCAAGATTTTTGTACAGTTGAAATATATCATATCTTATATCATAATAACTGTATTAAAATCACGTTAAAACATATATTTAGGTATAAATTTATATCTTTTGGGGTTCCGGATGTTCTTTAATCTTATTGAGATATTTTTTTAAAACCATTTAAAAAGGAGCTTTTTAAGGTTTGGCTAATGTATCCACCATCACCTTGTCAGGCGTTATCCAGGCAATAGAGAATCTTAACTATCGTCCCGGATCCGTCAAGGATAAGGCCATTCGAGCCATATCTGCTTATTATGTCTCCGAAGATAGTATTTTGGACCTTTCGTCCATTGACGGGGACAGCCTTATCCGTCAAATATGGGACGTCGGGGATGATCCTGCAAAAATAAGATCCAAAAGAAGAAATTTTTCCAGTCTTAAATCCTCCATTAATGCGGATTTGAAAAAGTTGTCCGCCAAAGGGCTTAATCCCGAGGATATCACGCTGACTGAGTTAAATGTCTTTGACATGACGGAGGATGCGAAAAGCAGTCTTTTGCAGTCTTTCGGAGATGCCGTGAAAACCGATGGATTTGATCGTGCCAAAGCTGCTGATGTGCTTAATGCCGTGGCTGAATTTTTGAGCAAAATAAAGTCTTCCGATGTAGAACGTGACTCAAGCGATATTATAGAAGAGATTAAAAAGGTGCTTAACCGGCTTGGTTACAGGATTTTGGATGACGATGAAGGGACAGGCGGTGATGGTGACGCCCTTGAAGAAGTCGAAGAGATAGACGAAGACCAGGAGATAGAAGAGGTCGAACTTGACGAGGACGAAGAGCTAGAAGAGGTGGATGAGGATCTCCTCGACGGCGATATCGAAGAAATAGATGATGATGTTGAAATAGAAGATATTGAGGATGACGAGCTTGAAGAGGTTGAAGAGATAGATGAAGACCAGGAGATAGAAGAGGTCGAGCTTGATGAGGATGAAGACCTTGAGGAGCTGGACGAGGATCTCCTCGACGGCGATATTGAAGAGATAGATGATGATGTTGAAATAGAAGATATCGAGGATGACGAACTCGAAGAGGTCGAAGAGATAGATGAAGACCAGGAGATAGAAGAGGTCGAACTTGACGAGGACGAAGAACTTGAAGATGTGGATGAGGATCTTCTCGACGGCGATATCGAAGAGATAGATGATGATATTGAAATAGAAGATATCGAGGATGACGAACTCGAAGAGGTCGAAGAGATAGATGAAAACCAGGAGATAGAAGAGGTTGAACTTGACGAAGATGAAGATCTTGAAGAGCTCGAAGAGATTGACGAGGATACCCAAATAGAAGATGTCGAGCTCGATGATGATGAGTCCCTTGAAGAAATAGAAGATATTGAACTTGATGAGGATCAGGAGATAGAAGAGGTTGATTTAGGTGAGGATGAGGACTTAGAAGAGCTTGACGAGCTTGATGAAGAAGAACTGGCAGCCCTTGAGGAATTTAGAAATGCCCGGGAGCTGGCCGAACAGTTTGACGATTTTTTAGGAGAGCGTGAAAAAAAATTTAATGCATATATAACGATTCCTGCAGGCACCTACACCATAGGTACACAAAAATCTTTGAAATCCAGCCTGGCTTTACAGCCGTTTGACATGCCCAAGGTCTACATGGGTAAATATCCGGTAACCAATGCCTTATTTGAAATTTTTATTGAACAAACCGGGTATGTTACCACCGCTGAAAGAAAAGGCAGTGGAACCGTTTACCATTCCCGGTTTAAAAAACAAGGAGATAAAGTGGTCTGGGGCAAACAAGCCGGATCTTCCATTGTTAAAGGGGCTTGCTGGTATCAGCCGTTAGGGCCCGGTTCCACTCTTCACGGCAAAAGAAACCATCCTGTGGTTCAAATCAGTGTGGATGATGCCTTTGCCTATGCCTCATGGATCGGACGGCGTCTGCCCACGGAAGCCGAATGGGAAGCTGCTGCCCGCACGGACATGGCTTTAAAATATCCCTGGGGTGATCAGTTTGACCCAAAGGCATTAAACATTGAATCGTCAGGCCATGCCGACACTTGCCCTGTGGATGATTATGATCATGCTGCCAATGTTTTCGGAATGACGGATATGCTGGGTAATGTCATGGAATGGACCGCCGACACCCAGCCGCCCCCTTTTGTCACCCGTAAATCCAAGTTGTTCAATGTTGCCAAAGGCGGGGCCTGGAATGCCAAGGACTTGGTGACCATCAGTTCCCGGGGCTTGTTCCCTTTGGATACATCTGCCAATATCATTGGATTTCGATGTGTTTCAGAGCTTTTTCAGTAAGCGCCCTGGCTATAAAGCCCAAACACTGCTAAATGATACAGCCATGTATGAACTTGCAGACGCATATATGGACCATCTGACCATAGAAAAGGGGCTTTCTGCCAACAGCATCACAGCCTATGGCGCAGATCTTTGTTCATACCTTAATTATCTGTCCGACAACGGGATTGAGGATCTTGGCGATGCCGATACCACAGCAGTTCTTGGATGGTTGGTTTATTTGACCCGCCAGGGGCTGTCAGCCAAGTCCAGGGCCCGGCATTTGATTTCCATAAGAGGGTTTTATAAATACTTGACAGCAGAGAAATTGGTGTCTGTCAACCCCTTGAAAGATATTGATATTCCAAAAACCGGCAAGCATTTGCCATGCGTCATTTCCATCAATGAGGTGGAATTGCTATTGAACAGCTGTGATGTCGCAACACCCAAAGGACAGAGAAATCTTGCCATGATGGAAATTATGTATGGGGCAGGGCTTCGGGTCACGGAACTTATATCTTTAAAAGTGGCTGATGTGAATCTGGATGCAGGGCTTGTCAGGGTTATGGGCAAAGGCGCCAAAGAGAGAATTGTGCCCATTGGCTCAAAGGCCAAGGACGCGGCAAAAATTTGGCTGGATCAGGGGCGCCCCATGGCATTAAAGCAGCTGTCCAGTGATTTCCTGTTTATTGCGAGGGCGGGTAAACCCATGACCCGTCAGTCATTCTGGAAAATTATAAAAAAATATGCCCTTGATGCCGGCATTGCCCGGCCTGTCTCCCCCCATACCCTGCGCCACTCCTTTGCCACCCATATGATCGAAGGCGGTGCGGACCTGCGGTCGGTCCAGACCATGCTGGGTCATTCCGATATTTCAAGTACCCAGATTTATACTCATATTTCACGGGATTACCTGATTCAAATGCATCATGAATTTCACCCTAGAAGATATTTCTAAACAAGTTTAAAACTTGCACATTTGATACCTGGATGATAAATTCTCATCTTTGTTTTAAAAATGCCCAGGGGTTTTAAATGCTTGATACCATTTTAAATTCGTTGAAAAAAAACAGACTCACCATGCTTGGTATGGGTGACAACCATGCCCCGAAAGCATGGATGATCGCTCAGATGTTTTCCCTGTTGAACCAGCCTTTGGTTGTTGTTTTGCCTGACGCCAAGAAAGCTTCGGCTTTTATGTCGGATCTTGAATTTTTTATGTCCAACGATCGGCAGCGCATCATCTTTTTTCCAGGCAGCCATTATCCGGGGGCCAAAAACATCGCCTTTCACAAAGAGACATCCGCCTCAAGACTTGCGGCCCTGTTCAGCATCCGTGAGACTATTCGAGACCGCTTTCTTCTGGTGACCTATGTGGATCCGCTTTTATCCTTTCTGATGCCTAAAGAGGTGATGGCAGACAGTTTTGAACTGGTTATGGCCAATGAAGAGATTGACAGGGACAGGTTGCTGGAAACCCTTGAAACAAGTGGGTATAGCCGGTCAACACTTGTTGAGGACCCTGGAGAGTATGCGGTCAGGGGGGGTATTGTTGACATTTTTCCCCCGGGACTCAAGCAGCCGGTGCGCCTGGAATTTTTCGGGGATCTTGTGGAGTCCATACGCCATTTTTCTCCCTACACCCAGCGTGGTACAAAGGAGCTTGTTGAAACCATCATTGTGCCGGCCACAGAGGCTGTGATCACAAAAGAAAGTTTGCCCCATGTCCAGGCCCGTCTGCGACAGGCGGGGGCCCAGGCCGGATTAACGGCGGACAGAATCCGGGATTACGTCAATCAAATCCGTGATAAAGGGCGGTTCGACGGCATCGAGTCCATGCTGCCCATCGTGTATGATTCCTTGGTCACTTTGTTCGACTACCTGCCGGAAAACACGTTTTTCATATTGGATGAAGCCGATGTGCTGCCGCAAAAAGCCGTGGATTTTTATGACGGGTTAACTCATCATTTTAAATCCCTGACTGATGAAAAACGATTAAGCCTGCCACCGGAATCGATCTGCCTGGACTGGCCGAGCACCGAAAAAAAAATTTTTGCATCCAAATCCCTTAGTTTTAAATCTGTTATACTGGAAGAGGACAAAAGCCGTGCCAATGTTTTGTCTTTGACGTGTTCAGACAACCGGGCGCTGTCAGAAGCCTTGCGCAACAGGACAAAGGACGTAACGCCTTTAACCCCTTTGGTGGAATGGATTGGGCAACAGCAGCAGGATGTTCAATATATTTTGTTTGTTCTCACCCAGGATGCTCAGGCAAAGCGGTTGAATGCACTGCTTGCACCCTACGGCATCGAACCGCAATATTGCCGGGATTTCAGTGATCTTTGCGCCATGAAACCGGGATTGTATTTTACCGTGGGGGCTTTGAGCAGCGGTTTTATTCCTGCCCTCGAAAATTTCAGTATAGTGACTGAAGGTGAGATTTTCGGCCGAAAACGAATCCGTCGAAGGGTCTCGGCAAGACGGGATTTAAAGGCCCAGTTCATTGCCCCCGAAGAGCTTAAAAACGGCGATTTTGTGGTTCATTTGGAACATGGGGTAGGGCGGTATGAGGGACTTTTCAGTCTTACCGTATCCGGTATTTCCCAGGATTTTATTCTAGTGGTTTACCAGGATGATGACAAGCTCTATGTCCCTGTGGACCGAATGGAGGTCATTGGCAAGTATATCGGGGTGGACGGCTATACGCCGGTACTTGATAAAATCGGCTCCAAGTCCTGGACAAATTCCAAGGCCAAGGCCAAGGCTGAAGTCGAAAAAATGGCAGCAGGATTGCTGGATCTGTATGCCCGGCGCAAAGTGGCCAAAGGCTTTTCATTCAGCCGTCCGGATAACTACTATAATGATTTTGAAGCAGGTTTTCCCTATGAAGAGACAAGGGATCAGCTGCGTGCCATAGATGATGTTCATCTGGATATGGAAAAGAATACGCCCATGGACCGGCTGGTTTGCGGCGATGTGGGCTATGGAAAAACCGAAGTTGCCATCCGGGCGGCGTTCAAGGCAGTGAACGACGGCAAGCAGGTGGCCTTGGTCGTACCCACCACCATCCTGGCCGAGCAGCACCTCAACACGTTCCGGGACCGTTTCAAAGAGTATCCGGTTATTATCGAGTGCCTGTCCCGTTTCCGTACAAGAAAAGAACAGACCGATATTTTAAAGAGAACAGCCGGGGGGGCAGTGGATATTGTCATTGGCACCCACAGGCTTTTGCAAAAGGATGTGGTGTTTAAATCCCTGGGGCTTTTGATCATTGATGAGGAACAGCGGTTCGGGGTCAAACACAAGGAAAAATTAAAAGAGAAACGGGCGTCTGTGGATGTTCTGGCGCTGTCTGCCACACCCATCCCAAGGACTTTGCACATGTCTTTAACCGGTATGCGGGATATTTCCGTCATTACCACCCCACCCGCAGACCGCCAACCCATAATTTCATATATTTCCAAATACGAAGATGCTGTGGTCCGGGACGCTGTTGTTAAGGAACTGGATAGAAAGGGCCAGGTCTTTTTTGTTCATAACAATATAAAGACCATATTCAAGACTGCTGAAAATATACAAAAACTTGTGCCCGATGCAAAAATTGGCGTCGCCCACGGCAGATTGTCCGAAACCGAGCTTGAAAAGGTGATGGAACAGTTCATTCATCAGCAGATCAATGTGCTGGTCTGCACCACCATCATTGAGTCGGGGCTGGATATCCCCAGTGCCAACACCATGATCATAGACAAGGCCGAGCGTTTCGGCTTGTCCCAGATTTACCAGTTACGCGGACGAATTGGCCGGGGGGACGACCAGGCCTATGCGTATCTGTTTATTGCAGATGAATCCAGACTTACCAAAGATGCCAGAAAGCGGTTGGCAGCCCTCATGGAGCACCGGGATCTTGGGTCCGGATTCCAGATTGCCATGAAAGATCTTCAGATCCGCGGGGCAGGGACGGCCTTAGGCGCTTCCCAGTCCGGTCATATCGCAGCCGTGGGCTATGATATGTTTCTTAAGCTTTTGGACCACGCCGTCAAAGATATGAAAGGCGAACATGTCGCCGAACCCCTGGAACCTGAAATCAACGCATCCATGTCATCCGGATTTCCAGATGATTATATAGAATCGGTGGAGCAACGTCTGACCATTTATCGAAGATTGTCTCGTCTGACCCGGGTATCAGATATCTCCGACATGAAAAAAGAGCTGGTGGACCGGTATGGCAAACTGCCGAAACCTGCCGAAAACATGCTCCTTAAAATTATGCTCAGAATTTTTGCCATCAAAGCCGGGGTCAAACGTCTGGATGTTACCCCGGACGTTCTGGTCCTGGAGTTTTCGCCGGACCATATGACCCGCAGCCTGACCGACATTGAAACCGTCCTGAAAAAAACAGTGGATGCAAAGTTTGTCAAAAAAACGAGTGTCCGTATTCAGCTTGGGCGAAAACGCAGTAATATTTCACGGGCATTGCTTGAGACAAAAAAGATTTTGTCATCTATTTTTTAATTAGTGTCTGGCCGGGAACTCAAAACCCTTTGTTTTTCGGGGTGAAGGCGTGTAAATTTTCTTTAAAGTTTTGGATCAAAAGGGAAAGCCGGTGTCTTCCAAGAACTTGGCCTGCGGGTTTGCATTCTGGAAGATCAATAAAAGAAAGCATTCTGCAGTGGAATCGGCTATCAACGGACTGGAGAATCATGGCTTAGACCGATGCTCGGATCATGGTATTCACGGATTTAAACGTTACGTCGGTTTGTCGATACTGGCAAGGAATCTCCAGATCATCGGGCATTATATACAACAAAAAGAGTTGAAAAAAAATCAACGAACTAAACGGTGTAAAGCCGCTTAAAACGGGCAACCTTTAAAATTTAGTAGCACAACCAACAGCATAGGTGTGCCCAAAATCGACTCAAATTGTAAATAACCCCTAAAAATTTAATTGTCCGTCTCATTTTCTAACAGAATGGGTGGATGATCATAGAGATTTGACCGACCTGCAGAACTCGCACGAGTTCGAAATCGGGGTTTTCGGTCAGGCACTATTTAACCCCAAAACAAGCGTGAAATAAATAGTAAAAATGAGAAAAAGGCTCGAAACGCCTATCAATATCGATGGCGCTATCAATGAAACAACCGGCGAATGCAAGCAAGGGATGGACATCTCTTACGACGGAAGGTGGGGATATGCTCCTTTAGTTGTTTCTCTGGATAAAATATGGGAACCTCTTTATATCATCAACCGATCAGGCAATGCCCCATCCCACCTTGGCTCTGCCCGGTGGGTGGTTAAGGCTCTGGACTTACTTGAATGCTCCTTTGAAAAATTATACGTTCGGGGCGACACCGATTTCAGCCTTACCACCAATTTTGATAAATGGGATCAGTGCTGCACTTTCATTTTTGGTATGGATGCTTGGAAAGTTGAGAATGATAAACCATTTTTTTAAGTTGCTGCATAAACCCGCAGCTGAACAGGTTTTCAATCCATGGGTTGAAGTTGATAAAGAAAATGACATTGATAAAACCGCTCCTGAAAAAAGAATGTTGAACCTGAAATGTTACCTGCAAGAACGTATCAATGCCGAATACCTGCTTCTTGCAGAGGCTTTAGGGTATCAAGGCGGTCATTTTACAGGTATCCCCATGACCTCGGAAAGAATTATTCTGGGGCATAAGGCTGATATAGGGATTGCCCCTGATCATGTATGCCGTTCACCGTTATGCAGGACAAGCAACACGAATAAACATAAAGATGGCTTTAACGAACCCACTGCAACAATTGTCTGGGGGAAGTTGATTGATGAAGGATTGAATACAAGAAATTTTGTTCTTTGGAATGCTTTTCCCTGGCACCCATACAAAAACTCAAAAGGCTTGTTGTCTAACAGGACGCCGACTAATAATGAGATGATAGAAGGCGCCCCGGTTCTGGAAGCACTTTTAAAGGCATTTAATTTCAAGAAAATCATAGCGCTCGGCAATAAGGCGGATGATTCACTGAGCGGTATGGGCATAAAAGCGGAAAAAGTCAGGCATCCTGCCATGGGTGGGGCAGAACGTTTCCGGGAACAGTTTTTAAAAATTGTAAAAGGTTAGGCTTTATGTCACCTTCTCTTTTGGCACCATTGATCAATTGCACAAAGGGCTTATCTTAACTTAATGCAAGGAAATAATGCCAATGATCATCTCAACCATAAAGGAGGTTCGTTTTTATGCCTATTTTCGAATATACGTGTAAACAATGTGGCAAAGAGTTTGAAAGGGTTATTTTTTCCGGTGAAGAAAAAGGGGTTACTTGCCCGGAATGCAAAAGCAAGGATGTAAAGAAAAATATGAGTGCGTCCACTTTTATGGGGGCAAGTATGGGAACCTGTGCAACGTCTTTTCCCAATGGTCCGTCATGAGCGCAGTAAATAAATCTTCAGGTTGAAGATTAAATGCAACGACTCCACAATGGCAGGGAGTGGGTATCGTCTTTCCCTGCCATGTCTAAGTCCCCATAAGCATCTTCCGATTATACACTGTATCCAAGCGTACTATTGTCACAAATCCTCAAGGGTCAGGATCATGAAAATGTATTCACCGTTATTTATATTGATGGTCAGATTGGCACCCCTTACCTGGGCATAATATATCCATGCAGGTTTTTTTTGTGTACCGCATTCACGGGTTGGGTAAAATTCCCCTGTTTTTCCATTTTTCCAGGACAGAATCATGGCGTTTTTGTCGTTTTGTTGTGCAATTTCTTTTGCCAAGGCTTTGGCTTGTTTAAAATTAAGGTGGGGATCATCGACGGTTTTTTCTATAATTTCATGAGGTGTATTGCCCGGATCTGAAAGAATTTGTACCATTTTATTCTCCATTTAAATTGCCGTTAAACAACAGACGGTGAATTTTTTGCGTTACCTTGCTGATTTTCCATTGCCGACATTAAAGCTCTGGTGCCGGTGCCGGGCATGCCGGTGCCGATGACATGGTCATCCACTTGGATCACAGGCACGATACCTTTGTTGGTTCCGGTGATGAACACTTCAGATGCCGACAGCAACGTGTCCAGGGAAAGGTCGTGTTCCGATACCGGAAACAGCTTTTTTCCAAGTTCTATAACGGTTTTGCGGGTAATGCCGCCGAGCACTCCTTTCTGGGGGGTGACCAGGGTGCCGTCGACCATGGCGAACAGATTACTGGTGGTACCTTCAAGAACCATATTGTCCCGGGTCATATACAACGCTTCTACAGCACCCTGGGCCTTTGCCTCTTTTAAGGCCAGAACGGCAGGGATGTAGTTGGTGGCTTTGGCATCGGGCAGCACGCGCTGTTGAAAAAAGGTGATTACTTTGACGCCTTTTGTATACCAGTGATCCGGCAGGGCTGGGATATCAGTTGCCAAAACAATCAGTCTGGGATGATCCGCCGGGCTGAAAAAATCAGGGCTGGAACCACCCGTCACAAGGATGCGGATATTGGCCTCATCCATATCTGCGTTTCTTTCAAGTACCTTAAAAACAATTTGCTTAATCTCTTCTTTGGTCCATGCAGGCGTAAGACCAATTTTTGTTACCGATGATAGAAGTCGGTCAATATGCGCATCTATACAGTAGGGGTGCCCCCCGATTGTTCTGACAATGTCGCAAACTGCATAGCCCCGAAGCACTGCCAGGTCATCCACAGGAATCACCGCTTTGTCCCAGGTCACAAATTTTCCATCTACATAAACTGTTTTCAATTTAAAATACCTTTGTAAAATTGAAAAATAGATCCAGGTATAGTAAGAAGCTTTACGTAATATACGCACGCTCCGGCATGTTTCAATTGCAGGGCAAAAAATAATGCCGGAAAGGCAACCTGGGTTTGCATGCTCATAAGATTACCCCGATGCAATCAGTCAGGTGGGGTTTTCGTTCAAATACACATTTAAACTTTGGGGATTCAAGGAGAAAAAGCATGGGATTCATTGAAGGCATTCAATACAATATCAGGGGCTTTGCTATGGCGTTAAGGACACGATCTCTCTTATTGCTCGGGCTGATAAGATTTGCTGTGGTTTTCTTGTTGACTCTTGTTTTGTCCGGCATGGTGCTTTACTGGCACAATGACATTTTTTCCATGATATGGCAGATGCCCGAATCCCGGTGGTTGATTTGGTTGTGGCATATTGTCTCCTGGATTCTGGCGCTTATACTAATGGTTTTTTCCATGCTGGCCTCCTATTTGATTTCCCAGATTTTTTTCTGTGTTTTTATTATGGATTATATGTCCCGGATCACGGAGCGAATGGTGCTTGGGCAGGAAATTTCCAATGCCAATACTTCCATATTCGGGCTTTTTTTGTATCTGATTCGTCAGGAGATTCCAAGGGCTGTGGTACCTGTAATGATATCGGTTGCTTTGATGATTATCGGGTTGTTTACACCCGTCAGTCTTGTTATTATCGCTGTTTCATCGGTAGTGGCAGGTATGTTTCTGGCCTGGGACAATACCGATCTTGTCCCTGCCAGGCGCATGGTCCCGTTTAAAGAGCGCTTAAAATTTTTGAAAGAAAATTTATCTTTCCACATCGGATTTGGTTTGTTGTTCCTTGTGCCGTGGGTCAATATCCTTTTTCTATCGTTTGCTCCGGTGGGTGCTACCTTATATTATATAGACAAAGAAAAAAAGTGACATGGTTTTGGATTTGATATGTAAAAAAAACGGCCGCCAATCCCAGGAAAAAAGTGAACCTGATGTTCAATCGACGTTGGAACCGGTTATTTTGTGCAAAAACTGTAATGCCGTTGTGACAAAGCCTGAATTTGCCATTCAAATGGGGCAGGGGTTTTCCCAGGCCTTTGCCAATCCGTCCGGACATGTATTTGAAATTGGTTGCTTCGCTAAAGCGCCTGGTTGCTCCCAAGGATCACCGCAATCCAGCGACTTTACCTGGTATCCAGGATATGACTGGTGTATTGGTATATGCCGTAATTGTACGTTTCATCTTGGATGGATTTATATGCCTGTTGATCCCCTAACAAATTCAAAATTTTTTGGGCTGATTTTAGACCATCTTATTTTTCCATAATGCGCATATTGCGATTTTTGTCTTTTCGACATGGACAAAATTGGCAAGCAACTATCTAAAATACTAAAGAGTTGTTGTTTTTTTTAATGATGAAGACCCTTAAATATTGATCTGCAAAGCTGTTAGCGTATTAATAAGTAATCATTTTACATGTGATTTATTATCTGCTATAGAAACTTTGGTTAAATAAAATATAGGTAGATAGCAGTTCCACCGTGCCTTGAGGGTACCTAATTTTGACTGCTCAAGCCAGATCGAGCAGCTTTAAATAAGAGAGGGATATTGGCTATGAGTTTTCGAAAAAAACTTGATCTCAAGAATTTAGCTGTTCCAAGAATTTTATTAGAAAATATCACTATTCCTTTATGTGATACCCGCAGCCGACAATTTTATGACCATTTCGCTGTTACATCGCTGTATTACAGATACACGGCTGTCCCCAGCGATGTGCAGTAGGGTATTGGCACAATCCGTTGATGATCTAGGCAAGAAAGAGTCCATTGCCTGTTTTTTTGTATCTGATACACGTTTACACCAAATTGTATTTGATACATGTTTACAGGAGATGGATACACATGGATATTAACTGATAACGTTAAGGTTACACATGCAAAAAATTAAACAAGACGAAAAACGCGTGCTCGTCATTGGCGGTGGCGTTGGCGGCATCAAGGCGGCCCTTGATCTTTCCGAATCCCGGAAAAAGGTCCTGCTCATTGATTCCGACTATGCCATTGGTGGATTAATGACCCAGCTGGACCGCACTTTTCCAACGAACAATTGCGATTTGTGTACAGTTTCTCCCCATCTGTCCGCAATGACCAGGGAAAAGTTTCTTGAGGTCAGCACCATGACAGAGCTAACCAGTCTGTCCGGAGAGGCCGGCAACTTTACGGCCACATTAAAAACCGCTCCCCGATTCATTGACATTGATAAATGTACTGCCTGCGGAGAGTGTTTAAAAAAATTTCCAGAGGCCGTCCGGTTCACCCCGGGGCTTGACCCCAGAGCGCCGACCTGTATGCGGTATCCCCAGGCGACACCCTATGCTTATTCCATTGATATGGAAAAGATAGACGATGTTGAGGCGCTTAAGGCTGTCTGTAAAGCCGGGGCTATTGTACCTGATGACACAGAACAAGAAGTCCAGATCAACGCGGCATCCGTTATCATGAGTGTGGGTGCAGAGATGTTTGATCCAAGCGTTATGGATAATTTCGGCAGCGGAAAATTTGACAATGTGGTTCCCGGCCTTGAATATGAGCGGATTATGTCCGCATCCGGACCCTATCAGGGCAATCTGGTTAGAAAATCAGACCAGAAGCCGCCGAAAAAAGTGGCCTGGATACAATGTGTGGGATCCAGAGGTATTAACAAACACGATGTGTCCTATTGCTCCAGTGTATGCTGCATGTATGCCCTTAAAGAGGCCATGGTAACCAAAGAACGTTTTGGTGATGATATCGAAACCACTATATTCTTTATGGATATGAGGACCTTTGGTAAGGATTACGAGCAGTATTTCGATCGTGCCAAAAAAGATTTCGGTATCCGTTTAATCCGCTGCAAACCCCATACAGTCATTGAACTGCCTGATAAATCACTTGAGATTACCTATGCCAGAGAAGAGCTGTCAGCCATGGAAAAAGAGCAATTTGACATGGTTGTACTCTCTACGGGTTTCAGGCCCAACCAGAAAACCATTGACCTGGCACAGACACTTGGTATTGAGCTTAGTGAGCACAATTTTGCCAAATCCGGGACTATGGATCCGGTGACAACCTCTAAAAACGGTGTGTATGTCTGCGGTGTCTTTGAAAGCCCCAAAGACATTCCCGAAACCCTGGTTCAGGCATCTGCTGCGGCCTCCATCGCAGGCACAGTCATAGAGAGTGAAGAACCTGTTGATGAGCAAGGCAGCCCTTATCCGCCCCAAAGAGATGTCGAAGGCGAAGATCCCAAAATCGGTTTCTTTGTTGTTGATTGTGATGGGGAGATCGGTCAGGCTCTGGATATCGACAAACTCCTGGAGAATGCCAAAACCAATCCCGACGTTGCCGTGGCAGAAGCATTTGGATTGAGCTGCTCCTTTGAATCCATGGATAAGATTGAAAGCCTGATCAAGGAACAAAATCTGAACCGGGTGGTCATTGGTTCGGGTTCCCCAAGGATTCAGGAGCCCATGTTCCAGGATATGCTCAGACGTGCGGGACTCAATCCTTACCTGCTTGAGCTTGTGAATTTAAGAGATCAGAATGCCTGGGCACATATTGATGCGCCGGCCAAAGCCCTTGAAAAAGCTTTTCAGCTGGTTCAAGTGGGTATTTCCGGTGTCAGGCTGGCAAAACCCCTGGCTGAAAAAGTGCTTCCCACAAGTCAGAGTGCACTTGTTGTGGGCGGTGGCGTAACCGGTATGACATCAGCCCTTGAGTTGGCAGACCAGGGTACTTTCACCTATCTTGTGGAAAAGGCCCCGGTACTTGGCGGCCAGGCACTTAACCTGTCTCAAACCATTGAAGGTGACGATGTGACTGCCTTTGTCAAGGACCTTGTGGCCAGAGCCTCGAACCATGACAACATCAAAGTCTACACCGACGCTGTTGTTACAGATCACAACGGCGTGCCGGGCAATTTTTCCACCGGCATTAAGCAGGTTGCCGCTGACGCCCATGAACAGATTGAGCATGGCGTCACCATCCTTGCCACGGGTGCAACTGCCAACCGACCGGCCGTTTACGGCCTGGGCGAACTTGACAAGGTTATGACCCAGCTTGATCTCGACGGCATCCTTGAGAATGATCCGGAAAAAATCAAGGAGATGGAGCAGATTGTAATGATTCAGTGCGCAGGTTCCAGGGAAGAGGGCAATCCCAACTGTTCACGCCTCTGCTGTCAGGCAGCCATTAAAAACGCCCTGCGCCTTTTGCATGTCAATCCTGACCTTGATATTTTTGTTCTTTACAGGGACATCCGTACCTACGGATTCCAGGAAGATTACTATAAAAAGGCCCGGGATAAAGGCGTTAAATTCATCCGTTTTGATTTGGAACATCGCCCCGTTGTACGGGAAGACGGAGGCAAAACCATTGTGTATGCCCATGATTTTATTCTGGGCCAGGACATTGAGATTGAGGCCGATTGCGTCGCCCTGAGTACCGGCTTGGTTGCAAATGCAGATACCACAGACAAGCTTGCACGTGTGTTTGATCTGCCCAAAACCGAAGACGGTTTTTTCCTGGAAGACCATGTGAAGCTTAAGCCCATCGACATGGCGCTTCGCGGATTTTTTGTGGCCGGTACGGCACACTCTCCCAAGGTGATTCGCGAAAGTATTACCCAGGCCCATGCCGTTGCCGGCAGAGCCCGGACCATGCTGGCCACTAAAGAGATTACGTTACCGGCAACCTATGCCACGGTTAATCCGATTAAGTGTGCGGTTTGTCTGGTCTGTGTCAGAGCCTGTCCTTATAATGTTCCTTTTATAAATGATGAACGGCACTCAGAAATTGATCCGGCCAAGTGCCGCGGTTGCGGCATCTGTGCTGCCGAGTGTCCGGCCAAGGCAATTGAGTTACAGGCCTGGGACGATGACCAGATAATGGCTAAACTTGATGGTTTATTTGAGGGGTATAACTAATGAGTAATTTTGAACCGGAAATCGTGGCCTTTTGCTGTCATTACTGTGGATACACTGCAGCAGATATGGCTGGCACCAGACGGATTTCATATCCGTCCAATGTGAAAATTATACGTGTGCCCTGCACCGGCAAAGTGGATGCCATCCACTTGATGAAAGCCCTTGAAAAAGGGGCTGACGGTGTATATGTGGGAGGTTGCCTGGAAGGAGACTGCCATTTTAAAGAAGGTAATCTGCGTGCAGATGCCCATGTGGAAAAGGTCAAAAAAACCCTGGAAGATTTGGGGTGGGAGCCCGAACGTGTGGCAATGATGCATTTTAGTGCAGGCATGGGTGAAAATTTTGCCAAAGCTGCCACAGAGTTTACAGAGAAAATTAAAGCATTAGGGCCAAGCCCGGCCAGTCAGGCAACAAGCAAAGCCGTTTAAAATATAAATGGTTAATGCAATAGAAGTGATTTGTTGCATTTGCTTGTTTTGTCTAACGTATGAAAGAGATTTAACGGGTTACTTTTTATATAAAACTTTTGGAGATTAAAACATGATCACAGCAGAACAAAAACCCCTGCAGGAAATTCTCGGGTACATTGCGCCCTATGAAAAAATACTTGTGGTCGGCTGCAACGAATGTGTTACCGTTTGTGCAGCAGGCGGCAGAAAAGAAGTAGGACTTCTGGCTTCCGCAATTCGTCTGAACAGCGCCAAAGAAGGTAAAAAGATTGAAGTTTTGGAACATACTCTGGAACGTCAGTGCGATCCCGAATACGTTGCACAGCTTGAAGACCTGGCCGGCCAGGTGGACGCCATTGTGTCTCTGGCCTGTGGTTGCGGGATTCAGACCGTTGCTATCAGTTATGCAATTCCGGTTTTCCCCGGTGTCAATACCAAGTTCATGGGCGCATCCGAAAGCCAGGGTATCTGGGCCGAGCGCTGCATGGGTTGCGGCGACTGCATGCTGGGCGTTACCGGCGGCATCTGTCCTGTTGCACGTTGTTCAAAAAGTCTGATGAACGGTCCTTGCGGCGGAAATTCCAATGGAAAATGTGAGATCAGCCCGGATGTGGATTGTGCATGGCAATTGATCTGGAACCGTCTATGTGAACTGGGTATCCAGGATCGCTATGAAGAACTGGTTGCGGCAAAAGACTGGCGCCCTGCAGGCGGCGGCGGACCCAGAAAAATTATCCGGGAGGATTTGGCATCATCCAAAATTACGGAGGACGTTGAATAATGAAAACTGAAAGCAGACTGGAAAAAGTACTGGCCTCAGGCCAACTGGCCGTAACCTCTGAAGTAGGTCCTCCCAGGGGTTGCAACGTTGATATTATCAAAGAAAAAGCCAACATGATCAAAGATTATGTGGACGGCATCAATATTACGGACAATCAGACCGCTATGGTAAGAATGTCCTCTATTGCCGGCGGCATCGCGATTAAACAGATGGGACTTGACCCCATTATCCAAATGGTATCCCGGGATAGAAACCGTCTTGCCATGCAGTCCGACATTCTTGGTGCCTATGCCCTTGGTTGCAACACCATGCTCTGTCTGTCCGGTGACCATCCCCAGTTCGGCGACCATCCCATGGCAAAACCCGTATATGACATTGACTCCATCAACATGATTAAGATGGTCAAAGATATGCGTGATGAAGGCAAATTCCAGGGTGGCGCAGACATTACTGAACCGCCTAAAATGTTCATTGGTGCGGCAGCCAACCCCTTTGCCGACCCGTTTGAACTGCGGGTTATGCGTCTGGCCAAGAAAGTGGCGGCTGGTGTAGACTTCATCCAGACCCAATGTATCTTTAATGTGGATAAGTTTGAAGAGTGGATGAAGCAGGTGGTTGATCGTGGCCTGGACGAAAAAGTAGCTATCCTTGCCGGTATTACCCCCATGAAATCCCTGGGTATGGCTAAATATATGAAGAACAAAGTACCTGGTATGGATATTCCTGACGCTGTTATTGACCGTCTTGCCGGCGTGGATAAAGACAAACAGGCCGAAGAAGGCATTAAGATGGCCATTGAGCAGATGCAGCGCCTCAAAGAATGCAAAGGTGTAAAAGGCTTCCATATTATGGCCATTGAATGGGAAGAAAAAGTGCCTGAGCTTGTGAAGGGTGCCGGGCTTGATCCTCGCCCTGAAGTTTAAGCACAACATAACTTGTGTAGCCGTTATGCCGATACAAGGCGAGGCTGCCGGATAATATAGTTACGGGCAGAACTGATTTAGGATCATAATGGTCCTAAACTCAGCCGATAGCGAACATTGAAAGATCTGTGGTGGTTACGCAGATTTTGTATAAAATAAAAAACAGACTGGAGAGAATTTATTGTCCAGTCTGTTTTTTATTTTATAATAATATGATATTCATATACATAATATTGAAGAGGCGTTTGTATAACTGTCACGACACTGACCTGACATATGGACTGCCAGGCATAGCCGAGAACTAAGTTTGAAAGATCTTGGTAACTTACCCAGTCTTTCATATAAATGCCTATGGATCAACCTGGTCTATCATTTCCCCAGGCTCAGTCCAAAAAAGAACATTGAGAAAATTGTGTAAGTTACACGGATTTTAAAAAAAAGATATAGTTGAAGGAGTTATTTTTGATGGAAAGCCAGGATTTTTGGAACGTACACTCTCTTACGCTCATTGAAATGGCCTATGAAGCAGGCTCCAGAGAGCGGCTTGAAAATCCGGATGGGTATGGGGCCCGGACCGGCGTGTGTGGAGACAGCGTAGAGTTCTTTATCATGGTGGACCAAAATAATTGCTTAAGTTCTATTTCCTTTGACTTTGACGGCTGCGTATATACGGCAGCATGCTGCAATAGCGTGGCGCATCTGGCCAAGGGGCATACTGTTGATAATGCCTGGAATATTACTGACGAAATGGTTAAGGCGTATCTGCAAACCTTGCCTGAAGATCATTATCATTGTGCCGAGCTTTGTGTCGGTGCTTTTTATCTGGCATTGACAGATTACCAGAAAAAACAGGGCATTGAAAAAAAGTTGTAAATACGTCCAGTTTTTTTCTTTATAACGGCCATGGCCGACCTGACATATCAACTGCCAGGCGTACGCCCACAACAAAGTTTGAAAGATCTGAGTAACTTACCCAGACTTTCTTGAAAAATAAGTAGTAGAGTGGAAAAAAAATTCTGTTTAATTGATTTTGATCTGGGGGGAGCGGGATAACTGCCCAGAATCGAAGCTGTCGAGTTCAAGTCGCATAAAAGTATAAAATCGGAGTAAATTCACTGTTGTGGGGCTGAAGCGCAAATTAGATATATATTTGTGCGATGTCGCATTTGGTCACGTTTTCTTCCTGAATTTAATATGTTTGATAGTGCCCGACCGAAAACGGTAATTTTTGTTGATTGCGTTGTTGGTCACAAATTTAAATTTCTGATCGCCTTGCCTTTGACAAAAATAATATCAGGTCTCGTTTAAATATTAGATAGTTGTAGTGCGGCATGTGGCCGTTATTTGAAATATAGTGGGAGATCAAAATGAAAGACATACAATCATGGGATTGGAGCACCCCGCTCAAAGAGATTTCCGTTCAAGAAATGGAATCCGAATATAACTGGGTGGAAGATCCCTGCATTTCAGCTGATGGGGAGTCATTGGCGAATATTGTCAACCTTGATGAGGCTGCCTTTGGTATATGTGTCAACGGGAAGTTGTGGGAAGGTGAATATGAAAAAGCATGGAGCCTTAAAGCATTACCTGATAACCGGTTGGCAGCTTGTGTCTGTCAGGATGAACAATGGTCCCTGGTCATAGATGGCACGCCTTGGTCAAGCCAGTTCGATTTTATTTGGGATTTACAGTGGAATTGTGACGGTTCAAAGGTCAGTATTGCTTTCCAGCAGGACATGGAATACGGCATGGCTGTGAATGATGAGCCTTGGGAGCAGACCTTTGAAAGTATGACGGGAATGACTTTAAGTAAAAATGGTGACACGGCTGCCGTTGTCCAGGTGACATCCATGGCAGCTGCAGACGTGAACGCTTTTTCTCAGGGTCTTTTTTCTGTCGCCAAAAATGGTGTACCTGGCAATGAACATTTTTTTAACATTTGGGACATTAATTTTGACAACCGTGGCGAAAATCTTACCTGGGCGATTAGATTCGATCGTCAGACCTACGGGGTGGTGGTAAATGGCACATGCTGGGACAATCGTTTTGTCGCCGTATGGAAGCCGATTTTTTGCAAAGATGGTAAGAACGTTGCAGTGCCGGTAAAAACCAAAGGAAAATGGTTTTTGTATCAGGATGACCGACAATTATGGCAAAACGGCTATAACAATATTTGGCATTTGGCTTTAAACCCAGTAACTGGAGCGTTGTGCGCCATTGTAGCCCCTAAATTTGGAAAATGGACCGTTGCTCAGGATGATACGCCGTGGACCCTTGAATGGGACGGCATGGTCAGGCAAATGGTTCACTCAAAGGACGGCTCTGCCTTGGTCGCTGTGTTTAAAGACAAAGGACTATGGGGACTGGCAAAAAACGACAAAGCATTTCAGCTTTCCTGCGATAAAATCTTTTCACCCTGTCTCAGCGATGATGGATCTCTGGTTGCCGTATGCTATGAAAAGCAGGGAAAATATTATGTTAATGTCAATGACCAGGTGGTGGCAGGGCCTTATGAATACATGACAGACCCTGTGATTGGACCAACCGAAGATAAGATTTTGGTCAAAGGTATTGAAAACGGGATATATAAACGCAGCGTCATCACTGTGTAAGGGAAAAAATATGAATGCTTTTATAGATTTTATAATGGGCCCCATGGTGTGGATTTCTTTTTTTATTTTTATCGGCGGTCTTGGTTTTAGGGTAGCTGGGTTTATTCGTGAGGTTAAACACAAAGAGCCATATATTTTTTCCTATATGACTGTTTTTCACAGCCTACGTTCCATTGGTGCCTGGCTGATTCCTTTTTTCCCGGTGTCCACCCGGAAAAAACCTTTTTTTTACGGCATATCCTATCTTTTTCATCTGCTTTTGTTTGCAGTGCCAATCTTTTTGTCTGCTCATGTGGTGCTGATGCAAGAGGCCTTTAATATTTCCTGGCCCGTATTCGATGACCACATTGCAGATGTTTTGACTGTTATTGTGATTGTCTCTTTAGTGTTTTTTGGGGTTCGGCGGACTATGGTACCGGATGTAAGGTTTTTATCATCGTCAACAGATTTTTTACTGATCGCCCTGGTGCTGTTGCCTTTTTTAACCGGATTTTTTGCCTTTCATCAATTTTTTGCCTACAGGTGGGTAATGATTGTTCATATTCTGTGTGGAGAGCTCATGCTGATTATGATTCCGTTTTCACGGTTTTCCCATATGATGTTTGCCCCGTTTACCCGGGCCTATACAGGGTCTGAATTTGGTAGTGTCAGGCACGCAAGGGACTGGTAATTTTAATATCATGAGGGTGAAACGCCTTTAGAGGAGATAATAATGCAAGATACCTCACTAATGGAAGCTAAACAGCAGGATGAAAAAATGGATCCAGCCATAGAAGGTGGGCTTGAACGGCTTACCCAGGAGAAAATTGTCAAAGGAATCAACCAGGTGCTCCATGAAGAGTCCGGGGCCAGGTTGAAGGCGTATGTTCAGACCTGTATGCGCTGCGGGCTTTGTTCTGATGCCTGTAGTTATTTTTTGTCTAATGACAAAGATCCACGATTTTCTCCTGCAGCCAAGGTTAAACAGACAATCTGGGAGATGCTTGACAAAAAAGGAAATGTCTCAAAGGATTTTTTGCGTCGGGCCGTACGCATTGCCCATCTGGAATGCAATGTCTGCCGAAGATGTTCCATGTACTGCCCCTTTGGAATTGATATCGCATATATGATGCTGCTGGTCAGGCGCATCTGTCACAAGCTTGAGATTACCCCACAGTATATACAGGATACGGTTAATTCCCATTCAGCTACCTTGAATCAAATGTGGGTCAAGGAGGATGAATGGATCGACACCTTGCAGTGGCAGGAGGAAGATGCCAGGGAAGAATTTGAAAATCTTCGTATCCCCCTGGATAAAAAAGGCGCGGATATCATGTATTCCGTTATTGCGCCGGAACCTAAATTCCAGGCAGGTCTGATTTATCAGGCTGCGGTCATGATGCATGCGGCGGGCATAAACTGGACTATGCCGTCATGCCCGGGCTGGGATAACTCCAACATGGCAATGTATACAGGGGATAATGAAATTTCAGGCAGAATCACCAGAGCCTTTTACGAGGCTGCCGCTGATTTAAATGTCAAACGTATTGTCATGGGCGAGTGCGGTCATGCATTTCGTTCAATCTATGACGTTGGCAACAGATGGGTTTCGTGGGCCATGCCGCCTTTTGAGGTCGTCCATGCCATTGAGTTTTACCATGAGCTGCTTACCTCAGGCAGGATTAAGATAAAAGAAAAATTCAAGGAAAAGGTCACCCTTCATGATCCGTGCAATGTCTCTAGGGGACGTGGTTTGCATGATATGGCAAGAGCGGTAGTGAATATGACCTGTTCGGATTTTGTGGAAATGACACCAAATCGGGAACACAATTACTGCTGTGGTGCCGGTGGCGGGGTGATTAACTGCGGACCGCCTTATAAAAATGAGCGTATGGTAAATAACCGCGTTAAGGCTGAACAGCTCAAAGCAACCGGTGCCAATGTATTAATTGCACCTTGTCATAATTGTCATTCCGGTCTTGAGGACATTGTACACCATTATGAACTGGGCATGGACGTGAAATTTCTAGGAGATATTATTTTTGAAACCATGGATAAAAAGGTCTATGTGCCGGGAGAGTAAAATGAAGATAAAAATTCTGATGATCGCATTGATATTTTTTGCGTGCAGCGGGATTTCAATGCTATTCAGTGATCAGGCCGATGCCGGGGACGATATTGTTCGCATGGACACGTCGGCTTTCGACCGGCTGAGACGTCCTGCAGCAGTGTTTGATCATGATTTGCATAATGAAACTGCACAAATAGATGACTGTGCTGTTTGCCATCATGTATGGGAAAACGGGGAGATCGTGCCTGACGAATCCAGTGAGGATACTCCCTGTTCGGACTGCCACGGTCTTACTGAAGGACCGAATAACCCAATGCCTTTAGCCAATGCCTTTCATGTCCAGTGCCGAAGTTGTCACATAAAAACAGGAAAAGGGCCTTTGCTTTGTGCAGAATGTCATCAAAAATATTGATTTACCGTATGGTGTGTTGTTTTTTTTCAACGCTTTGAAATAAAAGCTTAATCTTCGAATGCTATTGTTGTCAGGTTCTTTTAGGCCTTGTTACCGGGTCCGGAAGAACCTGAGTTTTTTATACATGATTCAATTTTAAGATTGAAAAAACATAAAACCTTCTTTATCAAGCAGTAATACAGTAGCAATGTATTCAGACAGAAGCATGGTTGGGAATTTGACAATCATAAAACTATTATTACCATTAAAACTAAGTAAGAATCCGGGAGATTGAATATGGCAAAAAAAATGACTATTT
The DNA here is from genome assembly GCF_963664415.1 of uncultured Desulfobacter sp. Classification (NCBI taxonomy): domain Bacteria; kingdom Pseudomonadati; phylum Thermodesulfobacteriota; class Desulfobacteria; order Desulfobacterales; family Desulfobacteraceae; genus Desulfobacter; species uncultured Desulfobacter sp. Next base: position 53,367 of record NZ_OY761443.1, on the reverse strand, counting down.
TTGATGCCGTTGAGGTCTTTGAGTTATATGACCTTTATGAAGACATTATTGACGCTTATGAAGCTGATTTTTATGACCAGTCTGAAATGGAAGCAGATCTTAGAGACCTGATCGAAGAGCATGATGAAATCTATGAGTTTTCAATAGATGAAGATGACGGTTATGCTGAAAGCTTTGAACGTAACCTCAAAGAGGCTATCAGTATAATTTTTGATGATCACGGACTTGATGCTCAGCTTGATGATGATTTCTTGGATGGGGATGATATCGAAGGGTATGATGATGAACCTCTAATCGGCAGTTCCGGCCAAAATGAGGATGAAGATGATTTTGGGGAAGATGAAGATGACATGTTTTAGAAAAAGGGACTGAATGTTTGAATATTCAACAGTTTAAATACGGTGCAGACAATCAGGGTTATTTGGTCTACAGTGAAAAATCGGCCATAGCGATTGATCCTGGAGCCCCGGATGAGATGGTAGACTTTGCCGGAAAAAGGGGGATTTCTATTGAAATGGTCACCAATACCCATACCCATGCCGATCACACCCAGGGAAACGATGCCCTTGTCAAAATCACGAATGCGCGTTTTATCGACTGTACAACATTGTCGCATGGCCAGGTTCTTGACCTGAAAGATGCAAGCGGGCTTGAGGTTATACTGACCCCTGGACATACAATGGATTCGCTTTGTTTCAAAGGAGATGGGTTTATTGTAACCGGCGATACGTTGTTCAATGCTACCGTTGGCAATTGTTTTTCAGGGGATCTCCAAGCCTTTTATAACTCTTTAAAGCTGTTAATGGAACTGCCTGGTGACACACTGGTTTATGCCGGACATGATTATGTTCGTGATTCGCTGAAGTATGCCAAGATTATTGAACCCAATAATCCGAATTTAGAAGTGTACGCGGCTGCATATAACCCGGACCATGTTACTTCCCGCCTATCAGAAGAACTTCAGGTAAACCCCTATCTGCGTTTTAATACGCCCTCCATGATTGAACGGCTTAAAGAAAAGAATTTGCCAAGCGAAACTCAATTCCAAAGATTTTCCTCTGTTATGGAAGTGTTTTAACCGCCCAGTTAATAAAATATTTGGAGTACTTTTTAGAAAATTGCTTGATAAAAATAAAAAGCGGGCAACCTGTTTTCCTGATTCAGGTTTTGCCCTGGGGCGACATATTACCATTGAGTATTACGATTGTGCATCCGATGTCCTGCTTGAAAAGGACGGGGTTGAATCAATTCTGCTGAAAGCGGCCAGGGAAAGCGGGGCCACAATTATCAGCAGTTCTTTCCATCAATTTGAGCCCCAGGGGGTGTCCGGCGTGGTGATTATTGCCGAATCCCATTTTACGATTCATGCATGGCCCGAGCATAATTATGCGGCAGTAGATATTTTTACATGTGCAGACAATATTGATCTGGACATAGCTATTCACTCCATGGAAGCACAGTTCTCATCCCAGGAAGTTTTTATTTCCTCGGATCAAAACAGGGGTATACTGCAGCCTAAGGCCGGAGGTTGTTTGCCAAACAGCACCGAAAAAGTGATGGAAAAACGAACACGCCCCATAGCCTGGAAAAAAGTGTGTGAAAATACAAAGCCCTGGGCAATGTCTACTTCTGTTGATTTATATGACTGCAGTCCTGAAATGATAAAAGATCCGGAATGTATGAAGAATTTTGTGGACCAAATCAGTGAAAAGCTTGGTGTTAATGACACGGAAAATGCATCCCGGGTTTATTTTGATGAAACCGAAACTGCAGTTGGTTTTTCCACGATACAATCTACTGAGACATTCGGTGTATCCGGACATTTTGCCCATGCAACCCATGCGCTATATCTGGATATTTTTTCTTGCAATACATATGAACCACGCGAACTGGCAGAATTTTCCCTCTCATATTTTCGCGGCAGCAACTACAAACTGCAGGTAGCTTTAAGACAGTAGATTGGGGCAGGAATGTATAAATGACAAACTCAGGCGTTGTAAATAAAGGATGGTTTTCAGAAATTTGCCCTATGTGGGAGGGTATCGCCGTTTCTGTGAAGGTGGAACAGCTCCTTTACAGCAAAAAAAGCAGGTTCCAGCAGATTGACCTATATCAGACGCGTTCCCACGGCCGGATGCTGGTGCTTGACGGTATTATTCAGTTAACGGAACAAGATGAGTTCAGTTACCAGGAAATGATGGCGCATCTGCCCTTGTTTTCTCATCCAAATCCCGAGCATGTGCTTGTCATCGGCGGTGGGGATGGCGGTGTGTTGCGTGAGATTAGCCGCCACGGTAATGTCTGCTCAATTGACTTTTGTGAAATTGATGAAGACGTTATTGAGGTGTCAAAACGGTTTCTACCGTTTATGGCCTGCGGATTTGACGATCCCAGGGTTAAGATTCATATCAAGGACGGCGCAGTTTTTGTCCGGGAAAATCCTGGGTGTTATGACGTAATTATTGTTGATTCCTCAGACCCGGTCGGCCCCGGAGAGATGTTGTTTGAAAAACAGTTCTACCAGGATTTAAAGCATGCGCTTAAGCCTGGTGGCCTGATCGCTACCCAGGGCGAATCTTTTTTTCTTCACCCGGACTGGGTTGAAAAGCTGATGGGCATTACACACTCTTTGTTTCCCATACATGCTTATGCCAACATTATTGTTCCCACATATACTGGTGGGCACATCGGTATGTGTATGGGGTCTTTGGGCCCGGAATTAAGGGTGCCGGCGCGTTCTGTGCCTGAAGCACTTCAATCTCAACTAAAATACTATAGTTCGCAGGTGCATCGTGCCGCTTTTGTACTGCCATATTTTGCAGAAAAACTGATAAAAGGCAACGTTTCATGAGTTCAAAAAAGATTAATGGAATAGAGATAAAATTTGTACGAACTATACCTGTGGATCAGCTCCAGGCCCTTTACCAGGATGCCGGGTGGTGGCACGATGAATATAAAACCACAGATGAATTTCTGCGCCGGATTCCTGAAAAATCAGCTTTATTTGCTGGGGTTTTTTTAGAAAAAAAGTTAATTGGAATGGGGCGGGCCCTTTCCGACCTGTGCAGTGATGCTTATATTCAAGATGTGGTTGTACTGTCCGACTATCAAAAACTTGGTATCGGCAGCATGATCGTAAAGTTTTTAGTAGAGGAACTTAAAAAAAGGGGTGTGGATTGGATCGGATTAATCGGTGAGCCAGGAACACGTTCATTTTATGAACATTTGGGCTTTCGGCGGATGAAAGACTACATCCCCTTTAAACTTGAATAACAGCCGTGAGTTGACTTGGTCTGATGATACCAAGGTCAGCCCACAAAAAATCATGAGAGTCACCTGTAAACGTATCTGCACTTTCATGGAAAAGGAAAAACAATGATATGTCATAGCCAACAATCGGCTACCTACGACTCGGCCCCAATGGTAGGCAATAGTACGGATGACCTGCAGACCGAACCGAATATACTTAAGCCCGGGAAGTTTGATCTGGGAACTCGCTCCCTGATTCTGGATTTCCTGGGCCATTACCCACCTTGCTCATGTGAGTATAGTTTTGTTAATCTTTTTTGCTGGCAGAACCTGTACCGCTATTCATGGTTTTTTTATAAAAATACCCTGGTTATACATGACGACCGCAGCCAGTCCCTGTTTATGCCCATAGGAGAGGACCTGGAGCCAAAAGAATTGTTTGCTTTATCCCAAAAGGCTGTTTCTTTAGGCCTATCCGGAAGCATAGGGCTTGTACCTGAATCTTATGTGGAGATTTGGCCGGATTTGGATCGCTATTTTGCTGTTGCCTCTGACCGGGATGCGGCAGATTATGTTTACATGACAGATGATCTGATCGAGTTAAAAGGAAATAAACTTCATAAGAAAAAAAATCTCGTTTCTCAGTTCAAGCGTGCATACCCGGATTATGTTGTAGTTCCCATGACTGCCAAGGATTGTAAAAGTGTAATGCAATTTGAACGGCGCCTGCTTGCCGGGATGACTTCTGTTCCCAGTTCCCTTGTCGAAGAATCCGATGCGATTGAGATGGCCTTTTCCCATTGGGACGACCTGGGGTTAAGCGGATTAATGCTCTTGGTAAAGGATAAAATTGCAGCTTTTGCTGTTTTCAGTCCCTTGTCCTCTGATACCTGGGATGTCCACTTTGAAAAAGCTGATATCTCTTTTAAAGGTGCTGCTCAGATGATTAATCATGAGACTGCAAAATTTTTAAAAGGAACGGCACAATTCATCAATCGGGAACAGGACCTTGGAATACCGGGGTTACGTCAGGCGAAATTGTCATATGCACCCCATGCATTGATTGAACCGTATTTTCTAATGCCTACTAAGCTGGATCTAAGATCTCATTAGGCGTGTATATTGTATATAAAAGCCATCTTAAAACGCATGTTTTAAGATGGCTTTTTTTTAAGGTGAGGGGGTGTTGATTGATTCAGGATTCATCCGGCTTCTTTTTCTAAAAAATTTCCTGCCTTTATGAAGTGCTGTTTGAAGTAAATATTGTTCAATGAGGCTTGCCTTACTTTGCGTCCCCTGCCCGGTGCATGGACAAATTGCCCTTTACCAATGTAGATCCCAACATGAACAATCCCTCTTCTTCTGGGGACGGAAAAAAAAAACCAAATCCGCAGGTTTGATGTTTTTACGGGGAACTGATGTGCAGTTTTTAAACTGCGCTTTGGCTGTTCTCGGCACATGAATTCCTATTTTTTTGTAGGCATGTACCACTAAACCAGAGCAGTCAAATCCTTTAGGAGAAATACCTCCCCAGCGATAGGGCGTACCCACAGCGGTTACAGCAGTCTGAATAATTGCCTGACGTGATTTTTCGGTAGGGGATGGCCTGTTAATTTCAGGTTTGAATTTAGATTGTGATTCCGGCCGGGGAGGGCGGGGCGTTTTGTGAGCAGGTTCGTTAAATTGTGCGGGCAGGACAGGCTGTTCCGCCGGGTCTTCCGGCATAGTTACATTAGGTGTGCCACAGCTAAAACAAATTAGCACAGCTAAAAAAAGGGGCACAGGGGTACGGAAAATAAGTTTCAACACAATGGGAAATGGTAAATAGGTAATTGTTGTTAGGTTGTCAGCTTTTATCCGTGAGATGGGTGGTCTTATGTCAAACCTGCCGGGTTATACAAGAGTATCCAATAAGGTTCCGGTTGTCTCTTCATAGGTCTCAATCATTTTAGCATTGGCATCAAAACCGTTTTGGGCCTGAATCTGTACAACCATTTCCTCTGCAATGTCTGTATTGGATAAGTCTTTTAATGATGCATTAGTTTTGAGGGGGGCTTCAACCATGGGCGCGCTTGCCTGGGTCTCGGAGATGGATGTTTGTACCTGTCCATTTTCACCCTCGACGTTATAAGCTCTGTCCGCTTTAAATTCGTCCGACAAGGCGTTGGCAACATTGCTTGCCGAAACCTGCATCTGGTTTGAAAAAGCCCTTAACGCTGAAGCATTGTTTCGGATGGTCATATCCATGGTTTTACCTCCGGTTTGTAACAATTGATATCTAATAATATCAAAAATTTATCTTCATAACAATAGGATTTTTCTTCTATACGGCGATGTGGAATGAATTTTGGGTGTCACGACCGGGCATACTACCTGTTTGGGCATACGCTTGGGAAACCTGTTGTCGGGTATAGTCGGATACCACCGTCTCTTGCTGGTTGGCCTGCTTTTCTGCCACAAGCTGAGCGATTTCAGCCATGGCCTTTGCCGCCTGGGATGCAGCGTTGGATGCTACTTTTAAATCCTGGGAGGATGGTTGGGTCGGGGCCAGTGCTGCCGCACGCACCCGACGCATTTTCTGTAATGTTGCTTGAGGATCTCCAGGCTCTGGGGACGTGTCGATACTGACTTCTCCACCCACCGCATAGTTTTGTCCGTCAGGGCCCTTCTGGTAGGTAAAGGTTGCGCCGGAGGTGATATATTCACTGCCGGCGGCAATATGGGCCATTTCATGCGCCCGAACTTCAGCATCAGCTTTTTTGAGTTTTTCGACGAGCAGCTTTTCGTCCTGGGTAAGCGTTGACTGTGCATCGGACTTTGATGACTGCTCTTCTTTCTGGGCGTCTTCATCCTCTTGGGTTTGGGAAGCAGGGACAATTGGTTCCTCACCCTCGGCTCGGGTCTGGCTGGCCTGGATATCCTGTGCCCGGGGTTCGGCCACGGGAAATGCAGATATCAGATCAGATCCCTGTTCAAGGGCGGATTGATATGTATGGTAGCTGTGTATTCTTGCAGCCTGAATATCCATAGGACTTCCCTTACATAATATACCTTAATATATCAATTAATTTAAAAAAATCAAGTAGTTATTTAGATATACAATAGGTGATGGAATCGGCATTGACAAACCCCGAAAATACGTGTATTTTGAGAGGATTCATTATGTCGTATTGCGTTACGTCATAATGAGTTGGAAAGAAAAGCAGTGTGCCAGTTAATAATAAGGTTGTATAAAACAGATTTCTGCCGGTTTCAAGGAAATTTTTTATGAGTCGACAAGCTGAGGTGTCAAGGCAGACTAAGGAAACCCGGATAAATATCCGGCTGAATCTGGACGGACAAGGAAAGGCTGAGATCAGTACAGGTATTCCTTTTTTTGATCACATGCTCACCGCGTTTACTGTGCATGGCTTTTTTGATCTTCGAATTTCAGCAACAGGTGATCTCGACGTAGATTTTCATCATACCGTGGAAGACACCGGCCTTGTCCTTGGTCAGGCGATTCAGCAAACATTGTCTGAAAAAGGGGGTATTCATCGGTTTGGAGACGCCAGCGTTCCCATGGATGAATCCCTGTCTCGGGTTACCATTGATTTATCAAATCGCCCTTATCTTGTTTATAATATTCCCAGTGATTTGAAATCCCGGGGTGCCTTGGATGCGTATCTTGCCAGGGAGTTTTTTCAGGCAGTTTGTGTAAAGGGCGGATTGAATCTGCATATCAACACCTTGTACGGCGAGAATGAGCACCACGTTCTTGAGTCCATATTCAAGGCATTTGGGCGGTCTTTGCATGCTGCGACCCGGCCGATTTCCAAGGTATCAGGTGCATTGTCCACCAAAGGGTGTTTATAACCAATTGTACCTTTGGTTGTTGACAGGTCATATTCACTGCTTATCCTATCTGAACTACATAAAGATTTGAGATTTTGGAGCTTGCAACACCCAAAATGATGATCCCTGAAGAAAAAATTGCAGAGATTTTAGCTGTTTCGGATATATTTGACATTGTATCAGAAGCTGTTATACTTAAAAAATCAGGCAGGAATTTCTTTGGGCTATGTCCCTTTCACTCAGAAAAAACGCCTTCTTTTTCAGTTAATCCCGATAAACAGATTTTTCATTGCTTCGGGTGCGGTGTTGGTGGCAATGTTCTATCATTTGTCATGAAATATCATGGGATCTCTTTTCCAGAAGCGGTAAAGATGCTGGCCAGAAAATACAACATTGTTGTAGAGACCCGAAAGATGAGTCCGGAACAGCGTAAAGCGGTTCATACTCGGGAATCTCTTTTTCGTTTAAATAAAAAGGTGATGCAGGCATACACAAAGTTTTTAAATGACCCCACAAAAGGCCGGTCTGCTAAGCAGTATCTTGAGCGGCGGGGAACCAGTCAACAGATTATTGAACAATTTCAACTTGGATACGCTTCTGATGCTTGGGATGCCATCGTCAATCTGTTGAGAAAAGAGAAAGTTGCTAAAGGGGTTGCCGTTGGTTCCGGCTTGGTGTTGGAAAAAAAACAGAAAAACGGTTTTTACGACAGATTTAGGAATCGGCTTATGTTTCCTATTTTTGACATCAACATGCAAGTGGCCGGATTTGGTGGCCGGGTCATGGATGACAGCATGCCCAAATACATGAACTCTCCTGAAAGTCCGGTATACAGTAAAAGCCGGATTCTTTACGGATTGCATGCGGCAAAGCAGGCGTGCCGCAGGCAGGGCAAGGTGTTTATTGTCGAAGGATATTTTGATTTCCTTTCTCTGTATCAGCATGGGATTGAAAATAGCGTGGCAACTCTTGGTACGGCCTTGACCCGAGAGCATGTCAGGGTGCTTAAAGGCTATGCAACGACCATGGTCCTGGTTTTTGACTCTGATGAAGCAGGGATAAAGGCGGCTAAAAGAAGTGTTGGTATTTTTGTTCAAGAGGGGATTGATACCCGGATTTTGGTGCTTCCGGGAAATAATGACCCTGATTCTTATGTCATGGCCCATGGCAGGGACGCTTTCCTTGAGCTTGCAGATACGGCAAAGACCGTGATGCAGTTTTTGCTGCAGTTGGCCCTGGACACCTACGGCACTACCGTTGAAGGGCGTATAAAAGTTTTAGATGAGATGAAGCAGCATTTGGCGTTGATTCAGGATTATGCTGTTCGTTCAATCTATGTTCGTGAGCTATCTGAAACACTAAATATTGATGAGAAGGCCGTTCTTGAGAAAGTAAAGGATGCCTATGACAAGCAGGCAAGCAGGAAGACCCGTGGCAGTTTGATGCCTGATGAGGTTGGTGATAATTCCAAAAATGTTCTGGAATCAGATCCAAGGGAAAAACAGATCCTCTCCATGATGCTCCAGTGGCCTGAACTGATTTGTATTGCCGTTGAAAAAAAGGTGGTTCCTTGCTTTTATTCGACTCAACTTAAGAAGCTTGGCTGTTTAATCATTGATATCGGAATGGACACACAAAATATTGTGAGTGAAGCCATGGCCCGGGTTGAAACTGATGAAGATCGGCAATTGATAGCATCCATGGCTATGGAAGATTATACCGGGGTGCAGGATCCGGCACAGACATTTGCTGTGCTGGTCAACCGAGTTATAAAAATAAAAAATAAAACTGACAGAGCAATTGTCAGTGAATTAACAAAAGTAAAAGAGGGCTGTGGTGTTGATGTGATTGAGCTGCTCAAACGTAAACAACAGCAGATAAACCAGTTGCATAACAGTTAATTTTAAGCCTTTGGGAGGCATATATGGCAGAAAAGACCAGCAAATCTGAGCAAAGCGTGATGATCGGCAAAGACGAAATGCGCAAGCTCATCAAAAAAGGAGAGGAAACAGGTGTCCTGTCCTTTGCCGAAATCAATGACGCCATTTCAGATGATTTGCAATCTTTTGAGCAAATAGATGATATTGTCATTCAGTTCCAGAAACTGGGTATTGAGCTGGTTGGTGACAGAGAAGATGATGCATCTGGCATTAAATCAGGTAAGGCCAAGAATCCCAAAAAGCCGTCCCGATCTTCAAAGACCAAAAAAACCAAAAATTCAGGATCCCGTAAGGGTAATGATGGCGAAGGTCTTGAAAACGATACGGATAAAAAGGGAGGCAAGGGCAAGTTATCTTCCGGGCGTGAACGTTCTGATATGGAATTTGGGGCGGTTACTGATCCTGTGAAAATGTACCTCAAAGAAATGGGTATGGTAACCCTGCTCAGCCGTGAAGGTGAGATTGAGATTGCCAAAAAAATTGAGGTTGGGGAACGGGATGTTCTGAGGGCCATGCTTGATTGTCCTTTGGCGCTGAATACCATTTTTATGTACGGGAAAAAAATGGAAGAAAAGGCCATGCGGCCCAAGCATGTACTCAGGGATGTGGATGAGGGTGACGGGGTTGTTGATGAAGTCACTAAACAGGAAAAATTCCTTGAATCCTTAGCCCGGATAAGAGATTTACATACCCAAAATCAGTCCTGCCGAGATGAGCTTGAGAACATCAGAAAAGGCACAAAAAAATACAGCACGCTTGGAGAACAGATTGACGGTAATACTGAAGAAATTTTTGAGTTGCTTAAAAGCTGGCGATTTGAATCCAATGTCATTGATAATATTGAAAAGAGTATCAGAAACACAATAACCTGGTTTAAAACCGTGGATAATTTGCTGGCCAGGTGTGCGAAAACGTTTAATGTTCAGCCCAGCACGATGCTTAAACAAACAAAAGACCAGGCTACTTTTCTTGAATGGGCCATGTCAAGAAGCGAAATTGACCCGGATCGTGCGACCACTCTTTTTAATGATATTATGGCGTTGTGCGGTCAGGTTGCTCAAAAAAAGGATTTGGTAAAAGGCAGTGTAGAAGATCTTAATGCAATTGTTCAAGGGATTGAAATAGGACGCAAAAAAGCAGATGCTGCCAAACGTGAACTGGTTCGTGCAAATCTAAGACTTGTGGTAAGTATTGCCAAAAAATACACCAACAGGGGACTACAGTTTCTTGATTTGATCCAGGAAGGCAATATCGGTCTGATGAAGGCGGTGGATAAATTTGAGTACCGTCGGGGATACAAGTTTTCTACATATGCTACCTGGTGGATTCGTCAGGCCATTACCCGTGCCATTGCAGATCAGGCCAGAACCATCAGAATTCCGGTTCATATGATCGAAACTATTAACAAGCTGATTCGCACTTCCCGGTACCTGGTTCAGGAGATGGGCAAGGAACCCTCCCCCGAAGAGATTGCTGAAAAAATGGAAATCCCCATTGATAAGGTTCGGCGGGTACTTAAGATTGCCAAGGAGCCTATTTCCCTTGAAACCCCCATCGGTGAGGAAGAAGACAGTCACCTTGGGGATTTCATCGAGGATAAGAAATTTTCTATTCCTTCCGAAGCTGCCATTGATTTAAGCCTTGCCGAACAGACACGTAAAATATTGGCGACCCTGACACCTAGAGAGGAAAAAGTGTTAAGAATGCGCTTTGGTATTGGAGAAAAGTCCGATCATACGTTGGAAGAGGTTGGAAAGGACTTTACCGTTACAAGGGAGCGTATTCGTCAGATTGAAGCCAAGGCCTTACGTAAACTTCGTCACCCGACCAGGAGTAAAAAGCTCAAAACGTTTATTGAAAATTAATACTTGACAGTAAACAGGCGTTACTATATAAATTGCAAATTTGCTTGCAACGCAGTATCAAAGCGGCTTTCCGGGCCTATAGCTCAGTTTGGCAGAGCCACCGGCTCATAACCGGTCGGTCCCTGGTTCGAATCCAGGTGGGCCCACCAAAAGAACTTGTTCATGAATGAGGTCTTAAACAGGAGGGGGAGCTAATTTGATATGCTGAAAAGAGGGAAAGGATGACCAGGTCATATACAGGTATGCCTGTAAAGCAGTACGAAAATAGATTAAATCTTAAGCGTGGAGTGTACTCCACGCTTTTTTATTTTGAGATGAATTGAACGCATGCCTTCGGTAAAACAGATTATTGATATTGTAGATCAAATTGCTCCTTTTGCTCTGGCTGAATCCTGGGATAATTCAGGACTTCAGGTCGGTGATCCCGACTGGCAGGTGTCCAAGATTTTAGTTGCTCTGGATGTCACAGACAAGGCACTGACCGAAGCGGAAAAAATAGGATGTGATATGCTCATTACCCATCATCCTTTGACCATGTCACCTGAAAAGCAGATTGATTTTTCCAGGATGCCTGGGTCAGCCATTCTGATCAGTGCCAGATCACGGATTGCCATAGTCAGTGCCCATACAAATCTGGATAAAGCCCCGGAGGGTCTGAACGACTATCTGGCCCAAAAATTGGGGATTTTTTGTACAGATGTTTTTCTTGCCGATGCAATGAGAAATGAATCTTTGAACGAAATTCAAGGTCTTGGGCGCATCGGACAGCTCGGTGGGACTATGACACTTGAACAACTGGCTTGCCGGATTAAAGAAAAATTGGGAATTTCCGGGGTAAGAATTATCGGTAATCCTGAAAATATAGTCTCAACTGCAGCACTATGTTCGGGGTCAGGCGGCTCTTTGACAAATCATTTTTTAGATTCAGGAATGGATGTTTATGTCACAGGGGATTTGAAATATCACGAGGCTCGGGATATAGAGTCCCATGGTAAATCCGCAGTCGATGTCGGCCACTTTTCTTCCGAATCCATTGCCGTTGAGCTTTTGGACACTCGTCTTAGGCAAATGTTTGATGCCGTAAAGTATAAAATTGTAATTAACACATATGATCAGGAAAAAGATCCATTTTTAACCATATGAGGATGTAACACCTTATGTCAAAACCAGATATTGCCACCCTTGTAAAACTTCAGGAGGCTGAAACCCAAATAGTTCGTCTCAAGGACGTTCTGTCAGAGGTTGAAAAAAAGAAAACAAAATTGGCATCCAGGCTTAAACAGTTTGCCGCAGCGCTCAAGGAAAATACCGAAGAACTTGAAATGCTGGAAAAAAATTGCCTTGATGCTGAAAATGAAATAAAAATTGTGGATGCGCGCATTATTAAAAGCAACGAGACCCTGCGCAATGTAAGCACAAATAAAGAGTATCAGGTTTTGCTCCGGGAAGTGGATGATAACAAAAAAAGAAAAGATGCCTTGGAAACAGAGCTGTTACAGATCATGGAAGAGCGGGAAAAGTCCCAGGCTATTGTGGATGAAAGTACAAAAGAATATCAGCAACTTGAAGAACAGGTTAAAGCTGAACAGAACAAGATTGAAGAACAAACCACTAAAGACCGTCAGCTTCTTGATGAATATCTCGAAAGCCAGAAAGAAATTGGTGTAAGTCTGGATCCTAAACTGTTAGATCGATTCAAACGCATTTCCAAAATGAATCAAGGATCTGCTGTTGCTGAGGCGCAGGATCAGGTTTGTTTAGGTTGTTTTATGAATATTCCACCCCAGCTGTATATTGAAGTGCAACGTGGAAACCAGTTGATATTCTGTCCCCAGTGCAGCAGAATTCTTTATTACAGAAAAAATTGATACTTTAAAAAAAGATTTTTAATTTCGGTCTGACTGGAACAAACGGTCGCCGGGCGCATTAGCGCCGGGAGGAAAGTCCGAACACCGCAGGGCAGGACGCTCCATAACGTGGAGTCACGGTGACGTGAAGGAAAGTGCAACAGAGAGTAGACCGCCTTGTTACTCATTGCAATGAGTAGCAGGGTAAGGGTGAAACGGTGCGGTAAGAGCGCACCAGTTTTCCGGGTGACCGGGAAAGCTTGGTAAACCCCGTCCGGTGCAAGACCAAATAGAGAGACGTTTGAGGGCTGCCCGCCCAAGTCTCCGGGTAGGTTGCTTGAGATGTATGGCAACATGCATACTAGATGAATGACCGTTGATCTTTTTGCGGGTAACTGCGAAAGGGTAACAGAATTCGGCTTACGGGCCGGTCAGACCGAAATTTTAAATATCGAGTAAATAGCTATGAATGACATCTGTGGCATATCTTTTAAGGAAAAAGCAAATATCTTTTCATACGAGTATCTTCAATGTATTTTGTTCATTGTTGGATTGAATGACGACAGTTATCTTTTCACCAAGAAACTTTGTTCAAAACTGATCATTACCTCCCACATCATGGAAGATTTTCTTGATTTTCATGGTGCAAAAAAAAATAAGGAGTGGGTGTTTTATCGTGCAATATCGGCCGCAGTGCGACACCTTTCTCTTGCCTGTTATTCCCAGCGTCACACCTTGGACCGGTTCGATTTTTATGATTTCGGGGATCAGAAGCACAGTGCCTTTAAGCAGGAAGCGCTTGATATGCTTCGATTTCTACAGGATGCCATTCATCAGGCAGCACCTGTTGCCTTAAAGGAAGCAAAACGTCTGGATATCACCATCCCTGATTCCGGCTATAACTTGGACTATTTTCCAGGCATTGCCACTGCCAGTCAATTGGAACATAATATTGACGATGCCATGCCCAAAAGTAGTCAGAAAAAAAATTTGACGCGGATTGCAAGTCAGTTTCTTGAACTGATCCGGGATTTTGAACAGTTTACGTTTTATGAACGCTATGACCTTGAGACGATTTACAAGCTTGTCCCTGATGTGATCAACGAGGTGACAATCAGAAGCTATGAGATGCGGGTGCATAATATTCAGTCTTCCTTTGATTCCTATGTTGTCACTACGTTGCAGTCTCCTGATGCTGAACTGTTAAACCAGTTGCGCAGTCATTTTTCCATCGTTTTTCATATTCTGCAGGTGCTGGGGCGGTTGCTTCATTTTTATGAGCGTCACCTCTATGATACCGGCTTTAAACACGTTTATAAAAATATCAGTCTCTCCCTTTCCGATCTTATTGATCCGGATACCGTTTTGGATCGTGCCATGAATTATTGTCTGTATTATGCGGGCCGTTTTTTATCCTCCGGCAAGGCTGTGGCCACAAAGGTTTTAAACATGAATATGGAGTCCGGTACAATTGAAGTAGGGATTCCCAAAGATAGGGGCTTTCATAGCCGGCCAAGCCTTTTGGTGGCAAAGATCGTTCAGCATTACGGTGGAGAAGTCAAACTTTATGTGGGCAAAGACCAGTTTGATGCCTCATCTGTTCTTGATATGCAGTGGGCCGGTGGAAAAATAAAAAAAGAGGAGATTGAAACGGTCGTCTTTAAGGGTGATTCCAGGGCGTTAAATGATTTGAAAATTCTTGCTGGTGTCAATTACGGTGAGGATCATATGGGAAAAGGTATTCCCTTGCCCACTGAATTGAGTTATTTGATTTAAATTTTATGGCTGACGCAGAAAATAAAGTGCTATGTCAAAATATTGCTGTTGTCGTGGCGGGCGGAAAAGGTCTGCGCATGCAGTCTACTGTTAAAAAACAGTTCATTGACCTTGAAGGTCTCCCGGTCATTGTTCGCACACTCACCGCTTTTGATTCCCACTGCCGGGTAGATGAGATTATTCTGGTGGTTCCTGAACAGGATTTGGATTTTACCTGCAATGATCTTTTGCACAAATTTTCATTTTCCAAACCGTTGCATATTATTAAAGGCGGTGCTACCCGTCAGGATTCTGTAGGTAACGGGCTTAATAAAGCACTGGAGATTTGTGCTCTCCCCGAAAGGACATTTGTGCTGATTCATGATGGGGTGCGGCCATTTGTGGGTGAAAAACTGGTTGACCGCTGCCTTGACGGTGCTATGGAAAATGGCGCTTGCATTCCGTCTCTGGGCATTGTTGATACAGTGAAAAGAGCGGATGAAAATGATATGGTAATCTGCACCCTTGACCGAAAAGGATTGTTTCGGGCCCAGACGCCCCAGATTTTTCGCTTGGATCTGATTACCAAAGCCGCAGTTCATGCACAGAATACCGGTTTTTTGGGTACGGACGAAGCGTCTATCTGCGAACATGCGAAAATACCGGTGGCGATGGTGGACGGCACATTGTTTAATATTAAACTCACCTCTCCCCAGGATTTAATTTTCGCAAGTATAATTATTCAAGCAAAAAAAGAGGCCGAATTAGCCGGCCACTCGGATTCTTTTTTTTAGTTAAATTTATTATACCGCCTTATTACTAGGGTTCCACATTCTGCACGTTGGGGTTTACTTTGTTGCGAAATTATGGCAAATTCAAATGTAAATGAAGCGCAAAATCCGGTTGTCAAATAGTTCAAAGCCTTTTTATAATCGACTTTGAATTAAACTTAAACATAATCGTTAATGAGATTCAGCCTTTATTTTTATACATTAATCATCTCCGGAGGTGCATGAAATGGCGGAAAAACCCGCGATAAAGATCGGATATCTTAAAATCACAGATCATTTCATTCTCGGTGTAACAGCTCGAAAATTACAACAAAGTATGGAAACCTTTCAGCACTGCACACTGGAGCCTGTGGTGAAAAATGGGTGGAATGAGGTTGCTGATGCGCTTTCCGTGAAATCTTTGGACGGTGCTTTGGTTTTGGCGCCGACAGCCATGGATCTGTTTAAGTCCGGTGTTGATCTCAAGTTGCTGTTACTGGCCCATAAATCCGGTAGTGTTTTAGTTAAAAATAAAAGAGCCAATATTAATTCCGTTGAGGATTTCGCGGGTAAGACTGTATTGATTCCGTATCAGCTCTCCATCCATAATATGTTGTTTCATAAATTGTTATCGGAGAAAGGGTTGAAACCCGGGCGTGCTACCGAAAAGGGAATAGATGTTACCCTTGAGGTGGTTGCTCCCTTCCAGATGCCCGAAGCCCTTGAGTATGACGAAGACGGCGAAATAGGTGGGTTTATCGTGGCTGAACCATTTGGCTCCCAGGTTATAGCCGCTGGGCATGGTGAAGAATTTGAACTGTCAAAAAATCTGTGGGCCAAACATCCCTGCTGTGTATTTGTCATGCGAACCGAGATTATTGAAAAGAATCCCGAAGCCATTCAGGAGATTTGCACAAGTTTTGTTCGGTCCGGGCTTGCCATTGATGCCCAACCTGAGCCGGCTTCAATTATTGGTGCTGATTTTTTTTCCCAGGATAAGGATATCATTCGACGGGTGCTTACTGATCCGCCGGACCGTATTTTGACAGGAGAACTTTATCCCCAGAAAGAAGATCTTGATAAGATCCAGAAATATATGATGGATGAAATGAATATTATGACCTCTCTCATTGATCTGGATAAATTTGTTGACACGCGTTTCGCCGATATTGCCGGTGCAAAATAACCGTCCCGGATATTTGTTCAATTATGTTTGTCTTTTGTGATCGGTTGAAGCCTTCCATGGCTGTTATTTGGCAGAATTAATAAAACCGTATATTTTTTCTATGGCTTTTAATCCCCAGGTGGGTTTCCCGGACAGGGTCGCGACATCGTCTCTGTTGAGTCGATCCGTCGTCTCTTGGGCTGTGAGGCCTTGTTCTTTTAATCCAATAATGATTTTCATGACGGCAGCCTTGTAGCTTTTCATGTCCTGATCCGGAGAAATATTCGGTTTTATTGAAGGTGTATCCAATGTGCTTTCTGTGGGATTGTCAACATTGGCGTGACCTCCTGATGTTGTGTCGTCTGAGATCGCGGTGTCATCTGGTGCTATATCTATTAGTGCAGACAGGTTATCCATTTCAGAGGCGTCAACTGAGTGCGCGCCTTGGCCTTGTATTTTGGGGCTTGAGTTATCTGCGTTTGGTACCAAGGCCCAGAGATCATCTGTCCTGATAGCATCTCCAGAAGTTGCCTGCCCTGATTCTTTATCGGCATCATCCACGAGTAATGACAGATCATCCATCATTTCTTGCGTCTGTTCAGGTTTTTCGATCAGGGCGGACAGGTCATCTAAATCGCCGGTGATCGTATCTCTTTCAGGTTCAATAAGCCAGGACAGATCATCTATGCTTTCATTAACGTCCTTTGGGACATCTGGCTCCATATCCACAAGGCTGAAAAGGTCGTCTAAATCATTTTCATTTTTATCATCCGCTGTATCGTCGTCAGGATCAACCAGTTTTGACAAATCGTCCATGTCATGCGACGCTGTGCTGACTTCAGATGTTGACGGTGTCTCATCGAGCAGGCTTTCAAGGTCGTCTAAGGTACCGGATGGATCAGATACACTGTTAATCAATGAGGAGAGGTCATCAATATCTTCAGGTGTCAGGGCCGTTTCATTGACCAGCAAAGAGAGGTCGTCCAAGTTTGAAAAAACGGTGTCACCAATGTCTTCATGATCCTGATCCTGGAATGGATCTTCCATGGGTAAAGGATCTTCAGAAAAATATTCATTTTTATCAAAATGGGTGTCCAGAAGGTTTTCGGCGGGCTCGGGAGATTCTTCCAGGGCTATGCTTTCAACTGCACGTCCGGCAACCTCCATGGCCTGGGGAACCGTGCTGTGCCGCTGGTTCATCTCCTGCAGAGCCCGGGCAATATTTGTCAATGCATCAGCTTTTTTTTCTTCGGCGGCAGCCCGTTTTTCCATTGCATCGGCTTTTCTATCTTCTACTCGGACAAGGTTTTCCTGTGCCTGGGCAATTCGATCCTGTTTTTCAATATATACCTGAAACATATCCTTGAGCATTGATGCAGACGCTAAATCTATGGGGCTTTTTGAGGGATTATCGGTCGGATATTTTGCCGCAGCTTTAAGCATTTCGGCTTCTTGTGCAAGGAATGTCTCAATTTGGTCGGGCAGCATACCTGTGTCTAGAAATTTTTTGATTTTTAGAAGGGTGGTAACCGCCTGTTCAGTGTAATACGTTTCATTGTTAACAATTTGTGTAGGAATCCACGGACTGAATTGATGTAAAATGAATTTTAAAGTGGCCTTACCCAGATTCAGTTCATTGATTAGATCCTTAATGGTCAACAGCGTTGATCGGGTCATTAGTTCCCTCATTTGCGACAGTTGATTGAGTTTATCTTTTATTGTTATCATAAAATCAAAAATACCAAAAGCGTTTATAGCAAAGGCGAAGAAGGTTACGATATTATTTGACACCTTTTTTATCGCTTGATATATCTTTTAAAGCAGTTTCTGTTTTTAAGATATTTAAAGTACTCATTTTCAAACTTGATTTATAGCCATGGGCGGACCTGGTCTATCAACACTCAGGCTCACCCTAAAATAAAACATGATAGTGATTTAGCGACTTATCCAAATTTTCACATAAATTCCAACCAAAGATTTGGCAGCACTTGCCGCCTTTGCTGCCCATGGAGGGTAAAATGGCCACTACAACAGATCCTAAGAGCTTTAACCACCACGTCGAAGCCGTTAAAAAGGGGACCCGGATATTTGAGGATGCATTCCAGGGGGTCTCCCGCATGATTCTGGAAGCCGGTATCCGTAAGGTCACGGTCAAAGGGAAGACCACCTATCAGTTTGACCTGTTCAGCGGAGGCAAAAGGCATCTGGTGGGTATGTATGACGAAATCAATTCCTTTGTATCTTTTGTCAAGGATGCATCCGAGGGTGGTTCTTCTAGGGAAATGGCATTTGTGCTGGTAGGTGAGCCGGGGAATGGAAAAACTTTTTTCGTTGAATACCTGTGTGCCCGCTATCGGGAGTTTTTGTCTATTCCCAAAAATATGAAATATACGTTTCGTTTTAAGAATCTTGACAAACTGGGCGGATATGGAAAGATTAATGTCATTGAATCCCAGACCTATGAAGATCCCATGATTCTTGCCATGAGCTTTAAAGGAAACAAAGAAGACTCCATGAGCTACCTTTCCAAAGCATTCAAATTCAAGGATAAGGAAATAGAAAGTCTTTATGAACAGTATCGGCCTTTGGGTGCCTGTTCGGCTTACATATGGAGTCAGATTCGTGAATATTGTGATGAAACGCCTGCTCAAATGATGGAGTTTATCGAAATTGCCCCGGTACCCTTGATAGAAAGCCTAGGTACGATTACCGGCAAATATCCGGCCAAAGATAAAATTACCTCTTCGGCCGTGGACCTTATGGGTGAAGAGTCCATCCAGCGCCTGCTGCATATTCCCGATTCCAACAACCCATACCGGTTTGACCTGCGCCGGGGGGCTTTGGCCCGGGTGGCCGGCGGCGGCATCCATTTTTCAGATGAAATTTATAAAAACAAAAAGGACCTGGTGCAGGTCTACCTTGGTGTCATCCAGAACCGCATGATTGAGCTGGATGGGTTTAAGTGGCCTATCGACACCTTGATCATTGCGACCTCTAATAATTCCGAGTTCAACACGTTTTTGATGGAACGTGAGGAAGCACCCATTGTTGACCGGTGTCGGATTTGCTATGTGGCCCATAATACGGATTATAAGATACAAAAAACGTTGACAGAATATGCCATCGGCACAGATGTGAAGCGTTCCCTTGACCAGGAAGTGCTTCACCAGGATCCAAATTTGAATTATGCCGCATCCGTTGCCGCTGTGCTGACCCGGTTACCCCGGTCCGACAAACTCACACCTGTTGAAACCATGAAGCTTGCTGCCGGGGAGGTAGCCGGTGAAAAAAGCCTTAAAACCTTGGCCGAGCTCATTGATCAACTCAACCAGGATACCGATATTACCAAGCGCTTTGGTCAAAAAGGTTTGGGGCAAAGAAATCTTGGCCGGGCCGTACAGCTGCTTCTGGAATCTTCTGAAACAAATGACGGCAAGTGTATGTTTGCCTTGGATATTTTCAATGCCCTGGACCGGGTGGTGCTTGATTATGTCCAGGAACCTGCAGACCGGGCTAAGTTCAAGGAGGATTTGAAAATCGCCAGGGGCCTTTACCGGGAACGCATTATGACAGAGATGTTTAACGCATATATGGACGAGCCGCTGGCCATCAAAAAGGACGTGCTCAACTATGTAAACATGATTATCGGCGTGGATGCCGAGCATTTAGGGCCGGATATGATGTGGAAGTACAAGGATCCCCAGACCGGTGAGCTTAGAGCGCTTAAAATTGATGAGCGTTATATCAAAAACGTTGAGGAACGCCTGGGGCTTAAAACCGAAGAACAGCGGGCCTCATTTAGAAATTCCATTAGAAAAATATATGGCCAGAAGCTGTCTGTGGATGCCAATTATGACTTTATGGACAACCTGGAACTGGTCAAAGCCATTACCGATGTCCGGCTTAAATCCGACATTGCCGGTGCCGGCTCTTTGATTGGAGCGCTGGCCAACCGTACCAACGAAGAAAATCAGAAACTGTATGAACGAATGATTTACACCATGGACCAGAAGCTTGGATATTGCCCTACTTGTGCCCAGAAGACCATCGAATATTTCTGCAGCCAGGAAGATGACAAGTAGCAGTTCATAAAAACAAAGGGGAAACGTATGATAACCCTTGATGAATTATTAGAGCGGGATCGTCAGCGGGAAGAGGACGGATTCAAACGTAAAATCCGTATTGGTCGTATTGTCAAGCCAGGTACCGGGGGCAAGGAAAAAATTATTGTTGTTCCCACCACCGTGGAGGAAAAGTTTGTCCATGATGAACCTTCTTTTGATCCGAAAACCGGAGAAGGAGAACCTTCCGGAGGTACAGGAGAAGGAGAAGAGGGGGACATTATCGGTGAACAGCCCGTACGCCCGGATGAGGGAGAAGGCGAGGGGGAAGGCCAGGGAGCCGGTGACGGGGAAGGCGAAGGCCAGGGAGGAGAGCATGAGTTCGAGTCCAGTGCCTACGAGTTAGGCAAGGTATTGTCCCAGGATTTCCAGCTTCCCAACCTTCAGGACAAAGGCAAAAGGCGGGCCCTGTCCCGCTACACCTATGATTTGACAGATAAACACCGGGGTATGGGCCAGATCCTGGACAAAAAAGCAACATTAAAACAGATTGTTCAGACTAATATTGCTCTTGGTACCATTCCGGATGTCAACGACATAGACCCGGGCCGGTTTATTATCTCTCCCCGGGATCTTATTTACAGGATTCTGTCCCGTGAGAAAGAGTATGAATCCCAGGCCATGGTTTTTTTTCTAAGGGATTATTCCGGATCCATGGGTGGCAAGGTGACCGAGGCGGTGGTTTCCCAGCATGTGATGCTCTATTCGTGGCTGTTGTATCAATATGACAGGCAGGTGGAAACCCGTTTTATTCTCCATGATACCCAGGCCAGGGAAGTTGAAGATTTTTATAAATATCACTCCTATAAAGTGGCTGGGGGAACTAAGGTCTATACTGCTTTTGAGCTGGTGAACCAAATCGTGGAAAAGGAGGGTCTGGACCGAGATTACAACATCTATGTTTTTCATGGGACCGATGGCGATGATTGGGATAAGGATGGGGTTAATACCCTGAAAGAAATAGAAAAAATGCTGCGCTATGTTGCCCGGATCGGTATCTCCATAGTCGAGCACTCCTATGTGGGATCAGCGCAGACCGAAGTGGAGAAATACCTGAGAAATTCCAAAATACTTGAAAAACGCAGGGAACACATCAAGATGGATGTTATGAGTGAAGATGTTGATGATTCCAGAATTATTCAGGGAATTAAAAATCTGATTTCCTAAAATAGAGTGCCGGATAAAAAAAGAAAGGCAGGGCCCAATGGAACTTGTCAGTCAGCATGTTAAAAAAATCATGGAAGAATGCAAGGTCAGAGCCAGGGACGAAGGCCTGAAGTTTGATGATGAAACCCTTGAATATATCGTTACCAATCGGGACATGATCGAGCTGTCACCCAAGATCATGATCCCCACCCTCTATGATTACTGGGTTCATGATGTCAGGGTTTTATCAGGCAAAGGCATGTATGAAGCCTATCCTTCCAATCCTTATGAAACTGTCATCAACACCCGGCCGGCCATTTCCTACTATAACGATAATAACCCGGACTGGCTCAATGTGATGATTTTTTATCATGTGCTGGGCCATATTGATTTTTTTCAGAACAATTTGTTTTTTGCAAACACCTGGGACATTGATCTTACCGGGCAGGCGCTTGCCGATAAGCGTCTGATCGCCCAGCTTAGAAGTGAAAAGGGCAGGCGATGGGTGGATTATGTTATTGAATTTTCCAGGGGGATGGATAACCTGGTCGGATATAACAAAGCGCTGGACGGTCTGTTGAGAACCCAAAATCAACCTGCTGTACGGTTATCCAGACAGGATTACTATTTCGATGTTTTTTTGCAGAAAATAAAGCGGGTGTCCCACAATACGTACCTAAAAGAAATTGAAAGATTCAATCAATGTAAAGATAACATTGCTCAATTTTTTGAACCGGTTCTTTCCCAGTATCCGGAGTTTGAGCAGATGTATAAAAAAACGAAAAAGGACAAGGAAAAGCCTATTGTTGATATCATGGAATATATCATCAGGTATTCCCCATTTCTTCGGGCCGAAGAAAATAAGTGGATGAAATCCGTGATCCAGATTGTTCGCGACACCTCATTGTGCTTTCAGCCCCAGATTCGCACAAAGATCATGAATGAAGGATGGGCCAGTTACTGGCATGAATATTTGTTTATGAAAGATGAACGTATCCGTGGCCATGAAGCCGATTTTGCAAAGGTAAATGCCATGGTAACGTCGCTGCCCAAGGTAGGGCTCAACCCTTACGCTTTGGGTTTGCGCCTTTTTGAACATATCGAAGATATGCAGAACAGAGGATGTTATTCCCTTGAGTATTTCCGTCTCAAAGATGAGAAAAAGAGGCAACACTTTGATAATGGAAAGAGAAACGGCCACGATTTTATTTTCAAAGTCAGGGAGAATATGAATGATTTCATGTTTATTAATAGATTTGTGGATCAGGAATTTATAGACCATTACAAGCTGTTTGTCACAGGCAAGCGATATAATTCGCAGCGCATGACATGGCAATACTATATTAAATCCAAGAAAGCCGGCGATTATAAAAACATGGTCATCGACACCCTGTATCATCCACCGGTGATATATGTGAATGAGGAAAAAACCAAAGACGGTTTGCTTTACCTTGTTCATGAATTTGAAAACAAACCTCTTAAATCAGATTTTATTGAAAACACCATGATCGGTATTGAATTTTTATGGGGGGGGCCTGTGTATCTTGAAACCAGCATCGCTGTTGGAAAAGAACAGGAAACAGTCCCGGCAACCCATTTTCTGGATCCATCTGCAGGAGGAGGTTCAGGCGCATCTGCGGCACCAACTGTTCATGAAAAAATTAAGTGGCAACGGGTATGTTATATAATGGATAAACGGAAATTAAACAGACGGGAGGTGGCATGACCATGGATACCAATACCAGTTCTGTGGATTCCGATGCAGCTGGATCCGTAACCCAGGCCCTGGATTTTTTAAACCGGAGCATCCAAGATTACCAGCGTCATAAACCGGTAGCCTTCCAGGAATTTTTGCAGCTCTTAAATGCCAATCCTTCCGGTATTTTAAGAAATATTTTTCAGTCGTTTCATGACATGATTAAAAAACATGTAACCGAAATCGAAAATGATATAGATCATTCGGCCATTACCAAATATGATACCGGCACACTTTTTATGGAAGGTTCCGATACACCGTATTTTCCTGATATGCTGTTTGCCAATCGGTTTATGAAACAGATGAACTATCTGCGTCACGGTAACCAGCAGAACCGTATCTATGTGTTTTACGGTCCCCACGGATGCGGAAAATCCACTTTTTTAAATAATCTTTTGGAAAAATTTGAGCAATATGCCAATACCCAGGAGGGATTGCGTTACGAAGTCGTGTGGCGCCTGGACGTCAAAAAACTCAAAGGTCCTGAACCTTCTTTGATGCGCCTGTCTTCTTTTGAAAAATTGATCCAGTATATTGACAGTGATTCAATTTCAACGGAAATTAAGCCGTGCTCAGATCAAAAAGAGGTGGAGTTCGAAGGCCCGGAGCCTGAATTCATTGAAATTCCCTGCCTGTGCCATGACAACCCTTTCCTGGTGATTCCCAAAGACCAGAGACGTGCTGTTTTGGACGAATTGATCAAAAACGATGAATTCAAATGGAAGCTGTTTACAGAAAAACAGTATGAATGGGTATTTAAAGATGAGGTCTGCACCGTGTGCGCCTCCATTTATCAGAGCCTTTTGGAGCGATTGGGGAAGCCTGCCAAAGTGTTTGAGATGCTTTATGCAAGACCCTATTATTTTAACCGCCGACTGGGCAACGGGATCTCTGTTTTCAACCCCGGGGACAGGCCGTTGAGGCGCAACGTTATCCTCAATCAGATGCTCCAGAGTCGTATTAATGCACTTTTTCAGGATTCAAACGTTATTAATTATATTTATTCTTCTTATGCAAAAATTCATAACGGCATCTATGCGCTGATGGATATTAAGTCTCACAATGTCGAGCGAATGGTTGAGCTTCACAATATTATTTCAGAGGCGATTCATAAGGTGGAAAATGTTGAGGAGCATGTGGAGGCCTTATTTTTTGCCCTTATGAATCCCGAGGATAAACAGAACCTTAAAGATTTTCCTTCATTTGAAGACCGTATTCAGTATATAGATATCCCATACGTTCTTGATGTGACCACCGAAGTTAAAATTTATCTGAACATTTTTGGCCGCCATATTGAAAGCGGTTTTTTGCCTATGGTGCTTGAGAACTTTTCAAGAATTATTATCTGCACCAGAATCGGGAAAAAATCCCCTGCGTTGGAACAATGGATAAAAGATCCGAAGAAATACCTGAACTTCTGTGATGAGGAGCTTATTTTACTGCTCATGGAAATTTTCAGGGGAAGCATTCCTAAATGGCTCAGTGACGAGGACAAAAAAGCCCTTGATAAGAAGATGATGAAAAAAATCATTGTCGAGTCCGAAGAATATGGAAAACATGGGTTATCAGGTCGGGACTCCATAAAACTTTTTGATCGGTTTTATTCAAAATTTGTTAAGGAAGACAAGCTTATTAACATGCTTGATCTATGTGCGTTTTTCAATAAGCTTGAAGAACCCATACGCAAAATGATTCCCCCGGGATTCTTGTCTTCACTTTTACGAATGTATGATTATTCCATTCTTCAGCAGGTTAAAGAGTGCCTCTACTATTACAATGAGGAGCAGATCGCAAAGGATATAAAAAATTATATTTCCGCTGTGACCAATGAAATAGGTTCTGTTGTGGACTGTATTTTTACCAAAGAAGAAATTCACGTCACTGAGGCATTTCTTGAAACCATTGAAATCAGACTGCTGTCTGAAAGTGCCGATGAAAAACGGCGTCAGGGGATGCGTCTGGATGTATTAAAAGAATACACGGGATTTACGCTTTCCCACGAGATTATGATTGAAGGAAAGGACATTGAGCAGACCCGGTTGTTTAAAACCCTCCATGAACGGTATGTACATAACTTAAAAAAACGGGTACTGGAGCCTTTTATTGACAATGCAAATTTCAGGCAGGCCATCAAGGATTTTGATACTGAAGATTTTAAAGCCCATGACAAACGCATTAAACGCGATGTGAAATTTCTTATCGATAATCTGGTAAGTAAATTTGAGTATTCACAGCAGGGGGCCAATGAGATTTGTATTTATGTAATCGATAATGACTTGGCCAATAAGTTTAAGGATAGTTGATTGGCAGAAGGTTGCCAAATGTCGAACCAAAGGCCGGCGGGGTAACCGCATTTAGATTGAGAAAGTCATCGGGATCGCTATCGGGATCGGGATCGAAAATAATGGACATTTCGATTCCGATAGCGATAGCGAAGTTAAAATAGCCGGCGAAATTATAAATGCGATCACCCTGCAAATAACATAACTGGAAGAATATGCTTTAAAAAAAATACTTCAAGAGCTTTGACGAACCCCCAAAAAACAATTAAGGCTGGATCATGAAAAAAGCGAATGTGCTTATTGTTGACGATTCCAGATCTGCTCTTTTTGCTGTGAGAGCGTTGTTGAGCCCTGCAGGGATTCATACGGTAACCGCGTCTGATGCCTTTCAGGGACAAGAAGCGCTGAGAACAGGACAGTTTGATCTGGTGATTACGGATGTGGACATGCCCAACATGTCTGGATTAGAGTTTTGTGAATGGATAAAATCAAATCCGGAAACGGCACATATTTCAGTGATTGTTTTAAGCTCCCTTGATACGGACGTTGATATTGAAAACGGTTTTAAAGTCGGTGCGGATGCATATGTGCCCAAGCGACTGGCAAATAAAGAACTTATTCCACGCATTGAAAGCGTGATGAACAGGTGTACGTTTGTCAAAGATAAAACCATTCTCGTGGTTGAAGACAACAAAACCATTCAGATGGTCACTAAACAGGGGCTTGAGGAGGCTGGCTTCAAGGTGGTGCTTGCCGATGACGGCCAGCATGCCCTTGACATCATTGATGATGCAGTCCCTGATATTTTATTAACGGATCTGAACATGCCCCGGGTGAACGGCGATGAACTTTGTCGCAGGTTGCTTAACCTTACTAAATATAAATTTTTACCCATTGTGGTGATGAGTTCACTTGGCGACAAGCCGACGATGAGAGGCCTTATCAGGGAAGGTGTAACAGCGTTTATTGTCAAACCGTTTAATGTGGATATGCTTGTTGTTACTATGGAGAAGCTGCTTTCAGATCATTTCCAGCGTATGCTTGAAGAACGGGAGCGCCTGGTCTTAGAGCAAAAGTTGACGGTTGGCTCCATTGCCAGTCTGATTAACGCATTGGAAGCCCGGGACAAATACACCCGTGGCCATTCAGAAGCCGTTACCAGACTTTCTTTAGCTATCGGCAGAGAACTTGGATTCTCTGATACGGAAATGCATCGTCTTCAGATCGCTGCAAGCCTTCATGACTTAGGTAAGATTGGTGTTCGTGACAATGTGCTGCTCAAACCGGGTAAACTGACAAAAGAAGAATTTGAGCACATTCAAACCCATACCATTGTTGTTCAGGATATCCTCAAACCGTTACCTAATATGAAAGATGTCCTTGTTGCCGCCTCTTCACATCACGAGCGCTGGGACGGTACCGGTTATCCCAACGGATTGAATGGAGAAGATATTCCCTTAATCGGAAGAATCATTGCTGTTGCCGACGTGTTTGATGCATTGATCAGTGACAGACCATATCGCGACGGCATGCCTGTCGAAAAGGCGCTCCAGATCATTACCGAAGGCGTTGGCTCCCATTTTTGTCCAACGGTTGCGGATGCTTTTTTTAGGTATATGAAGACACTGAAAAAAGGAAACCTGAGCTAATTATTATCACCAACTTCCTGTCAAATTATTTGCCGTGTTTTGTAAAAATTGGCTGATGCCGCCGGGCTGTCTTAAAAATTCGATAAATGCACCGGATGGTTTTGTCAAGAATGAATTCCCGCCATTTAAATAATCTGCGGCACCAATGGCATAAAAAATAAATACAGAATAGAGGAAGCCTAATACATAAACATGCGGCAGGTGCATTTCTTCGCTGAAGTAATAAATTCCTATCGTGACAATAGTAACAAGCAAAAGCATGACCTGGACATCAATGAACGTAGGGCCTGCTTTAATAAAGTCAATTTTTTGGCCGGTAAACAAAAGAAAAAGCGCAAGGGGAAGTCCCATACTGATGGTGATATCAAATATATTTGATCCCAATACATTGGACAACGCATCATCATAATTGCCTTTTTTAGCATCTTTAATGGAAATAATTGTGTCCGGAACACTGCTTACTGCCGCAACAAGAATTAATGCAACGAACAATGGATGTATTTTCAGTGCTTCTGCAATACCTTTGCATCCTTCAACAATTCCTGCGCATGCTGCTGCCATAATCAACGTAGAACAGAGTAACAGTATCCAGCTTCTTTGTGTTATTCCTTGTTTACATCTGAATTGATATTTTTTAAACCAGGCGTCGAAGGCATCGTCATTATAATCTTCCGGAGCTTCATTACGCCCATTTTTCATTGATAACAGCGTATATGCTAAATAAATGACATAGAAACCTGTAAAAATCCATCCATGCCAATGGGTAATGTAATGGCTTGATAATAGAATCAGCATCAAAATTTCAGCCCCTATGAGGAAAAGCCCATCTCGTAATATGACTTTCTTTGATACCTTAACGCCGGTGATGCCCACAGCTAACACAACCCAAATTACAAGCATGGGAATGATTATACTGTTGAAGATCGCAGAACCTGCGTTTCCACCAATACTTGCAGCAAAATCACGACCTAAATTTTCTTGAACCGCCAGAATAAGAAAAAATACGGTGGTGAGCAATTCAGGCATTGAAGACCCGATTGCATTTAACGTAGCGCCCTTTACACCTTCGCTCAGATTTCTTCCAAGATAGTCTGTGGCGCTTTCAAAAGCATCACAGGATTTTGCTATGATGTACGAACAGACGACCATCAAAATTAAACCGCCGTACCAGGTATGGAAAATAACATCCATTGTTCCTATTCAACTCCCTTTTTTCTTTGTATACGTTATGTACAAGTGAATATTGATTTAATCACAAATCCTGAACAACACCCTGAACATGATTTAGCTTAAATTTGTCCGCTTTGAGCTTCACCATAAGTTTTGGGAAAAATTCGGGCAGGCACGTTGTGTCGGATAGGTTGAAGTGCAATGCCTCCATCTGGTGTTCCCCGCTTTGATCCTTCAGGATCATTTTTCTATGGCAGCCGCCCATGATGATCGATGATGCCACCCATACGTTTTCTATAAGGAAGACAGGTTCAGGATTGCCTGTGCCAAATGGGCGAAGCATATCTATCTGCCGAACAAGTTCCGGGGTAATATCCGATAATTTAATGACGGCATCAATTGTTTGGACCGGTTGGAAGTCTTTTTCCGTACAGAACAAATTCAGGACTTTTGTGAGCGCAGGTTTCAGGCGGTCAAGGTTTTCTTTTCTGACCGATAATCCTGCTGCCATGGCATGTCCCCCAAAGCTTTCCAGCAGATTCCGGATTTTTGAGAATATTTCGTGTATATTTATCTGATTAATGCTCCGGCATGATCCTTTTGCAATGTCATCCTTTGAGTTCAGAAGCACCACCGGACATCCATGCTTTCGGGCAAGCCTTGATGCGGCAATACCGAGCACGGATGCCTCCCATCTGGTGTCCCACAAGACAATAATTCGGTTGTCAAGTATGGACGGATCATCTGCAATGCGCCGCTCAATATCTTCAACAATCTCTTTTTCAATGAGCTGGCGTTTTCTATTCAGTTCATCAAGGAGGACTGCCGTTGTCTCGGTTTGGGCCCGGGCAGGGCAGGTCAGGTGAGAAACACAGATTCTTGCATGGGAGATGCGGCCTGCGGCATTCAGCCTTGGTACAATTTTAAATGAAATGTCGTCGGAATCCAGCTTATCCATGTCGAGCCTTGATGTGTGTGCCATGGAGACAATGGCCGGGCGAAGGCCCATGCGAATGCGTTTGATTCCTGCCACGCAAAGCACCCGGTTGTCTTGAACCAGAGGGACCATGTCTCCAATGGTACCGATGGTGAACAGATCCAGGTATTCGGATAATTGGGGTTCCGGATATTTTTCCCATAACCCGTTGTTCCTGAATACTTTCCGCAGGCCCATAATCAGGTAAAATGCAACGCCGACACCTGCCAGGTATTCAAGACAGGCGTTGCAGTCGGCCTGCTTTGGATTAATCACGGCAAAAGCTTTGGGGACAGACGTGTCCGGTTCATGGTGGTCGGTGATAATAACGTCAATGTCTTCTTTGTTTGCTGCCTCAACCGCTTCATGGGAACCGATGCCGCAGTCTACAGTGATGATCAGATCCACATCCATGGATACGGCCATTTCAATGTGGGGCAATTGAAGGCTGTAGCCTTCTTTTGTTCTGTGGGGCACATACCAGGACAGATCCGCTTCTACCAGGCCAAGAAATTGGTAAAGCATGGCAGTCGCCGTTACTCCGTCCGCATCAAAATCACCAAAAATAAGAATTTTTTCTTTATTAATTGCCGCCGTATAGATTCGTTCTACGGCTTTGTCCATGTCTTTTAATTCAAATGGGTTGCTTAGCCTTGAATAATCAGGGTTTAGAAAAAAATTTGCTTCATCGGCAGATGTGATCCCTTTGTCCGCCAGCAGTCCTGCGATAACAGGATGACACTTTAGGGCCTTTTGAAGTTTTTGAATAACTTCTCTGTCAGGTGTTGTATATTTTATTTTGATTTCCATGGAATGCCGGATTTATACCTTCTTGGATGGCGACGTGTCAATCTGTTAACCTTAAAGCTATTGGGGCTGACAATTTTGTTCCGGCAAAACTCTTGAGCAACGGACTTTGTTGGTGGTATAGTAAGCGGTTCATAAAGGATGAATTATAGAATATTATGCAATCTGTTGTAAAAGAATATATGGTGGATAAGGCAAAAATCGGATTTATCCGATTTATTTTTGAAGCCTATGAAGGTTTAGCCGTTGTCACAACATTGGAGTCCGGAACCGGCCATATCCGGCTTGCCATGCCCCCTGACCGGCAGGACGAGGTAAATATGGTCACGCAAGCGTTGAAAAAGGATTTTTATTTTGAGCCCAAATAAGCCAAAAGCCTATGTAAACACCATTGGATGCCAGATGAACGTGTATGATTCCCAGATTCTGGCGGGCCTTTTGCAAAATGCCGGGTATGAACAAACCCATGATCCGGATCTGGCAGATCTGGTTCTGTGTAACACCTGTGCCATCCGCCATAAAGCCCAGGAAAAGGCCTATAGTTTCTTAGGTCGTTTTGCAGGCACAAGGATCAAGAAAAAAGGACCACTGACTATTATGGCCGGCTGTGTGGCCCAAAAAGAAAAGGAAAAAGCGTTCGTGCGCCTGCCGCATCTTGATCTGGTTTTAGGCACCCAGGCCTTTGGCCGCTTTGAAACCCATCTTAAGGCACTTGCTGCCGGTGAAACCCGCATTGTGGATATCGATCCCAGTGAAAACATTTTTGAAGGCGCTTTCACACAAGCCCCCGTTAACTTATTTCCCGGAAAAATTCAGGTGTCACGCTTTGTGACGATCATGCAGGGGTGTGAAAATTTTTGTACCTATTGTGTGGTACCCTATGTCCGGGGAAAGGAAAAGAGCCGGGATCCATTGGCCATTGTAGAAGAGATTAAAGTGTTGGCCGCTTCCGGGGTGCGGGAAATCACGTTGCTGGGCCAGAATGTTAATTCCTATGCCGGTAATACTGGGCAGGTCAGCTTTGCTGATTTGCTTCATCTGGTCAGCAGGGTGGACGGGATTGAACGTATCCGGTTTGCCACCTCCCATCCTAAGGATTTATCAAAAGATCTGATCCAGGCCATGAAAGATATTGACAAGGTCTGCAACCATCTTCATCTGCCGGTTCAGTCCGGTTCCAACGACGTATTAAAAAGAATGAACCGTAAATATGACCGTGATACCTATTTTAAAAGAATTTCAGCGTTAAGGCAGGCCTGTCCGGATATTGCCCTGTCCACGGATATTATTGTCGGGTTTCCCGGAGAATCGGTATCTGATTTTGAGCAGACCATGAATTTGCTTGAAACTGTAGAATTTGATGCGGTCTTTGCCTTTGCCTATTCAGCAAGATCATTTACACCGGCAGCCAAATTTTCAGATCAGTTGGATGAACAGACCAAACGCGATCGGCTCAATGAACTGCTGGATTTCCAGGAAAAGATTACTGAAAAGAAAAACAAAGCCTTGGTGGGTCAAAAAGTAACGGTGCTGGTGGAAGGTGACAGTCCAAAACCCCGGGACGGCTTTGTAAAAAAGAATAAAAATACCAGACAGATGTTCGGCAGAAGCGATGCAAATAAAATTGTGCATTTTGCAACGGATCAGGCCGCCATCGGGGATCTGGTTACACTTGAAATTATAAACGCATACCCCCATTCCCTTTGGGGAGAGGTCTGCGAAAGCGATTAAGATGTTATGAAAATTAAATCAACGACTATTCGACCCAATGAACTGTGCCCATGCGGCAGCGGGAAAAAATTTAAAAATTGCTGCAGGAACAAAAAAACACAAATTTCTTTGAAGGATAAATATAAAAATAAATATGACATTATCCTGAAAACACCCGAGCAGATTGATGGTATTCGAAAATGCGGAGAGCTGCTTTTATCTATTATGGACGGGGTTGAAAAGATGATTCGGCCTGGTTTAAAAACCGATGAGATCAATACCTATGTACATGAAGAGACCATAAAAGCCGGCGCTGTGCCCGCACCGCTCAACTACAGGGGGTTTCCCAAGAGTGTCTGCGTTTCCATTAATGATGTGATCTGCCACGGTATCCCCGGTGAACGGGTCCTTGAAGACGGGGATATTGTCAATGTTGATATAACACCAATTTTGGGCGGTTACTATGCCGATGCCAATAAAACTTTTTTTGTGGGTACGCCTGGGCGCGATGCCCAGAAAATTGTGGCTGTGGCTGCCGAAAGTCTGCGGCTGGGTATAGAGCAGGTCAAGCCCGGGGCCACCTTGGGGGATATTGGTCATGCCATTCAAAAATATGCCGAAGGGCAGAGGTGTTCTGTTGTCAGGGAATTCGTGGGTCATGGTGTGGGAATTGATTTCCATGAACAGCCCCAGGTCCTTCATTTTGGGCGGCGCGGCACCGGTGTGACGCTTGTGCCGGGTATGGTATTTACCATAGAACCCATGGTCAATTTAGGTAAAAAAGAGCTGCATGTGCTTGAGGATCGATGGACAGCGGTGACCAATGACGGATCCTTGTCCGCCCAGTTTGAACAGACTATCCTTGTAACAGATGACGGGTATGAAAGCTTAACCCCATATGAGTTATAGCAAGACGGTATTAAATAAGGTTTTTTCAATCCTATTTATTGCATTTATCGGTATTTCCTCCGTCTTTTTTTTCTGTATGGCTTGTGTTTTGCGGATATGCACAGCACCTTTTGATTCGCGAAGGGTTGTGTCAAACGTTTTCAGCGCGTTCTGGGCCTCGGTTTATATTTGGGCTATGCCGCCATGGTCCGTAAAAATAGTAGGCCGGGAAAAGCTTGATATCCGCAAAAACTATGTGTTTGTGTCCAATCATCAAAGCCAGCTGGATATACTTGTTCTTTATCAATTGCTGTTTCCCTACCGGTGGGTGTCTAAAGCTTCGGTATTTAAACTGCCGTTTGTTGGTTGGAATATGGCACTGAACAATGGGGATATTAAACTTAAGCGCGGTGATAAGGAGAGTATTGAAGCGATGATGGCCGAGTGTGAGAAGCTTTTGCGGCAAAATATTTCCATTTTTTTCTTCCCCGAAGGCACTAGGTCCAAAGATGGCCATATAGGCCGATTTAAACCTGGGGCGTTTATTCTGGCAAAAAATACAGGCGTTGACATTCAGCCCATTGCCATCAGCAACACCACCAAGGCTTTGCCTAAACATTCATTGTCCTTTCAGGGACACACGGAAATGACGGTCAAGGTCCTGGATACCATTCCCTTTTCCCGGTTCAAGGGTATGCCCCCTGAAAAGATTGCCGATATGACAAGGACGTATATTTCCGGGCATGTTGAAAATTCCCGGGAATCAGTCTGATTGTATAAACAGTCGCGGACCGTCTATGGTATTTTACCCTGGTTCGGTCCACAATAAAGTTCAAAAAATCTTTGTGCTTTACCTATGCTTTCTTGTAAAAAAAACAAAGTTCCTGCCTTTTCCTGCCGGATTTAGTCGATATTGATGAACCCTAAGCGAAGATTTTCGTCTACTGCGTTATGGTGTATGGTAAGAGATCATAACGCAGTAAGTAAAAACTTTTTTTCATGGCTATCTATATTAAGGTCATCGAGACTGAGTCGTGCAATATTTATTTGGATGAATTGTGCGGAATTCGTTTGTTTTGACTCATTAAATACATTTGTGCAACATTTTTATAACCGTTGCTGAGCCATCGTGAAGGTATTCATAGCCTCCTGCTTTAAAAGATATTCAAATGCATTGAACCCAGAATCTGTCTAAAATTGTGGGTCGATCCATTATTTGTTTAGTAAGAACAAGTAAATTACTTTTAATTTCAATGTGCTGCGTTCTTATTCTTAGCTAGGATGTGCTTTTTTGGCAGATATTCTTCATTTTCTTTGTAAGTTTTTGAATACTCTTAGTTTATTGTTAATTGATTAATTACTGAATAATAATAAATATATTTAAAATATATTACATATTTGGCTTACATTATATCTCAATTTTGTAATTTATGTGTTTCTTTTTATTTGTTTTGTCATAAATAAAAAAGTTTTTTTATTTAAATCAATTCGTAATTCAAACCAGTTAGATTTTTTGTCGTCAATCCGAAAGGTGCTTGGAACACCCGTTGCAATATAAGCATTACGACGGCAGACAAGCCTTTGTCTGTTGCGGCGAATAAATTTAACTAAAGGAGTGAGGAAATAATGAGAAAGGTAGCAATCTACGGAAAAGGCGGCATCGGCAAATCCACTACAACCCAGAATACTGTTGCAGGGCTGGTGGAAGCCGGCAAAAATATTATGATCGTGGGCTGCGACCCCAAGTCTGATTCCACCCGGCTTATGCTGAACGGCCTGGCCCAGAAAACCGTTCTTGATACCCTGAGAGAAGAGGGTGAAGATGTTGAACTTGAAGATGTTAGAAAAGTTGGATACGGCGGCGTTTTGTGTACGGAATCCGGTGGACCCGAACCCGGTGTCGGCTGTGCTGGTCGTGGGATCATCACCTCCATCAACCTACTTGAGCAGCTGGGTGCCTATGACGAAGAGCAGAATCTGGATTATGTTTTTTATGATGTTCTGGGCGACGTTGTTTGCGGCGGTTTTGCCATGCCCATCCGTGAAGGTAAAGCCCAGGAAATTTATATTGTCGTCTCCGGCGAAATGATGGCCATGTACGCAGCCAATAACATCTGCAAGGGTATCGTAAAATTTGCCCAGTCCGGCGGTGTTCGTCTTGGCGGTCTGATCTGTAACTCCCGTATGGTTGCCAACGAGGAAGAAATGATTCAGCAGCTGGCCAAAAAACTGGGCACCCAGATGCTTCACTTTGTACCCAGGGACAATATGGTTCAGCAGGCCGAGATCAACAGAAAAACCGTAATTGATTTTGCACCGGATCACCCCCAGGCTGATGAATACCGGGCACTGTCCAAAAAAATGGATGAAAATGAGATGTTCGTCATCCCCACCCCCCTTGAAATTGAAGAACTGGAAAACATGCTCATTGAATACGGGATCGCTTCATAAACCTATACGCCAGAACCATAAGGAGCACTGATATGAAAGTAATGATTAAATCCATTGTTCGCCCTGAAAAGGTTAACGCAGTCATGGCCGCACTCATGGAAGCAGGATATCCGGCTGTCACCCGGATGAGCGTGGCAGGACGTGGCAAACAACGGGGAATCAAAATTGGTGAAATCACCTATGATGAAATCCCCAAGGAGATGCTCATATCGGTAATTGATGAAAAAGATCGTGATTTTCTGCTGAAAACCATTTTGGAAACCGCAAAGACTGGAGAGAAAGGCGCCTTTGGCGATGGCAAGATTTTCATTTCTCCGATCATTGATTCCTACACCATCAGTTCCGGCAAAAAAGACATTGACCTTGATGAAGAGGTGACATCATGAAGGAGGTTATGGCTGTTGTCCGCATGAACAAGATCAATGAGACCAAAAAAGCATTGATCACGGATTTTCATGAAATCAAAAAACCCTAATATCTATGCTATCGATTTAAATTTTGGTTCCTTTTTCTTGAATAATAACCTGTAAAATAAAGCATATAAGCAATCATATGCTTTTTACATTAAAATATTTTAGGGTTTATTATATCTATCAAAATTTCGGAATAGCTTAATATATTTCATATTTTCTTTGAAAAAAGTCCTTTTTAATGCTAATTCTATCGATATTTTCATGATATTTTAAAATTTTGTAATTTTAATACGTTTTGGAATGTAGTGTATCATAACATTAATTAACCCTAATTTTTGTGTTGAATGAAGCCAAAACATTTTTTAGTGACCACAAAATCCTTTATAAAAACGCCATAAAACCCTCAAAATCACTTAAATTGGACTCTTTCAGCTATTGAAAATTGTACAAGTTGAACCTTATCTTCCTTTAAAAAATTCTAAAATTAGGGTTTCTTAGCCTACCATGAAAATCCGTGTTGATTGACGCGGGCATCTCTTCCATGACCGCTATGGAGTGTCTGGGGCGGGGAAAAGGCCTGGTGAACATGGAGCTGCTCAAAGGGGCACAAGAGGGGCATGAAGAGGCCATTGCCCAGTTGGGTCAGGGCGATCGCCTGCGCCCCAAACGTGCTCTGTTTGTGGTTGTCCCTGACAATTTGGTTCAAAAAACAATAGACACCATTATTAAATCCAACCAAACCGGACAGCCCGGAGACGGGAAAATCTGGGTCAAGCCCACCGAGGATTCCATCTCTGTGAGGACATCTGAACGCGGAGATACCGTTCTTGACGAATTTTAAGCTAACAACATGAGAGGAAAGATAGGGTAGACATATGACAGGTGAACGAACCATCACCGCTAACGCGGAAGAGATAAAAAAAACAATATTGGCAAAGTATCCGCCCAAAGTGGCACGAAAACGCGCTAAACAGCTCACACCAGTGACCGGCGAAGATAAAGGCAGTCTTCAGATAGCGGCCAATGTCAGGACCGTCCCGGGCATCATCACCCAGAGGGGATGCTGCTATGCCGGCTGCAAAGGCGTTATCATGGGTCCGACCCGGGATATCATCAATTTAACCCACGGTCCCATCGGCTGCGGATTCTATTCATGGTTGACCCGGCGCAACCAGACGCGACCCCCATCAGATGATTCCGAAAATTTTATGACATACTGCTTTTCCACGGACATGCAGGACGAAGACATTGTTTTCGGCGGGGAAAAGAAACTGAAAGCAGCTCTCCAGGAAGCGTATGACCTTTTTAAGCCCAAAGCAATCTCAATTTTTTCAACCTGTCCGGTGGGTCTGATCGGTGACGATATCCATGCCGTGGCAAGAGAGATGAAAGAAAAGCTGGGCATCAACATCTGGGGATTCTCCTGTGAAGGCTATAAGGGCGTGAGCCAATCCGCCGGCCATCACATTGCCAATAACGCCATTTTTACCCATGTTGTGGGCTTGGATGATACAGTCAAAGACGCCAAATACAAAATAAATTTGCTGGGCGAATACAATATCGGCGGGGACGGCTTCATCATTGAAGAATTGCTCAATAAATGCGGTATTGATCTGATTTCCACTTTTTCCGGCAACTCCACCTATAACCAGTTTGCCAACTGCCACACCGCAGACCTGAATACGGTCATGTGTCATCGTTCAATCAACTATGTGGCCGACATGCTTGAGCTAAAGTATGGTATCCCCTGGATAAAAGTCAGTTTTTTAGGGCCGACGTCAACTGCACGCAGCCTGCGCAAGATTGCCGCTTATTTTGGCGATCAAGAACTCATTGACCGGGTGGAAGAGGTGATTGCCGAAGAGATGGTGCCGGTTGAAGCTAAAATCAAAGAAGTTAAACCCCGATGCGAGGGTAAGAGCGCCATGATGTTTGTGGGAGGTTCCAGGGCCCACCATTACCAGGAACTGTTCAGGGCCATGGGGATGGAAGTGCTTTCCGCAGGATACGAATTCGCCCACAGGGATGATTACGAAGGCCGTGACATCATTCCGACCATTAAAATTGATGCGGACTCCAGAAATATTGAGGAGCTGGAAATCGAACCGGACGAGACCCGGTATAACCCCAGAAAAACCGAAGAAGAGATGAAGGCCCTGGAAGAAAAGGGTTTTCCGTTTAAGGAATATGACGGCATGAAATACGATATGGTCGAGAACTCCATGATGATAGACGATATCTCCCAGCATGAGACAGATACCATTATCGAAATGTACAAGCCTGATATCTTCTGTGCCGGTATCAAGGAAAAATACACCGTCCAGAAGCACGGCATTCCCATGAAGCAGCTCCACTCTTATGATACAGGTGGTCCCTATGCGGTATTCAAAGGTTTTGTGAATTTCTGTGATGAAATCGACCGCATGCTGAACGCCAACGTCTGGGAGTACCTGGAAGCACCCTGGCAAAAAGCTCCTGAGTTGTCCGCCAAATACGTTGGGGAATAACGGCCATGGGCTGATTTGGCATATAGCCATCAATATGAATAGTTGAAAATATAGATAAAAAAGCAACAGGAGAAATTTATGCTGCTTCGACATACACCCAAAGAGATTAGAGAAAGAAAAACCCTGGTTGTTAATCCGGCCAAGACCTGCCAGCCCATCGGAGCCATGTATGCGGCCTTAGGCGTCCATGGCTGTTTGCCTCACAGTCATGGGTCCCAGGGTTGCTGCGCCTACCACAGGTCTACCCTGTCCCGTCATTACCGTGAACCCGTCATGGCGGCCACCTCCTCTTTTACTGAAGGGGCATCGGTATTTGGCGGTCAGGCCAACTTGATCCAGGGCCTTTTAACCATATTCACCACCTATGACCCGGACATGGTTGCGATTAACACCACCTGTCTGTCGGAAACCATTGGCGACGACGTGAACCAGATTGTCAAAAAGGCCAAAAAAGACGGCACAGTCCCCGAAGGCAAATATATAATTCATACGGCTACGCCGGGTTATGTAGGCTCCCATGTTACGGGTTTTTCCAATATGGTCAATGCCATGGCGCTTCAGCTTTCTGAAAAGACCGGCAAATCCAACGGCAGAGTCAATATTGTTCCCGGATTTGTGGAACCGGCGGACATGACTGAAATAAAAGATATAGCCCGCACCCTGGGCATTGATTCCATCGTTTTTCCGGACACCTCCGGCATTCTTAACGGACCGCTCACCGGAAAATTTGTCATGTTTCCAAAGGGCGGAACAAGTATCAGTGATATAAAGAGCGCTGGTGACAGCATGGGTTCCATCGGGCTTGGCGCCTGGGCTTCGGCTGATGCGGTAAAATCCCTTGACACCCAGTACAAGGTCCCCTGTCAGGTGCTGGACCTGCCCATTGGCCTGCTGGCTACGGACCGGTTCGTTGATGCGCTTCGTACAATGGGCGGTGTCTCCGTACCGGACTCCATCACCCGGGACCGCGGACGTCTGCTGGATATCATCTCAGACATGCAACCCCATTTGTATGGTAAAAAAGTGGCCCTGGCCGGTGATCCGGACCAGCTCATCTCCCTGACCGAATTTTTTGTCACCATGGGCATGAAACCGGTTCATATCGTCACCGGCACCCCGGGAAAAGCATTTGTCAAACGGATTAAAGAGATCACTGCCCGGTTCGGAGACGAGATCAACGTTGAGCTTAAAAGCGACCTGTACCACCTGCATCAGTTGATCAAAAACGAACCTGTGGACCTGCTGATCTGCAACACATACGGCAAATACATCGCCCGGGACGAAGACATCCCGTTTGTACGCCACGGCTTCCCCATCCTGGACCGGATCGGCCACTCCTACGTT
Source organism: uncultured Desulfobacter sp. (assembly GCF_963664415.1). Taxonomy (NCBI): domain Bacteria; kingdom Pseudomonadati; phylum Thermodesulfobacteriota; class Desulfobacteria; order Desulfobacterales; family Desulfobacteraceae; genus Desulfobacter; species uncultured Desulfobacter sp. The sequence goes on along the minus strand of NZ_OY761443.1, from coordinate 13,722 downwards.
CCCACAGTGGGATACAAAGGCGGGCTGCAGTTCCTGATTAAAATCCTGGGTGCCCTGATGGACCGCACGGATCGGGATGCGCCCGAAGAACGTTTTGAACTGGTAGAATAGTAAAGGATAAATAAAATGACCTCCATATCGGTACTCAAACAGAGAGAAAAACAGATTTATCAGAAGGGTAAACAGCCCTTTGAGATGGAATGTGAAACCAAGAGTCTGGCCGGTGCAGTCAGCCAGCGGGCCTGCGTATTCTGCGGCTCCCGGGTGGTGCTTTACCCCATTGCCGACGCCTTGCACCTGATTCACGGCCCCATTGGGTGCGCCTCCTATACTTGGGACATCAGAGGGGCTCAATCTTCGGGCCCGGAGCTTCACCGGATGAGTTTTTCAACGGATCTGTCTGAGACCGATATTATTTATGGCGGCGAAAAAAAGCTGAAAAAAGCATTGCTGGAGCTTATTGAAAAATATTCACCCAAAGCCGCTTTTATATATTGTACCTGCATTGTGGGTATTATTGGTGATGACGTGGACGCGGTCTGCCGCCAGGTCGAAGAAGAGACCCACATTCCTGTCATCGCTGTCCACTCCGAAGGATTTAAAGGCACCAAAAAAGACGGATACAAGGCGGCCTGTGACGCCTTGTTCAGTCTGATTGAAAGAAACAAGACCCCCCGGGTCACCATTCCCGACTCCATTAATATTCTGGGTGAATTCAATATTGGCGGAGAAACATGGATTATCAAAAAATATTATGAAGCCATGGGGGTCAAGGTGGTCTCGGTGATCACCGGTGACGGCCGGGTGGAAGAGGTCCAGCAGGCAAGAAATGCCGCCCTGAACGTGGTTCAGTGTTCAGGGTCCGTGACTCATCTTGCTAAGCAGATGGAAAAAGAGTACGGCATCCCTTATATAAGGGTCTCCTATTTCGGCATTGAAGATACCTCGGATGCCCTGTACCAGGTGGCGGTACACTTTAAGGAAAATCCTGAGATTTTAAAAAGGACCCAGGAGCTGATTAAAAAGGAGGTTCAGGCCATTGTCCCCACCCTGGAAGCCATGAAAAAAGACCTTGAAGGTAAGAAGGCATCCATATACGTAGGCGGCGCGTTCAAGGGTTTTTCCATGATCAAGGCGTTGAAAACCCTGGGCATGGAAGTGGTGCTGGCCGGTTCACAGACCGGCACCAAGGAGGATTACGAAGTGCTCAGGCAGATGTGCAATGAGGGTACGGTCATCGTAGACGATTCAAACCCTCTGGAGCTTGCCAAGTATTCCGTTGAAAAGGATGCGGACCTATTCATCGGCGGCGTTAAGGAAAGGCCCATTGCCTATAAAATGGGTATCGGGTTCTGCGACCATAACCACGAACGAAAAATCCCTTTGGTCGGCTTTGAAGGCATGGTCAATTTTGCAAAAGAAGTCCATGGCACCGTTACAAGTCCGGTATGGGATCTTGTGCCCAGGCGGCAGAAACCAACTGGACAGGGAGGTGTGATATGACCCCGGGCAGACCGTATAAAGAGACCCCGTCATATACCCCTACCCAGAATGCATGTAAAATGTGCACCCCCTTAGGGGCCACCCTGGTGTTCCAGGGCATTGAAGGCTGCGTACCCCTGCTTCACGGCTCTCAGGGGTGTTCAACCTATATGCGGCGATACCTGATTTCCCATTTCAAGGAGCCTGTGGATATTGCCTCATCCAACTTCACCGAGGAAACAGCCGTATTCGGCGGCGGAGCCAACCTGAAGCTGGCTATTGAAAACGTGGCACGCCAGTATGCCCCGAGCATGATCGGTATTGCCACCACCTGCCTGTCCGAAACCATTGGCGATGATGTCCGGTTAATATTAAACAGCATGGGCAATACCATCAATGGCACGGCCTTGGTCCATGTCTCCACACCCGCCTACGCCGGCACCCATGTGGACGGATTCCATGGTGCTGTGGCCGCGGTGGTAGATCGGTTTAACCCTATAGGTAAAAGAATTGCTTACAGGCCCAAGAAAAAGAAAAAAGTCAATTTGTTTCCCGGTATGCTCTCCAACGAAGATCTGCGGCATTTAAAAGATATTTTTGAAGATTTTCATACCCCTGTGGCCGTTTTGCCCGATTATTCCGAACGGCTGGAAGGGCCTTCATGGCAGGAATACCAGGCCATCCAGAAAGGGGGGACGCCCATTTCGGCTATTGAAAGGATGAATGTGGCCGTGCACAGTATGGAGTTTGGCGCAGTGCTGGCCCTGGCCGCAGAAAATGGCCAGGTAACTGCGGCAGATATTTTGAACGAACGTTTTGGCGTCCCCTGTACGCGTCTGCCCATTCCCATCGGGGTCAAGGCCACGGATCGTTTTTTGGATATTCTGTCCCAGATTTCGGGCAGGCCTGTACCCGAGCGGTACAGAAAAGAGAAATGGCGCCTTGTGGATGCTTATGTGGACGGCAATAAATATGTAGCTAAAAAACGAGCCTTGATTTACGGGGAAGAGGATTTTGTTGTCTCCATGGCCGGCTTCCTTGCCGAAGTTGGCATCATCCCTGTGCTCTGTGCTTCCGGCGGTAAAAGCAAAACCTTTAAAGCCGCCCTTGAACAGACGTTGCCTGAAACCCTCATTGAACAGATTATCATCCAGAATGACATGGACTTTACCTGCATGGAAGAGACCGCTGCCGCCATGCCTGAAGACTTGCGGCCTGAAATCATCATCGGCAATTCCAAGGGATATGCCATGGCAAGACGGCTGAAAATCCCCTTGGTCAGGGTTGGATTTCCCATCCATGACCGGGTAGGGGGTGCTCGCATCCTGCACGTCGGTTACAAAGGGGCCCAGCAGTTGTTTGACAATATCGTCAATGCAATTTTAACGGCAAAACAGACCGAGTCCAGGATAGGATACTCATATATGTAAATAGTTCCCGTAGAAAAACAGCCCCTTTTGCCCGATTTCTTCGTTGGGCAAAAATTTTAATCCTCGAAATATTATATACATTCCTCCGGTTAAAATTTTTGTCCGCCTCGAACTCGAACAAAATTGACCATTTTTCTATAGAAACTAAATAAGGAAAGATAACGATGAATTTAGATAACCATCCCTGTTTTAATAAAAAATCCTGTAAGAGTTTTGGCCGTGTCCACCTTCCTGTTGCACCGGCCTGTAACATCCAGTGTAATTTTTGTAATAGAAAGTTTGACTGCGTCAATGAAAGCCGCCCAGGCGTGACTTCCTCTATTTTAAGTCCAGACCAGGCCATGGCCTATCTGGCAGAAGTGGTTGCGGCCAAACCCAACACATCCGTGGTGGGCATTGCAGGTCCCGGTGATCCCTTTGCCAACGGAGACAAAACCATGGAAACCTTGAACAAGGTACGTGCCGCTTACCCTGAAATGCTTTTGTGCGTGGCCACCAACGGCATGAATATTCATCCCTACCTGGATGATTTAAAAGCCATCAATACCACCCACGTGAGCATCACCATTAACGCGGTGAATCCTGAAGTCGGTGCAAAAATTTATTCATGGGTCAGGGACAAAAAGCGTTCCATCGGTCCGACCGAGGGTGTGAAATTGCTGTTAAGCCGTCAGCTTGACGCGGTTGAAGGCCTTAAAAAACGCAATATCAGGGTCAAGGTCAATTCCATACTGTTGCCGGGTATCAACGAAGATCACATCGTAGAGGTGGCAAGAAAAATGGGTGAAATGAATGTGGATATTTTTAACATCATGCCCTATTTCCCCACCAAAGGTTCAAAATTTGAAGACATGAAAGAACCGGGCAAGGATTTGGTTAAGGAACTCAGAAAAGCCGCCCAGGTATTTGTGCCCCAGATGACCCATTGTAAACGCTGCCGGGCTGATGCCGTCGGCCTGCTGGATGATCCCATGAACGTGAAACTCATGGATCGGCTCAGATATCACGCCACAACCCCAATCCCTCTATCCAGAGCGTCAAGGTATGGCCGTGAAGACGCTGTTAAGGAAGATTTCGATGCGTATAATGATCCCGCATCTCGGCCTTATGTGGCCTTGGCTACCAGGGAAGGTGCGTTGATCAATCAGCCCTTGGGCGAAGCCACGGAGCTGCTCATCTATGACTTAGGTCATGAAGTCCCCAGGCTCGTGGAAACAAGAACCTTGCCTAAAAGCGGTTCCGGCAATGCCGGATGGACCAATCTTGCCCGGACCATTAAAGACTGCCACACTATTCTTGTGTCCGGCGCGGGGGATGCGCCTAAAAAAATTCTGAGCACCATGGGCTTTACCATCTACGAGGTGAACGGCATGATTGATCTTGTACTCATGGCCTTGAAAAAAGGGGACTCCTTAAATCATCTGCTTGTCCGGTCTCAGACCTCCTGTGGAGAATGTCGCGGCACAGGAACCGGATGTATATAAATCGAGTCCGGTAGGTTGGGTTGAGGAACGAAACCCAATATCCATAAGTTGTTGGGTTTCACTTCGTTCAACCCAACCTACAAGTAGCCGGTGTTATGACCAAGCTTGAAAACAAATTGAATATATAACCAAATAAAAAAATAAAATTTTTAAGGAGAAAAAATGAATAAGCCGGAAAAACACATCCTCGTATGCGCAAGTTTTCGTCCCAGCGGAGAACCCAAAGGTAAATGTCACAGAAAAGGGTCTGGAGATTTTTTGGCCTATATTGAAAATGAAGTGATTGACAGAGGGCTCGAAGAGGTTCTGGTCTCTTCAACCTGCTGTCTGAAACAGTGTGATGACGGTCCTGTCATGGTAATTTATCCCGATAATATCTGGTATGGGCACGTGGAGAACGAAGAGGCAATTGACGCCATTTTGGATGCCATGGAGGACGGTGAAGTGGCAGAGGATTATTTATTGTAATGAAAGCCGATGATCTAAGGGTCTGGATGGTGGACACCACCCTTCGGGACGGGGAGCAGGCCCCGGGTGTCTTTTTCCGACCCCTGGAAAAATTAACCATTGCCGGCCTGCTTGCTGAATGCGGCGTTGACGAGATCGAAGTGGGTATCCCTGCCATGGGGGAGTTTGCATGTCGGGAGATTGAAGCCATTGCTCAGTTGAACCTGCCAACCATGCTTACCTGCTGGTGCCGTGCGGTCAAAAAAGATATTGAACTGGCAATCGGGTGCAACACGCCCGGCGTTCACATCAGCTTCCCCACCTCGTCCATTTTACTCAAGACCTTTGAAAAAGATGAGAACTGGGTGCTTGAAACCCTGCATGACACTGTAAGATTCGCAAGGCAATATTTTGATCAGGTCTCTGTGGGTGCCCAGGACGCGACTCGAACGGACATGGGATTTCTTTTATCGTTCTGTCAGACTGCCGTTGAATCAAGGGTTCATCGGGTGCGGCTTGCCGATACTGTGGGGATGATCACCCCGTCCGCCCTAATGGATATGATCGAAACGCTTTTGATCCGGTTACCCGGCCTGGCTTTGGAATTCCACGGGCATAACGATCTTGGTATGGCTACAGCCAATGCCGTGTCTGCAGTGGATGCAGGGGCCAAAGCCATCAGCATTACAGTGAACGGACTCGGGGAACGGGCAGGCAATGCCCCCCTCGAGGAAACGGCCATGGCCCTGTTTGGTATTGGCGCCAGAAAGAGCAATATGCGCCTATCAGGGCTCACCCAATTGTGTAATACCGTGGCAAGATTTTCAGGCCAGCAGATTCATGCGGCCAAACCTATTGTCGGGTCACGAATATTTTCCCATGAATCGGGCATCCACTGTGCCGGCCTGTTAAAAAACGCACAGTCCTATGAATTATATGATCCCACACAGGTGGGCAGGCGCAACTCAAGGCAAATGGTTTTAGGGGTGCATTCCGGGTCGGCAGTCATTAAAGATGTCCTGGCCCACCGCAATATAAATATTGATGCAGCTGCCGCCCAAGTGCTTTTATCTCAGGTTCGGGCGGCAGCTGTCGCAGCAAATAAACCAGTTTCTCCAGAACTGCTTGAGTCTCTCTATCACCGGACATTGTGCGCCGGGCATTGAACCTCCTCCGATCCCTCCCCGTTTCTTTTTGTAAAACAGTCTACAGAAGCCAAGATTTGGTAAATTTGAAATAAAATTACAATTTTGGACTTCTTAAAGTATTTTCAAAAATTCAACCATGTCTGTTGATATTTTGTCTATTTATATAATTGTTTCAATAAAAAAACTCTTTTTTTTGTGCGTAGAAAAATACCCTTCTGAATAATAATCTATTTATAGATATTAAATTACATATTTGAATTAATATATATTCCATATTTGTATTATATGTTCGTTTCATTGTTTTTGTCAGCATGAATAAAAATTTTTTTATATTTAAAACAATTTGTAATTCAAACAAGTTAGAAAATTTTTATTTTTTTTGGCCTTGTTGGAACACCCGTTGCAATTACAGGTTTCACGATGGCGGACAGGTCTTTTGCCTGTTTAAATAAAAAACAACTAAACTTAATTTTAGGAGCTTTAGAAAATAATGAGAAAAGTAGCAATCTACGGAAAAGGCGGCATCGGCAAATCCACTACAACCCAGAACACTGTAGCAGGACTGGTGGAAGCCGGTAAAAAAATCATGATCGTGGGATGCGATCCCAAGTCTGACTCTACCCGTCTGATGCTCAACGGTCTGGCCCAGAAAACCGTTCTGGATACCCTGAGAGAAGAGGGCGAAGATGTTGAACTTGAAGACGTAAGAAAAGAAGGTTACGGCGGCGTGCTTTGTACAGAGTCCGGCGGACCCGAACCCGGTGTTGGTTGTGCAGGTCGTGGTATCATCACCTCCATCAACCTGCTGGAACAGCTGGGTGCCTATGACGAAGAGCAGAACCTGGATTATGTATTTTATGATGTTCTCGGCGACGTTGTGTGCGGTGGTTTTGCAATGCCCATCCGCGAAGGTAAAGCTCAGGAAATCTACATTGTTGTATCCGGCGAGATGATGGCCATGTACGCAGCCAATAACATCTGCAAAGGTATCGTTAAATTTGCCCAGTCCGGCGGCGTTCGCCTCGGCGGCCTGATCTGCAACTCCCGTATGGTTGACAACGAGGAAGAGATGATTCTGCAGCTGGCCAAAAAACTGGGTACCCAGATGCTCCACTTTGTTCCCCGGCATAACATGGTTCAGCAGGCAGAGATCAACAGAAAAACCGTAATTGATTTTGCTCCCGACCATCCCCAGGCCGACGAATACCGTGCACTGTCCAAAAAAATGGATGAAAACGAAATGTTCGTTATTCCCACACCGCTGGAGATCGAAGAGCTCGAAAGCCTGCTGATTGAATACGGGATCGCTTCATAAACCAATAATAACCGCAGGACCCTAACGGGGGTACTTAGCAAAAACACCGTTCTTGATGAATATTAAGCAAAACAACACAAGAGATAAGATAGGGGTATAAACATATGACAGGCGAACGAACCATTCCCGTTAACCCGGAAGATGTAAAAAAAGAAATACTGGCCAAGTATCCGCCTAAGGTGGCCCGGAAACGCGGCAAACAGATCACACCGGTTTCCAGCGAAGAAGAAAAAAGCGGCCTTACGGTCGGTGCCAACGTCAGAACCGTCCCGGGTATCATCACCCAGAGAGGCTGCTGCTACGCCGGCTGCAAGGGCGTTATCATGGGCCCGACCCGGGATATCATCAACCTGACCCACGGACCCATCGGCTGCGGATTCTACTCCTGGCTGACCCGGCGTAACCAGACCCGTCCCGAAACACCGGAATCAGACAATTTCATGCCCTACTGCTTTTCCACGGACATGCAGGACGAAGACATTGTTTTCGGTGGAGAAAAGAAGCTCAAAGCCGCCATCCAGGAAGCCTATGACATTTTTAAACCCAAATCCATCTCCATCTTCTCCACCTGTCCGGTGGGCCTGATCGGTGATGATATCCATGCCGTAGCCAGGGAGATGAAGGCAAAACTTGGCATCAATATATTTGGTTTCTCCTGTGAAGGATATAAGGGTGTAAGTCAGTCTGCAGGTCATCATATTGCCAACAACGCCATTTTTACCCATGTTGTGGGCCTGGATGACACCATCTCCGACGCCAAATTTAAGATCAACCTGTTGGGTGAGTACAACATCGGCGGCGACGCATTCATTATTGACGACCTGCTGGAAAAATGCGGCATCAGTGTTGTGTCCACATTCTCCGGCAACTCCACCGTTGACCAGTTTGCCAACTGCCACACCGCAGACCTGAATGCGGTTATGTGCCACAGATCCATTAACTACGTGGCGGACATGCTCGAGATCAAATACGGTATCCCCTGGATCAAGATCAGTTTCCTGGGACCCCGGTCCACCGCCAGCAGTCTGCGTAAAATCGCCGCTTATTTTGAAGACCAGGAACTCATCGACACCGTTGAAAAGGTAATTGCCGAGGAAATGGGTCCTGTTGAAGCCAAGATCGCAGAGATCAAACCCCGGTGTGAAGGTAAAACCGCCATGATGTTCGTTGGCGGCTCCCGTGCCCATCACTACCAGGAACTGTTCAGGGACATCGGCATGGAAGTACTCTCCGCCGGTTACGAGTTTGCCCACAGGGATGACTATGAAGGACGCCACGTCATTCCTGACATCAAGATTGACGCGGATTCCAGGAACATCGAGGAACTGGAAATTGAAGCGGATGAGACCCGGTACAACCCCAGAAAGACCGAAGATCAGATGAAAGCCCTGGAAGCGAAAGGCTTTCCGTTCAAAGAGTATGAAGGCATGGTGCCTGACATGGCAGAAGGGTCCCTGATTGTTGATGACATCAGCCAGCACGAAACAGAAACCCTGATCGAAATGTACAAGCCCGACATCTTCTGTGCCGGTATCAAGGAAAAGTACGCAGTCCAGAAACACGGTATTCCCATGAAGCAGCTCCACTCCTATGATTCAGGCGGACCCTATGCGGTATTTAAAGGTGCAATGAACTTTTATGATGAAATTGACCGCATGCTCAACGCCAACATCTGGGATTACCTGAAAGCCCCTTGGCAGGAAGCTTAATGTCCTGAAAATAGGCTGTGAAATAATAGTTAAACGTTAAAACTTTAAGATATAAAAGCAACAGGAGAAACTTATGCTGCTTCGACATACACCCAAAGAGATTGTAGAAAGAAAAGCCCTGGCAGTTAACCCGGCCAAGACCTGCCAGCCCATCGGCGCCATGTACGCGGGCCTCGGCATCCACGCCTGCCTGCCCCACAGCCACGGCTCCCAGGGCTGCTGCGCCTATCACAGATCAACTTTGACCCGTCATTACCGTGAACCCATCATGGCGGCCACCTCCTCCTTTACGGAAGGTGCATCGGTATTCGGCGGCCAGGCCAACCTGCTCCAGGCCCTGTTAACCATATTCACCACATATAACCCGGATATGGTTGCGGTTCACACCACCTGTCTGTCCGAAACCATCGGCGACGACGTGAACCAGATTGTCAGAAAGGCCAAAAAAGACGGCACCATCCCCGAAGGCAAGTATGTTGTCCATACGGCAACACCGTCCTATGTGGGGTCCCATGTTACCGGTTTTGCCAATATGGTGAAGTCCATTGCCATCCAGATGGCCGAAAAGACCGGCACATCCAACGGGAAAGTCAACCTGATCCCCGGGTTTGTAGAACCTTCGGATATGGCTGAAATCAAGAGAATTGCCGCAATGATGGGCGTTGGGTCCATCCTGTTTCCGGACACCTCCGGTATTGTGAACGGACCGCTCACCGGAAAGTTTGAGATGTATCCCAAAGGCGGAACAAGCATTGAAGACCTGAAAAGCACAGGCGACAGTATTGGTTCCATCGGCCTGGGTGCCTGGGCCACTGCTGATGCAGTCAAAGCCCTTGACAGTCAGTTCAAGGTGCCCGGCCAGGTGCTGGATCTGCCCATCGGCTTGCTGGCCACAGACCGGTTCGTTGATGCCCTGCGCACCGTAGCCGGCGTAAGTGTTCCCGATTCTGTTACCCAGGAACGCGGACAGCTGCTGGACGTCATTTCAGACATGCAGCCCCACCTGTACGGCAAAAAAGTTGCCCTGGCAGGCGACCCGGATCAGCTGATCCCCTTGGTTGAATTTCTGGTGACCATCGGCATGAAACCGGTTCATATCGTTTCCGGTACCCCGGGCAAGGCCTTTACCAAACGGATCAAAGAGATCACTGCCAAGTTTGGCGACGATATCAATGTCAAGAACCCCGGCGATATGTTCCTGCTGCATCAGTGGATCAAGAATGAACCTGTGGACCTGCTCATCTGCAACACCTACGGCAAGTACATGGCCAGAGACGAGGATATCCCCTTTGTTCGCCACGGATTCCCCATCCTGGACCGGATCGGCCACTCCTACTTCCCCACAGTCGGGTACTCAGGCGGTCTGCGTTTTCTGGAAAAAATCCTGGGCGTTCTCATGGACCGCAAGGACCGGGATGCATCCGAAGAGACCTTTGAACTGGTAGAATAATATCTGCGCAACTCAAGCAGTAAAGGATAAATAACATGACCTCCATATCGGTACTCAAACAGAGAGAAAAACAGATCTACCAGAAGGGTAACCAGCCCTTTGAGATGGAATGTGAAACCAAGAGTCTGGCCGGTGCAGTCAGCCAGAGAGCCTGTGTCTTCTGCGGCTCCAGAGTGGTGCTTTACCCAATCGCAGACGCCCTGCATTTGATTCACGGACCCATCGGATGCGCCTCCTATACCTGGGACATCAGAGGGGCCCAATCTTCGGGCCCGGAGCTTCACCGGATGAGTTTTTCCACCGATCTGTCAGAAACCGATATCATTTATGGCGGAGAAAAAAAGCTGAAAAAAGCGTTGCTTGAACTCATTGAAAAGTATTCGCCCAAAGCTGCCTTTATTTACTGTACCTGCATTGTGGGCATCATTGGTGATGACGTGGACGCGGTTTGCCGCCAGGTCGAAGAAGAGACCAACATTCCTGTCATCGCTGTCCACTCTGAAGGATTTAAAGGAACCAAAAAAGACGGATACAAGGCGGCATGCGACGCCTTGTTCAGTCTCATCGAACGAAACAAGGCCCCCCAGGCCACCATCCCCGACTCTATCAATATTATGGGTGAATTCAATATTGGCGGAGAGACATGGATCATTAAAAAATATTATGAAGCCATGGGGGTCAAGGTGGTCTCGGTGATCACCGGTGACGGCCGGGTGGAAGAGGTCCAGCAGGCAAAGAATGCCGCCTTGAACGTGGTTCAGTGTTCAGGGTCCGTGACCCACCTGGCAAAGCAGATGGAAAAAGAGTACGGCATCCCCTATATAAGGGTCTCCTATTTCGGTATTGAAGATACCTCCGAGGCCCTGTACCAGGTGGCGGTGCACTTTAAGAAAAATGATGAAATCCTTAAAAAGACCCGGGAGCTGATTAAAAAAGAGGTCCAGGCCATTGTCCCCACCCTGGAGACCATGAAAAAAGATCTTGAAGGCAAAAAAGCATCCATATATGTGGGCGGCGCGTTCAAGGCCTTCTCCATGATCAAGGCATTGAAAACCCTGGGTATGGAAGTGGTTCTTGCCGGTTCCCAGACCGGCACCAAGGAAGATTATGAGGTGCTCCGGCAGATGTGCAACGAGGGCACCGTGATTTTAGACGACTCAAACCCCCTGGAGCTGGCTAAGTATTCTGTTGAAAAAGACGCAGACCTGTTTATCGGCGGCGTTAAGGAACGTCCCATTGCCTATAAGATGGGCATCGGATTCTGCGACCATAACCATGAACGAAAAATTCCCCTGGTCGGCTTTGAAGGCATGGTCAATTTTGCAAAAGAAGTCCATGGAACCGTTACAAGCCCGGTATGGGACTTGGTCCCCAGGCGGCAGACCCCAACCGGAAAGGAAGGTGCGATATGACCTCAAGCAGATCTTATAAAGAGACCCCCTCATATACCCCCACCCAGAATGCATGTAAAATGTGCACCCCTTTAGGGGCCACCCTGGTGTTCCAGGGGATTGAAGGCTGCGTGCCCCTGCTTCACGGCTCCCAGGGATGTTCAACCTATATGCGGCGTTACCTGATCTCCCATTTCAAAGAACCCGTGGATATTGCCTCATCCAACTTCACCGAGGAGACGGCTGTATTCGGCGGCGGGGCCAACCTGAAGCTGGCCATTGAAAACGTGGCCCGCCAGTATACCCCTTCCATGATCGGGATCGCCACCACCTGTTTGTCCGAAACCATTGGGGATGATGTTCAGTTGATATTGAACAGCATGGACAATACCATCAACGGCACGGCCCTGGTCCATGTATCCACACCCTCTTACAGCGGCACCCATGTAGACGGATTCCATGGCGCAGTGGCCGCGGTAGTGGACCGGTTTAACCCGGCGGGCAAACGCATTGTTTACCGGCCCAAGAAAAAGAAAAAAATTAACCTGTTCCCCGGCATGCTTTCCAATGAAGACCTGCGGCATTTAAAAGATATTTTTGCAGATTTTAATACCCCTGTGACTATTTTGCCCGATTACTCCGAGCGCCTGGAAGGCCCTTCATGGCAGGAATACCAGGCCATCCAGAAGGGCGGAACAACCATTTCGGCCATTGAAAAAATGAATGTGGCTGTTCACAGCATGGAGTTTGGTTCCGTGCTGGCCCTGACCGCGGAAGCCGGCCAGGAGACCGCCGGAGAGATTTTAAGCAAACGCTTTGGCGTGCCCTGCACCCGCCTGCCCATTCCCATGGGGGTCAAGGCCACGGACCGCTTTTTGGATATTTTGTCCCGGATTTCCGGCCGTCCCGTACCCGAACGGTACAGAAAAGAGAAATGGCGCCTGGTGGACACCTATGTGGACGGCAATAAATATGTTGCCAAGAAACGGGCTCTGATTTACGGCGAAGAGGATTTTGTGGTCTCCATGGCAGGATTCCTTGCCGAAGTGGGCATCATCCCCGTCCTGTGCGCTTCCGGCGGCAAAAGCAAAACCTTTAAAAAAGCCTTGGAACAGATCTTGCCCGAACATATCATTGACCAGGCCGTTATCCAGAATGACATGGATTTTACCTGCATGGAAGAGACCGCCGCGGCCATGCCCGAAGATGTCCGTCCTGAAATCATCATCGGCAACTCCAAGGGCTATGCCATGGCAAGACGGTTGAAAATTCCCTTGGTCCGGGTGGGCTTTCCCATCCACGACCGGATCGGCGGATCGCGTATCCTGCACGTGGGATACAAAGGGGCACAGCAGTTGTTTGACACCATCGTCAATGCAATTTTAACGGCAAAACAGACCGAATCCAAAATAGGATACTCATATATGTAAATAGTTTTCGTAGAAAATTGACCATTTTTCTACAGAAACTAAATAAGGAAATTATGGATCATGATGAATTTAGATAACCACCCCTGTTTTAATAAAAAGTCCTGCAAGGATTTCGGTCGAGTTCACCTACCGGTAGCCCCGGCCTGTAACATCCAGTGCAATTTCTGCAACAGAAAGTTTGACTGCGTGAATGAAAGCCGGCCCGGTGTCACCTCCTCCATTTTGAGTCCGGACCAGGCCATGGCCTACCTGGCAGAGGTTGTTGAGGCCAAACCCAACACATCCGTCGTGGGTATTGCAGGCCCCGGCGACCCTTTTGCCAACGGCGATAAAAACCATGGAAACCCTGACCAGGGTGCGTGCCGCCTACCCCGAAATGCTGTTGTGCGTGGCCACCAACGGTCTGAACATCCATCCTTACCTGGATGAACTCAAA